>JAYTOU010000028.1:0-41871 GCA_043747615.1 Myxococcales bacterium | reverse complement strand
GTAGTGTCGCTCGTAAGCGTCCAAAGATGGGCATCGACTCGTCGGAGTTCGGCTTCGACGCCGACATCGGCAAAAAGCAGGTCATTTTCTACGCCGGCGTCGGCCCCAGCTGGGGATCGATGACCCCTGCGCAAGACTTCTGGAGCGACGCGGCGAAGCTCAAGAAGTTCGACATGACGATGCTGTCCTGCGAGTGCAGCGAGAACCAGCAAAACAAGCCTCCCGCGGCTCGCCTGGCCATGGACGAATACCTCAAGTCCGGTGGTCGCGCTCTCGGTACGGATTATATGTACACCTGGTTCAGGGACGGCCCCCCGCCGCTGCCGAGCACCGCGCAAACCTGGTACGGCGGCGCCCCCTTCGACAGCACCGGCACCTACGGCGTCGACATGACGTTCCCCAAGGGCAAGGCGTTCGGCGAGTGGCTGCAGAGCGTGAACGCCACGACCACCGTCGGTCAGCTTCCCATCCCCACGGCTTTCTCGAATCTGTCGCGCGTCAATCCGATGATCTCGCAGCGTTGGGTCTCCGGCTCGACCGACAAGGTCTTCACCTTCAACGCGCCCATCGGAGCGGCCCCCGCAGATCAGTGCGGAAAAGCCGTCTTTCTGGATGCGCACATCGGCGGGTCCGACGCCGTCGATATGTCGTTCCCCGCGGGCTGCACGGGCGAGCTCAATCCTGCCGAGAAGGCCTTTGTCTTCTTCTTGATGGATCTCTCGTCGTGCATCCAGCCGGACAACGGCATGGTGACCCCGCCGCCCGTCAAGTAGCGCCGTCTTGCACCGGCTCTCACGCTTGATCATAGGAGCGCTCGTGGGAGCGCTCAGCTGCGGAACTAGCACACGCGCAGGCTTCCACGCAGACATGGATGCCGGAGCCGACGCGCTCGGTCCTGGAGTGGGGCCGAACTCGTGCGTGACGTCGATCAGCGGAACGGCGTTCGCGCCGAACGGTGAGCTGCCGCTCTACAACGTCATCGTCTACGTCCCGAGGGTTACGCCCGATCCGATCCCGTCGGGCGCGAGCTGCGACAAGTGCGGAAGCGTTGCGTCGGGCATGCCGATCGTGACCACGCTGAGCGACGCGACGGGTCATTTCAAGCTCGAGCACGTCCCGGTCGGAGTGAACGTGCCGCTCGTTTTTCAGGTCGGAAAGTGGCGCAGACAGGTCGTCGTTCCGAAGGTCACCGAGTGCAAGGACACCGCGCTCACCGATCCCAACCAGACCCGGCTCCCCCGCTCGCATGCCGAGGGTGAGATGCCAAAGATCGCCGTCACCACCGGCGGGTGCGATCCCATCGCGTGCATCCTGCCAAAGATCGGCATCGCCCCCTCGGAGTTCGGCGTCGACGGTTCGACGAAGGTGACGTTCTTCCAGGGCGCCGGGGGAAGCGGCCCCGCCGGCGTCACCGACGCGCAACCCTTCTGGAGCAGCGCGACTGCCCTCAAAGCCTACGACCTCGTGATCCTCGCCTGCGAGTGCAACGAGAACCTCGCGAACAAGCCTGTGTCCGCACGGCAGGCCATGTTCGACTACGTGAACAGCGGTGGCCGCGTCTTCGGGACCGACTACCAGTACACCTGGTTCCGCTCCGGACCGGCCCCGTTCCCTTCCACCGCGGGCTGGGTCGGCACCGAAAGCGGCCCCGCGGGAGTCGCGCCTTTCACGGTGGACACCTCGTTTCCGAAGGGCAAGGCTCTCGCCGATTGGCTCCAGGCCACGAGCGCATCGAGCACCTACGGGCAGGTTCCTCTCGAGCCTTTCTTCTTCAACGTCAGCAAGGTCAACCCTTCGCTTGCGCAGAGTTGGGTCTCCTCGAGCAACGCCGACAAGGTGCTCACCTTCAACGCCCCGGTGGGCAGTCCGCCCGATCAGCAGTGCGGAAAAGCAGTATTTCTAGACGCGCACATCGGCGCGGGCAGCGTGGTTACCCCAGATTTTCCCGGTCGCGACTTTGACACGAGCAAGACGGCGGCGGGGTGCGCGAGCGGTCTGTCGGCGCAGGAGAAGGCGTTCGTGTTCTTTCTCTTCGACCTGTCGTCGTGCATCCAAAAAGACGACGGCCCGGTCAACCCGCCCGTTCCGAAATAGTCGTCACCTCGGGCTTGCTCGACCGCCGCGTCAAACGATGCAGCGGACCGCCAGGTAGATCGCCGCGCCGAGCGCCATTGCAAGAGCGAGCTCGCCAGGCAGTCGGCTGTACTGCTTGATGCGCATGTCGTCCGTGATCGAGGGCGCGGCACGTGTGATTCCGTAGCCCGCACCCGCAAGCAGAACGCCCCCGATCGCCAAAGGAGCAGCGCTCGCCATCGTGCGGAGCGACACGAGTAGATCTCCAAGACTCAGCGCGTCGTACACCCATCCGGCAGCGACGGCGCCGAGCGTCAGCGCGACGAAGAGAATCGCGCCCGCCGAGATCCGCGGATCGACCGGAGGGGGCACCTCCTCGGTTTTCCGAACGCCGATGAGCGGACGCGGCCGTGACGGGCTGACGACAGGGACCGGATGGGCCGAAGGATGCAGCGAGAGACCCGATTTCAAGTGCGGATCGAGCACGGAGTCGCGCGCGGACGGAGGCGCCTCGGCCACGGCAACGACGGGCGGCGGGGGCGCTACTTCGGGACGAGCCGGTCTCTCGGCGACGACCAGGGTGGCCGCCGTGCTGAGAGGGTTTTGAGCGCTGCGTGTGAGGCTGAGGGGCACGATACTCGGGACGCGCACGGCGGCGTGGAGATCGCCCAGCGCGAGGAGATCGCTGGCGAGCTCTCCCGCATTCGCATAACGCTCTGCGCGGTCGCGACGAAGACAGCGGGCAACGACGCTGGCAAACTCTGCGGGCGCATGGGGCGCGGCCTCGCGCAGTGGGATCGCGTCCTCCGTGCAGACGAAGACGAAGAGCGATGCCTGCGTTTCTCCCCGGAACGGTAGTCGTCCCGCGACGAGCTCGTGCAGCATGACCCCGATCGCCCACACGTCTGTCCCCGCATCGAGGTGCGTGCCTCGAATGTGCTCAGGAGACATGTACGCCGGCGTTCCCATCGAGAAGGTCGCCGCGGTGAGGCGAAGCTCCCCCGCCGCGAGCGCGATCTGAGAAATTCCAAAATCCAGAAGCTTGGGCACGATCTTCCCCGCTTGCCTGGCGAGAAAGACATTGTCGGGCTTCAGATCGCGGTGGATCACTCCCTTGGCGTGTCCGAGCGCCACGGCTTCGACCACCGGTGTCAAGAGTCGGATCACCTCGTCGACCGGCAAACGGCCCCCCGAGCCCGCCACGTGCTCCGATAGGTCTTCGCCCTCGAGGAGCTCCTGGACGATGAACGGCGTGCCCATCGCGTCCTGACCGATGTCGAGAACGTCGACCACGTTTGGGTGACGCACGATGTTCGCCGCGCGCGCCTCGCGCAAGAACCGAGCGACGACCTCCGTGTTCTCGGCGTGCTCACGGCGAAGAACCTTGATGGCCACCGACCGACCGATCAGCGTGTTCTGCGCGCGGTACACCTCGCCCATGCCGCCGGAGCCGAGACGCTTCCCGAGCAAATATTTTTCAGCGAGGTGCTCGCCTTCCCGCGAAGGGCCCTCATACGGAGCAGGCATGTGATGCGAACTATGCAGGGTTTTGCGCGAAAATCCGAGAATACGATCGGGCGTTGGTCAGACGCTCGGCCCCCACAGTCGAAAGACGACGACCACGCACCACAAGAAGAGCGCGTGCGAGATCATGCCCGGTACGAGTCGCCGGTGACGTCGCATGAGCGCCCCCCAGACCAGGCCTCCGCCGACAGCCGCAAGGAGAAGGACGGGACTCGGCCCCGTAAAGGGATCACGGAGAGACCACATCGATGGCAACGTCGCGGCGACGTAAAGCGCACTGGCGTAGAGCCAACCGCGGGCGCCGAATCGTTCGTTCAGGAGCCCGGTCACGAAGCCGCGCCAGATCATTTCGTCGGCCACGGCTATCCCGATGAGCGCGCCGGCGAGCGACCACGGATGAGCGGCAAGAGTGGAGGGAGCTCCGAGCTGCGCGTAGAAGCGCGCGACGTAGTTGCCTGGTGTCCAGCTGAAGTTGCTGGCGCCCGATGGCACGAGGAGAAAGCTTGCGGCGGCGGCGCAGCCAAAAAGGACGAGCATCGACGAAAGTCCGCTCGCGAAGTCTCCCCACGCCGGCCGCAGCTTCGTACGGAGCGTTCCGCGGCGATGCATCCACAGCGCGCCGACCGCGGCGAGGAGCACGGAAGGAAGTCCGATGATGATCCAAAACGTCACCGAGCCCGCGCGATCGAGATCGAAGGCGAAGTAGTTCGCAGCGCCGCAGATGACGACCACGAGCAGCACCCAGAGAGCCGACCGCATCTCGTTACCTTGCCAGACGAGGTGCTGGCTGGTCTATTTGGCTCTTTCGAATGCGCTCACAATCGCCCGGTCGCCCAGCTCGTCGATCGGCGGCGTTCCTCCTGGTGGCCATCCCGTTCATCGCCGTTCTATGCAGCGATCTCACGCGACGGCCGGAGATGCTCTCGCGCCTGACGCTCCGCGAGAAGGCAATGTATCTGCTCAGCGCGGCCCTCGGCGGCGCGGTTTGGGGGACGATCCTCGTCCTGTCCACCGGGCGACGCGGCGTGGCGCCGTGGGCTGCACGCGTATTGCTCGTGGGAGGCGCCGTGTTCGCCCTGGGTTCCCAATTCTACACGTACGAGCGCTACCACGCTTACCTCAGTCATCGATCGATGCTCGTCGGGACCTCGATGATTCCCAGCCTGAGGCAACAGCTCTGGAGCGATCGGATCACCGTTGCGCTCGCGGTGGTTCCCCCGCTTCTTGTGGCCATGCTGCTGGTGATTCTTGGGCGAGCGCTTCGGCCGAGCGGGTCGCGCGGCGCGCGCATGGCTCTAGACGGCGCGCTTATGGCGGTCGTCGTCGCTCTGTTCGCTTCCCCAGCCCGAGGCGAACAAGGAGCCACGCCCGACGCTCTCTACCTGTCCGCGCTAGGGCAGTTTGCGCGTGCACGCTGGGCACGGGAAGACAGCGTGTCGAGCGTTCACCCGGGCCCGCGATCTCCTCTCGAAGTGCCGTCGCTCTCCGCAAGACCACCGACCCCGCGCAATGTGATCTTCATCCTCACCGAGTCGGTGAGGGCAACGAGCGCCTGCATCGGTTACGAGCAGGGTTGCGTGTACACGCCGTTCTCGAACGCCGCCGTCCCTCACAGATTGCCGCTTCGGCAGATGCGAACCGTCGACTCGACGACGGCCATTTCACTGGCCGTCATGTGGGCCGGCCTCGCGCCCGATGAGTCTCGCGCGGCGTTACACTCGGCGCCGCTGCTTTGGGAGTATGCGCACGCCGCCAAGCTCGACACGGCGTATTGGACGTCGCAGAACCTTCTCTTCGGAAACGCCGGCGCATGGCTGAGCGGAGTGCCGCTCGCTCACTCGGTGAACGCCACCCTCCTCGACCCCGACGCGGAGCTCGAGGTTGGCGCCGATGACGGCGCGCTGGTCGACTTCGTCACGGCCGACCTGGCGACTCTCCGCGAGCCGTTCGTCGGTGTTCTCCACCTGTCGAACACCCATTTCCCCTACAAGGTCGACTTGGCGTTCGCTCCCTTTTTACCTGAGGACAAAGCTACGAGCGGCCCCGGCTCCGAAGAGCGACTGAAGAACCGCTACCAGGACGCGATCTATCTCCAGGACCGGGCCATCGCTCGCTTCATGAACGCGCTCCGCAACCGGCCTTTCGGAGAGCGCACGGTCGTGATGTTCCTTTCGGATCATGGCGAACAGCTCCGCGAAAAAGGCGTGTTCGGTCACACCGCCACCCTTTACGAAGAGGAGATTCACGTTCCCGCGTGGATCGACGCCCCCCCTGGGACTCTCACTGGCGAAGAGGAGACGACCCTCCGAGCCCTTGAAAATACGCCTCTCACCACGCTCGATGTGCTTCCGACGCTTCTCGATCTGATGGGCGTTTTGGACGAACGGGGACTGCAAGCGTTCCGCGCGAAGATTCCAGGGACGAGCCTGCTTCGCGGCGGATCGTCGCCCGAGCGAAGCGTCTTCCTCACGAACTGCAGCGAGCTAACGACGTGCGCGTTCAGGAACTGGGGCGCGATGCGCGGGACGAAGAAGCTGATAGCCACCGAGGGGGCGCGCGCGTGGAGCTGCTTCGACGTAGCGACGGATCCTCTGGAGGCTCACGACCTCGGGCCCGCTGCGTGCGGCGATCTCTTACCTCTCGCCGAGTCGCGTGGTCACGGAAGGCCCTTCTGAGACGGCGCTATCGGTGCCGCCGATGGGCGCTCGAGCACGACCGCCAAGCGATCCTCGAAGATCGGCTTCCACCGCTGTCGTTCGACCAGCGCAACGGCCAGCGGTGATCCTTTTTCGAGGACAGCCGTCTTGGCGTCGTAAGCGTCGAGAAGCGCTTCGTACCCGGGAGCCACGCGCGCGAGGGTCTCGGCGTCCTCGAACACGCCGTTGAAGTAGAGATAGCTGCGCCCATCGATGAAGACTTTCGGGTGCCCTTCCCATACGTACAGGAGGAACCCACCGGAGTGATAATCGTTGAGGACGTTGCCGTCGGGCGGGTGAGCCTTGACGAAATTTGCGGCCGCGATCGGGACGTGGGCGAAAGGGTCCTTTGGAGCACGAAGCGCGAACAGTGCCGCGGCGAGAGCGAGCGCAGCGGATGGAAAAATAGCGAGATCGGAGCGCCGCTGGTAACGCTTTACGATCTCGGTTGCGTACGAATCAAACGCCGGCGCGAGAGAAAAAATCGAGACGTAGACCACGTAAGGCAGATAGCGAACTCCGCTCGCCGCAGCGGTCGCTAGGAGGACGACGAGGAGCATGTCGGCGGGGGCGAGGACCACTTTCCCTTCCCGTCGTGCGCCGAGCGCGCACGCTCCCAGACCGAACGCAACGAGGGTGTCCACGCGCCCAAAGTCCGGGGGCATGAAGAGCTGTTGACGAAGAGTGGTCGGGTGGGTCGCGAGGGCGAAGACATCACGCACGAGCCCCCATCCGTACGGATTGAGGAGCGTCCCCAGGCCGAGGGTAGCGCCAAAAATAAGAAGCGACGCGAGCGGTCCACGTTCGTTGCGGGGCTCGAAAAGAAGACTAACCGCGGCGATCGCTGGGACGATGACGCCCAGAGCAAATGACGAATGAAAATTCACCCACAGCGCGCCGAGGATCGGGGCGACGACGAACGAGACGGCCTGCCCTTTTCTAAGGCGCTGCACGAGCACGAGCGTCGCGACGAACGCGAGGTCTCCGAAGACCTGGCCGCGGGCGCACAGATCGTCGCGCTGCAGGTAAACGGCGAAGAGGACGAGCGGGAAGACCGCCACACGACCTGCGAAGGAGCGCGCGGCCCTCAGCCACAGTGTTCCGAGCGCGCACGTCTCGACCAGCGCGGCGACGACAATGAGCGAGGACAGACTGGCGTGACGATCGAGCCACGCGAAGAGCACGACAGACGCCGGCATGTGTACGATCCACCTTGATTTCACGGCGGAGAACGCGAACGGATCGACCGCCGGAAATCCTTTGCCGTCCAGGACGAAGCGGCCCGTCGCCACGTACCAGAAGGAGTCGGCGAGGAGATCCATGTTCTGGAAGACGTAGGCCCCGAGTAGGACGAGCCCCGCCCCGAGGAGGACGAGCTCGCGCGGCCGTCCAGTGCTGCTCATCACGGTACCTCCCCGAGGAGGACTGACGCGTGGCGGCGAGCGGCCTCCGAGGACGAGCTGGCGCGAATCTTCTCAAGCGCCTTGCGCGACTTTGCCTCGTACCCGAGCTCGTGATCTACACGTGCGATGAAGAAATACGCTTCCCCGGGGTCCTTCGCTTCGGCCTTTGCCCACGCGAGCGCTGACCAGCGCGCCCGGTAAAGGTTGCCAACCTCGAGCCATGCGAGCGCGCTCGTGCGGGGCTCTTCCTCTCTTCGCGGGAAGCGCGCCGACGATGGATGCCCATAGCGGAGGGCGCTTGCGACGACGAGGCCGCCGACGGCGAGGGCGAGCGCGGCGCGAATTCGCGGGGAGGTCGCGCCGGGCAGATCGATCTGAACCGCGGGCAGTTGGACGACGAGGATCGCGCCGACGAGAACGAGGGCGAGGATGCCGCCCGGCGCGACGAGGGAGCCCACGAACAGCGCGGCCGTGACGAGAACGATCCGACCTCCGTCCGGTCGTGGGCGGCTCGCGAGAGCAACCGAAGCAAGAATGATCGCCCGCAGGGCAAGCAGCGCGGTCTGACCTGGCGCCTGCGGATCGAACGCCGCAAGCAGCGCGTGCTTGCCCGCCGCAAATCCCAGCAGGGCCGGAGCGACGACGGCGAGAGCCACGTGCCACGGCGTGCGGCGGATAGGTTCGGGCTGCTCCACGATCGAAATCTTACTGGTGCGGCGGTTCCACGGAGGCTTCCGCTGGTTTGTACATGTTCTTGAAGCGCTTGTAGAGCGACTCTGGGCGTGGATTATTCGGAACCGCGCGATCCCCCGGAGTGTCGAGCGCGACTACGGGCAGCGTCGACTCGAATAGTAACCATTCGCCGGAGACGTCGACGAGCCTTCCTTCGGGAGCCATCGCGAAGGCGATCGTCGTCGCGAACGCCGTGTCGTTGCAGTGGACGATCGCATAGCGGTAGTGCTTGAAATCGTACGACGGGCGGAAGTTCAACGGAGCTTTGGAAACTCGAACCTGGGACTCGATCCACTCGTATTCCGGCCGGAGCATAACCGGTGAGTAGGTGGAAAAAGAGAACGTAAAGAGCGCTCGACCTCCGCGCTCGGCGACCACGCGCGTCGCCACGGTGGCCGTTGAGAAAACGCGATCGCTGCGACCCGCGCCGAAGTACACCTGGGCGACGGCGCTCCCTTTTTTGATCTCGGCGAGGAGCTTGTCGAGCTCGGAGCAAGCCTCGCCTGAATCGGCGAAGTCGGGCAGGACGATGAGCAACGCAGCGACCGGGAGTAGACCGGCAAGGAGGCGCCCAAGCCTGTGCGGTCGGAGGGGCAGACGCGGGCTCGCCGCGATGACCCCGATCGCGAGGCCAGGCAGTAGGAAGCGATGATAGATGAGCGTTATGCCGTGGAGGCTGAAAGGCATCACGAGATAACCGAACAGGAGCCCCACGGCCACGAGCTCGAAGCGGTACTTCACCAGAAATTCACGAGGCGACCGCTTCCACGTCCCCTCATGTGCGCGAATACGCGCGTACGCGAACGAGCCGACCGCCGCCAACACCAAGGCGAAGAACGCGACTTGCGTGCCGCGATCGCGAGCTCCGAAGAGAGACACCGGAATCGTCACGAGCTTCGACGATAGCGGAGCAAACTCGGGCGGGATGACGATGAGCTCGACGGGTACGAGAGGCTCCTGCGAGCGAGCGTCGAGGAAGGTGACCACCACCGCGAAGAGCGCGGGGGCGAGCCGCAGCCCGGTTGACGCGAGCGCCAGCGGATATCCCGCTGCGAGGATCACGAGGGCAGCACACGCCATGACCATCATCGATTGGTGCGCAAACCACAGGCCGAGGAGAATCGCCATCGCCCCGAACGCGCCTCGCCACGAAGGGCGAGCGACGAAGCGATCGAGATTTGGGAGGACCGCAAAAAACAAGCCGAGGGCGAGGAGGTTTGCGACGAGGCCCCAGAAGAAAGTCCAACCCAGCGCGAAGGGGGCGACGATCAGCGCCGCCCAGCGGGTCACCCCAAGATGCTCTGCGAGGCGCCCGGCACCGGCGCAGATCCCGATCACCGATAGCGCCACGATGAGCTTGCATGCGAGGTCCGTCGAGACGACGTACGAGAGCGCCCAGGCCAAGATGAAGAAGAGCTGGTTGGAGTGTCCAAAATTGTGGACGTACAGATTCGGTGGAAAATAGGCCGGATCGTTGAAGTGCCGGAGGATCCCCACCGTTGCCTCGTGCAGCGGCAAGTCCGTCATCGGCGGGTACCGGGCGATGACCACGGGCGCTGCGAGGACGATGCCGGCAACCCACGGGACCCAGCGTTCGAGGGTAGTCTGACGGGTGTCTGTCACGTGGCTCGCCGATAATCGGGGCGGCGCCGCACAAAAGCAAACATGCCGACTCTTATCAAAAGAGCCGGCACGCGTGCCTTCCAGGAGAGTACCGATTTACTCGTCCGCGTTGACCTCGGTCATTGCCGGCGCAACGTTGAGCGCGCCGCTCTGGATAGTGCCGATGATGGAGAACGTCGACAGGTTGCCGTCACCGTTCAAGTCACCGTTGGCCATGGCGCTGAAGCCGGCCTGCGTGGTGCCCGTGTAGCTGTACATATAGTACTGGGGCTGATCCATCGAGAAGTGCAAGCAGGCAAACCCGGCCGGATATGCTCCAGCGACGTTGCCCTTGCTCCACTCGCTGGGGGCGGTCTGGTACTTCTTGCCCTGGATGGCTGTCTTGACGGGGACGGGGTTACCCGGGTCGGTCAGGCAAACGTCGCGGGTAATGGCGGTGGACGCGCCCGGCGAAAGAACGGTACCGGCCATGGATTCTTTTTCGTACGCCGTGACGGCGTCCTTCGACATCTGACCGAGCGAGTTACGCGCTTCGGCGGTCTTGGCGTTCGCGAGATACTTTCGCACGCCGTAGATGGCGAGCACCGCGAGGATGCCTACGATCGCAACGACGATCATCAGCTCGATGAGGGTGAATCCTTGTTTCGCTTTTCGAATCGCGTAACGCATGTGCTCCGTGTCTCCCTTCGACCGTAGTCGAAATTTGGTTTGATTCGTCCGAGGCACGGAGCCGCCCGCGCCGAAGTACTGGTGGTTGAGTAACGCCCGCCTTGGGCTCGATATAAGCACCCGACATGCCAGAAAGCTCGGTCCGTGGAAAACGCGCCTGATTCGTGTCTCTTACGGATCGTAAGACGATGTAAGCAGTCCCGGCGTTCCCCACTAAGAGACAAAAATTGTCAGCGCGGACGCTAGCCGATGGACGATTCTCGGCCAACTTCGCGAAGAGCGGCTCATCATGCGGTTCGTCATGAAGAAGCTCTGGACCGGCCTGCTCGCTTGCCTGTGTGTCGCGCTCGGGCTCTCGTCGTACGAGTACGTCATCGCCGATCACGCCGCGGCCCAGGAAGACGCAGAGAAGGCTGCGTGCTCGGTCAAGAAATGCGACGACCGGCATGGCATGACGAAGCTCGATCAATCACCGCTCGGGCAGACGTTCGAGTTCACTTGGCGCAACGGCACCGTCACCGTGCACTGCGTTCGCAGACTTTGGCTGATGGGAGAGCGCTCGTGCGTCGTCGAGCGGTGAGCTCAATCGCCGGCGACGTCGTCTTCCCATTCGGGGACGCCGCGGATTAGACGACCGCCTGGAATGTTCGCGATGTGCACCTTCGTGGGATCGGTCACGTAGAACTCCGCGTAGCCGCATTTTTCGCAGATGTATGCAACGAAGGGGGTGTCGATCACTCCGGACGGCGTAGTGTAGGCCATGAGCGCGGACGCGCCCGCCTTGACCAGCGGAAGATAGAAAATATTGTGATGGCGGCACTTGGGGCACTTGCACGTGGAGCGCATGCCGACAGGTTACCGCAGGTTGCGTTCTTCCATGTTACGCCATTCGACCGTAAGTGAAGATCGTCTCTGGAGAGCGGGGCGGAGCTGCCGTGAATCGCAGCGGTCGGGAGGGTCTTCTTTGCGTCGCCGAGGACCATCATCGCCTTGCCCAAAAAGAAAAGCTCGTTCTTCGCGAAGACGATCCCGAACATAGCGGTGGTGCGAGCCGGCGACGAGGAAGCCCACGAGGGATCGCGCGCCTCCGTGACGTCGACGATCCCAGCCGCGACCGAATGGGGCACCCGTTACTTTTTCAGCGTCATCGAGGACGCCACGTCTGCAACGGTCTTTCGCATCTCCGCGCTGATCGGGCCCGGAACGCGCGTGGTCAGCGAGATGCTCAGCGCCGCGCCGGGATCGCAGATCGTGAGCAGAATCAGTCCGTGGTACGCGCGCCCGCTCTGGAGATCCATCCCCGAGCGCATCCCGGCCTCGACGTAGATCCCTTTGACGCCGTGCAGGTCATGCCGCGAAAGAATCTCCACGTTTCGGGCGGGCTTGAGCCCTTCGTCCGCCTTGCTCTTGCTCTCCGCGGCGAAGAGCGCATCGAGGAAAGCGTCGCAGCTTTTGTCGTGGTTAGCGATCTCCTGAACGAGCAGGATCGAGTGATCGCGCAGCTCGTAGAGGTGGGAGGATTTCGCGGACTCGGTGTCGAGGTTGTGATCCGACTTCAGCAGAGCTCGGAGGGGAAGCTCGATGGTCGCAGCGCCTAAGACCAGGCTCTCACCGTGCTCTTTCGGTGGAGCGGGCGGCTCCTTCTTACATGCGGAAACCGTAACGAGAGACGCAACGAACGACAACACCACGATGAGCTGGCGCTGACGCATCGACCTAAAAGAGAGCCTTCATCAGCTCGATCTCATGGCCGTTCGGGCACTTCGCCTTCATGTCTTTTTCGGCTTTGGCCTTCGAGACGCGGACCGCCTTCTTGCACTGCGGGCACTGGACCTCGACCACGTCTTGATCTTCGTCACTCATCTCTTCGTGTCTAGCACGGCGTACGAATGCTATACGAGTGTGAGCGCTGGCGATGATGAGGGGTCTCGACTACGCACTTCTATCGGCGCTGGTCCTCGCCTCGTGCGTACGCGCTAATCCGGTCTCCCGGGCGCGACTGCGAACGCGCGAAGTTGCGCCCGCCACGCGCGTGGCCGCCGAAGCGAAGGCCGTGGAGCCGAGTGCGCCGATCCCAAAGCTCGACGCCGTCGATCCGTTTGCATCGATCGATGACGCCGTGAACGCCGCCGTGGGAGAGGGCAAATTACCTGGCGCCGTGGTCGTAGTCGGGCGCCGCGATCGAATTCTCCTTCGTCGGGCCTATGGATTTCGTGCCCTCGAACCGGCGCGCGTGACCATGACCGCGGACACCGTGTTCGACCTTGCGTCGCTCACCAAACCGATTGCCACGGCGACCAGCGTACTCGTCCTCGCCGATCGCGGGCTCTTCTCGATCGACGATCCGGTCGCGAAATATCTTCCTGACTTTGGGAAGAACGGAAAAGCGAACATCACGATTCGCCACCTTCTCACGCACGTCTCCGGGCTCCCCGCCGAGACCCCGCGGCGCGATTACTACGCCGGTCGTGACGAAGCGATCCGGCGGGCGTGCAACCTCACCCTGAAATCGCCGCCCGGCGCGCAGTTCGTCTACTCGGACATCGGCTTCATCCTGCTCGGCGAAGTGGTGCGGCGGGTCTCCGGGCAAGACCTTGCAGCCTTCTCGAGCGCGGCGATCTTCGGTCCTCTCGGCATGCGAGAGACCGGTTTTCTTCCTACAGACGCGCTGAAGCTGCGGGCCGCACCCACGGAGCGACGCGACGGAGTGTTCATGCAAGGGGACGTGCACGATCCCCTCGCCCATCTACTCGGCGGCATCGCCGGACACGCCGGTCTCTTCTCGACGGCGGATGATCTTTCGATCTTCGCGCAGGCGATGCTCGGAGAAGGCGAAGTTGGCGGCAGGCGCATCTTCAGCGCGGCCACGTGGAACGCGCTCGTATCTCCCCACGACATTCCAGGCGGGATCCGCGCCCTCGGGTGGGACGTGAAGACCGGCTTTTCGAGCAACCGCGGGGATTCGCTTTCTCGGCTCGCCTTCGGTCACGGCGGCTTCACCGGAACGTCACTGTGGATCGATCCAGACAAGGATCTCTTCGTCCTCTTCCTGAGCAACCGCGTCCACCCCGACGGCAAGGGATCGGTCAACGCTCTCGCCGGTCGCGTAGGCACGATCGCCGGAAATGCGCTGGGACCGCCCGCCGTCGTCTCTCTGCCGATCGCCTGCGAAACGGCTGCCGATCACGTAGCCACGGGCATCGACGTTCTTCGTGCGGAGGGATTCGAGCGACTCCGCGGCGCGCACGTAGGGCTCATCACCAACGTCTCGGGACGCGCCCACGACGGCACGCGCACCATCGATCTTTTGCGCGACGCACCGGGCGTAGCCCTCACGGCGATCTTCGCGCCAGAGCACGGGCTCCTTGCTGACCGCGAAGGCGCTATCGCTGGGGACACGGACGCCACGTCGGGGCTTCCAATCTTCAGTCTCTACGGCGAATCGTTTGCGCCGTCTGCGGAGAGCCTTGCGGGGATAGACACCCTCGTCTTCGACATTCAGGACGTCGGTACGCGTTTCTATACGTACGCGTCGACGATGCGGCGGGCGATGGAGGCGGCGACCGCGAACCATCTGCGCTTCGTCGTCCTCGATCGTCCGAATCCGATCAACGGGCTAGATGTCTCCGGCCCTATTCTGACCGCAGATTTACGGTCATTCGTGAATCACCATGCGCTTCCTGTTCGACACGGAATGACGATCGGCGAGCTCGCCGGGCTCTTCAACGCAGACGACCACATGGGGACTCGCCTTCACGTTGTAAAGATGGAGGGGTGGCGACGCAGCGATTTCTACGACGGCACCGGCATCCCGTGGGTCAATCCTTCGCCAAACTTGCGAAGCGTCGACGCCGAGATTCTCTATCCCGCGGTTGGTCTCCTCGAAGCCACGAAGCTCTCCGTCGGCCGAGGAACGGCGACGCCCTTCGAGCTCATCGGCGCGCCGTGGATCGACGGCGTGGTTCTCAGCGCAGCGCTCTCAGCCGCGGCACTCGGTGGCGTCTCGTTCAGCCCGACGTCGTTCACTCCGACGAGCAGCGTCTACCGCGGGGAACGCTGCGGTGGCATCCGACTCACCATCACCGACCGCGCGCACTTCGAGCCCGTGCGAACCGGGCTGAGCATCGCGATGCAGCTACGCACTCTCTACCCGACGTGGGACTTCGATCACGTCGATCGGCTGATCGCCAGCCCTCGGGTGATGGACGCCATTCGAGCAGGCCGGAGCATCACGGCAGTCGAGGCGCTGTGGACCGCGGAGCTCCAGGCGTTCCAGACCAAGCGCGACAAATACCTTCTCTACCCTTCGACCTGCGCGCGCTAGGCGGTGCGGGCGGGGCCGCCGCTTTCGAGGCCGTCGATGAGCCCCTCGCGGAATGCCGCTTTCACGGCGGCGCGGAAGGCTTCGTAGTTTGCGCGCACGCCAGGATAGAAGCTCTCGACTCCGAAGATCGGAACGACACCTCGCTTCTCGTGAATCTCGCAAATACGGTTTACGGGCAGCGTCCGATTTCGATCGTCTGCATATGTATCTTGGTGACCGGGGCTTCGTTTTTGGTCGAAACGGCAGCGATCGCTTGGGCAACGTCGGTCGTGCACTTGCCAAAGACGTTGTAGTCGCTTTGCGGCCCCTTTCCGACGACGACGTAAAACTGACTTCCGCTCGGGACGAACGTGTTGAGCCCCGCGTCGTCGACCGTCGTGCTGGCGGCAGCGGACAGAACGCCCAAGAGCTGGCGCACATGGTTCTCGTTCGGAACGTCGTAGCCTGGGCCGCCGCCTCCGTTGCCCTGGGGATCCCCGCCCTGAACGACGAAGCCTGGAAGCACCCGATGCCAGATGAGACCGTCGTAAAAACGCTTGGCCTTCCACAAGCCGAGCTTGTCTTGCGAAGGGCGCGTGCCGCGAGCGAGACCGACGAAGTTCGCGACGGTGATAGGAGCCTTGGCTTCGTCGAGCTGGCAGACGATTTTCCCGAGCTCGGTGGTGATGACCGCTGTGAGCACGCCCGTGCCGCTCGGAAATCCTGAAAGCGCCTGAGCGAGCGTGAAGCTTGCGGCGCCACCGACGACGGGATCTTCCACGCCGCCGTCGCCGGGTCCGATACCCGGGTCGGTCGGTCCCGGATCCTTCGTGCACGCGGCAAGCGGATCGGGGGCCGCTGCCTCTGCGGCGTCGACGGGATCACCTGTTTCGGCGGCACCTGCGTCCGTTGCTGCTGCGTTGGTCTTCGACGAGCAGCCTCCAACGCCGGTGGTACCCACGCCGAGGATGAGGCCCGCGATCAAGGCAAAATCAAGCTTCGACGCCATGCGCTGAGTTTTAGCGTTGAAGCGCGAAGGAGTCGATGACTTCGTCGCCCGCGCAGACGACGTAGGTGGTGCTCGCTGTGGTCGCCGTCTGCTCCGGGGAGCATTGCTCGGACCGGTGACGGGCTTCGAGCGCTCGTGGTTGTGATCGTGTCCGTTCAAAAGAGCTCGGTGGTCAGCCGAGCGACTGCACGATCGTCTCGCGTCGCGCGTGAAGGAACAAGGCGGCCGACGGCAGAAGGCGACCATGGAGCCCAACGCAGAAAAGAAAAAAAATGCTCATGATGGGAACGAGCATCGACGGCGCAAACCATCCGCACAGCATGAACGTCCCGCCGAAGATCGTGCCGCACATCAGCGACAGAGCAAGGGCCAAGAGAGCGACGAGGACGGGCGCGCTCTGGCTCCGGATCCCGCGGCGCGGCAGACGCTTCGGCAGGGCGACGGAGGTGCGCCATCCCACGGCATTCTGGGTGAAGAAGAGGCACCCGCCCATCAGCGCACCCGCCGCGAGCTCGGTGTTGCTCGGTTTCTGAATCAGCGAGAAAAATAGGCACAAAAGCAGCCCTTGCACGCCTTGGTAGATCCCAAGGCCGATGGCTTTGCCGACCAGCAAATCGCGCGGCGCTATTGGCAAGAGCAGAAGGCTCTTCACGCCGTGACCGTCGAGACCAAATTGATTGAGCTGAAATCGATTGGTGACGAGTGAGAGATAGACGAATGCGCCAGGTACCGCCCACGCGCTCTGACCCACTCCCACACCTGCGAGCTGCGCGAACGGTCCGCGAATGAGGACCACGGTGATCAGCGGAACGATGAGCCCGAACCGACCGAGCTGGCTATCGAGGAGCGTCGTCCACTGCAGTCGGGCCACCCCCATCACGGGATTGGTGAACGACCAAAGCTTGCTACTCCCCTCTCCTTCTGCACTGGATACGTCCATCTCGCGAACGAGGAGACGCGCGACGATCACGCTCAGGACGAGGAGCGTCGCGACCATCGGCACATGATCGAGGGCGGCGTGAAGCCAGCGGCCCTCGAGCACGTCGGCGAGGCTTCGGACGGCGCCGGCTGTTGGCAAATAGCGCGAAGCTCGCTCCATGAATTTTCCGACGGCGATCACTTCGTCGAGGGTGAGCGGGGATTCACCGCCCCCGTGTTTGACCCGCGGAAACATCGCGCCCATCGCAGCGCCCAGCCACAGGGCAAGACCGAGGGCGCCAAGAGCTACGCGTAGACGTTTTACGAGCGCCGCGGCTAGGCTGGCGATGAGAAGGTTCATCACCATGACGCCGACCACGGCCTCGACGAAGATCACGACGAGCGCGGGAAGCATGCGCGGCTGGGCGATCCCGGCGCCGGCGAGGGTCACGAAAATCGTGAGCACGATGCTAAGAGCAATGGGATCGCCGAGCCCGGCGATGAGCTCCGCAGCGAAGACCGTACGATGACGCACCGGGTAGGTTTGGTACGTTTCCCACGTGAGCTGCTTGGCTCCTCCGAGAATGCCGCTCACGATCCCCCCGACGAACGCGAAGAGCCCGAGGAGCACCGAGAGAATGGCTAGCGGGACGTCGCGCGGCACTCTGCCTCCAACATAAAATCCGACGGTGCCCATCACCGCAAGGAACGGAAGGACGAGCGCGAGACCGAAGAAGCCGACGAAGAGTATGACCACCCAGGCGCCTAAGCTGCCGAGCTCGCGGGTGAGACGGTTATGCATCGCCAGGGAATGCGCCGCGAGGATACCGCGAAATGGGCTTATTTTACCGCTCAGACGTGTGGCACCTGCGCTCGGGGTCAAAGCCACGAAAGCTCGCCCTTCTGAACACCGCCTACGAGCTCGACGAAGAGCGCCTCGAGGCTCTCCTCTCCTTTTCGGAGGTCGTCGAGGGCGCCATACCCTTTTAGCCGGCCGCCATCGAGGATCGCGATGCGCGGACAGAGACGCTCGACCACTTCCAAGATGTGTGACGTGAGGACCAGCGTGACTCCGCGCGCGCGGAGCGTGAGCAGGATGTCTTTGATGGTGCGGCTCGTGACCGGATCGATCCCCTCGAACGGCTCGTCGAGGAAAACGATGCGCGGCCCGTGGATGAGCGCGGCGCACAGCGCCACCTTCTTCTTCATTCCGAACGAGTAGTCGGCAATGAGAACCTTCGGACCGGCGGCGAGATCGAGCTTGGCGAAGAGCTCCTCCTGACGCGCGCCGATGACGCCTTCTTCCATGCCGTACATCCGACCGACGAACCGCAAGTATTGCGCGCCCGTGAGCATTTCGAGGAGCGCCATGTCCTCGGGCATCACCCCGATCTGCCGCTTGATGTCTATGCTGTTGCTCTCCAGATCTTGCCCCAGGATCCGAACGCGCCCGGTCGTCGGCCGGACAAGGCCGGTGAGCATCTTGAGGGTGGTGGACTTGCCTGCGCCGTTTCGCCCGAGGAGCCCCAGGAACGTTCCGGCTTCGACGGAAAGGCTCAGTCGATCTACCGCGACCTTGTCGCCGAAGCGCTTCGTCACGTCGTCGATCTCGATGGCCAGCAAGGTGGATGTGAGTTTCCCACTTTTCTTGGCGCAAAAGGACCTAGATATGGACAGTGGAGAAACCCATACCTTCGGGCAGGCTCAGTCGTCTCGCCAAAATGGCGGCTCTCGGTGCGCGCGCAGGCGGCGGGCTCCTGCTCGGTCGCGACGGAGCTTCCGGCGCCGAGGCGGCGGCGGAGGTGCTCGGGTCCCTCCGCGGGCTTGCGGCGAAGCTCGGTCAGATGGGCAGCTATGTCGACGGCATCGTCCCCGAAAAGCAGCGCGAGGCGTACGAGACTTCTCTTCGTGTCCTTCGCGCGCAGGCCCCCCGCTCCTCGGTGCAGGAAGTGCGGGCCTTCGTCGAGATCGAGCTCGGCGGCACAATCGAGAGCCTTTTTGCCGAGTGGAATGACGAGCCGATCGCCAGCGCGTCCATCGGACAGGTGCACGCAGCAAAGCTCCTCGATGGCACTGAGGTTGCCGTAAAGGTCCAGCACCCCAAGGTGCGCCAGGCGGTGGAGAGCGACCTCAAGAACGCCGGGATGCTGGAGACGTTCGCCGGCGCGATGGGCGGCAGACGCTTCGACTCGAAGGGCTTGCTCGAGGTGGTCCGTGCGCGATTTCGAGAGGAGCTTGACTACCGCCTCGAAGGCGAACGGCTCGGTGACTTCGCCCGCATTCACGCCGGCGACCCGACTATTCGGATCCCGCGACTGATCGAAGATCGCTCGAGCGGCGGCGTCCTCACGACCGAGTTCGTCCGCGGCCTCGACTTCGAGGAAGCCTGCGTCGCGAGTGAAGAAGAGCGCCGCGCGTGGGCGAGGACGATGTGGCGATTCGTCTTCAAAGGAATACTCGACGGCGGAATGTTCAACGCCGATCCCCACCCCGGCAACTACATTTTCCAGAGCGACGGCAAGGTCGTCTTTCTGGATTTCGGCTGCGTTCAAGTCGTCCCCGACGTCAGGCGTCCGCACGCGCGCGCCATCCACCGAGCTGCCATTCGCGGTGACCTGACCGACTTCCGAGCAAATGTCTCGCGCCTCGTCGAAGCGCGCCCCGGAGCCATGGAGACGATGGCCTGCGATTACTGCCTCCGCTGCTTCGAGCCGGTTTTGCGTTCGCCCTATCGCATCACGCGCGCCTACGCGGGGAGCTTGGTAGCCGACATGAAAGAGATTGGCCTGCGCGCTCGGAAGGTTCCGCCGGCGGAGTTCTTCACGATGCCGACCGAGATGCTCTTCATGAATCGCCTACAATTTGGCTTCTTCTCCGTCCTTGCGCGGCTCGACGTCGAGGTCGACTACGCCGCCGTCGAGGACGAGTTCTTGTCCAAGCTCTGACATTTTTTTCCGCGCCCACTTCCCGAAGAAGAAGAAGAGACCGAGAGCGCTGAGCACCGAGCACACGAAGCCGGCGGTCACGAGCGGGTCGCGGTAGGCAAGGGTGACGTGGTGATCGCCTGCAGGGAGGCGCACGGTGAGAAGCTCGCTCTCCCCCTTCACCTCGCCCACGTCGCTCGACCAGCCGGAGTCGAAGTTCTGGTTGATGCGCACCACGCCCGGCTCCTTGGCCACGACGTGGAGGCGAATTCGGTTTGGGGTCCACGAGAGGCGCTCGACGCTCATCGTCTCCGGCTTCTCGGCGTACTCCTCGGCCGCGAGATCACCGCGAAGAAGCGCGGACTGGGGGAACTTCGTCTCCTCGAAGCACTGCAGCGTGCCGAGCCCGGTACGCGGCCAGACGTGCGCGTCCCAGCGGTTGCCTCGCGACTGGCGAAACTCCTTGTCGTGAGAGAGCGGCGGATCCTGAGAAAAAAGGCCGGGTCTGACGTGGTTTTCGGCGATGACGTCAAAGGCGATGGCCATCGCGGAGACGAGCACGATCGCGCTGCCGATAAACCCGATCACGAAATAGGCAGGCAGCCCGAAGTCGTCGCGCGCGGGCTTTTTTCTCCATGCGAGGAGGCGATCGCGAATCATACGACAGACGTGGAGCGGAAGATCTTCGAAGCGCGAGAGCGCCCGCGCCGTGCTCAGGGCGAGGAAGAAGGCCACCACGAGGGTGAAGCGCTCCGGGTCACGGAGCTGTCCGTAGAGCGGCAATTTATGGAGGATCGTGTAGAGCGACATCCGTCCCGCGTCAGCGTCACCGGCGGCCAGACCAAAGAAGAGCAAGGCCATGGTCATGAAGCGGACGGCGGCGCGATCTCTGAATAGAAGCGCGATCAGGGCGAGGATCAGCACGCCGGCGCTCACGTACGCCTCGACGCGATCTCCCTTTCCTCCGTGGGCGACGACCAACGATTCCACGAGACCAGGGATCCCATTCGACTGCCGACCGTCGACGTTGCGTGGATGAAGCGCGATGATCTTGAGCATCGGAAAGAGCTTCACCGCCGACAGCGCTACGGCCACACCACCGATAGTGACGAGGGCGAGCGCTGGCCTCCACCAACCGGCACGCCCGCGCGCGATGCCGTCTCCCATGTCGAACACCGTGACGAGCGCGAGAACGAGCGCGGTGTACGGGACGGAGTAGGTTCCTCCATTGAGGAGCATCCACGCGAAGAGCGCACCTCCGAGCAGTCGCCAGCGCCACGAGCGCGCACCCTCCTCGAGAGCGAGCATCGTGAGCGGAAGTAGCTGGAAGCCGAACATGTTGATCCAGCCAAAATCGAGCATGAAGAAGAACCGACCGGAGCCGGCGAAAGCAATCGCCGCGGCTGCCGACGCGAGCGCGGAGCAATCATGACGCCGTGCGAGGCGGTACATCCCCTCGAGCCCGAGGACGATGAAGAGAAGGATCGCCAGGCGCCGCCCGGGCCCCGTGTCGAAGAGGAGTCGGAGCAAAAAATCTGGCGCGAAGGTGACGTCTTGAGGATTGGCAGCGAGCGGGATTCCTCCGCAGTAATAGGGGTTCCACGCGGGGAGCTGGTGGTAGCGAACGACGCTGATTCGCGCGGCTTCCTCGTGCGCGAAAAAATAGTGCTCATCGTAGTGCGCCGTGACGTTGAACGGCTCCCGCAGGACGCCCCCCGAGAGGAGCGCGGCGAAGTAGCACCACACGAAGAGCCTGATCCCGAACAGCTGGAGGAGGCGATCCCCCCAACGCGCGGAGGCCGTTTCGGAGGTCACGGGCTCCTCTGGAGGAGTGGCACCGTCTTCGGACTGAGAGGTTTACCGTCGGCGCCCGGCCAGCCTTGGCGAATGCCTTCATCCAGGATCAGATAAACCTGGGTGACGTTGAGATGGTGGCTCGACGCCAGGCCGCGTGCGGTGTCGCGCTCCGACGCGCTGCGATCGTCCTCGCGGCGCCACACCTGATCGGCGGGGAATCGTTCGCGGGCTTTGTCGCGTGCGCCCGGGTCCTCTGCGGCGATCTCGTTGAACACCTTGCGGCGCGTCTCTTCGGCGACCCCGAAGCGGAGACCCGCGGCGTCGGGCGGTAACGGTGCGGGCAGCTCCGCCGACCAGATGCCCCGCGTGATGACGAGCGCCTCGTTACACCCCGCGACGAGCGCCCCTGCGGTGAGCGCAATTCGAAGGACCCGGTTGGCGTGCGTCGCCGGCAGATGGGCCCGGCCGCACCACCATTCGAACGCCCACGTGATGCGCGGGTGCCATTTCACTTAGAACGAGGCCCCGCAGCCGTGACAGAAACGGGCGCCGTGTCGCCTTTCCTCTCCGCAGCCGATGCAAAACTTCGGGATGAAGAGCGGCGCTCCACAATGCAGGCATGCCTCCGCCTCCGGAGTCGCGGCCTTGCAGCCTGGACAGATGGTCGTGGCAAAGTCGAGGCGCGGCGCGGGAAGCGAAGCAGCGAGCTCGCTTTCGTCCACCTCTTCGACGACCTCGCCTTCGGGATCGGTGTCGGGCGGAGGCTCGATCTCCTCTTCTTTCGGATCCCCGTCAGTCATTGCCTGGGCTGTAGTAGACGTTCTTGGACGGAGAAAGTAAAAATGCCGCATGCGTTTTCTCCTCCCGCCGTTCGTTTTGCTCGCTGGATTGTCCGCCGTGTCGTGCCGGTGCGCTCGCCCCGGGTGACGACGGAGGCCGAAGATGAAACAGCGCCGACGATTTCGCCCGATGGCAGGACGCTCCGCTTCCGAGTGACGACCGTTTCGCAAGATGCGCGCACCGTGACAGGTCACAACCAGCTCTTTTCGTGCGATGCGACGAGCGCGACCTCCCCCACGCAAATCACGAGCGGACCGGGCGAATCGATTTACCCGCCTTGCACCCGCATCGACTGCTGCCAAGAAGCCCCTCGGCGGCCCTCGCTGAAAAAAATGAATCGTGGCCGAGCCGCCGCAGGTGCGGCCATCGTGGGCGCGGTCATTTTCGTGGCGTGCTCGAAGCGCGACCTCCCGAACCGGCCGCCTGTCGTCGCGACGCCGATTGCCGAGGCGCCCCGTGACGCCGCGTTCGTCGAAGCGTCCCAGCCCGCCGACGGCGGAGCGGCCGACGCCAGGCCCGAACGCCGGCGTTACCGTTCTGTTCTTCATCTCGGCGACTCGATGGTCGGCTTCCGCGGAGGGCTCACCCGCGCGCTCGAGAACCGTTTTCAGGATGCGGGCACGCGCTTCTATTCGAACTCGCTCACGAGCGCGGGCATCACGAGCTTCGACGAGAGCGATCACCTGCAGAAGCTCCTGAAGAGGCTCAATCCGGAGATGGTGATCGTGACCCTCGGAATGAACAACGTGACCTACCCGCACCCCGAAGCCCTCAGTCATCACATCGTGTCGATCGTGAAGAAGATCGCGCCACGTGATTGCTATTGGATCGGTCCGCCCGCGTGGAAACCAGACGCGGCGCTGGTCAATGTGCTCGCGCAGAGCACGCCGCCCTGCGTGTTCTTCGACTCGACGAGCCTGGAGCTGGAGCGCCAGACCGACGGCGTCCACCCCACCGAGCGAGGCGCAGAGGTCTGGGCCCAGGCCTTCTGGCGTTTCTACGTTGAGGGCGGGGAGATTCGGTAGGCGCGCGCGTAGGAGGGAAAGTCGGCTTGCACGTCACTCATCTGTGAGTTACTAACTCGCCGTCGCCTAAGTAGGTTCTTATCGGAGGCTGTCCTCATGACGCGTTTTCTGATCGTTTTGTCGCTCGCACTCACCGTCGGAGGCTGCTCCGGCGGCCCCTCGGGGAACGAAGCCACGTCCGCGGACCACCTGACGGGGACCACCAGCGCCGAGCGCGGCATCCACTTTCAGTCGTACGTCTACGTCACGCCGAGCGCAGACGACGCGGCGATCAAGGTGGCCATTGCCCGCCAGGTCAAGACCGCCATCGGGGCTCTTCGTTCGCCGAAGGTTTCGATCGACGATCGCGCCTCCCAGAGCAACCTCGATCCATCGACCTGGAAACGGCAGAACATCAGCGTCGTCGACCCGGCAAACCCCACCGCCGCCGGGCGCCCCATCGTGCGCGTCACCTTCCCGTACAATGACCGGGCCGTGGTCACGAACGATCTGTCCACGCGGAGCGCGATCGACTTCGTGGTCCTCGCGGATGACTACGGGCAGCACGCCGATCCGATCAAGACGTCGTGCACCGACGATCCGACGACGGACACCGATTCGCTCTGGTACCACTTCGCACCGGAAGCGGGCAGCTGCGTCACGAAAATCCAGGCCGAGCTCACGGCCATTGCCAACGAGGCCGCCACCCTCGGCGCCACGGGCGATCGCATCGGTCCCGCCGAAGCCGGCCGTTGGTTCCTTCCGATCACCGCGAAGCTCGACGCCCCGAAGCTCCCCGGGCAGCTCTTTTCCCCCGAGTACGATCGCCTCTTTGGCGTGGGGACGGACAAGGCTCAGCTGATCGTCTACGCGTTCTTCGGCGTCGACAAGGACGAGACGGATCCGGACGATCTCCTCGCGCAGGAGACGATGAAATTTTTTCGGACGATGCTTCACGCGCAGCCGAGCTTCAGGGTCGTGAGGACGGATCCCTCCGCGATGCTCCTCGACGTGTACGTCGACGGGAAGAAACTGAGCGGCGTGACCTACGATCAGATGTTCTCGTGGATCATCGACAAGGCAGCATACCCCGCGGAGGTTGGGAGCGACCCGGCAAGAATCGCAGCCCTCCGGAAGCAAGCGCTCGCCGCGTTCACCGAGCGCTGGATCTACTGGGATTTGCCGGTGTCTGTGAAGGACGGGCACGGCGGCGCGAAGACGATGACCGTCGAAGTGCGCTCGTTCTTCGGCTACGAGGACGGCTCGCCTACCGCCCGCCAGCACGCCCAGTGGCGTTACCTGGAAGCGTTCTGGTACGGCGACGTCTTCCTCTACAACGGGCACTCGCACTTCGGTCACGGCCCTCTCGAGCCCACCCTCTACGGTCCACAGAACTTCAACGACCGCTACCAGATCATGCTCGTCAACAGCTGCATCTCGTTCAACTACTACCACGAGGATTTCTTGAAGATGAAGCCAGGGGGCTCCAAGAACCTGGACATGGTGCTGAACGGTTTGCCCTCGTACGTGCTCGACGGAGGGGTGGCTACGGCGCGCCTTCTCACCGGTCTCATCGATGGAACGCAGAAGTCGTACTTCGATCTGCTCAGCTCGATGCGCCTTGATTTCTCGTGGGGTGAGCGCGGTTACGATCCGATGCGCATCGTCGACGGTGAGCTCGACAACGTATTTTCGCAGGCACGAACTCCCCTCGTGCTCACCGTCTTGCCACCGGTTTACTGACGAGATCGACTATAGGAAGGGGTGATGACGACGAAGTTCACCCCCGAAGAGATCCGGCGCCTGACGGAGATGCTCGAGGCCATCGTCGAGGATCGGATGCTCCTCGGAGAGGTCACGCTCGCGGAACGAACCGCGCTCATGATGGCGGCGGGCCGCCTCTCCCGTCCCACGCGCAACGAGATGATCCGGGTCTCAAAGGCCTTTCGTAGGGTCAATCGGAAGAAGGAACAGAACAGCGATCGAGACGCGCGGGCGGCAACCGAGATTCGCGCGGCACGCCGGAACGCCGTCTTCGTGGCTCCGCAGCTCTCGGCCGGAGCGGAAACCGGAGCCTCGGCGGGCGAGCTGACGAACCCGCGAAATTGTTACGTCTGCAAGGTGCTCTTCACGCGTCTTCATTTCTTCTACGACGCGATGTGCCCCTCGTGCGCGGAGTTCAACTACAAGAAGCGCTTCCAGACCGCGTCGCTCAAAGGGCGGGTTGCGCTCATCACCGGGGCGCGTCTCAAGATCGGCTACCAGGCGGCGCTGATGATGCTCCGGGCAGGCGCGAAGGTCATCGTCACCACGCGTTTTCCGCATGACGCAGCAACCCGTTACGCGCGCGAAGCCGATCACTCGGAGTGGCGTGATCGCTTGCAGATCCACGGGCTCGATCTCCGTCATTCGCCGAGCGTCGAGATCTTCGCGCGCTACCTCGATCGCCGTGAGAGCACGCTCGACATCCTCATCAACAACGCGGCTCAGACTGTGCGTCGTCCCCCGGCGTTTTACGCTCACTTGCTCGATCTCGAGGAGCGCGCTCTGTCGAACATGCCCCCCGATGCGCGAGCACTCCTCGCGGCTCACGAGGAATGCAAAGCGGCGCTCGGCGGCACCAAGCTTCTCCCCGGGGGCACCGGAAAAGGAGAATGGGCCAAGGTAGATCTCGCGGGTCCCGGCGTCGGGATCAAGTCCGCGGCTCTCCTGTCTCAGATCCCTCACGGCTACGACGACGAAGCGAGCGCGCGCGACCTCTTTCCCGTTGGCAGGGTCGACGCGGATCTCCAGCAGGTCGATCTTCGCAAGGTAAACAGCTGGCGCCTGGGCCTCGCCGACGTGGCCACGCCCGAGATGCTCGAAGTGCACCTCGTGAACGCCGTCGCCCCGTTCATCCTCTGCAGCAAGCTCAAGCCGCTCATGCTCCGCCGCCCGACGAACGAGAAGCACATCGTGAACGTGTCGGCGATGGAGGGAAAATTTTCTCGCCACACCAAGACCGACAAGCACCCGCACACGAACATGGCGAAGGCCGCGCTCAACATGATGACCCTCACGTCCGCGCCCGATTATGCGCAGAGCGGGATTTTCATGAACGCGGTCGACACCGGGTGGGTGACGGACGAAGATCCCGCAGTGCAGGCTGCGCAGAAGCAGGAAATGCACGATTTTCAGCCTCCGCTCGACATCGTCGATGGGGCCGCGCGCATCTGCGATCCGTTCTTCTCCGGACTTCTCACAGGCGTTCACGTATGGGGCCAATTCCTGAAAGACTATGGCCCGACGAGTTGGTGACGGCAGACTGAACACGCAACTCGCCGCGGCCGCCGGGCTCGCGCTCGCACTCGTTGCCACGGAAGCGCGCGCGGCGGGTCCCCTTCCCGCACAGGGACAGCCGATCACGACCTCGGCATTCACCGTCGATCTCTTTCAAGGGCCGGTGCTCGCGTCGAGCCGCCTCACCGCGCTGGCGGGTGCATCTTCGCCGCTGGCCGAAGGTGTCGAGGCCAACGGCTCGAACGCTGCGGCTCCGGCGGTGCGCCCTCCGTGGTCGACCGATCGTCTGGACTACGACGTGATGGCGGGGATCACGTTTCCCACGTCGCTCAAGGGAAATGATTTCTACAACAACGGATCAAAGCGCTTCGAGTTCTCGAACTTCGTATTTCTCACGGGCGGCGCAACGCTCCAGTACGGGCCCATCGGAGTGGGGCTGACCATCAATCTCCAGCAGTACGAGCTTGGCCATTCGACGGACGCCATGCTTGCTCTCCCGAACACGCGGCTTCGGCTCGCAACGGCCCATCTCCTCGCGGCGTACGCCTTCATGGACGATCAATTCGTCCTCGGTGTGGGCGCTCGAGGAGCGGTTCTCGGTATCGTCGATACCGGCGGAAGCATGGAAAGAGAGCTGCTCACGATGTCCGGCTTGGGGCCAGAAATGGGCGTGCTCTGGGCTCCGAAGAAGCTCTCCTTGCGGGTCGGACTTACAGCGCGATCTCAAGTCCGTGGGCGCCCCGACGGTGCGAGTCGCACCCAGCCCGATGCCGTCGGTGACCGGAAGATCGGCGAGCTTTATTTGCCGAACGAAATTCGTCTTCCCGCGGAGATCGAAGGCGGCATTGCATTTCAGCTCGGTCGTCGGTCGCTTAATCTAGGTTGGACGGACGGCCGCACCGTGGCTCCGATGGAGATCGACCGAGAGCGACGCACCATCAACGGGAAACGCGAGCCCGACGCTTCGGTCGCACGCCGCATTCTCATCCGCCGTTACCAGGAAATCTCACGGCAAAAAGTGCTGGTTACGACCGCAGTTCTCATCGCGGGAAGGGCGCTTGGCGCGGTGGGATTCGAGTCGTTCTTGTCGCAGAGAGTGGACCGATCCGGGGAGAAGGTGACGGTGACTCCACGCCTGGGAGTGGAGGTCGAGGCCGTTCCGTCGTGGCTACAAGTGCGCGCGGGCACGTACCTCGAGCCGACGCGCTTCGAAGGGTCGCGTGCGCGCATCCACGGCGCCACGGGGTTCGACGCCAAGCTCTTTTCGTGGACGGTGTTCGGTCTGCTCGACGAGGACACGTATTTTCGCGCCGGCGGCTCGGTGGACGTGGCTCGCGGCTATTTCGGCTGGGGGCTGAGCGCTGGGGTCTGGCGCTGACGTGCTTCAGACCCGGGTGACGAGCTCGCGCGACAGAACGTAGAAGCGCGCCGTGAGGACGAACGCCACGAGAACGAGGCCGGCGGTGAGGCCCCACCACAGGCCGGCGGCGCCCCACCCGACCCGAAATCCGAGCGCAAGTGCGATGGGCAAGCCGATCGCCCAGTAGGCAATGACGTTCGTCACGAACGAGAAGCGGACATCTCCCGCACCGCGAAGCGCCCCTGCCGCAATGGCCTGAACGCCGTCGAAGAGCTGGAAGACTGCAGCGATGCGGAGGAGCATGATGCCGAGTGAAATCACCTGGGGATCGTCGGTGAAGAGGCGGATCAGCGGCCCTGGGACAAGCGCAAAAACGCCGGCGCTGATACTCATGTATACTACACCCACTCCGATTCCTACGAAGCCGGCACGGCGCGGCGACTCCCCCGCCCCCACCGCCTGACCGACGCGCACCGACGTCGCCGCGCTGATGCCCAGCGCTCCCATGTACGTGAAGCTCGCGAGCCCGAGCGCCACTTGATGCGCAGAGAGGGCAACGGTTCCCAGCCGTCCAGCTATGATCGCGACAAGGGTGAATACGCCGATCTCGGCCAGGAGCTGGAGGCCAATCGGAAGACCGAGACGAAGTACCGTGCGCACGGGCACGTCGGCCGCACCGGGTTGTCCCTCGCGGTCTCCGACGCTCCACGCAGCCCGGAGCACGGTGGCCGCGAGAACGAGGCTGGCGATGCTCGTGGCGACGCCTGCTCCAAGCGCACCCAGGCGAGGAAGGCCAACCGGCGGGAGATGGACGAGAGCGAGAGCGTCGTCGCCGCGCACGAGAAGGTTGCACATCACCACGTTGACCAGGTTCGCGACGATCGCCGCAATGAGCGTCGGCCGGGTGATGTCTTTTGCCTGTAGATATGTTTTTCCAGCCAAAAAAGCGCCGTAAAAAGCTAGTCCTGGGGCTTGGCCGAGCATGTACGCGCGCGCACGCACGGCGAGCTCGTGGCTCACACCGATAGGCTCGAGTGTGAACGCCCCGAGCTGCGCTAAGACGACGACGGGAAGCCACAGAGCGAGGCCGGTCTTCAACGCGGACAGGAGCGCGCGCCAGGCTAGGTTGGGATCGCCGGCGCCGACGGCCTGCGACGCGAGCGGCTCCAGCGCCAGGGCGACGCCCATACAGACAGTCATCGCCGAATAGGAAATCGACCGCCCCATCGCCAACCCGCCGAGCTCCGTCACCGACACATGACCAAGGATCGACGCGTCCACCAGGCCCATAGTGATCAGCGCGAGCTGGGCTGCGGCCATGGGCACCGAGAGCCGCAGCATCTCGCGGAGCTCCGCGCGAAAACGCGAGGCCAAGAACTAGTTCGTGACGTAGAAGGAAAGAGAAATGGGCTTTGCGCCGAGGCGCGCGGGCACCGTGAAGTCTGTGCGGGCCTTCGTGGTGGTCGTGGCCTTCTCGGGGCGAACGTCGAAGCTGATGGTGGCGCCCGGAACGACCTCGACATCGGCGCCTCCGCTGCCGGCGTCTGCTCCGAAGTTGCCATACGCAATCGGCATGTAGAGGGCGTCGGGGCAGTTGTTGACGATCTTGAGGGTGGGGGCGACGCAGCTGGTCATGCTTGTCTGAAGGCAGAGCGTCTCCGGAGTAATGACGACCGCGGACGTACCCGGATATGGGCAGGAGCCTTGGCAGCCGAGCGTTGCCGTTACGGCTGCGGCGAGGAGAAGGATGCGCATGTCCTCTTAGAACTCACGGGCGCGCAGAGCCGTCAAGGCTAGTTGCACTCGAAATCGGTCGACTGGCCGTGCTGGGCGAAGCTGCAGCCCTTGCCCGCGCACTTCTTCTTCTCGAACGCGAACTTGTTGCTCTTGCAAATGAGGAGAGACTTCTTGTCGAGGCTGCACGCGTAATCGCCTTCTTTTACGCAGGTGTCATTGAGGTCGGCGACGTCGTCGTCGCAGTGCACGTCGCTACCCGTGACGCCGCATCCCTTCGGCCCCTTGCAGGTGTTCTCGAGGACGTACTTGCCCGCCTTGCACACGAGGAGTGCCCTCTTGTCCACCGCGCACGCCGCGTCGCCCTCGTCTTCGCAAGGATCGTTCAACACGGCGACGTCCGTGTCGCAGTGCAGAGTGTTCCCTTCGAACAGGCACCCTTTTGGACCGCGGCAGGTCGATGCGATGACGAACTTGTTCGCGCGGCAGCGGAGCTCGTTCTGCTTGTCGACGGTGCAGGCGAGGTCTTTTTCCTTGTCGCAGCCGTCGTTCACGAGGGCGGCGTTGTTGTCGCAGGTGATGTCTCCGGCGGTGCCCGTGCAGCCGAGCGTCCCGCGGCAGCTCATGGCGGCGAACTTCCCGTCGAGGCAGTAGAGGGCGCTGCTAGGGTCGGTGCAGGCGGTCTGCCCTTCGACGCACTTTCCGCCGACCTTTTTCTTGCCGCACGCGGCTACGGATGCTGCGAGCGAGAGCACGATGAGGAGTGAAATAAGGCGACGGGACATCGAACTGGGCTATCCGAAGTGCCGGTGACGGTCCAGCAAAAGCCCCCGGACGCCAGCCCCCTTTCCCGTTAGCATCGCAGCTGATGCTCAAGTTCGATCTGTTCGTCTTGGGGAGCGGGCCGGGCGGCCAGCGCGCCGCAGTGCAAGCCGCGAAGCTCGGTAAGTCGGTGGGGATCTCGGAGCGGCGAGAGGCCCTCGGCGGAGCGTGGATCAACACGGGCACCATCCCCTCCAAGACCTTCCGCGAGGCAGTCCTCTACCTCACTGGCTACGGGCAGCGCGGAATGTACGGCGACGGCAGCAACGGTCGCGAAAAGATTACGATGGATGATCTTCTTTCGCGCTGCCGAGCGGTGATCAAGCACGAGATCGAGGTCATCCGCGCGCAAATGAAGCGCAACGGCGTCACGCTCTTGAACGGCGCCGCGTCCTTCGTCGATCCCCATCACCTCGTTGTCCAGAGCGGAACAGGCAGCACGACGGAGATCGAAGCCGGCGCGATCGTGATCGCCACCGGCACGGTGCCCGCGGCTCCTCCCGGCGTGCCGGTCAACGGCGAGACAGTGATCGACTCCGACGGAATTCTCACCTTGAAAGAGCTGCCGCGGACGATGACTGTCGTGGGCGCCGGCGTGATCGGCGTCGAGTATGCGACGATGTTCGGGGCCCTCGGTGTGAAGACCACGGTGGTCGACAAGCGCGCGCGCCTCCTCGATTTCGTGGACGCTGAGATCGCCGCGTCGCTCTCGTACCAAATGCGAAACAACAACTGCACGCTTCGCCTGAACGAAGACGTCGCCGAGGTGACCATCGAAGGACCCCGTCGCGCGGTGGCGATACTCAAGTCGGGAAAAAAGATCATCTCCGACGTGCTCCTCTATTCTATCGGACGGGTCGGCGCGACGAACGATCTCAAGCTAGACAATGCCGGCCTCACCGCCGACGACCGAGGGCGGCTGAAGGTCAACGCCGCATTCCAGACCGCGCAGCCCCACATTTACGCCGTGGGGGACGTCATCGGCTTCCCTTCCCTAGCATCGACGTCGCTCGAGCAAGGTCGGCAGGCAGCGTGTCACGCGTTCAACGTTCCCCTCGTTCCGATCTCCACTGAGTTTCCCTACGGCATCTATTCGATTCCGGAAATCTCGATGGTCGGCCGCACTGAAGAAGCGCTCATGGCCGATAACGTTCATTACGAGGTCGGCCTCGCGCACTACAAAGAGATCGCCCGCGGAGCGATTCTCGGTGACCACTCCGGGATGTTGAAGCTCCTCATCGACATCGAGACCCGGAAGATTCTCGGCGTCCACATCATCGGGACAGGCGCAACCGAGCTCATTCACATCGGCCAGGCGGTGCTCGCGTTCGGTGGCACGCTCGACTATTTCGTCGACGCGGTCTTCAACTATCCGACCTTCGCCGAGTGCTACAAAGTCGCCGCCCTCGACGGCTACAACAAAATCGGGCCCGCAAAGGCGCGAATCTAGTTCATCTGTGGACAGACCGAGCCGAAGCACGCGCCCACTTCGCCTGAGCACTTGCTCTGCAAGCATCCGAAGTCCGCGCCGCATTCCTGAATGTGCTGCAAGAAGCAGTTGAACGCCTGATCGAAGAAGAACTGGGCGCTCGGGCAGCCGCGCGACACGCAATCGCCGACGCAGGAGATACGCACGTGCGGAGGCTTGGTGCTCATGTCGATGCAGCCCACGGAGCACGTGAGCATCGTGAAACAGCCGATCGTCGTGCAGTCGCCGCAGTCCTGGTGGCAGTTCGTGCACGTCTCGTAGGGAGCTTCGCACTTCGCATTCCCGCAGACCGCGCAAACCCCGCAGTCCGGCGCGCACGATGCGCACGTTTCGGGCGACGTGCACTTTCCGTCGCCGCAGCCCGCACACTTGCCGCAATCCTCCGGACAGCTGAAACAGTTCTCGGTCTTCGCGTCGCACGTGTGGTCGCCGCAGCCAGCGCACTTTCCGCAATCGGGCGCGCAGGACAGGCACGTCTTGCCGTCTTTGCAGAAGCCGTCACCGCAGGTGGCGCAAACGCCGCAGTCAGCGGGGCACGACGCGCACGTCTCGGACGCGTCGCACGAGCCGTTGCCGCAGCCCGCGCACAACCCGCAGTCCACCGAGCAGGTAGCGCACGTCTCGGACGCGTCGCAGAGACCGTCTCCGCACCCGGCGATTCCCCCATCCGGCAAGTACGTGTCCGGTACGTCGAGGCCGCTCTTGCCGCCGCAAGCAGCAATGACAAACGCGACGAAGATCGCCGCGAAGAAGAAGCGAAGCGTTTTTCCCAGGCCGTGCATTCCACCGCGAGCGTAGGCCTCTTTCTGTTGTCTAGCTCACGGTTTCGGATGCGCGCTCAGGAAATGCCAGACGAGGTTCGACCACGCCGGCGAAAGCCGAGGAACGTGGCCCGCTCCATGGATGGTCCACAGCTCTGCGGCGCCGCCGGGAGCGCAGCCCGCCCAGCGCTCCACGCTCGTCTCGCTTGCTTCAAGGTCGCGGGCAATGTCGATGGGTGCCGCGTGCGTCTTTTCGCTGCACCGATTGCGCACCGCCCACCCCTGCAGGCTCTCTTCAGCCGAAGGGTACGGCGCCGCATGGGGAAGACCGCCGCCGGGAACGCCGCCGTCGTAGAGAATGATTCGATCGGCGTCGCCGTTCACCTCGAGCACGGCCACCGTCTCCTTTGGCCGACAGCGCGTGACGTCTTTGAAGCCCATCGCACCGAGAGTGACGATCGCCGCGATTTCAGGGCTCATGTCGCATGCGAGACGGTGGGCCATGAAGCCGCCGTTGGAGAAACCAATGACGTATACGCGCTTTGGATCGATGGGATGTTTTCGCTTCATGTCGGCGACGACGGCGCCGAGGTACGCTACGTCGTCGACCGCACTCCCGTAGAAATTGCAGCACGCGTCCGTGGCATTCCAGAAGCGGGCACCATGAGTGTCGTGCGACCCGTCGGGAACGGCAAGAAAGGCTCCGCTGTCGCGCGCGAGGTCTTCGAAATGGAAGACGTTGTCGAGCGACTCTCCATTTCCTGAATACCCGTGAAGGAGAAGGACGAGCGGTGCTGCCTCGCCCGTCACGCCCGCGGGGGCAATCTCGCGGTACGGGCGCGCTTCAAGGAGGCTCGCCTTGGGATCGATCGAGGGACTCGGGGCAGGCGCTCCTGGTCGGTCCGGCTCTCTCCGGCACGCGACGGCGACGACAAACCCCAGCGCGAACATCCACCGCGCCATCACGATCGAATCGACCTTCGCATCAACGGCGAATGGTGCCGAACCAGGCCGCGGGTGACGGATGGCTTACTGGTTGCCGCCGTCACCGGTCGGTTCGATCGCGCCGTCGTCGCGGCTCGGAGTGCTTTGACCATGGCGAAGGAAGCCTAGCAGCGCACGCCGCCTCTCAGAGTAAGCCTCAAATGCCGCGCTTCTTGATCCCACATCGGGGCGCGATGTGTCACCACGGGAACCACTCGCGCGGAATCTTTTGCCACGAGGTGGGGCGGCGCGGATCGCCCTCGGGTAGCACGAGGGAGCCTACGAACTCCGCGTGCTCGTACACGCTGCCGATCGACCTAGAAATGCCGTCGAGATCGATGTCGCTCACCACGCCGTTGCTCGTGGCTTTGTAGAACTGAACGGTCACCCGAATGGGGAACTTGGTGTCGCGTACGAAGGCAAGCTCGCGCCCCTCGTTGAAGGGACCGAGGTTCGGACCGTGCCCGAGGACCGCCTGCTCGACGTCGCTTCTTTCGGACTGCGCCATGGGTGCTGCCGAGGGCGGAGCAGGCATGGCGGATTTCATTGCGCTGCCCCCCGCGGCCATCGTTAGTGGCATCGCGCCGCCCAGGTAACCGAGGTTCTTGTGCACGAGCGGCACTTGCACGAGGAAGAGAACATCGGCTCCCTTGGCGAGCGACGAGCGATCGTCCTCGGTCTTCGGGCCACCTTGCGCGGCAATCCGCGATTCGACGTCGCTCTTTCGTTCGGCAGTGAAGCCCGCCCGCTGCCCTTTGTTGTTGAAGTAAATTTCTTGGCCCGACCCGGATCCCGAGCGTTCCTCGCGGCGATTTTCGATGACGCTGATGCTCGTCCCCTCTCGCGTGATCAGAATGGACAGCACGGCGGGCGAGCCCGGCGCCGATTGGTAATTGAAGAGCACCGGGTTGAACTCCGCCTTCCCCTTCTTGGGAATCGGCAGAAACACGGCCTGCGCGCTCACCAGAAAATGCGAGTCGCGCGGGGCGAGCAGATTCCCCGAACCGCGGATGCTCTCGGGCATCGACGCAAAAGCCTTCAGGTTCTGCAGCACCTCGGTGAGAGGTACGCTCCGTAACGAACCGGCGCGCTCATTTCCGACGCGCACGAAAAATTTGTCGGCGGGCACGTCTCCGGTGCGATCACTGAAGTTCGGCGGGCGGATGACGGGCAAGAGAGAGGACACGAAGTTTCCCTGCTCGTCGCGGCGACGAACCTGGAGGGTGAGATCGGAGATGTTCGGTCCAAGCGCCGAGCCCTGTGAGCGGCCGGTGTCTTCCCACATGACGTTCATGAGGCCGAGGGCTCGACGTGACACCTTTGATTGCAGCTCGCGATCGGAGACCATCCCGGTGACCTTGGCGATGGTGTTCGCGTACTCGGCGCTGTCGTTGCGATCGAGAATTCCCCAGTCGTTGCTCTCTTCGCGCCGCGGGGGATCCGTCGCGATCGGTTGATCCGAAGCGGTCGTGGCGGGCTGCACGGCGACCACTGCCCCGGGGCTCTTTGCGACAGGCTGCTCCGAGCGGCATCCCAGCATGAGCGCCAAAAGCGATGTGAAAATTAGACTCCGAGCCATCGGCATCCTCCTGAAGTGGTGAGCATGAGACGCGCGCTGCGCGGATTCGATCTACTCACGAAATAGGCGATGAGGGTAGCTCGTGCTGGAGCAAGTGATGTTTCTCGCGAAACCGGTCGCCGTCTCACAGCCGGCCTCCGCGTTCTCGGGATTGCTCCAACGTCACCGGATTGAGCCGACGACGCTACTCGCCGTCCTCCTCGACTACGTGGCCGTGCATGGCTCCAAAGCGGGTGAGTTGATCGGGCCGCAGTAGCTTCTTCGTCTGCACGTGAGCCTGGATGTGCGCGAGGCGAAGCTCGCCCTGCAGGCGCGCGCTCTCGCGGATCATCACCTCGACGGCGGCCAAATCGGGCTCCTCCGCCTCGAGCGCGTGATCGATCTTCGTCTCTTCGTCGACGAGCTGTTTTCCGAGAGCGATGACCTTGGTGTGGGTGCGATCGTAAATGGCCCTCACCGGGTCACTCTGATCTTGAAAGAGAACGAGCTGCGGGATCATGGTGAGGACGACGGCGGGACTCGGGAATTGGTGGACCGTCGCGCTCCTTCCGAGACCGTACTCGTGGCCGGCGAGGTAGGCGCGGGCCTCGGCGTCGGAGATCTGCGAGAGACGAGGCGTCGGCACGGGCGCCCTGGTCGCGACCACGTGAGGTTTGGAGCTGCCGCAACCGAGGACACCTACGACGACGAGGAACGCGAGCTTACGCATGGATTTCATCCCTTGGTTTGACCGGGACCGATCTATACACAATCGGGGAAAGAATGAGCCGAACGGAAGCGGCGCGGCGGCGCGCGAGCGAAGATGCGGAAGCCCCGATCGCCCGCGAGAGCTTCTCGATCTGGATTCGCTCGCGGCATTTGATAGCGTGCCGACGCGCCAATGAAAAAACTCCTGAAGCCTCTGGTCTCGTCCGCCGCCCTCGTCCTCGCAGCTTGCGGAGGGGCTCCCGCGAAGAGCGTCGCTCCGAAAACGAGCGCGGTAGTCCTCGCAAAGGCGGCCCACTCGGATCTTTCGCGGTTGGATTTCAATCGCCTCGCCGTGCGCCTGAACCTGCCTCTCTATTGGGCGGTCGACAAGAACGCGAACGGCGCGATCGACACCGATGAAGTGAAGGCGCTCGCCTTTTATCCGACGGACGGCACGTGGGTCGAAAAAGGGGCCTTCACTCCCGCGTTCGAGGCGGCCTATTCGAAGATCGTCGCCGCAGCCAAAGAGGCCCCGAAGCCCGGAGCGGACGCCGCGCGCCGGACCCTCGTGGGAGAGGATCTCGATCAGGGAAAGGCGACCCTCGTCTACAACGACCTCACGGGCCTTTCGACCGAGGAAAAGGCTTTCGTTCGCCACGTCCTCACTGCCAGCAAGTTGATCGACGGGCTCTACTCGACGCAGAAAGGGATCAGCCCGCTCAGCGCGCAGGTGCCGGCAGACGACCCCGCGAGCCAGAGCCTCTTTCGCCGAAACTGGGGACCGAAGTGCGCGGGTCCGAAGACGGAAAGAGATCCGGCATGCTCGGCCATCCCTGGCGCACCCAAGCCGCTGGTCGACGTCTATCCGGCGTCGGTGCAGAAGGATCCGAAATTCTGCGAGGCGCTCGAGAAGAACGTGAACGCGAAGAAGCTCCTCGATCCGTTCGTGGTCGTGCGCGAAGAAAAGGGTGCGCTCCGTGCGGTCCCGTACACCGAAGCCTACAAAGAGCAGATGACGGCCATCGCTGGCGAGCTGAAGGCCGCCGCCGCGGGCATCGTCGATGCAAAAGAGGCCTCTCTGAAGACGTACCTTACGGCCGCCGCACAGAGCTTCACGGACAACAACTGGACGCCCGCCGACGAAGCGTGGGCGAAGATGAACGCGCAGAACTCGAAGTTCTATCTGCGGATCGCGGCGGACGAGACCTACTGGGAACCGTGCGCACAAAAGGCTGGTTTTCACGTCACTTTCGCGCGAATCAACACGGAGTCGCTCAAGTGGCAAGAGAAGCTCGCGCCGGTCGAAACCGAGATGGAGACCACGCTCGCCGCGCTGATCGGTGAGCCGTACAAAGCGCGCAAGGTCTCGTTTCATCTCCCTGACTTCATCGACATCATCGAGAACGCCGGGGACGACCGCACCCCCACCGGCGCCACCATCGGTCAGAGTCTTCCCAACTGGGGTCCCGTCGCCAACGAAGGCCGCGGGCGAACCGTGGCGATGAGCAACCTTTACACCGATCCGGACAGCCTCAAGGTCCGCCGCCAGCAAGCCGAATCGCTCTTCACGAAGGAGACCCTCGGCGCGTACGCCGACGCAACGACGCCCGGTCTCTTAGCCACCATCCTCCACGAGGCAACGCACAACCTCGGGCCCGCGCACGAGTACCTCTTCAACGGTAAGAAGGACACGCTCGCCTTCGGGGGCGGGCTTGCGAGCATGCTCGAGGAGCTAAAGGCACAGAGCGGGGCGCTCTACTTCGTCGAGTTCGCGCGCAAGCGAAATCTCATTTCGCCGGAGCTCGCCAAGCAGACGTACGTAGATTCGATCGCGTGGGGCTTCGGCCACATCTCGCGCGGCATGTACACCGAATCGGGCGAACGCAAAGCCTACAGCCAGCTCGCTGCCATCCAGATGGGCTTCCTCATGGACGAAGGCGCGCTCACGTACGACGCGAATGCGATGGCCGCGAATGGCACGGATAAAGGCGCGTTCTCGGTGAATTTCGAGAAGGTCGTGCCTGCGGTCGACAAGCTGATGAAGCGCGTAGGAACGATCAAGGCGACGACCGACAAGGCCGGTGCCGAGGTGCTCGCGAAAAAATACGTCGATGGGGATCTCGTGCCTCAAAAGGTGATCACCGAGCGCGTGCTCCGCTTCCCGAAGCCGTCCTTCGTCTACGCCATGGATCTCTGAGCGCCGAGGAAGCACGCGCACATCTCGCACCGTCCGCCTTCGCGCGTGAGCTCGCGATCTCTCACGGAGCGCACACCTTCGCACCGCAGTGATTTAGCGGAAAAGACGCAGGCACGGCGGCTGCACTCGTGCGCGAGATGCTCTCTCTCCGGTCGGTCGTCACGATTGCCTCGGCAGCGCTCCTCGGCGCATGTTCCTCCTCCGGTCCAACAGGAGAGTCGAGCTGTAGCTCGGGTAATGCTCTGCGCGTCTGCTCCACGGGCGCGACGATTAAAGGGGTCGACGTCTCGACCTACGAAGGCACCGTCAACTGGCCCTCGGTGAAGGCCAGCGGGCACGTCTTCGGCATTGCGCGCATCAGCGACGGCCTCAATCACACCGACGCAACCTTCGTCCCGAACTGGCACGGCATGAAGGCGGCCGGCGTAATCCGCGGCGCCTACCAGTTCTTTCGCCCTTCACAGGATCCAATCCAGCAAGCGGATCTCGTGATTGCCGCGCTCGCAGGAGCCGGGGCCATCGCATCAGGCGACCTTCCAGCGGTCCTCGATCTCGAAGTGACGGACGGGATGGCGAACGCCGTCGTGGTCTCGCGCGCCAAGCAGTGGCTTGCGCACATCGAGGCGGCGACAGGACGAAAACCGATCGTCTACACGGCGGCCTTCATGTCGGCCACGATTGGCACGAGCTTCGGCGCCTATCCGCTGTGGGTCGCGAACTATGGTGCGAGCTGCCCTTCGATGCCCAGCGGGTGGACGGATTGGCGCTTCTGGCAAGACTCGTCGACGGGCACCGTCCCCGGAATCTCAGGCAACGTCGACACGAACGAATTTCAAGGCACCCTCGCCCAGCTCAAGACGTTCACGGAAGGTGCGGCGGGTCAGCCCCACGACGCGGGCTCGCCTCCATCCGTCGACGCCGGCACCTCGGATCCCAACGCGCACGTCCAAGGGGGCGCGGGCAGCGTGATGGGTGACGGATTTCGTGGTGCAGCCGAGCTCGGCCCGGTGACGTGCGGCGCTGGAAAATAGGCCGATCAGGCCGGAGCTACATCGGCATCGGGAGTCGGCCGGTAAAGAACAGGCCGACGACCGCTGCGACGACGAGAATCCACAGCATAAGAAGAACCGCCACGGCGAACTGACGACCGCGCGGTGCCAACGCCTCCGTTACCACTGCAGCGGGTACGACCGCAGCCGGCCGAGCCGCAGCGGCGGGCTTGGCCTCCGCGACTTTTGCGATGGCAACGGGCACGGGGCTGGGTGTCCTCGCAGGTGCAACCGCAGGTTCAACCTGAGGTGCGCTGAAACCAGGCGGCAGCGCCGGCTCGGCGATCGCCTGCACGGGGGCGGGCGGCGGCGTGAAAACTTGGGGCACGACCTCCGGCGCCGCGTGAGCGACGAAGGGCGGAGGGTCGACGACGAGGGGCGGTGCCGCGCTCGCAACGGCGACGGGAGCAGGCACGACGTGCCGCACGACGGGGCTTGCGGGCGGGGCGGCAGCAATCTTCGGCGCCGACTTCGCGGCGACGGCGGCGAGCGGCGGGGGCTGCACGCGCGGCGATTCGGCGACCGCTGCAAGCTTCCCCGTGACCTCGTCCCCGTCGAAGCGTGGATGGACGATCGGCGCCACGTTCAGCGCGGGCGAACCGCGTCTCGAACGCGATTCGGCGGCACGGGTTTGCACCCTGGCGAGTAACGCCTCGAGCTTTGCGACGCGTTGGGCAGGCATTCGTTCGCCGACGAAGGTACGGGGCCTCGAACAAATGTGTCAAGAACGCTAGTTTTGTCGCGAAACGAGAAAAGCGGTCAGCGTCCCTACCTGAAGGCGTTCGAATCGTGCGCCGGTCTCGCGGAGACGCGTCTCGACGCTCTCCACAGTGTCCTCGGAGCGCAGCGGATCGACGATGTACGCGTACGCGGAGGCGGCCTCGAACCTGCGGCGGTACGGCGGATAGCGATCCTGTGAGACGTGCGTGGGGACGACGGCAATCTCTTCGCGATACAGAAACGTCAACCGATACGAGACCCAGTAGTCGGCGATCGCGGCGTGAATGTCGCGGGCACGCAGCACCCGGCCGAGCTCTTCGTCGTCGCGAGTGAGGCCGCTGCGAATACGAAGCCCCTCCACCGCGGGGCGGTAGCCCACCCACCCCGCCACTGCCGACGAGAGCAAGTAGGGAAAGACCACAATGAGAAATCGCCTTGTTTTCAGCACCCACGCGAGAGGCGCGAGCGCGAACGGGATCATCAAGAGAAACGCGACGAGGTACCTCGCGGAGAAATGATCCATCACCATGACCGACACGAGAAAGGCGGCCGTCGTCATCGGGAGTGACACGAGGCCGATCGCCCCGAGACGGCGGATGGGGAGCGGGATTCGTTTCATGAAGAACGCCGCGCCACCGAACGTCATCGCTCCAATGATCATCGACGCGCTCAGGATCTGCCAGGCGTGGAACGCAGGCCCCGGCTCCCACGGCGCGTAATCCATCATGTGCACCGGCGCGTAGACCGTCGTTCCCAGCGCCCACGGGAGACAGGACTCGCTCAGGATGTGCGCGTTACGTTCGATGACGTCGGTGGTGAGCGTCGTAGCGCCGCCGAGGGACCGTGGCTGCATGCGGAGCAGGGCGAGAGGAATGGCGCCGACGGCGAAAGCGAGCGCCGTGGACCCGGTGGCGATGATCATTTCGCGCTTATTTTGCGCTGTTTCGTGCGTGACCAAGACCACGAAGAGCACGATGAGCGGTGCGAAGAGAAGCGCGTAGGGATCCGCGAAACACGCAAGCGAGAACATCGCCGCGCCGATACCTAGCCGTCGGCGTGGCCGGGGCGCCCGCGGCGCGCCATCGATGACCCAGATGCTCGCGAAGACCAAGGTGAGCGCCATCTGCCGCGGCGGATAGAGAGCGTTGCCGTGGATCGTGCTCCCCGTGAAGACGAGCAGGAGACAGAGCGCCGCCGCCATCCATCCGTCGACGTGGCGACGCAGGGTCGCGAACACGAATGACGTGAGCGCCACATGGCCCGCGAGCGACGAGAGCATGAGTGCGAGGGGCGTCGCGCCGAGAAAGATGAAAAAAAACGCCGCCACGGCCGCGTCCGCCGACGTCTGGTACCCGCTCCCGAGGAGAAACGGAGACCACTCGCCGCGCAGGATGTGCATCGCTTGCAGGCCGACCACCGCCGCATCGGAGTTCGTCGTCCCGGCGTTCACGAGCGCAGGCAGACGAAACGCGAACGACGCCGCGACCACGGCGACGTACGGTAGCGCGTTCCGGAGCGAAGCCTTCATCCTCCGGACGACTCTAGTCGACCTTCGGGGGAGAGTGCCGCGTCATAGACATGGCGCCGCCGAGTCGAGCTAGTGCCTCGGTTCCATTGAGCTGACGGGTTTCGCTTTCCATCGACGCGTGAACATGTTCCATGCTTGGGCATGAGAAAGCGCTACATCGTCAACCT
>JAYTOU010000027.1:0-85588 GCA_043747615.1 Myxococcales bacterium | reverse complement strand
GCACGACGGGGAAAGTGAAATGGCGTTTCTCCGCCGCAGACGCACGGATCAAGCTTCGCCGCCTATACCCTTCCATTCCGTAGAACCGAGGCACTAGTTCGGGTTGCGCAGATACGCGATCGCGCGGATGGCTTCGACGAGGCGCTCGCGATCGTCGAGCTCGAGCTCGACGAAGCGGACCCCCATACCGGGATTCGGATTGTCACCGCTCGCTTTGACCTTGTTCACCCAGGCCACCACGCCAGGAATCTTGAACGTCTCGTGTCCGGGAGGCGAAAACGAGAGCATCAGCTTCGTTCCAATGACGAGCGGCTCGAGCGTCTTCACGAAGATGCCCATCTCGCTGATGTTGGCGAGCGACGCGTAGAGGAAGGTATCCTCGTTCACGCAATCGACCGCCCAGTCGACATCGTAGCGATCGAAAATTCGTCGCTCGGGGCCGGCATCCGGCGGCATCAAGCTCGGCGTCTTCGGTTGGTCGCTCATCGTTTCTCTCCGGCGAGTCTATTGAACGCGAACCTGGCCGCCGTTGATCCGATTGTCGCCGTCGCTTGGGCCGCTCTTTACCTTGAGGCGCGTCTCGCCGACGAAGAGCCCGAAGAAGATTGTATAGCTGCCGGGCGAGAAATTCGGCTCCAGACCAAACTCGTAGTCGTCGACGAGGAGGTCGTCTTTTAGCCAAAGACCGAAGGGATACTTTCCCTCCATCGGCTTGTGATCACCGTTGTGACGGCGATGGTAGCCGTCGATGTGGATGAACGCTTCCCACTCCGTGGTCACCGGCGCGAGCACACGGTAGTACGTGCGCATCCGGTACTTGCGCCCCGGAGCGACCACGTCGACCAATTTTCCGGCCTGGTCCGTGACGTCGTAGCCAAGCACCGCGAGCTTGTCTTCCATGTTCACGTCGAGCACGTGCTGCGGCTTCGGAGGCGCGGAAAGAATGATCTTCCCGAGAGGATTCTGATTCTTGTCACCATCGAGCGACGAGGCCACGAGGAGAATTTGGCTGGATCGCGAGTCGATGATCGGGAGGTTTTGACGCGGGGTGGAGTGGTCGCGGAAGATCTGATTGAGCTTCGAGAGCTCGTCGGACCGCATGGCGAGAAAGCGCCGATGCCCCTCGCCCCCCGCCATGAGCCACTCGTAGGCGCGCGCCGGATCGGTGAACGACATCGGCTGGCCTCCCGCGTAGTAGGCCGCCGTGCGCCCTCCCACGCCGAAGAGCGCGAGCGGCTCGTCGGACTTGTGCGAGCGCTCGTAGGTTTCGAAGACTTCTTTTGGCGAAAGCTGATTCGCTAGCGCGGGGTAGTACGAAAAGCACAGAAGAAAACCGACTGCCGCGCCGCCGAAAGCGAAGCCTGCTGCCCTCCGGCCGCGAAGAGCGTCGCCGAGCAGACCGAGCCCGAGGAAGACGGCGATCCCCGCGGGGAGCGCGAGGGCGAGAGCGACGGGGAGCGTCGTGATGTGCTTCGTCAAGATGACGGCGAGCACTGCGCCGGGGACGGCGAGCACCATCAGCGGGAAGAGCACGAGGATGGCCGTGAGCTTCGTGGCGGGCGGGGTCGTCTCGCTGCGAACGCAGGCGTAGAGGCCTTCGAAAGGCTCGAATCCTCGGGTGAAGGAGCCCCAGGTCAGCTTCTTGGCGCCGCCGAAGGCCCAGGCCCAAACGTCGGTCGCGAAGAAAAGCCCCAAGATGGCAACCAGTGGCACGAACGCGGTCACCCACCAGGCATTCAGGACGCCGTCACGAATCTGGAGAGAGATCGTCGGCAGCCACTTCGCATGAGTGCGGACCCCGACCCAGATCACCAAGCCGGCGAGCGAGGCTCCGGCGACGAGCGCGAAGTAGACCAGTGCGAGGAGGCCGTCCCAGGCCTCACGAAGCGCGGCGATGATCGCGTGATAATTGTTTGGATCGAAGGGCCGGCGCGTGGAATCTCCTTCGACCCAGGTGAGGAACGTGAAGCCGGCGAACCCAATGAGGGCGACCGTCCAGAGAAGGAGGGCGTGCTCTTTGTAGCTCTCGGGGAACGTCGCTCCGACGACGGCAAACGCCTGGTAGGCCTTGTCGGGCAGCTCGTGGAAGTCGTGGTGTAAGACGCCGAGGAAGACGGCCGTGCCGACGCCAACCGCGATCGATCCGTGCGCCCCGCGCTCGAAATCGCGGATGGCGACGGCGCAGACGGCAGCCAAAAGAGCGGGGGCCGAGAAAGCCATGAGATCGGTTCGCACGGCGAGAAAACCGTGCGCAGTGAAGGCCACGGCGGCACCGACGAGGAGCGTCGCGCGAAAGAAGCTCTCGCGCTCATGCACGAAGCCAGACGTCTTGACCGGCGGAATGAAGAGCCTGCCCATTGCGAAGGGAATGAACGCGCTCCACGGAGCGAGCGCAGGTCCGAGCTGACCAGCGATGAAATCGAACGTGGGATACTTCGACGGGAGGCGGAGCATAGCGCCGACGTACATGCTCAGATTTTTCTGATCGTCCTTCATCATCGCCGAGACGGCGGCGAATACCGCGAGCCCCGCGCCGACGAGGGCGAGGCCGCCGACCACGCTCCCGAAGCCGTCGTTCGAGCGGCGACCGGCAGCCCAGGTGAGCGCCCAGCCTAGGCCCACGGACGCGAGGGGAATTCCCACGCCGATGAGGGCCCCGCGACTGTAAAAGCCGGCCACGAGGCCGCCGACGCCGAGGAGTAGCCACGGGAGCCGCGCGCTGATCGAAGTGGGACCATCATCGTCGCGATCAAAGATCGCAACAATGAACCCGCCGAAGGACATAGCGAACGCGCTCATCGTGACGATGTCACCGAGCATCGTTCTGGCTTGAACGAAGTAGAGCGGCATCGTGGTGAGAACGATGGCTGCATAGACCCCTGCCCGCTTGTCGACGAGACGCGAGACGAAGCCGAAGGTGGCGATGACACCGCCAAGGCCCCACAACGCGAGCGGCGCGCGACCCGCCCATTCGTGGAGACCGAAGAGCTTGAAGCCGTAGGCGATCGACACGAACGGCAGCTCGGGACGGCCGAGATCGTTCAAGTGCGGCATCGAGTTGTCGGCCCCCGTGAGGGCCATTTCACTCGCGCCGAAGAGGTGCAGCGCGATCCGCCGCGAGAGGTCCGCGATGTTTAGCTCGAAGGGATCCCAGAGCCCGCTTTTCGTCAACGGAGGGAGGATGAAAAAAAACGCGAGCGGCAGAAGCACGACGAACGCCGCCGGGAACCAGTTCTTCGGAGGTGCGTCTGCCTCCGAAATAGGCTCTAGAACAGCTGGTTTCGCTTCGAGCGTCTCGACGGATTTTTCTTCGGTGGTCATCGCTTCACGTCCAAAAGTGAGGGGACACTAGTAGCAACCGCAAGCCTGGCGCAACGCCCATGCTAGTTTCCCCCTCCGATGGCCGACCCGAACCCGAAACGCGTCAAACGTGACCAGCCGCCCAAAACCACCAGAGCTGGCCACATCGCCATCGTCGGACGACCGAATGTGGGAAAGAGCACGCTCCTGAACGCTCTCCTCGGGGAGTCTATTGCCATCACCAGCCACCACCCGCAGACGACCCGGGACCGCATCCTCGGGGTGGTGACCGAGGCGGACACGCAGTTCATTTTCGTCGACACGCCCGGCGTGCACCGCGCGAAGACGATGCTCGGGGCGCGTATGAACCAGGAAGCGCGCGACGCGGCCCGAGGAGCGGACGTCATCGTCTTCATGACCGACGTGGGAAGAGACGGCGACAACCACCTGCGCCCGGCCGACGTCGCGATCCTCAAAGACCTCCCGACCGGCATCCCGGTGCTGTGCGTCCTCAACAAAATCGATCGCCTCGTCGACAAGACCGAGCTGGTCAAGATCCTCGAAGGTCACGCTTCAGGCTTCGATTTTGCGGCGATCATTCCGCTCAGCGCGCGCAAATCGAGTGAGATGAAGTACCTCCTCGGCGAGCTGCGCGAGCGCCTCCCCTTGTCGAAAAAGCTCTTCGACGACGAGACGCTCACCGATCGCCCGGTGCGCTTTTTGGTCGCGGAGTTCGTGCGCGAGCAAATCTTGCGACACACACGCGAAGAGGTGCCGCACGGCGTCGCGGTGGTGGTCGAGCGCTTCGAGGAAGGCAAGCCCCCCAAAGAGGGCAAGACCAGCGGCAAGACCACGCGGATCGAGCTCGCGGTGCACGTCGATCGCGAAGGTCACAAGAAGATCATCATCGGCAAAGGCGGCGCCCTCCTGAAGGAGATCGGCATGGAGGCCCGCGCCAAAGTGGAAGCAATGATGGGGCAAAAGGTTCACTTGCAGATATGGGTGCGGGTGACGCCCGGGTGGTACGAGTCCGACAAAGGGCTTCGCGAAATGGGCTATGGGAGCCCCGAATCATGACGAAACATTTCAAGCCGCATCCCGAGGACGTGGTCCCGGCGGGTCAAAAAGGTGCGCCGATCGTGGCAGTCGTGGGGCGGCCGAACGTCGGCAAGTCCACGCTCTTCAACCGCTTGGCGCGGCGCAAGGTCGCCATCGTTCACGACGAGCCGGGGGTGACCCGCGACCGCCACTACGTCGACACCAACGCCTTCGGCCGAAACTACACGCTCATCGACACGGGTGGATTCGATCCGGAAGATTCCGATCCGATGAAGGCGGGGATCGCCGTCCACGTGAAGGTCGCCGTCCAAGAGGCCGACGCCATCATCTTCGTGACCGACGCCACGACCGAGCTCACGAGCGCCGATCGCGCCGCCGTGAAGCTTCTGCGCAACTCGAAGAAGCCCGTGTTTTTCGCGGCAAACAAGGCCGATTCGCCGAAGCAAGATGCCGAGGCGTTCAACCTCTATCGCGTGGGCATCGACAAAGTGTTTCCGATCAGCGCCCTTCACGGACGCGGAATCGGCGAGCTCGAGAATGCCATCGTGGAGAGCTTTCCGCCCGACGAGCTACCCGGCGACGTAGACGAGACCGTCCTCCGGGTGGCCATCGTTGGCCGACCGAACGCCGGAAAATCGAGCCTCTTGAACCGAATTCTCGGCGAAGAGCGAATGCTCGTCGACGACCAGCCCGGCACCACCCGCGACGCCATCGACGCTGTCGTGGTCCGCAACGGCAAGAAGTACGTCTTCATCGACACCGCCGGTATTCGCCGCAAGAGCAAAGTCAGCAAGACCGACGACACCGTAGAAGCGGTGAGCGTGCTCCACGCGATCCGCAGCATCGAGCGCGCTCAGGTGACGGTGCTCCTCTGCGACGTCAACGAGGGCGTCTCGGAGCAAGATGCAAAAATTCTCGGCCTCGCCCAGGATCGCTCACGGGGAATGATCATCGCGCTCAACAAGGCCGATCTCATCTCGAAGGAAGAAACCGCGACCGCCGAGGAGCGAGCGCGCGACAAGATCTCCTTCGCCACTTACGTTCCGGTGCTGAAGATGAGCGCCAAAACGGGGCGCGGCGTACCCGCCCTCTTCGACCAGATCGACGCGGTGGGAGAAGCCTTCAAGAAGCGCGTCACCACCGGCGAGCTCAATCGCTTTTTCGAAAAGGTCCTCGACACGCATCCCCCGCCGACGAGCGGAGGAAAGGCTCCGCGCCTTTTCTACGTGACGCAGGCGGAGCAGGCGCCGCCGAAGTTCGTGGCCATCACCAACTTCCCCGACGCGGTCCACTTCTCGTACCGGCGCTACGTCGTCAACCAGCTGCGAAAGCACTTTGGCTTCGAGGGCGTGCCCGTCGAGGTCTATTACAAAGCCAAGCGCAAAAGCGTGATGACCGGTCGCCCCATTCGCAGTCTGAAGACGAAGGGCGAGAGCTAGTCCGCAGTCAGCATGTGCGCTAGCGTCGACAAAAGTCGTAGGTCGTGCACGTCGGAGGCGAGCTCCGGAATGCGTACGATCGGCACCGCGCCGGCGTTTCCGGCGTCCAGCGCCTTCACGTAGAAGGCATCGAGAGCAGCGAGCTTCACCGCGTCTGCGTGCGCCTTGATGAGGCGCTCCGGGGCGTCGTCGTCGAGCGTGAGTCCGTGCGCGGCGATGGCCTCTTTGACGTCGGCGACGGCGATGGCCCCCGAGGCGTGAGGCGGCGGCTGCCGCACCCGGTTCACGACGAAGGCTCCCCGCGGCATGTGCGCCGTCTCGAGCCGCTCCGAGAAATAGAGCACTTCGCGAATGCTCATCGGCGCCGGACTGGTCACCAGCACGAAGGTGACGTCCTTGCCGCGCAGGGTCTTTTGCACGAGCGCCGCGCGCTCTTTGAAGCCCCCGAAAAGATCATTCAGCTGAGAGATGAGCTGGGCCATGTCATCGAGGAACCCGCCGCCGGTGACCTTGCCGATCGTCTTCAAGACCAACGCGGCCGAGCGCGCCAGGATGTTGAGCGAGAGCTTTCCCGTAGACTGGAAGGCCTCGACGAACCACTTCATCGTCGCTGAATCGAGCGCGTCCATCATGCGCTCCGGCGCGTCGAGAAAATCGAGCGCGTTCGCCGTCGGCGGCGTGTCGAGGATGATGAGGTCGTAGCGAGGGTCGTCCTTCACCGCGATGAGCTTCTCCATCGCCATGTACTCCTGCGTCCCCGCGAGAGACGTCGAGACGTACTTGTAGAGCTTGTTTTCAAGGAGCTTCTGAGCCTTCTCCTTGGTCGACGAGTACTTCGTGACCAGATCGTCGAAGGTGCGTTTGGTGTCGAGCATCATCACCGTGAGCTCGCCTGTGAGGGGCGAACCCGCCTCCGCGAAGCGCTGCGGATCGATCGCCAGCGCCTCGGTCGTCATGCGGGAGATGCCCAGACTTTCGGCGAGACGCTTCGCTGGATCGATTGTCAGACAGAGCACGCGCTTCCCGCGCTGGGCCGCCGCGACCCCGAGCGCCGCTGCCGTGGTCGTCTTGCCGACTCCGCCTGCACCGACGGTGATGATGACGCGGCGTGCTTCGATGATCTCTGAAAGAGCGGACGGCATCTCATCCCCCGTCGTCGTCGACGTATTCGCCGGCGGCGAGGTTGTCGAAGCGGGTATACTGGGCATCGAAGCGAACCTTGGCTGTACCTGTAGGGCCGTTTCGCTGTTTTGCGATGATGAGCTCGGCGACGTTGCGCTCCGTCGTGGTTTCCTTGTTGTAGTACTCGTCGCGGTAGATGAAGCAGATGTTGTCGGCGTCCTGTTCGATGGCGCCCGACTCGCGAAGGTCCGACAGCTGGGGCCGCTTCGACTTTTCGCTCCGCGTCTCGACGGCGCGGTTGAGCTGCGAGAGGGCGATGACCGGGACTTTGAGCTCCTTGGCAAGAGCCTTCAAACCTCGGGAAATTTCGCTGATTTCTTGCTCGCGCGAGTTGACGCCGTCGCGCCCCTTCATCAGCTGAAGATAGTCGACGATCACCAATCCGATTTTTCCACCGGCCTTGCCGCTGCCATCGGGGCGCTCGTACTCCGCCTGGAGTCGCCGCACCTTAGCGCGCAGCTCGAGGATGCCGAGAGCCGACGAGTCGTCGATCCAGATCGGCAAACCTCCGAGAAAGGAGGCGGCCTGGGTGAGTCGGTTCCAGTCGGCTTGCGCGAGGAATCCTTGGCGCACCTTTCCGACGTCGACCTTTCCTTCGGCGCAGACCATGCGGTTGGCGATCTGCTCACGCGGCATTTCAAGAGAAAAAACCACCACTCCGACGCCTGGGTGCTCCCACTTCTGGTTGGGATCGCCTGCGGCTTCTCGCCCTTTGGGGCTCGCCACGTTGACGGCGAGATTCAGGACGAAGCTTGTTTTTCCCATACCGGGGCGCGCAGCGATGATCGAGAGATCGCCTTCGTGAAGGCCCGCGGTAAGCTTGTCGTAGCGCTCGAAGCCGGTGGGCGTGCCGGTGATGCGATCGCCGCGCTGCATGGCGTCCGTGAGCTGCTTGAACGATTTCTTCATCACGTCGAGGAGCTTCTCGACGCTGCTCGTCTCGCTCGTGCGTGCGATCTGGTAGATGTCTTGCTCGGCGCCGTCGATGAAGGCCTGGGCCTCGCCGTAGTCGATGTAGCCCTCGGCGGAGACGCGTTGGCACGTGGCGATCAGCTGACGGACGCGCCACTTTTCGTAAATGGTGCCACCGTACGCGGCCACGTTCGCGACGGCAGGCGCGGCGTTCAGGACCTCCGTGAGGTAGGCCATGCCGCCCACCTGAGCGATGCGCTCGCGGTTCTTCAGCCAGGTGCCGACCTGCACGATGTCGACGGGTTTGCCCACCGCATGGAGCTCCATCGTCGCTTCGAAGATGCGGCTGTGAGCTTCGGAATAGAAATGTTCGGGCTTGAGAAACTCGAGCACTTTGTCGAGCGCCGAGTTGTCGATCATGATCGCACTGAGGACGGCTGCCTCCGCGTCGAGATCGTGGGGCGGCACTCTTCCCTCGCTCGAGGGAACGTCGCGAAGCTCACGTTTCCCCCGAAAAAGCGCACCTTTTCCACAGCTTCTCCTGTCAAATACAGAACGCCCCGACCGCCTACACGCGATCGAGGCGTTTGATACTACCTGAAACGGACGGAGCTATTTTTTGACGACCTCGACCTTGATGGTCGCCGTGACGTCGCTCATCAGCTTCACCGGAATCTCGAACTTCCCGAGCGCCTTGATCGGCTCGGCAAGGTGCATCTTCTTGCGATCGAACACGACGCCCTTGGCTTCGACGGCCGCGTGAATTTCCTTCGCGGTCACCGATCCAAAGAGCTTGTCGTCTTCTCCCACGGGGCGCGCGATCTTGATCTCGAGGGCGTTGATCTTCGCTGCGATCTCGCGTGACTCTTTCTTCGACTTCTCGTTCTTCGCGATGGCAACGGCCTTCTCGTGATTGAGGCGATTGATCTGCGCGGTCGTCGCCGGCACCGCGAGCTGACGCGGGAGCAGGTAATTCCGGGCAAATCCAGGGCGAACTTTGATTAGCTCGCCCGACGTTCCGACCTTGTCTACGTCCTGCTGGAGGACGACTTGAATGGTAGCACCCATGATTTGTCTCCTTAGGCCGTGACGGTGAAGGGTAGGAGCGCGATGTTCCGCGCCCGCTTGATGGCCTTGGTGACCTTGCGCTGGTGGAGCGCGCAGTTGCCGCTGATGCGGCGGGGAACGACCTTCCCACGGTCGGAGATGAAGTACTTGAGAGCCTGCGGATCCTTGTAGTCGATCACGATCTCTTTCTCTGCGCAGTACTTGCAGATGCGCTTCTTGCCCATCCGGCGGCGGCCGGGCGCATCTTGATTGAGGTCCGGTGTGCGACCGAAGTCGCGATCGTCATCCATCATTCCAGGTTTCATGATCAGGCCTCATCCTTGGAGGGAGCTTTGTCGGGTGCGATTTCGCTCGAGGCGGCAGCGTCCTCGTCGTCCGCGAAGTCATCCTCCGGGGCGACGTCACGAGGCGCACGCGAACGGGGAGCATCGAGACCAAAGTCGACGAGGCCGAGAGCACGCTCGCGCGTCTCTTTCTCCTCCTCCTCTGCCGGAAGCTCGAGGCGTTGCATCTTGATTTCTTCGGGATCGATCGTGAGCGAGGCCTCGTCGACGTCCGACTGGGTCTGGACCGTCTGGTATTTGAGGACCGCGTCTTGGAGCTTCAGGTTGCGCTCGAGCTCGGCGACGAGACCGCCCTTGCCCACGTATTTCACGTAGACGTAGACGCCCTTCTTCGATTTCGCGACCGGGTATGCGAGCTTGCGCCGCCCCCAGGCCTCGACCTTCACGAGCTTGCCGCTCTCGCGGCTCACGACTTCCGCGAAACGCTGCTGCACCTTCTCTGCGGTATCCGCGTCGACGTCGCCGCGAAGGATGTAGATCGTTTCGTACTCTTTCGACTTCAGGATCTGGGTCGTTGTTACCAATGCCATCGGGTGCTTCTCCTTGTGGACTTCGAGGCCCGTCAGCACACGGCCGACGAGCAAGGAAAATGGGATGCGCTTAGTAGCACGTCAGGGGGTTTCCGCGGGTTTTTTTCCGCTATTTCGAACGGGAGCCTTCTGATTGACCACCGCCATCGCCGCCTTGATGCCGTCTTTCAGGATCAAACGCGTAGCGCTCATGGCCTTGTCGAGAACGCCCGGGAGCTCGGCTTTCTCGCCAGGATCGAAATTGTGGAGCACGTAGTCGGCGACGTCCCCCCGGAAGCCGGGCGGCGGGCGCCCAATGCCCACGCGCACCCGGATGAATTCGGGTGAGCCGAGACGCTCGATGATGCTTCTGATGCCGTTGTGGCCAGCGTGTCCGCCTCCGAGCTTCAGACGCACCTCGCCGAAGGGAACGTCGAGCTCATCGTGGACCACGATGAGGGAGCCCGGCTCCACCTTGAGAAAAGCCGTCGCCGGCTGCACCGAATCACCCGAGAGATTCATGAACGTCATGGGCTTGAGAAGAGCCAGCGAGCCGCCTTTGGCTTCCCCCTTCGTCCAGGCGCCAGAAAACTTCTCGCGATACTCCGGCAGATTCTCCGACGAGCGAAGCCCGTCGGCGGCCATGAAACCCACGTTGTGGCGGTTGCCTTCGTACGAGCGCCCGGGATTTCCCAGACCGACGACCAGCACCATCTCGCGTTATTTTTTCTTGGCGTCCTTCGCGGGCGCCTTTGCGTCTTTGCCGCCAGCCGCTGCGGCCGGCGCTGCGGCTCCACCTGCTGCCGCGGGCGCTCCCGGTGCTCCGGGTGCGGCTGCTGCGCCGGGAACGGCTGCAACGACCTCGTCCTCGGCCGGCACCTTGTCGGGCGCGACGATGGCGATGAGGGTCTGCTCCGCGGGGAGGCGAACGGCGACACCTTCGCCGAGATTCAAATCTTGCGTCGACACGTGCTCACCGAGCGCGAGGTGCGTGATGTCGATCTCGAGTCGAAGCGGAATGCGATCGGGCAAGCAGCTGACGGGGACCGTGCGGTAAACCTGGCGAATGATGCCGCCGGTAGTGACGCCGATCGGTTTGCCCGTGAAAATGAGGGGGATATCGACGTTGACGGCCTCGTCGAGCTTCACTTCGACGAAGTCGACGTGCTCGAGATTCCGGTTCACGGGGTGATAGGTGTAGTCGCGGATCATGACGAGGAGGCTCTTCGTCGCCGCGCTCTTGTCCGCTTGACCGGCGAGCGTGATCTTGATGACGCTGTTCTTCCCGCGCTCGCTCTTGAGGATGCCGAGGATCTCTTTCGGCGAGACGGCAATCGACGTCGCGGGGAGCCCTTTTCCGTAAGCTACTGCGGGGATCTGCCCGGTGCGACGGAGACGCGCTGCGGCGCCTTTTCCACCCGGGAGGCGGGCGTCGGCGACGAGCCCCGGCATGGCGGACGGATTGGTGGCAGCGGTTTGGGAGGTGGTGGCCGAATTCATAGCGAAAGTCTCCTGATGCGGTCGGGCCCGAAAATAGGGCGGGGCGAGCGTTTAGCAGTAACTCCCCAAGAAAGGTAGCGAAACTGGCATAGTCTCCCGGAGGTCGCCTAGGCGAAAAGCGAGCTGACAGAATCCGAGCTGTGAATGCGCTTGATGGCCTCCCCGAGGAGACGGGCCAACGAGATTTGCTTGATTTTAGGGCAGTTTCGCGCCGCTTCGGAGAGCGGGATGGTGTCCGCGACGACCACTTCGTTGAGCGGCGAGTCGTTGATGCGCTCGATCGCCGGCCCGGAGAGGACTCCGTGCGTTGCGCAGGCAACGATCTTCTTGGCTCCGTTGTCCTTGAGCGCCTGGGCCGCACCGCACAGCGTACCGGCGGTGTCGATCATGTCGTCGATGATGATGCAGTCCTTACCTCTGACGTCGCCGATGAGGTTCATCACCTCGCTGACGTTTGCTTTTTCGCGACGCTTGTCGACGATGGCCAAGCTCGCGTCGAGGCGTTTGGCGAAGGCCCGCGCACGCTCCACGCCGCCCGCGTCCGGAGAGACGATCACCGAAGAAGAGTCGAAGTTCTTCTTCAGGTAATCCTCGAGCATCACCGGCATCGCGAAGAGGTGATCGAAGGGAATGTTGAAAAAGCCTTGTATTTGCCCGGCGTGGAGGTCGACCGAGACGACGCGGGTGGCGCCCGCCGCGGTGATGAGATCCGCCACGAGCTTCGAGGTGATTGGGGTGCGCGGAGCGACCTTGCGATCCTGACGGCCGTAGCCGTAGTACGGGATGACGGTGGTGATCGAGCCCGCCGAGGCCCGACGGAGCGCATCGCAGATGATCAAGAGCTCCATCACGTTGTCGTTCACAGGCAAGCACGTGGACTGGATGACGAAAGCATCGACTCCGCGCACGTTCTCGTTGATCTCGCAGAACGATTCGCCGTCACTGAAGCGCTGAATCTTGATCTTCGAGAGCGGTGTCTCGAGGTACCCGGCGATCGCCGTGGCCAGGGGTACGTTGGCGTTCCCCGAGAAGATGCAGACTTTTTTGAACATCGTTCAGTCTCCTCCGTACTCGGTCGCGGGGGACGGTCTAGCTTCGGCCGGGGGGAGTGTCAACGCGCAGCGTCAGCGTTTTTGCCGACATAAACGCGGACTTCCGTGATGGCTAGCGAGCGACGTCCGCAGGTTTCTCCTCGGGCAAGAGATCGCGAACGCTTCCGACGGCGACGACCCGGCCTGCGTCCATCATAGCGATGCGGTCGGCGAGCATGCGTGCCTCCTGGCGGTGATGGGTGACGTGGAGCATGGGAATTTTCAAGTCGATTGCGGAGGCGCGCACGTCGGCCACCAGAGCTCCGCGGAGCTCGCGGTCCATCGCGGAGAAGGGCTCGTCGAGGAGAACGACACGCGGCGACATACCGAGCGCGCGGGCCAGAGCAACCCGCTGGGCCTCGCCGCCGGAGAAGTTCTGCGGACGCCGGAGGGCGAGGTGCCCTACGCGAAAACGCTCGAGCAGCTCACGCGCGCGGCTCGCTCTTTTTTCGGCGGCCACCCCGCGGTCCATGCCGTACTGCACGTTTGCAAGCGCGCTCATGTGCGGGAAGAGCGCGAGGGACTGGAAGACGAAGGCAACGCCCCTCACGTGCACCGGTCGGTCGATCTTGCGTTTGTCGTCGAACCACACGTCGTCCCCGAGGGCGATGCGACCGCTCGTCGGGCGCTCGAGCCCGGCGATGGCGGCGAGCGTAGTGCTCTTGCCTGATCCTGATGGACCGAAGAGGATCGTGATCCCCGGCGGAACCTCGAGCTCGACGTCGAGCGCGAAGCTCGCCCGAGACAAGGTGATCTTTAGCGAGAGCACGCCTTTAGGAGGCATCGGTCTTCGCCGTGAGCTTGTTCACCGCGTAGAGGAGGGACGTCGCCACCGCCGTGAGCACGATCACCGTGAGGAGCGCCTCGGTCTCTCGGTGGCTCTGGATCGCATCGTAGATGGAGAGCGACGCAGTCTGGGTCTCGCCGGGAATGTCCCCCGCGACCATCAGCGTCACCCCGAAGTCGCCCAGCGCCCGCGCAAACGAGAGCATCAGCCCGGCGACGACTCCCCTCCCCGCGAGCGGGAGTTGCACGGTGAAGAACGCCCGGACCGGGCCCGCGCCGAGCGTCCGCGCCGCTCGCAGAAAAACCCGGTCGACATCTTCCAGCGCCGCCCGGCTCGACTTCACGACGATGGGGAGCGCGCCTATGGCCGCCGCACAGATCGCGCCCGTCCTGGTGAAGACGATCGAAGAGCCGGTGAGCGATTCGTAGGCGTGTCCGATGAAGCTGCGGCGACCAAGGGCGACGAGCAGGTAATAGCCGAGAACCGTGGGCGGAAGCACCATCGGCGCGGTGACGATCACGTCGAGGAGATCGCGCCCCGGAAATTTTTTCGAAGCGAGCAGCGTCGCCAGCGAAACCCCGACGACGGCCGCGACCGCGGTGGCGATCGTGGCAACTTCGAAGGAAAGAAGAAGAGGCTGAAGCTCCACTTACTTTGTTTGGGTCAGCGTTTCGCCAGGAAGGAGAAAACCGTAGTGCTTCATGATCGCACGTCCGTCTTCGGAATTCACGTAGGCGGTGAAGGCCCGCGCAACCGGCTGGAGAGATCCCTTCGACTCGGGCGAGCCTTTACAAACCACCAGCGCTTGATCGAGCGGTTGATGATTCGCCGGATCGATCATCTCGTATTTTCCGCCCGTCACTGTGGCCAGAGAGAGAGCGACGATCGCCACCTCGGCGTTGCCGGACTGCGCGAATTGCAGGGTTTGCTGCACGTTTTCGCCGAACACGAGCTTCGGCGACACCGCTTCCCAGACGCCCGCGTTGGTGAGCGACTCTTTCGCCGCGCGCCCATACGGCGCGTGCTCGGGATTGGCGATGGCGATCTTCGCGAAGCGCGGGTCCTTCAGTTCGGCAAGCGACGCGGGGACGTTCGCAGCGTCGCGGCTCCACATGACGATGCGTCCGCGGGCATAGAGCTGGGTGGTGTCGGCCAGGCAAGCGCCCGAGGCCACGACCTCTTCCGCGAACGAGAGATTCGCTGCGGCGAAAACATCGAACGGCGCGCCCTCTTTGATCTGCGTCGCGAGCAGCCCCGTCGAGCCGAACGAGAACGCCACCTTTTGGCCGCTCTTTTTCTCGAAGGCGTCACCTATGTCCTTGAACGCGAACGCGAGATCGGCGGCCGCTGCGACCTTGAGCGCGGGCGACGTGGGCACCGTCTTTGCGCAGCTCACCTCAGTCGAAGCGAGAGCGACGACCGAGGCGAGCGCGAGCTCAGTCCTTGTAGATGATCGTCCCCACATCTTCGCCTTCCAGAGCGCGGGTAATCAGGCCGCGTTTCGTGCCGTTGACGATCTGTAGCTCGTGGCAGTAGCGAGCCCGGGCGAGGTACTCGATCACGACGCGCTCGAGAACCAAATCCGGGAGATCGCGCGCGAGCAGCTCCTTCGCGCCGATGCGAGGAATATGCTTGGCGCTAGGGTTCTTTTTGGGATCGTCTTCGTAGAGGCCGTCCTCGTCCTTGATGAAGATCGCGCGCTTCGCGCCGAGCACTTCGGCGGAGAGAAAGACGCCGGCGTCCGTGCGGTGGGCGGGGATCCGTCCGCCTTCGGCAGGTTTCTCCCAGTAACCAAAGGGGGGCATGCCGGTCATGATCGGAATGCATCCCAGGTTGAAATAGAGAGGAAGCTTCTCGAAGTCGTCGTGGAGCATGAAGATGCCGCCGTGCTTGGCGAGGAGCATCTGGAGCATGCGCGCGTTCTGGCGAGGGACGTAGCCTCCGAGGGCGGCGAGCACACCCGTCGGGAGCTCGAGATCGCTCGCGACCGCGTAGATGTGCCGCGCGCGCGTTCCGCCGCCGCAACACACGAGGAGCTTGTGCTTGTCCTTGGCGGCAACGAGCTCGTCGAGGATCGGAAAAAGCGCCTTTCGTCCGCGGTCCATGATGGACTGCCCGCCGACCTTGAGCACCTTCACGTCTGGCATGAGGGCGACCGGCTCGTAGGCGAAGGCCTTCTCGTGGCCACCGGTCAGCGTGGAGTTCGCAAGGGTGCTCTCGAGCGTACGGCGCTCCATGGACTCAGGCATTGTTTTGCTCCTTCGTGATGATGGTGCCGACCTCTTCGCCCGCGAGAGCGCGCGTGAGCATGCCGGGCTTCAGCCCGTTGACGATCTGCACGGTGCGAATGTGCCGTGCGTTTTTCCATGCGTTAAAAAGTTGGCGATCGAGGATCAGCTCTTCGGGCATCTTGGCGAGGAGATCCGCGAGCGTGATCTTCTTGATGTGCGTTGCTTTTTTGTTAATTTTTGGATCGCCCGTGTAAAGGCCGTCCTCGTCCTTCACGAAAATGATTTTGTGCATCCCGAGCACCTCGGCGTGGATGAACATGCCGAAATCCGAGCCATGGGTGGGGAGCGGGCCGTCCTCGGGAGGCGGCTCCCAAAAGTGATACGGCGGCGTCGAGATGACGATGGGGAGCATTCCGGTCTGCAGGTAGAGCGGCAGCTCCCAGAAGTGATCGCGCTGCATGACGATCGATCCGTGCTTGGCGAGGAGCGCGTTGAGGAAGACGGCGTTGGCCTCTTCCATGGCGCCGACGAGCTGAGCGATGCCGCCGGTGGGAAGGCCGAGGTCGAGCGCGACGGAAATCGTATGCCGAACGCGGGTGCCGCCGCCGACGCTGACGATGATCTTGTGGCTCGCGCGGTTCTCGGCGATCTCCTTGACCAGCGGCAAGAGCGCTTCTTTACCGCGATCGAAGATCGACTGCCCGCCGATGCCCACCAGGGTCACGTCCGGCATGATCTCGAACTCGTGATCCGAGTTCGTCCGGGCGATGACTCGCTTGTCCACGAGCGACTCGCGCATCAAGCTCGAGCGAATATGTGTGCGGCCATCATCCGCTACGAGTCCGTCCTTGTTCATGGCATCTCTTCTTTCAGGTTGGCGCCGAGATCTTTCTCCTCGGCTTCGATCGCGCGACGCGTCTCGCGCAACTTTTCAATCGCAATTACAAGGTGATAAGTTACGTACCCTGAGAGTACGCCGAACGTCGTGTGAACGGTGAAGCCTGGAATCAACATCGCGTACGCGACCGCAGGCGCCTGCACGAGGAGTGTAATCGAAAAAATCGTCGCGAAGCGTCCCGCGCCGATGAGCCCCCCCACCAACGACCAAACTACTCGACCAGGGTTTCTACCACCGCGCGTGAGCACGGGCACCAGGAGATCGCAGATGATGCCCGGGGTGACGTGCTTCAAGATTTCAAAAATTCCGTAGCGTCCGTCGCCGAGGAGAAAGGCCACGGTGCCCATCGTGAGGCCGGTGATCGTCGCTCCGAAACGTGAGCGCGAGAGAATGGCGGCGACCACGTAGAGCGGCGTCAGGATCACGAGCTTGTGACCGGGCGCGAAAGGAATGCTCGGGAGAATTTTGAGCGCCTTCACGCCGAGCATCGTCAACGTGAGGCCGGCGATGACTCCGATGTCCCGGACGAGGACGCGGCTTTTGTCGTCGAGGCCCTGGTCGATGGCGTGCCTCTCGGCGCGGTCGATTTGTCGTTCGATTCGTTCCGCGATGGGACCGACGCCCTCGCGGCCTACGCGTTTGACCGACGCCCAAAAGCTCTCGGTGGGTCCGTCTTCTTCTTGGGCCTGCCGATGACGACCACCTCCGCCTCCGCCGCCTCCGCCTCCTCCGCCTCCGCCTCCGCCGCCTCCGCCTCCGCCTCCTCCGCCATGTTTGCGTTCGCCGTCACCCATGAGCGCGAGGACGGCGTCCATCGAAACGGCTACGATTCTCGGCACGCCGAGCTTTCCCAAGCCCTGAGCGATCGCGCGGCTATCCCCTGCCCTCGCCACTTGGGACGCCATGACCACCGCCAGGATGCGGAGCATCATGAACGCACCGATGAGAGCGCCAGCGACGTTGACGCGCGCTTCGAAAAAATGAAGCGGCACTTGCACCCAGCGATCGGTCGCTGGGTCTTCGGCCGTGAGCGCGTACGAGACCACGACGAAGAGCGCCATGCCCCAGAGCTTGAAGACTTGGCGAAACAGGCGGCGCGGTCCGAGCCCCACGAGGAGCCAGAGCGCGGCCTGCGATGCAGCGAGCGCCACGAGGGCGATCGGCTGCTTGAAGAGAAATATCCCGAGCGAGATAGTCGCTAGGTAGAGGACCCGCAGTCGAGGGTCGATGCGGAGACGTTCATGCATCGCGCCGCCACACTACTCCATCCGGGATGGATCAGCCGGGGCCGGCGTCAGTGAGGCCGCACGTCCTGTTGCGCCAGTTGGTGAGGGTCTTGCTCACGAAATCGGTGACCGACTTGCTGCCGCCCGAATTGTTGGGAGGCAACGTGTAGGGCGGATGGCAGATGATGCCCGGGCCAGCGACGCAATGCGCGGCCTCTGCGCCCTTGTCGATCTCGCGATTCGAAGCGGCCAGATCCTTGAAGCCGCCGTTCATGTCGACGGTGCCCGTGACCAAGCGCTTGATGTACGGGTACGTCCGGTTGGTCGAGAACGTTTTCGCGTCGTCGAGCAGGTTCAGGTAATTGCCGGCTTCGCCCTGGTTGTGGCAGCCCGTGCAGCTCCCGGCGCCGCCCGTTTCTGCCTGCGCGAGCTTGTTCATGCCCGTCGTCGTCCAGTCCGCGTAAGACATGCAATTTCCGAAGTCGGTGAGCGCCTGGGCGAGCGTCATCGTCGGCGCGCCTGCAGTGCCTCCACCGCCGACCAAATTTCGCTCCTTCGCTTCGGCGGTGAGCCACGTCTTGATGACGTCTTTTTGGCTTTGCATGAGCGCCGGGCCGGTGTGCGGTCCGTGCAAGAGGAGAATGCTGTTGTCTGGCGTGGCGATGATGCCCGCGTGCACTTGGATGACGTCGTACGAAGCAGCGGCGCCGGCCGGCGAAAGATAGAGCGGCGCGCTCTTCGCGCCCGTCGCGTGACAGCTCGCGCACGTCGGCTGGATGACCGGATACACGGTGTCGATGAAGAGCTGCTTTGCGCCTTGGCTTCCGTTTCCAGGGCCGGTCGAGGGGAGGATCCCACCGTCGTTTCCGCCGGTGACAGGCGGCTGATTGATGGCGTTCGGATCTCCGAGACCACCCTGCTGCGACGAACACCCTGCCCATCCCGCCACCGACACCGTCATCAACAACGCAATCGAGATGTGTTTGGTGTGCATGGCGGGAGTACCCTTTACGAAGCTAGTAGGGTGGGAAGAAGAGTGCGAACGGCGCGTTCGTGTGCTGGTCAGTCGTGACCGGCGTCGCCGCCGCAGGTGTGCGCGGCCGCTCGGGCCAAGGTGGAGGCCACGAAGTTGTCGATGCCGGTCTGCTGCGCGGCCGTGAGCGTGTAGCGCGGATGGCAGTTCGTCGTCGCGCGGTTGCAAAGCTTCGCCTCGACTCCCTTGTCTCTCCACCGATTGGACGCGACGAGGGCCTTGAATCCACCGTTCGCGTCGACGGTGCCGGAGACCATGCGCTTGATGAAGGGGAAACCCTGGTTCATTTGGAAGGCCTTGGTAGCGAGGGTCGCGTTCCCACCGGCCATCCAGTTGCCGCCGTCGCCCTGGTTATGGCAATCCATGCAGCTGGGGTTGCCGTTTCCGGCGTTCGTCTGAATTCTGTAGAGCTGGTCGAGGCCCTGAGCGTTCCACTCGTTGATGTCCATGCAGCTCCCAAACTCGCGGAGCGACGAATCGAGCGTGACGACTTGCGTCGGTGAGCCTGGTCCACCCGTGAGCCCGCGCGCTGCGGCCTCTTGGGTGAGCCAGTCGGTGACGATCGCTTGCTGCTGCGGGGCGAGGGCCGGACCGGTGTGCGCTCCGTGAAGAAGAAGGAGACTGTTGGACGGCGCTGCGATCAGCCCAGTGAGCTCGATCGCGGAGTACGAGGCCTCGCCGCTCGCTGCGAGAAACTTCGGCGCTGCTTGCTCGCCGTTGACGTGACACGCCGTGCACTGCGGCCCCGCGGTCTGGCCCGTAAGAAGCGAGGGATACACCTTGGTGACGAAGACCTCTTTCGCAGACTGGTTGCCGTTGCCGGGGCCGGCGGCATTCCCACCACCCCCTGCACCGAGGCCGAGTCCGTCCGGAGATCCTCCGCCGGGTGCGCCGGATCCCGGGTCCTGCAGGGTTCCGGTGTTGCTCGAGCAACCCGCCCAGGCGGCCGCCGCGAGCGACATCGCGACTGCGATCGAGATGCGCTTGGCGTTCATGGTATCACCCTTCTCCGCGACGACGACGTGCTGCGAGCACGATTCCTAGCCCGAGGAGAGCTACCGCGCCTCCGGTGTTCGAAGAGGTGGACGTCGAGGGGACGCTGCATGCACAACCAGCGGGCTGACCGAGACCGGGGCCATCCGCGGCAGGGTTCGCGGGGTTCGCGGGGTTTGCGGGGTTCGGAGCGTTGGGGTTACCGGGCGCGGCGGGAGAGTCGGAAGGGGCCACGTTGCCGGGGGGGATGGAGCCCGGGTCCTTGGGGCCTTCCGGGGGAAGCGCGTTGTCGGACTTGCCGGGGACGAGCGTGAGCCACTCGGCGTTCTTCATGTCGCCGTTGATGCGGCCCTCGTGGGGAACCGCGAAGAACGTCTCGACGTCGGCCATGAACCCGCCCATCACGTGGTAGCCGGGGTTGGGAACGTCGCCGATGCACTTCATGAAGTTACGACCTTGCTGCCCGGGGTTCTGGCCGTAGATGTTCGCCATCATTCCCGCGTCGCCGTACCAGCCGACGATCCACTTGTTGGCCTGGATATCGACGGCCATCTTGTCGGCGCCTGCCGCGTCCGCGCTGTAGGACGCCATCTGGAGAACGGGTTGGCCGTTTCCGCTGGAGGGCATGCCGAGGACGGCCGCGTGACGTTTGCCGCCGACACCGTAGGCGCCCGCGCAGAGCGAAGAGTGGTTCTGGTACGCCGTCGCGCCGATGGTCTCGCTCATCTTCGCGATCGACGTGTCCGACGGGGTCACGACGTACATGTGGGCGGTGTTGCTGCCCTTGTTGTTGTTGTTCTTTCCGCCGCCGTTCGACATCTGCGACTGGACGACGAAGTTGCCGTTGTCGAGCATCGCGACGCTCGGCTGGTTGTAATAAATGTTCTGGGCGGGGTTCGAGGCAGCGACGAGAGACTTGGACATGGACGTCCCGGTCGTCACTTCGAGCCAGTGGCACTCCACGCCAACTTCGGGGGGCCTGTTGTTGCCCTTGGCAGCGCAGAAGAGGCTGCGGTCACCGGCGGTGGCGACGATGGCCGGACGGCCGATGTTCGAGGGCGCGACGATCGCCTTGTCGTAGAGGCGGGTCAGGGTCGAGCCGGTGATCTTCAGTCCGACGGCGCGGGCCGCGCTGTTGTTGCCGTTGCTGTAGTAGCCGCCCTGGAAGACGCCGCCGCCTGCGTACGCGACGTCCGGCGCACCTTCGTTGTTGTTGTTGTTGCTGCTGATGCGTTCGTCCGGGGTCGTGACCTGGCACATCGTGTTGAGCACGCCGGCGTACGTCGAGACGTTCGTCGCGTTGTTTTTGTTCGCGCCGTACAGGTAGACGATGTGGCCGGCTTCGTCGGCCGCGATGGCCGGGTGGTTGCCCGGGCGGTCGCCGCGGTTGTCCGTGATCTGCACTTGGTCTGCGCGGGTGACGGGGCCCGTCGGCGTGAGCTCCACGCTCGAGCACTTCAACTGATTGACGTTGTCGTTCGGGTTTTGCCCGGGGATGTTCGAAGACATGAACACCGTGACGATGTACTGTTTGCCCGCGTCTTTGACGGCGATGGCAACGCCCTGCTCTTGGCCAGGCCCGGCGTTCTTCTTCCGAGTGCCGTTGACGGTCTGCCCGCCGATGCCGGGAGCCATCTTGATGACCGCGCTCGAGGCTGCTTCTGCGTGTGACGCCTGGGTGAGCAATCCGAAGCTCGCCAACCCAATCACTGCAAAAATCCGTTGCGTCTTCATGAGGGCCTCCAGAGGGTCAATCTTGTCCGTCTTGACCCTCGTTCAGCACGTCTTGTGCCATCCCTGATCCACCGTTTGTTGCGGAATTGTTACCAGGTGTCCGGATGTGTGCAGATCCACTACTGGGTGGTTCGTTGACCGGGGGAGGCGTGATTTCCCGCTTGGGAGCTGCGGTCTTGATGAAAATTTCCACGGCGGAGACCTTTGCCTCCGTGGCCGTGGAGCCCGAATCTGCCGCGGATTCGGGGAGCTTCATGAGAATTTTGCCGTGGCTGTGGGCCGGAATCGAAAACGCCAGGCTGTTTGGGTCCTTCGCGACGACCGAGCCCGGGATCCGCGCGACCACGTCGTCTCCGCCAACATAGTCGATTGTTTTCGCGTGGTTGATGTCCGCGCCAACCGACGCGAGATAAGCGATGAGGGAGAACGAATGAACCAGGCCGGCGTCCGTGGTCGGCGCCGTGTCACTTCCGGGTAACAAAAGTGAATCCGGCAGTTGCTTCCGCTTCATGGTGCCGAGGAGAACTCCGTCGACGTAGAAGCGGGTTCCGTGACCTTCCTCGACCGGCGCGTACGGGATCCCCTCGATGGCTTTGCCGTCCGCAAACGTGAGCGCGTAGACCTCCGTGCTGTACGTCGGCGCGGGCTTGTCGACGTAGATCGCCATCGCCATCACGTTGTCGATGCTGGTGTTCATCTTGATGCCGTGCTCGGGCCACCGCATCCGGGTCTTTCCGCCTTTTTCACCGCGCGTGTAGTCGAAGTAAAGCTCGCTTCGCACGCGACGCAGCTCGTCTCCCGTGATCCGCGCGGTGCGATCGCGACCTCCGTACAGATGCAAATCCTGGATTTTGCGAACGTCGACGCCGACGCTCTCGATGTATTCGACGAGGTTCCAGCGCGCCGCGGTGCGACCGTCCGCAAGCGTGTACTCGTGCCGCTTCAGCAAGGGGGGCAGCTCGGTGATGCGCATGACGCCGATCTGCCGGCCGTCCACGTAGACGAGTGCCTCTTTCATCCGCTGCTTGTTGGCCTTCTTTTCGGCCATGGCCAGCTCGTTCGCGGCCGAGGCATCGACCAGGCTCGCCGCCATGGGACCGACGACGCCGGTACGGCGTTTCTTGCACGAAACCGCGGAAAAAACCAAAGTCACGGTGAGCGCGCACATCGCGCCTTTGCGCCAGATCGATCGAGCCATCGAGCAGGAGTGTGCACCGCCCGTGCCTAGACGGCGTGAGTTTCTACGGGCCGGCAGCGCAGAGCCCCATTCCCCCGCACCCCTTAGACGGCGGGGGACAGTCGACGGCAACGGTCGCCGGGGTGCACGGGCGAGTGCAGAGATTTCTGCCTGGCGCGGGGTTCGGGTAGCTCCGGCACGTGAGATTTTCCCCCGGCGGACAGTCCCCCGGCATTCCCAGGACCGTGCACGGCGTGAGAAATCCGTTTGCCCCAGCATCGACGGGACCGGCCTCCGGAGCGCTGTCGGTCCCGCTGTCTGCGGCGTCGTGTGACGGCCGGGCGGTCACCGCGCAGGCCGTGAGGCCGAGGAGCGGAGCGAAGAAAAACGGAACGATGCGAATCCAAGGAGAACGGCCGTGCATGTCAACCTCGCTCTAGGGTGGTGCCAGACTGACAATCATACCGGTCGGGGGTGAGAGCGACTACTCCGCGCTCGCCTTCTTCTCGTAGTCCCAGCGCAGACCAACGATGGCCTGGCGGAAACCGGACGCGAAGATCCCTTCGGGGCGGCGGGCCACGACGTACACGTCATCGAGCGCGTTTTTCAGGGTAAATCGAAGAGAGAGGCCGGACTTCTTGTGGCGGTAGTGCGCCGTGACGTCGAGGATGTTGTGACTCGGGAGGAGACCGACGCGCCCGGTGGAGTCGACGTCGATGGTGTTGGCCACATCGGTGAACTGCCAGCTCACGTGCGCATACGCAATCTGGCCACCGACGCCGCTCGAATGTTCGATATCCAAGTTGGCATTGAAGCTGTGAAGGGGCGCATAGGGCAGAAGATTGCCGTCGGAGCGGCCCCCGATGAAGGTCGCGCGGGCGAACGTGTAGCGGGCCCCAACATCGACGATGAGCGGTAAATCAAGGATTTTACCGACCCCGACCACCGTCGCCGCCTCCACGCCGAGGTGGCGCGTGCTTCCGCCGTCGGTCTCGGTGGTTTGTGCGCCCGGAAGCGTGTTGAGAACCACTTGGTTTTGAAAGTTCGATAAGAAGCCAGTGACTTCGGCCTTCAGCCACTTGTTCGGCATCATGCGCGCGCCTGTCTCGTAGTTGATGCTCTGCTCGGCTTTGAGATCGGCCGGCGTTCCTTTCGGGCTGATGGATGACGTCACCCGGGGAGGGGCCCACCCGACGTGCATCCCGCCAAAAACATGGGCTTTGCGCGATCCGACGATCATCCCAATCCCGGGAATGAACCCACTCACCGCCGAGTTGCCGGCGTTCGAGACGTCGTGGGTTCCCGTCCCATCGTTCTGCCGGAGGACGATCCGGTGGTACTCGGCGTGCTCTACGCGCACTCCCGGAGTGACCAAGACCCAATCACGAAAAGCCATGCGATCCTGGACATAAGTGGCAAACGCAATCGTCCGATGTTGCTCTTCGTAATCGAGGCTTCCGGAGTACGAGGTCGGGTTATCCCCTGATCGCTGCTGATAATGAGCGGTTTCACCGAGCAGCCGGGCGCCGATGTCGAAGGTGTGGCCGACCCCGCCCGTATCCACCCGGTGCTCGAGGCGCGGCTCCATTCCCGCTACTTGGTAATCGCGATCGAGAATGGTGTCTGTCGGGAGAAAATAGATACCGCCTCCCGGGAGCTGCGTGTCGCCGGCGACGTGATCATAGCTCGCGCGCGGATCGTTCGTGCGCGCGTAGTTCTGCCGGCGCCAGATGCGGTTGGTGTCGTACGCGTAGATCAGCGTCTTGAGCTTCGTTTCTGCTGTGAAACGGTGCTCGTGGATCATCGACACTTCGAATCGGCGGAGGTGAAGGTGATCGAGCGGTGCCAGCGTTCCCTGACGAGGATTGGCCGCGTATAGATCGCGTGTGAGGCCAACATCGTCTGATTGCGCGGCGTCGTCATGAAATCCAATCTTGAAAGTCAGCTCTCCGTTGCGGGAGGTGTCGAATGCAAACTTCGCCACTCCGTCGGTCGAGTTGAAGGACTCGTCGCGAAAGCCGTCTCCGCGTTTGTGGAAAGCCTGCACGACGTAACGAACGCCCCCGTAGGAATCGCCATACTTCGCAAGACCCCGGAAGTATCCGAGTGATCCGCCTTCGGCGTCCACGGCCGCGGCATGCTCGCCCGTGGGGGCGAGGGTGAGAAAGTTCACGACGCCGCCGATGGTCTGGGGGCCGAAGAGGATGTTGCCGCTCCCCTTCACGACCTCGATCCCGCGCATGCGCTCGACGGGCGGCGAATAGTACATGTCGGGCTCGGCATACGGATTGAGCGCAACGGGAATACCATCTTCGAGCACGAGCACGCGGCGGCTCCGTCCCCCTTCCAGCCCGCGAATGCTGATGTCGAGCCGCTGGCCGCCGCCGTATTCCTGTCGCACCTGGACGCCAGGCACCCGCCGCAGCATCTCGGCCGTGTCCGTCGGCTGCGCGCGCTCGATCTCCTGGCGGGTGACCATCGTGCCCGAGCCTGGGATGCGCTGGAGCGAATCCGGCTTGCCACCGATCACCCGTACCTCGAGCGGCTCAGGCTTCTGAAGAGGCTCGGCGTCGTGCGGAGGTGTCGCGGGCTCGTCGGCGGCGGCAGCCTTGGAGACGAGGATGAGGGCGACAGCCACGCTCGCTCGTGATTTCATTGTAGTTTACACACACCCATGCCGCTGCACCCCGGCGAGGGGGGTGGGCAATCCATGCTTACGTTGCAGGGCTTGGAGCAGTGGGGGCCAAAGGCGTTGAACGGGAAGCAGAGGTTCGTGGCGCACTGTTCGTTCGTCTTGCAGGGCGAAAGAAAGGGAAGAAGCCCGGAGTCTGCGGCGTCGTCCACCGCCGCGTCGGCCACGCCTGGGACCTTGCCGGTGCAGTCGCAGGCGCCGTAGCCGTCACCGCTCGGTGCGCATTGCTCGTAGCCGCGTTTGCCCGAACAATCGCAGTAGCGGACGTCTCCGGGCGAGCATGGCGTCCCTTGGCTGGTGCACGCAGCGATGACGAACGCCGCACCAAAGAGCGGAAGCCACCCAGCCCTGCCAGCCGCGCGACGCCGCACGGGCTCTTATTTCGAAGCCACGAAATTCGCCGCGCGGTCGCGCGATTCCTTGCGGAGGGACACCGCGTCGGCGGCCTTCAGGGGCTTCACGAGGAAGCTCTCGCCGCCTGGAATGTCTTTCGCTTCGACGGTCGTTCCGGTGAGCACGACCGGGCAGCGCCCGAGACCGCCACCGCCGGACCCGTCGCCTTTGTGGGCGACGTTTTCGGTCTCGACCTTGGCGGCCGCGACGAGAAGCCTCGAGCGATCGCGGATGTCCTTGGTGGTCGCTTCGTCCTTGCCGACGATGTCGACCTGGACGCCGTCCTTCGTGTCCTTGACGGTGGTCGTGGAGCTGAGGACCGCGCTCGGGCAATGTCCCATTTTTCCCTGGCCCGCGCCGGAGGCGACCGAGGCGCCGGGCAGAGCGAGCTCCGCGTTGCGATCGCGCGCTTCACGACGAAGCCAGTCGCGCTCCTTGGGATCTTTGGGCTTCACGTCGATCTTCACGCCGCCCGTAACTTCGGAAATAGCGATCACGGTGTTGCGCATGATGACCGGACAGCGACCATAAACGCCTCCCCCTTCGCCGCTTCCATTGTGCTGTTTGCCGTCGGGGATGTTCTTTGCGGCTTCAGCCAAGAAGCTCGCGCGCGCGCGGATATCGGCGGTCTGCGTGGCGTCCGCGGAGGTGACGGTAATGCTCACGCCGTCAGGGCTGTCTTTGATGTCGGTCGTCGCGCCGGTGACGGTGCTCGGGCAGTGCGCCATTTTTCCGGCAGCGGGTCCGACGGCGCTGGCCGCAGGAGCCGTGCTCGCGTCTACGACTACGGCGGCGGCTGACGCCGAAGGCGTCGGAGCGGGCGTGATGTCGGCGGGCGGATCTTTTTTGCAGCCCAGCGTCGAAAGCGAGGCAACCACGAAGATGATTCCAATGGGCTTCAGCACGAGCTCCTCCTCAACGCGGTGGTTTGCCGCGGGCGAGAGCTTACGCGAACATCATTGTAACATCTGTCGACATTCGCCAATCGGGCCTTTTTTCCCCTGTTTGAGGCAGGCATTGAAGCAGCGGCGCGCCTCGCCGGGCTTGCCCTTCTCCTGGTAAGCGGCGCCGAGGAGGAGCCACGCTTCCCCGTCGCTCGGGTCGAGAGCGACCGACCGCTCGCCGGCTTCGATCGCCGCCCCTGCGCGACCCGACTCGAGTGCCCGGCGTGCAGCGGCTTTCTCTTGCCCTGCGGTTTTGTCGGATTTGGGCGCTTCCGCCTTGGGTTCTTCTGACTTGGTCGCGTCCGCCGTTGCAGCTGCCACGGGAGCTTCGGCTGGCGCTTCGTTGGCCTTTGCCGGTGCGGGATCGGCGGCTTTCGCAGCCTTTTCTTCGTCTGCCGCTGCCTTGTCGGCGGCAACGGCAGCGGGAAGCGGTGGCGGAACACGCGCGAGATCGAGCTGGGTAGGCGCCGGCGCGGCTTGCACGTTCGCGGCGACGATTTGCGGCGTTTGAGCGTTCGCCGCCGGGGTGTCGTCGGCGTGACCGTGGCTGGTCGCGGCCCGCAGAAGAGCGACGATACACAGCGCCATCAGGAGGGCCACGGTGCCCTTCACGTACTTGGTAAAGAGCTCCCGTCGCGCGCGGGCGGCAGGCGTCATTTTCGAAGGGCGTGAATCGTACTCCTCTGCGTGATCCTGGCTCGGCATCGGAGGTCGAACGTCTGCGAAGAAGCCCGCCTCGTGATCATGCTCGACGACGGCGTTCGCATGAGGCGAATCGACGTCGCGCGTGAACTCGACCGGTGTGAGCACCTTCATGGGCGTCGTCACCTTGAGCGCTGCCATGGCGTCCGAGGGGCGCACAGAAGCAGGGGCTCCTTCGCGACGCGACGCCTTCTTCGACTTGCCCGTTCGGCCCTTCTTGCTCATCGTACCTCTATGGCCAGTGGAGATGACTTCCGCCGCGTGGCGCGTGCGGCGCGGAGTGCTGCCGGTGAGTGTCCCCGTGTTGGCAAGACCGTTGAAAATTCGACTTCGCTCCGGCGTCTTTCGAACTTCTTTTTCGAACTTCTTCCGCGATGCAATCTGCATGCGCAGCGAGCGGAGCCGGTAATTTGCGCCTCAAGACATCGATCGTCAACGACCGCACGACATTATGTTCCAAATCGCCAAGCACCTTGCGTCACCATGACACACCGAAAATGTGCGAGGCTGTAGGTGAAATGAGCGCGGATACGGAGCTCGTCGTATCTCCCGCCGCTGCAGATGCCGCGCGGCGCGGGCATCCGTGGATCTGGCAAAACGCCATTGTCCGCGGCGGGAAATCGAGCACTGCCGGCGACGAAGTGCGGGTCGTCGCTCAAGACGGTGCGCTCATCGGCGTTGGCCTCGTCGATCCGGCGTCGCCGATCTTTGTGCGCCTCTGGACGAGCCGCGATGAACGAATCGACGACAAACTCTTCGACCGCCGGATCGCGCGCGCCTTGGCCATTCGCGCTGAGCTGTTCGACGAGCGGACGAACGCCTACCGATGCGTGCACGGTGAAGGGGACCGCATGCCTGGATTCGTCGTGGATCGCTACGCCGACGTGGCCGTCGTTCGCACCGACGGCGAAGCCGCTCGAGCGCGTGAGGACGGATTCGTGCGCGCGCTCTGGCCACACCTGGAGCGCATGGGGGTGACGCGGCTCATCGCTCGCGACGCGAGCAAGAGCTCCGAGCCCCGGTCGCTTCGCGGTGATCCCTGCCCCGATCGCGTCGAGGTGCGAGAGCACGGGGTCCCCTTCGCGGTGGACGTGGTTCGAGGCCAAAAAACCGGAGCGTTCCTGGATCAACGGGAGAATCGCGTTCGGGTCGGACGGCTAGCCAACGCGCGACGCGTCCTCAACCTCTTCTCGTATGCCGGCGGGTTTTCGCTTCATGCCGCGCTCGGCGGAGCGACCAAGGTGACGAGCGTCGACATCGCCGCCAACGCCCACGCGACGGCGCAGACCAGCTTCAAGCTCGCAGGCGTCGATCCGCGCGCGCACGAGTTCGTCACCGCCGATGCGTTCGCGTTCCTCGCCTCGGCAAAGGCGAAAGGAACCACCTGGGATCTCATCGTCAGTGACCCGCCGAGCTTCGCCCCGAACGAAAAGTCGCTTCCCCGGGCGATGAGCGCGTACCGCTCGCTTCATCGCGCGTGCGTGGACGTGTTGGCCGAAGGGGGAATTTTCTGCGCGGCTTCGTGCTCGAGCCATGTCGACGCGCGGGCGTTCAGCTCCACGCTCGACGACGGCGCGCTCGGCCGCGACGACCTCAGCTTGCTGGAGCTCCTCGGCCCCCCGGCCGACCATCCGACACTTCCCGGATGGCCCGAGGGGCGCTATCTGAAGTTCGCTGTCCTCCGATAGCCAAAGCCTGCGTGACGTAGAGATGACCAGTCTTCGCGAAGAATCCATTTCGGCCATCCCCGAAATCCACGACGTGGACAACCGCGCGGGATGGACGATTTCGCTGAAACGCATCCCCCCAGCTGGCGAGTCTCGCGTGAAAAAATCGCGCCCGGTGCTCATCGTGCCGGGGTACGGGATGAACTCGTTCATTTTCGGATTTCACCCGAACGGGCTCTCGCTCGAAGCGTATCTGGCCTCCAAGGGGATCGAAGTGTGGAGCGTGGATCTGCGAAGCCAAGGGCGCTCGCGTCCGACGGACGGGACGACGGGCGACCACCGTTTCGGTCTTGCCGACCTCGCCATCGACGATCTCGGTAGGGCGATCGAGCATGTTCTCGGCGCCACGAAGACAGGAAAAACTGAGATCGATCTCATTGGTTGCAGCCTGGGCTCCGCGCTCGTCTTCGCGCACCTCGCGCTCGTTCCCAGGGCAAAGGTTCACAGTGTCGTCAGCCTCGGCGGGCTCGTCACCTGGGTGAAGATCCATCCGCTGCTCCGTGCGGCATTCTACTCACCCACGGTGGCCGGGATGATACGTGTAAAGTACACGCGTCAGCTCGCAGAGCTTTCCCTACCGCTCCTCGTGCGCCACCTGCCCAGCGTTCTGTCGCTCTACCTGAACGCAGAGTCGACGGACACGAGCCACGCCGCGACCATGGTGCGCACGGTGGAGGATCCGAACCCCTACGTGAACAAGGAAATCGCCGAGTGGATCGGTCGAAGAGATCTGGTCATCCGCGGCGTCAATGTATCCCGTGCCCTGCGAGACATGACCTATCCGTTCCTCTGCGTCGTCGCGAACAACGACGGGATCGTGCCGAAGGAGACCGCACGCGATCCGTTCGACGTCATTGGATCGAAGGACAAGGAGCTCCTCGCCGTTGGGGACGCCGCGCATCCGATCGCCCACGCGGATCTCTTCCTGTCGAGAAACGCCCAAGACCTCATCTTCGAGAAAATAGCCCGATTTCTCCTCGCGCGAGAGTGACACGGCTCTACCCGCGCTCGAGCTCGTAGAAGACGAGGGTGCCCTTCTTCGAATAGTAGAGGCCGCAACCGAGGGCGACGAAGTGGCGATCGAGCTGCGCGCGGTACCACGCTCCGGTGCGACGGTAGACGTGGACGTCGGTGAGGGTTCCGTCCACAACGGCCTCGATGTCGCGCGCCGTGATTGCCTCCAGGTAGAGGAACCCGCGGCACATGGAAGCCATGTTCTCGATCGCCGCCCCGGTGTCCGCATCGGAGAGGTAGGGGAGCACGCCCTGACAGACAACGAGGTCGAAGGTTTCGCCTGCGCGCCAGCGAGTGATGTCTCGCTTTTCGTGTCTATAACGTTCACAGGCGTAGTCGCTCACCTCGGTGGAGACGTACCGGACGCCGCGCTTGTGCGCCTTGAACCAGTCGCGCCACAGCCCCGTCCCCGCGCCGACGTCGAGCACCGCGCGGATCGTTCCGCCGTACCAGGTGATCATCTCGGTGACGCCGCGCGCGAGGTGCGACACCTCCTTCTTTCCGTACACTTGGGTCCGCTTGGACTCGTAAAAGCGCGCGTAATACGCCTGGTCGAAGGGGGTTTTGAGGGCTTTCACTTGGAAGGACAACCTACAGAATTTTTTCGAATCTGGCGCGTCCGAGCACGTTCAAGCAGTGAGCCGCTCACCGCCGCGCAGCGAAGGCTCGACGACGAAGCCGGCGCGACCGAGACTCGTCCGAACGAGCTCGGCTGGCCGCCCAATCGCAAAGGATCGCCAGCGCCCGCGCCACGACCAAAGCGGCCGCAGCCGCCCCACCTGCCGTCCAGATGAACGAAGCAAAGAAGCTCAATCAGAGCGGCATGAGCGGAACGGAGTTCTAGATGTCTTGTCGGCGCGCGCGCGGGTTGGAGGCATTCCACAGCGGACTCTGCTGGAGGAGCTTGGCGACGAGCGCCGTCCATCCCGTCTGGTGGCCCGCGCCGAGGCCCGCGCCCGTGTCACCGTTGAAGTATTCGAAGAAGCTGATGTAGTCGCGAAATTCCGGATCGTCCTGCCCGATGCCGATGGAGCCGTGGGCAGGGCGTTTGCCGTCTTCGCCGCGCAGAAAAAGGTTTACCAGCCTTCGCGAGATCTCGGACGCCACGTCCCAGAGGTTCATGAGATTTCCCGATCCCGTCGGGCACTCGACCTTGAGATCGTCGCCGTAGAAGTGGTGATACTTCTGCAGCGCTTCGATGATGAGGAAGTTCACGGGAAACCACACCGGCCCTCGCCAGTTCGAGTTGCCGCCGAACATTCCGCTGAGCGACTCCGCAGGCTCGTACTCCACGCGGTGCGTCGTTCCACCGAGCCTCACTTCGTAGGGCTGGTCCTTGTGCACCCGCGAGAGCGCGCGAATGCCGTAGGGCGATAGAAATTCTTTCTCGTCGAGCATGCGCGTGAGAATGCGCTCGAGCCGCTCCCGCGTGAGCAGAGAAAGGATGTGATGATCCCCGCGCTCCTGCATGTGGACGGCGTGAGCGCCGAGCTCGGGCCGGTTCGTGATGAACCAATTCATGCGCTTCACGAACGCGGGGAAACGATCGAGCGTCGCTTTGTCGATGATTTCGACGGCAAAAAGCGGAATGAGACCGACCATCGAGCGGAGCTTCATCGGCACGATGGCGCCGGACGGAAGATGAAGGACGTCGTAGAAGAAGCCGTCTTCTTCGTCCCACAAGGAGCTCTCGATCGACGCGTTGTTCATGGCGCGCGCAATATGGAGAAAGTGCTCGAAGAATTTGTTCGCGACGTCTTGGTAGCTCGGATTCTCACGCGCGAGCTCGAGCGCCGTGGTGAGGAGGTTCAGACAGTACATCCCCATCCAGCTCGTCGCGTCCGCCTGCTCGAGAGCGCCGCCTTCAGGGAGCGCGTTGCTCCGGTCGAAGACGCCGATGTTGTCGAGCCCGAGGAAGCCGCCTTCGAAGACGTTGTTCCCGGATGCATCTTTCCGATTCACCCACCACGTGAAATTGAGCATCAGCTTGTGGAAGACGCTCTCGAGGAATGCTCGGTCGGCCTGGCCCGTCTGACGACGCTCGATCTGGTAGACGCGCAGTGCCGCCCAGGCATGGACAGGTGGGTTCACGTCTCCGAAGGCCCATTCGTAAGCCGGGAGCTGACCGTTCGGATGCATGTACCATTCACGCGTCAGGAGCGAGAGCTGCAGCTTTGCAAACTCCGAATCCACGATGGCCAGCGGGATGCAGTGGAACGCGAGGTCCCACGCGGCATACCAAGGGTATTCCCACTTGTCGGGAACGGAGAGGATCTCGCTGTTGTAGAGGTGTTTCCACTCGTGATCGCGTCCGCGCTTTCGTGAAGCTGGCGGAGGAGGCGATGCGGGGTCGCCGCGGAGCCAGCGGTCGACGTCGAAAAAGTAAAATTGTTTGCTCCAGAGGAGACCGGCCATCGCTTGGCGGTACACGCGGCGCTCGTCTTCACCGAGCTCGCGAGGCATGACGCTCGCGTAGAAGGCGTCGGCCTCTTCGATGCGTGTTTTCAAAATGGCATCGAAGGAGACGAACGGGTGCTCGATGCGCGCGCTCGTCAGTCGCAGCTTGAAGGTGTGTGACTCTCCTGCCCCGAGCTCGACCTTCTCGTACGCGGTCGCCTTGGTGCCGCGCCGGGCAGGATTGACGGCCTCGGTTTTCCCGTCGATCAAGTAAGCGTGGAAGGCGTCCTTCACGTAAGGGCTCGCGTTCTTGACCTTGAAGAGTCGCTCGCTGTTTGTTTCGTTCTCGGTGAAGAGGAGCTCCGGCGCGCCTTCGGCGTAGAGCCACATCGGCCCGAGGTGGGGATGATCGGCCGCAATGACGGCGTGACCGTCGCGTGCCCACTCCGCCCACACCGCGCCCTCGGGCTTGACGATCGCCTCCCAGGTCCAGGTGTTGCGGAACCAGAGCGTCGGAAGGACATGCACGGTCTTGCGCGGTCCGCGGTTGGTCACCGTGACGCAAATGAGAATGTCGCTGATGTCCTGTTTTGCGTACTCGACGAGAACATCGAAATACTTGTTGTCGTCGAAGATCCCCGTGCCCCAGATCTCGGGCTCCGCCGCGTCCTTACCCGCGCGCCGCGCAGACTCGCGCAGCTCCTCGTAGGGAAAACGGCCGTGCGGATACTTGTAGAGCGCCTTTGCGTAGGAGTGCGTTGGCGTCGCGTCGAGATACCAATAGAGCTCCTTCACGTCCTCGCCGTGATTTCCCTCGGGCCCCGTGAGGCCGAAGAGTCGCTCCTTCAAGATGGGGTCTTCGCCGTTCCAGAGCGCGATCGAAAAATTCAGGAGACCACGGTTGTCCGTCATGCCGAGAAGGCCGTCTTCCCCCCAGCGGTACGCGCGGGCGCAGGCATCTTCGTGAGAGAGGTAGAGCCAGGCGTCGCCGTTCGCGGAGTAATCCTCGCGGACCGTGCCCCACTGCCGCTCGCTCAGATACGTGCCCCAGCGGCGCCATTTTTTGCCCGCCTTTGCCTCTTCCAGGCGAACACTCTCCGCGGTCCTCTTTGCCCGTGAGCTCATTGGGCGCGATGGTACTCAGGTTTCGCGCTAAAGTGGCATCGTGACATTCAAGACTGGTCCGCTCCCCCCCGGCCTCCACCCGACCGCGCCGGGCTCCGCACCGCAAGTGCCGCAGTCGTCGCCGCAGCTCGGACATCCGCCGAGGTACCAGACTCCTTCGCTCGCCTTCGCCCCGCCCGGGCATCCTTCGCAGGCGCCGCAGCAGCAGCAACCCGCCTACCCGCCAGCCCCCAACAGCTCACGGATCACGGTGCAGTATCCTCAAGTCGGCGCGGTGCTCACATCGCTTCGCGGCGAGTACGTCGTGCAAGCCATCATCGGAACCGGCGAGTTCGGCGCGGTCTACGAGTGCGTCGGCCCCTTCGATCAAGCGTACGCGGTGAAGATGATTCGCCCGGCAAATCGCCCGTACAACGAGGTCCACGCCGAGTGGCAGCGCGAGCTCCAGCGGCTGATGTCGCTCCGGCATCCGAACGTGGTCTACATCCACGACGCCTTCGAGCAGAACCATCTCTTTTACCTCGCGCTCGAGCGCTGCGAGCACCCGCTTACGGACATGCTGGGTACGCCGCTTCAAGAGGGGCTGGTCATCGAGCTCGCGCGCCAGCTCCTCGCCGCCGTGCAATTCCTTCACGACAACGACATCGTCCACGACGATCTCCATCCCGGTAACGTGCTCATCAGCTCGGGCACCGATCGCCCGGTCGTAAAGATCAGCGATTTCGGAATCAGCCAGGCGCTCCGCGGCGCGCCTGCGGTGCGTCCGAACGTGGTGCATCACAAGATCATGGCGCCGGAAGTCGTCGCGAGCGGGTACACGAGCAAGCAGAGCGACCTCTACCAAGTGGGGCTCCTCCTCTACTGGATGCTCACTGGAGTGCCTGCGATCCCGCCGGGGATTCCCTACCGCGAGCTCGTGCGCCAGGTGGGGGACGGAGAGCCGCGGAAGCGCGCCAACGAGATCGGCACTCCCCTCGGCGAGCTGATCGGACGGTTGCTCCGGCGGCGTGAAGCGTACCGCTATACATCGGCCCGCGAAGTGTGGGCCGATCTGCGCGAGCTCCCCGCCTGGCAAAATCGAGATCTCTTTCGGGCCAAGTAGCCACTCTCGCGAAATCTAGCGTACCTTTTCAAGGTGGCGGCGAGTTCTCCGTCGGTGCTTCCCGAGACGGCGGGGGGGGTCATCGGCAAGTACACGTTGATCTGCGAGCTGGGAGGGCGATCGCCGACCACCTTCGCTGCGTACACGTCCGCCCTGCGCGAGCTCGTGATCGTCGAGCGAATAGCGCGCGCCAGTCTGTCTGCAAAGGAGATCGAAACGTTCACGCGGGCCGCGCGGCGGATGGCGCTAATCAGGAATCCCCACTTCTCCCGCGTGCGGGAAGTCTTCGTCACCTCGCAGCTCGTGGGCATCGCGTCCGATTTCGTCGAGGGAGAGACGCTCGCGGAGCTCACCGCCCCGATCGGCGGCAAGAAGCGCCTAGAGCTCGCGGTGCGCCTCGCGGTCCTGGTCGATCTTTTGGCTGGCCTCGACGCCCTTCACACCGCTCCGGAGCTCGAAAATGGGACGCCGGCGAAATCGATCGTGCACGGCGAGGTGACGCCGGCGAACGTGCTCGTGGGTCTCGACGGGACTGCGCGGATCATCCGTCCGCACCGCATGCCGCGCCCGGACCGGACTGACGCGGAGAAGCTCAGGGAGCGCGTGAAAGCGACGCTCGGTTATGTAGCGCCGGAGACGCTCGTCGGTGACGGTCTCGATCTGCGCGCCGATTTGTACGCCGTCGGCGTGATGCTCTGGGAAGCGATCTCCGGTGAGCGGTTGTTCGCGCAGAGCACTCCGGAGGCCGCGCTCACCTTGCAGCTCGCGGGGGACTTACCGCGGGCCAAGCTCCCGGACGACGGCGCGTGGGCCGAGCCACTCGTGAACATTGCCGCGCGCGCTCTCCAGGTAAGCCCGGAGAGACGATTCTCCACTGCGAAGGATTTCGCCGACGCAATCCGGCGCGCGGTGCAACCCAAGCTCGCACCGACCCTGCAAGTCGCCGCAGCAGTGAGCGCGCGCGCGGGCGAGAGGATCGAGGCTCGCCGACTGCGCTTGAAGCCTCCGCAAACCGTTACCTCGGCGAAGACGAGCGCCCCGCGGCCCGCCCGCGCGCAGGAGCAGGCCGAAGAGATCGATTGGCAGGACGTCGTGGAAGCCAAGGCGCCCGCGCGTTCGATGCCGCCGCCCATCCCTTCACGCAAGCCTTCCCGTGGGCCCTCGAAAGCACCGTCCGGCGCGCCCCCACGGGTCTGCGTTCCATCGATGGTCCAAGCGCCGCTGCCGACCATCATCGCGCTAAAAGCGCTCTTGGTCCCGGTCGCCGCGCCCCCCCTCGCCCTTGACGTTCCGGCAACCGAGATCGCAGAGGCCCCGGACACGACGCCAGACCTCGCTCCGAGTACGATGGAAGCGGCGCAGCGCACGCGTCTTCGACCGCCCCGAACTTGGCGGGTAGGGATCGTCGCGGGTCTCGTCGCGCTTTGCGTGATAATCCTCTTCGTCGCCGCAATCCGCGTAGCCTTTGCGCCGAAAGATGCCGCGCCCTTGGCGAAGAAATCGGATCCGGTGGAACCGATCGTTCGAGAAGCGCCGCCCGCGTCGCCGATCGCGGCGCCATCGGTAGTTCTTCCCGCCGAGCCTGCGTCGTCGCCTCGCGAAGTCACGCCCCCCGTCCCTCGGATCGTGGCTCCCAAGACCACCCCCAAGCCGCGTCCGAAGTCGAGTTACGAGCCCCAGAGTATTTGATGCAGATTGCATATATCGGAGTTTGTCTCGCCGTCGTCCTCACCTCGCTCACCGCTGGCGCGGCAGGCGTCGACCCCGCGCACGCTACCCCCGCGGAGCGCGAGCAAGCCCAGGCGCGTTTCACGGTCGGACGACAGCTCTACGAGGTGGGAAAATACGAGGAGTCGGTCTCGAGCTTCCGTGCCTCGAACGAGATCGTCGCCAGCCCGAACGCGCGTCTCTACCTTGCGCGCGCTCTTCGCGAGTCGGGCAAATATGCCGACGCGTACACCGAGTTTGCGCGGACCGAAGCCGATGCAGCGGCCCACAGGGACCACAAGTACGACAAAGCTGGGGACGCTTCGGCGGCAGAGCGCAAGTCTCTCGAGACCAAGGTTGGCTTCGTCTCCGTGCAGGTCGAGCATGCGACTGCGGGCACGACGGTCAAGGTCGGCGGAGCCGAGGTCGGCCGCGATGCGTGGGGCGAGCGCGCGCCCGTGATGCCCGGCAAGACGGAGGTGGTCGTGGAGACCCCGCCCCAAGCCCCGGTGAGCAAGTCGGTCGACGTGGCTGCAGGCGAGCGAAAGGTCGTGGTCGTGGACGCCGCCGGCGCGAGTGCGTCCGGTTCGCCCGCACCCGTTCCTGATCGGACGAAGCTCCGAACGTACGCGTACGTCGCGGGCGGCGTGGGCGCGGTCGGGCTCGTCACCTTCGCGATCGCCGGGATTCTCGCGAACGGCACGTACAGCGATCTGCAATCGCGGTGCGGCGCGGAGCCTTGCCCGGCCTCGATGAGCGGCGACATCAGTAGAGGCAAGACCGAGCAAACATTGGCAAACGTCGGGTTGGTCTTCGGAATTCTCGGCGCCGGAGTGGGCGCGACGTTGTATGTCCTCAGTATGCCCAACGCGAAGACAACGACGGCGCTCGTGCTCTCGCCCTCGTTCACCGGGCTAGGAGGGACGTTTTGAGTCGCCTCGCGGCATTAGCCGTCGCGTTTTCTCTTACCGCGTGCGCGCACGACTTCGACGCGTTCGTCGCGTCGCATGGTGAGGGCGGTCCTCAAGAGGGAGGGCCACCCTCCGAGGCGAGCTCCGCGGATGCCAGTGACGGCGCCGCGGATGCCGGGAGCGACGCTGCCTGCGGGTCGACGTGCTTAGCCACCGCCATGACCTGCGCCGCGGACTGCGACGCTGCGGAGGCCACGTGTGCAGCCGCGTGTGGCGGGAGCAGCTGCCGAAACATGTGCAAACTAACGCGGACAACATGCAAGTTCAACTGCGCGACGACATGCACCACCTGCACGAACACCGCAGGCTGCGGTTCGCCCTCGAGCTGCGCTCAAGCTGCACAGTGAAGTACGGAGTCCCCATGCACGAGTCCTTCCTTCCGCGCGCCGTCCGCGCCGTTTGCCGCGTGTGCGTCGTCGCCGCGCTGGTGCTTTTTCTCCTTCCGCTCACAGCGAGCGCCCGACCCGGCGGTGGCGGAAGCTTCAGTGGCGGCAGTCGAAGCTCGGGAAGCTCAGGGAGCTCGGGAAGTCACAGCAGCTCGGGAAGCTCAGGAAGCTCAGGGAGCTCGGGAAGCTCAGGGAGCAACGGATCGCGGAGCAGCGGCAGCTCCGGCTTCGGGGTGAGCTCCGGCTCGAGCACGTATTCGGGTAGCCGCAGCAGCGACGGCGGTTGGGGGTTCATCATCCTCGTCGCGGGAATCATCGTCATCGTTCTCGTTGTCGCGCGCTCCAACGGCTCCACCAAGCAAACGCGCGCGGCCATCTTGTCGGCGCAATACGACGCCGGGGCAACGGCACGGGCGTCGGTATCTCTCGATCCGCTGCGCGCGCGCGATCCTCAGCTCACGGAAGCGAGCATCCTCGATCGCGTCAACCGCATGTCGATCATTCTGCGCGAGGCCTGGTGCGGCGGTGACATGCGACCTGCCCGCGCCTTCGTTTCAGACGGTGTTTTCAGCCGTTTCGTGGTGCAGCTCGAGATGATGAAGGTGGAAGGGCTCCGCAACGTGATGAGCGACGCCTCCGTCCTCTACATCACGATCGAAGCCGTCTCCACCGCCCCTCCGCTCGACGTCGTCCACGTTCGGTTCACCGCGCAAGCCAGGGATCAGAACATTCCCTTCAACTCGACGCCCGAGCAAGCAGCACAGGCGCTTCGCCAGGCGCAGGTCGCCCCGTACACCGAGATCTGGACTCTCGTTCGTCGCCAAGGAGCGACGACGAAGATGCCCGCCGACCAGGTTGGTAAAGCGTGCCCGGCATGCGGGGCGCCGCTCGGCGAAGGGGCCGTCGTCAAATGCAGGTACTGCAACGCTCTCGTCTGCTCGGGTGAGCACGACTGGGTCCTCGCCGAGATCACCCAGCTCTCCGAGTGGTATCCCGATGCAACCACCGTAATCCCTGGCCTCGACGCTCTGCGCGCCGACGACTCTGGCGTCACGCCGGAGGGGCTCGAGGATCGCGCGTCGTACCTCTTCTGGAAGTGGCTCGAGGCGGCGAAGAAGCAAAACCTCGCGCCTCTCCGCAAGTGCTCCACGCCCGAATTCTTGGCGCAGCGCGCGACCCTCCCCACCGCAGCCCGCAACGCGGCCGTAGGTGGCGCCGAGACCATCCTCGTCGATCCCGGTCCCGACGGAGACTTCGATCATGTCTACGTCAAGGTCTACTGGTCGGCGGAATTCCAACAGGGTTCAGCGGCAGCCCCGGTGCAAACGGTGGCTCGCTTGGTGCGGCGCGTAGGGGTCGTCTCGCCTCAATCCATGACCGCCCTCGTTTGCGCTGAATGCGGAGCGGCTCTCACCGAGAGCGACACGCCGCGATGCGATCACTGCAACGCGGAGATCTCTGCGGGCGCGCAGTCCTGGGTGCTCGACGCGATGCTCGGAGCCGGAGACGTTCGTCCGCGAAACAATCCTCAGCAATCAGCGGTGCTTCCCGACTGGCTCGTGCCGAACATCGCTGATCCTCGCGAGCGGAGCATTCTCTTCGCCCAAATGGCCGCGATGATGGCGAGTGACGGTCAGATCGCGCGAAACGAGCGGAAGCTCCTGCGGATGTGCGCCGATCGCTGGCACTTGCCCGAAGAGGCCGTGGAGCAGGCCTTTGCTCATCCTCAAGCCGTGATGGCCGGCTCCGTTCCCACGAGCTCCCCGCAGTGGTTTCTCGCGGGCTTGGTGGAAGCCGCGCTGATGGACGGGAAGATCGACGCCCGCGAGCGACAGATCCTGGAGCGCGCATGCACGAGCCTCTCTCTTCCTCCAGACGAGCTCGAGCGACAAATTGCAGTCTGCACGCAACGCCTCGCGGCGGAGCGGACCAGTTGATCTAAAAATCGGTCGGTAGGCCTGTCGGGTGGCGCTGAGGCGGAAGCTTCGCCACCCGTGCAGCGGCTTTCACCCTCTCGGCGCGGACGAAATCGCGATGAAAACGGGCCCGCGCAGCCCAGCGATCGCCGCTCGAAGGCTTCTCCGCTCCCGCGACGTACGCGTCCCAGCGCTGCTCCGCGTCCACCCAGTGGGCGAGGATGAGGCGCGGATCCTGTTCTTTGCGCGCGTGAGCCATGGCGGCGAGACCGAGGTACCAGTTGCGCTCGTATTCAGGGACGAAGAACGTGAATTTTTTATCGCTGATGAGCCGGTCGCGGTCATCCATCTGCGTGGCGAGCTTGGCTTGGGCGGTCGCGCCCGTCGCATCGCCCGACCGGTCGTAGGCGACGGCGAGCCCCCACACGGCCAAAATTTCAGTGATGGGGCCGCGCACCCGCGGTGACGACGCCGCGAGACGCATCGACTCTTGGTAGTCGCTGACCGCAAAATCCATTTCACCGAGGTGCATCTCCGCCTCGGCGAGGTTGAGCATGGCGATGGCGCGATCCTCGTCGTCCGTCTCCCGCGCAAGGTACGCGCGGTACGCGGAGATCTCTTTTCGCGACGCCTCCGCCGAGTCCTTGTGGGCGTAGGCTCCGGCAAGGACGAACCACGCTCGGGTCGCCGCGGGATGATCCGGGGCCATGGCGAGCGCGCCCTCCAGCACACCGATGACGGCATCGTAGCGCTCGAGAAGCTCGTACACCTCGCCTAAGTCGAAGCGCAATCGCGGGTCCGGACTCTGCGCTGCATCCTCGGCCTCGAGCATCACCCGCGCTCTATCGGCGGTGAGGTTTCGCAGCGACCCGATCTGCGGCAGATCCCGAATTTCCAGCAACTTCTGCACCTCGAGGTGGAGATTGTAGCGATCGCGAACGAGCGGATCTTTTGCCACGTCCCACGCGTTCGGGGGCGTCTCGCCGTTTGCGCTCGTGGAGTGAAAGACGCTCGTCGCAAGCAGCACGAGGAGCGCGCATCGCCGCAGGAATGAGGTCACTTGCGCTTCCCTCCCCTCGCTCCACCCAGAGCTGCTTCGTGCGCGCGCGCATGTTCGACCCATGCCGCCGGTGGAGATTTTTCTAGATATTTCTTCCACGATTCGCGAGCGAGATTCGCGTCGAGCGGTTCGAGCGCGAGGGCCGCGAGGGCGTCCACCTCCGACTCACCCGATGCGGGCCCGAGGATCTGGCGGGCGCGGGCGTCGCTGAGGACGCCGTGGGGATCGGTGTGAATGCGCTCGGAGAGAACGGCGCGCGCCTCGTCGCGTTCGCCCGATCGATCGAGGGCGAGGGCGAGGGCGAGCACCGCCACGGTCTGCGCGACGTCCTGCGAATCGCGCCGAGCCTGGCGAAAAATTTGGATCGCTTCGTCGAGATCGCCGACTCCGCGCGCCATGGCCATCATTCCAGCTTCGAGGTAGGCAACCCCGCGATCCGCCGGTTGCAACGCCGACGCTCGCGGAAGGAGCGCGCGGTAGGCCTCGCTCGCTTCTGCGAGGTGCCCGGTGCGGAGGGCGACGCGTCCCCATGCGAGGAGCGCTACCGGATCTTCGAGCGCGCGCTCATCGCGCTCCTTCGCGTCGTGGAGCGCGGCGTAGGCACGTGGAAAATCCCCGAGCCTCGCAAACGCTCGGCCGCGCAGCACGCTCGGCGCCGTCTTTCCGGCGACGGTACGGTCCGCTTCATCGGCGACGGCGAGCACGTCTTTCAAATTCTGCACGCGACGCGGATCGGTCGAAGCATCGGAAATCATCACCGTGCCCGCGAGCTTCGACGACCCGCTCGCGAGGAGATTGCAATACGTCCGAAGCGCCGGCGTCTTCGCGCGCTCCCACACGTTTGCGCCATTCGCGCCGTCGAGCCCCACGCACTCTTGCGGACGACCGCCCGTGGTCGACCCCGCGACTGACCCAGCTCCGAGCCCGGAAGACGTCTGCGCGAAGAGGATCAACCCCAGAAATGCGCTCAGCATGGCTGGAATCGAGTGTAGAGCCTCAAGACCCGCGCGCTACCTCGAACGGATTCTCGAGCGAGATCGTCTCCTCACGGCGCGACCCGACGCTCACGAGCGTGGCAGCGCAGCCGACCTCGGCCTCTATGAACGCGATGTACTCACGCGCTTGCGTGGGAAGATCTTCCAGTTTCTTCACCCCGGACAGGTCGGCGTTCCACCCCTTGAACGAGCGGTAAATGGGCTGCGCAGTGGCGAGCCCGTCGATCGGAAATTCGCTCGTCTCGCCGTGTGGGGTCTTGTAGCGGACGCACACCTGCAGCTCGTCGAGGCCGGTGAGCACGTCGAGCTTCGTGAGCGCGAGGCCGTCGAGACCGTTGATCCGCGACGCATAGCGAAGCGCAGGAACGTCGAGCCAGCCACAGCGGCGCGGCCGCCCGGTTACCGATCCGAATTCCGCCCCCGCCTTGCGTAGACGCTCTCCGGTCTCGTCGAGGAGCTCGGTCGGAAACGGTCCACCGCCGACGCGTGTCGTGTACGCCTTCACGAGACCGATGACCCGGTTGATGCGCGTGGGCCCGACGCCGCTCCCCGTGCACGCGCCCGCCGCGGTGGCGGTAGAGGAGGTGACGAACGGATAGGTGCCGTGATCGATGTCGAGCAGCGTTCCCTGCGCACCTTCGAAGAGGACGTTCTTTTTTTCGCGAAGCGCGCCATCGACGAGTAGCGCTGCGTCCGTGAGGAGCGGCACGATGCGAGGCTGAAGGCGCGCGAGCGTCTCCATGATCGACCCAACCGTGGGAGGCTCTCCTCCGAGAGCCGCAATGACCGGACGCCAACCCTCGAGGGCCCAGGCCACACGCTTCTCGGTCTCCTTGAGATCGCGGAGCATTCCCATCGTGATGCCGCGTCGTGCGGCCTTGTCTTCGTAGCAAGGTCCGACGCCGCGCTTCGTCGTTCCGATGGCACCTTCGCCTTGCTCACGCAGCGTGTCGACGAGCACGTGGTACGGCAGAATGGTGTGTGCGCGATCGGAGAGCGCGAGCTGCCCGTCTTTTCCGTAGCCGCGCTTGGCGAGCTCGTCGATTTCGCCGACCAAGCTCGTGGGGTCGATGGCCATTCCCTGAGCGAGGACGCACCGCGTTTCCGGCCGCAGAATGCCGCTTGGAATGAGACGCACCACCACCTTCTCGTTGTTTCCGACGACGAGGGTGTGGCCTGCGTTCGGGCCGCCGGCGTAGCGCACCACCATGTGAGCGAACTCGGTGAAGATGTCGACGATCTTTCCTTTGCCCTCGTCGCCCCACTGCGCTCCGACGATCACAACCGCGCTCATCGATTCTCCTTACGTCGCCAGGGTTTCACGGCCGCCAGACTAGCCGTTTGATCGAAGGACGTCTGCTACGGGATCGGTCGAATCGATCTCGGTGCCGCTCTGCACGTCGAAGAGGGTCTTGCCGTCGAGGACGAAGCGACAGCCCCAATCTGCCGCATAGTTTAGGGCATTTTCGCGATCCTCCGCCTCCACAGCGGCGACGGCGCTTGCTCGGAAGCTCCCGAGCTCGCCCGGCGCGGGCTTCACCACGACTACGCGGAGCGGCGTTTTCGACACGACGTTGGCCTCGCGAAGCGCCCAGGCAACAGAGTCGAGATCGTAGCCGAAGCCGACCGCGGGCATCGGCACCCCGAAGCGGGCGAGCAAGTCGTCGTAGCGACCGCCTGCCCCGAGCACCTCGCCAGGCCCCGGTGCGTACACGTGGAAAGTGGGACCTGTATAGTACTCGAAGCCCTTCGCTTCTCCGAGGTCGACCGTGAGGTGACGCTCGAGCCCGCGCGCGCACGCCGCTTCGAACAGCGTCTCGAGCCGCCGGAGTCCCGCTTCACCTGGACCGTTCGCCAGGAGTCGCCGCGCAGAGGTGAGGGCTTCTCGGCCGCCGTGGAGCCGAACGAGCTCGACGAGGAGGGCGGGTGTGCCTTCTTCGCGAGCGCAGGCCTCGAGCTCGAGCTCGTCCTTCTTTGCAAGAGCACGACTGACACGCGCGACCACATGGTCCGCGGCGCCATCCAACAAAGTGCGGACGATGCTTGCTTCGCCAAGGTCGATCGTAAATTCCTCCAACCCTGCCGCACGAAAGCCCTCGATCGCTAAGGTGAGCACTTCGATATCGCCCTGAAGGCCGGGGGCCCCCGCGAGCTCGATACCCACCTGCGGGATCTGGCGGTGCTTCCGCGCGCGGCCACTTCGCCGCCGGAGGACCGTCCCTTCGTAGCAAAGGCGGTACGGCGTGTGGCGATTTCGTAGGCGTGTGGCGATCATGCGCGCAATCTGAGGCGTCATATCGGGGCCGAGGGCGGCTACCTCACCCGACTCAGGCTCTACGAAACGAAGCACGTCCTTCGGGTCAAGAGTGCCCAGTCCCCGCTCCAAAACGCTCGCGAACTCGAACGCAGGGGTATTGACGAGCGCGTACCCATGCAGCGCGAAGCGGTCAAGCAAGCGCTGCGCAAGGTCGCGGCGGCGAAGCGCGTCGCCCGGAAGTAGGTCCCGCATGCCGCCAGGAAGGGGAAAAGAAGGGTCGTTGCGCATTCCGGGAGGCGGCATGGGAGGCCCGGGAGTCTCCCTGGGTTCATCTCGTCGGTCAACGTCAAGACATGCGGCACGACGTTCGCAATGAGTCGCACTGGCTGCGAAAAGAGCAGCTACCGACCGCGCCGCGCAAGAGCGGACGCCCCGTCACCCCGAGGCTCACCAATGGCATTCGCGATCGAACGCACCCTTATTAGCCGCGCTGTGGATGGAGAAACCCGAGCGCTGAATGCTCTCGTGTCGAGCCTCTGTCCTCACATCGAGCGGCAGCTTCTCCGTTACCCCGTGGCGGACGAGGATCGCCGTGATCTGCTTCAGGCAACCCTCATGCAAGTCGTGCGTCGGCTCGCCAGCTTCCGTGGCGACTCGAGCTTTTCGACCTGGCTCTTTCGGGTCACCGCCAACGAAGCGCTGATGATGATGCGCTCGCAGCGGCGGCACCGCGCGCGCCTCGTCGAAGGGCTTGATTTCGAGGAGCTCGGAGCGCTCCCCGCGTCGAACGACGCCGAGCTTTTCGATCGCGGCGACGTCGGAGCTGCCAACAGCGAGCGTGATGCACGCGTGCGCAGCGCACTGGCCGAGCTTCCGGAAGACTACCGCGAGGTCGTCGTCGCCCACTACCACCTGGACCTCGGGCTCCAGGAAATTGCCGACCGGTTTGATCTCAGCGAGAGCGCCGTTCGCTCGCGTCTTCACCGCGCACGCTCGCGCCTCCGCGCGATCCTCGACGGAACTCCTGTCGCGATCGAAGCGCGTGAGGAGGCGGCCCCCGCAAGTCATCGCCGCGCCAGCAAACACGACAACGCCTCGCTCGAGAACGCAGCGTAGCTCGTCCCGGTCGGCTAGACTCGGCGCGCTGTGGGTAAGCTTTTTTCCCCGCGCGCCGTCATCTTCGATCTCGACGGAACGCTCATCGACTCGCGCGAAGACATCGCCGCGGCCTGCAATCACGCTCTCGTATCGCACGGGCGCGCGCCACTTCCCATGGAAACGGTCCGCACGTTCGTAGGCGACGGAGCGCGGATGCTGCTCGCGCGCGCGTTCGACGTACCGGCGAAGAGCCCAGAGCTCGACGGTCCTCTCACGGCGTTCCACGCGTATTACCAAGCGCATCCAGCCGTCTACACGGTTCTTCTGCCTGGAGCTCTGGAGGTCCTCGATGCGCTTGCCCCCGTGCCCATCGGACTCGCGACGAACAAACCGCGGACGACGACGCTCCTCGTTCTCGAGGCGATCGGACTCCTGCCCCGCTTCGCCGCGATCGCCGCTGGTGGAGACGGACCTCTCAAGCCCGATCCGTGGTCCATCCACGCCGTGCTCAAGACAATCGGCGAGCGGCCGGAGGCTTCGTGGGTCGTCGGCGACGGCCCTCAAGACGTGGGAGCCGGTAGAGCTGCGGGATGCGCGACGATTGGCGTGCTCGATGGCTTCGTCGACTCGGCGCGCCTCCGAGCCGCAGAACCCGACGTGATCGTCGCCTCGCTCTACGAGCTCTTGGCGCTCCTCGTCTGAACGGAAGTCAGCCGAGAGTCAGCTCCGCTCGGCGCCTCGGGCGTCACTGCGGAAGATCCGTGGGATCGGCCCGCGGCTCTACTTCTTTCAGTCGCGCACGCTGCTCTTGGAACGCGGCGTAGACGGGGTCGAACTTCGCGCGGTCGGTCACGAGGTCTTCGCGCTCGCCCGGATCGCTTTCGAGATCGAAGAGATTGTAGTTGTTGCCGCCGAGGTGAATGAGCTTCATCCCCGGAGTCTTTCCGTGGAGCATTCCTCGCCGCATCTGGCTGTACGGGCTGGCCGGCATATCGAAGTAGATATCGCGCTCCGCGAGCTCGGTTCCCGGCGCACCGAGGACGTCGCTGAGCATGCTCTCACCCGACAGCTCGGAGGGATCGGAGAGTGGGAAGCCCATGATCGCCAGCAGCGTCGGGACGAGATCGATGTGACCGCGCTTCACGGGCACGTGCCGTGGCTCCGCGCCGGGGATATAGATCACGAGCGGGACATGCACGAGCGACTCCCAGAGCTCGCCTCCGTGAAAGCTCATGGCGTGATCGGCGAAGGCTTCACCGTGATCGGCCGTGATGACGATCGCCGTATTTTTTCCCCACGCTTCGGTTTCGATTTTTTCGAACAGCCTCCCGAGTTGCTTGTCGGTGAACCACACCTCGGCGTCGTACGCAGCCTTTGTTGCTTCGATCGCGGTCGTTCCGCTCATAAAATTCGGCGAGCCTTCGTGCGCCAAATACTGAGCGTGGGGATCGAAATAATGGACCCACATGAAGAAGCGGCCGCCCGTGTTCTCTGGTCGCGCGAGCTCGCGCAGCGCGGCGTCGGTGAGCTCTTTGCTCGTCGTCGAGTTGTCCGTGTCTCCCTGGCCGCTGCTCGGCTTGGCGGAGAGATCCCACTCCGTCATGCCCTGCGTAAGCCCGCTCCAGCCGTTGAAGTACCAGTGGGAGGCGGCCCCGAAAGTGCGGAGGCCCTGCTTTTTGAGGCGCTCGGCGACGAATGTGTTGGAGGCGTCGTACGTGTTGAAGTGCGACGTGTTGCGCATCGTCTCGCTCGGATATTTTCCGATGAGCATCGGCCCGAGGCTCTTGCCGGTGTACGAGGCCATGGCGTACGCCCGATCGAAGATCACGCTTTTCGCAGCTAATTTGTCGAGGTTTGGGCTGACCGGCTTTTCGTAGCCCATGAACCCAACGTCGGTGCGGAGCGTATCGATGGTGATCAGAATCAAGTTGAGATCGGTCGGGATGGTGCGAAGTGCCACAACGGGCGGAGGGGGGACTCTCACGGGCAGAGGGGCTGGAAGATCGCCGCCCGAGCAGTCCTCGTCGATGCCGTTGCCCGGGACGTCGATGGCCAAAGGCGACCGGGTAACATCGTGGTCGTCGCAGTCGCCTCCGCCGAAGTACGGCGATGCACCGTCGTGATCGCGATCCGTAGCCTTACGGAGGAGCTGGAGGGCGAGCTTCCCGAGCGGCGCACTTCGCTCGATCGAGCGCGCGACGAGCGACTCGTGGTTGAGCACCGACCCCTCGCGGACGGTGATCGCCAGAGGAGTGACGAGTAGAACGAGCGCTATGAGCAGTGGACGCGCTCCCGATCGATTGTCTTCAGCGGCAGCAACCGGCGCGGCGTACGCCCCCGTGGCCATCGCCACGAGGTCGATGACCGGCCTCAGATCAAGCTCGGTCCGCTTGAGCACGGCGAAAATTCCCAACGCTCCGCCCCCTTCGCCGCCCGTGTCACCGGCATACACTCCCCACGCAAAAAGGACGGCCATGGCCAGGAACGCCACCCCTCCGGTGACCACCGGGTCGAGCATGCGCGGGCTTCGCGCGGAGCCACGGGCCAAGGTTTTTCGAAGGGGCGGGAGAAGCGCCAGCCCGCACGCGGCGAGGGCAACGAGCATGGCCAACGCGCCGAGCGCAAGCTCCACACCGGCGCTAAAGGGGCTTCCGGACGACAAGAGCGCGCGCCCGAGATGAGCGCATCCGAGGCACCACGCAAAGGCGACGAGGACCCCCAGCGGCGCGAGGGCCGCCGTCCGGGAGCGCGTGAGCACGGGTTGCGCGCGAATCGAGGACACGTGCTCCCGCGGCGGAATGGCCCTCTCAGGCTCGAGGAAAATCATGAGAACGCCGACCGCCATGGAGACGCCAAGAGCGAGAGGCGCGAGCACCGCGACGTCAGCCGCCACGAGAGAGCCGTACGACGGCGCGTTCGACCCCGTGCCGGCAAGCCACGCCACGCGCGCTTCGACGAGGCCGACGAGCGTGGCGGCGGTCACTCCTCCCGCCGTGGCGAAGAGCAGTCTCTTCAATACGGTGACCACGTGGAGCTTCTTACTTGGTTCGGGACACGCGCGCGAGCGGATGCGCGGCGTCATACACCTTCATGAGATGCTCCATCGACACGTGGGTGTATCGCTGGGTGGTCGTGAGCGACGAATGCCCCAAAAATTCCTGGATGGCGCGAAGATCGGCGCCCCCGTCGAGGAGGTGCGTGGCGCAGGTGTGACGAAGAGCGTGCGGATGCAAGTCGGCTCGCCCTGCGCCGAGCGCGCCATATTTGTGGACGAGATCCTGGACCGCACGGACCCCGAGGCGACGGCCGCGGGCACTCAAAAAGACGGCGTGGACATCGTGGTCTCCGGTCTTCGGATGCCGGAGCTGCGTGCGTACCTCGAAGTAGGCGACGAGGGCCTCCGCACACTTTTCGCCGACGGGAACCGCGCGCTCTTTTTTACCCTTGCCGAGCACGCGCGTTTCGCGGGCCCGGAGATCGACGTCGCTGAGCGAGAGGGCGGCAAGCTCGCTCACCCGCAGCCCCGAGCCGTAGAGGAGCTCCAAAACGGCCCGGTCGCGCTTCCCCGTGGGCGTAGATGCGTCAGGGGTCTCCATCACTTCCGCGGCCGCATCGACGCTGAGAAACGTAGGCAGTGGACGGCGCGCCTTCGGGCTCGCGAGCTCATCCGCAGGGCTCTTCGTGATGACCCCGCGGCGCCGAAGCCACCGCATCCAGGTGCGAACGGCAGCGACGTGGCGAGCCACCGAGCTTGGGGCAATGGTTCGCGAGAGCTGGCCAAGCCATCCGCGAAGTGCGTAGAGATCGATCGCTTCGAGGCTGACCTCTTTCGAGGATGTCGCGCGCACGAAGCGCAGGAGGCTCTCGAGGTCGGCACGGTACGCGTAGACGGTATGCGGCGACGCTCGCCTCTCGCCCGCCAGGTACGCGACGAACGCCTCCACTGCCTCGTCGAGAGTCACCACGATTCCTTAGCATTCCGCAGGAAAAGTCCATCATTTTGCGCTAGACCACAGGTGTGACGATCGACGAGTCCTCGGCGGAACGCTTTGTCGACCATGGCCGAGCGCGCGCGCTCGCGCTTTGGCGCACGCTCAAGGACGAGCACTCGAGCCCCCGTGAGATCGCCTGGGCGGTCGGCATCGGCGTCTACGCAGGATGCACGCCCGCGGTTGGATTTCACGGATGGCTGGCCGTGGCTCTCGCCGCGCTCTGCCGGAAAAACAAGCTCTGGTCGTGGGTCGGCTCGCGCGTCTCGAACGTCTTTTTCTTGCCTTGGATCATTCTTGCCGAGATCCAGGTCGCGCACCGGGCCCGCACGGGGCGGTGGCTCGCGCTCAGCGTCGACGAAGTTCGCAGCGCCGGGCCAGCGATGCTCCTCGAGTGGCTCGTGGGATCGCTGGCCGTGGGGCTGACGCTTGGGGTCGCGTTCGGGCTCGCGACCTACGCGTTCGCGACGTGGAGGAGATCTACGACGCGCGGCAAGCTTGCTCCACCTCCGCCACCGTCTTCGGAATCGCCTGCGTCAGGTTGACCGGCCCGTCTTCGGTCACGAGGATGTCGTCTTCGATCCGTATGCCGATGCCGCGCCAGCGCGCCTCGACCTTGTCGCAGTCCTTCGCGATGTAGATCCCCGGCTCGACCGTGATCACCATGCCGGCTTCGAGCGCCCGAGGCTTGCCACCGCGAAAGTACGGGCCGACGTCGTGGACGTCCATGCCGAGCCAGTGGCTCGTGCGATGCATAAAGAATGGGCGGTAAGCGTCTTCAGCTATTAGCTTTTCTGTTGTGCCACTGAGGATCCCCACACGCGCGAGGCCGGCCGTGATCACCTCGACGCTCCGGCGGTGAATTTCTTCGAGCGTGGCCCCGGGGCGCGTCGCTTTGATGCTCGCGAGCTGGGCTTCGAGCACGATCTCGTAGATGGCGCGCTGCTCCTTCGAGAACGTTCCGCTTACGGGCAGCGTGCGCGTCACGTCACTCGCGAAGTATTCGAACTCGCACCCAGCGTCGATGAGGAGGAGGTCGCCGGCCTCCATCTTCCGGTTGTTTGAGCGGTAGTGGAGGATGGTCGCGTTGGGGCCCGAGCCGACGATGCTTCCGTACGCAGGCCGCTCCGAGCCGTGGCGGCGAAACGCTTCCAAGAGGAGCGCTTCGATCTCGTACTCGTGCATGCCTGGCTTGGCGGCTGCCATCGCCCGCTTGTGTGCGTCGGCAGTTATCGCGGCCGCCTTCCGCATCGACGCGACGTCCTCTGCGCTCTTGAAGAGGCGCATCTCGTGAAGGACGCTCCCCGGATCGATGATCTCCGACGGCCACACGAACGCGGCTCGCGCACGCGTCCGCCCCTTGTCGATTATCGCAAGAAGACGGTCGTCGAGCGCGCGATCTCTTGCCAGCCTGAAATAAAGGCGGTTTTTGTCTTGGAGAAGCTTCGGCAGATGCTCGTCGAAGTCGCCGATCAAGAACGCGTCGTCCGCACCGAAGTCGCTCTTCGCGCCGTCCACGCCCACGCGCGGGCCGTCCCAGATCTCGCGCTCCGCATCGCGGGCGCGCACGAACATGGTGGTCTTGCGATCCTTGGCGCAGAGGACGAGCACGCTCTCCGGCTCGTCGAAGCCGGTCAGGTAGTAGAAATCGGAGTCTTGCCGGTACTCGTGCTCGACGTCGTTGTTGCGGGTCGTCAGGGGCGCGGCCGCAAAAATCGCTACTGCGTCGCCGGTCATCGCGGCGATGAAGGCGTCGCGCCTTTTCTTGAAGACTTGGCGATTTCCCATGGATTCCCATTGGCGAAGATGCGGGCGAGGGTCAAGCCACCCCGCGAACTTGGCCCACCTTTACCTACAGTCGGAAACTTCGCCCATGTCGACTTTTGATCTGACGACGGAAGACCGCCGGCGCAAGCGCAGCACCGATCCGCTCATCGCTCTGCATTATCAGCTCACGCATGCACGGCATGCTGGCTCGCTCGAGACCGTCGTTCTGGCCGACCATTCTGGGGTCGTCGTCGCCGGTGCCGGGTCGTGGGCCGCGTGCGAAGAGCTCGCCGCGTACGCTCCTCTCCTCGCCGACGAGGGCATCGGCGACGGCCCCGTGCAGTCGCGAATCGCTTCGATGCGCGCGGACGTCGACGTTCGCCACATCCAGATCAGCGGACAGGAAGTTCTGCTCTGCGGACGCGGCGCTCCGGGAGGCGGGGCACGCGACCTCGCGATGGACGCCGCCGCGCTGGGGATTTCCCGCATCTTGTCCGCCGCCGCTTGAGCGACGTTCGCAAGCTCGTGGCGCATGGTGTTCCAAGCCGCCAGTTGACCGTCTTGCGCCGTGGCGTTACTTCTCCGGGGTGAGCGAACACGATTCCGGTGATGGAGATGCCCCCGGAAAGCGCAGGCGACTCGAGGGAATGATCCCCGAGCTTCTCAAGCGCGCCGTGGAGATCGGCGTTGAGAAGGCGTCGAGCTCACCCGAGACGCTCAAGCAGTTCGTGCACGATCTGAAGCTCCCGAAAGAGATCGCGGGCTACCTCCTGTCGCAGATCGACGAGACGAAGAACGGCCTCTTCCGCGTCGTCGCGAAGGAGATGCGCGATTTTCTCGAGCACACGAACATGGCCGGTGAAATCCAGAAGCTGCTGACCACCGTGCAGTTCGAGATTAACACCACGGTCCGTTTCAGCCCGAACGAGAGTCCGAAACCAGAGAGCGCCGGCGACAAGAAAAAGCCAGGCGACCCTGCCCAGCCAGCGTCGTCATCGGACGCGAAGCCGGAAACGTCCAAGCCCGAAATCAAAATGGACATGTACGTAAAGCGAGAGGAGCGGCCGCGAGAGCGCCGTAGACGCGGGAATGAGTAAGGCGCCCCATGCCGGTGGTGAGATCGATAGCTTCTGCACCAAATGCCGGATGATTTTGAACCACCGGATCATCGCGATGGTCGGACCGCTTCCGAAGCGCGTCGAGTGCTCGACCTGCAACTCGCACCACAATTACCGCGCTCGGCCGCCAGGTGAAAAAGCCGAGCCTACGGGCTCGAAGAAGGGCGTCTCTGAGCCCCGCGCTGCCCGCGTGAGCCACGTGACGAAGGCCGAGCAGGCCCGCCGCGATCTCGAGCACAGCTGGGAAAAGGCCATCGCCGGCCGCGCGGTGAGCGACTTCAAGCGGTACACCGTCGCCGAAACGTTCCAGCCCGGCGATCTCGTTCGCCACACGCGCTTCGGTGACGGCGTCGTCACCCAGGTGATCGACAATGCCAAGGTCGTGATCCTCTTCAAAGACGTACCGCGCACGCTCGCTCAAGGGCTGACCAGCTAAGCGTCGTGCCGGGAGCCGCGCGCGCTTCCATCCGCTGGTTTTTCCGGCGCGTCATCCAGATCTACTTTCGAGAGATCGAAATCGTCGGCGAGATCCCCCGCGCCGACGTTGGCGGACGACTCTTTGCCGCCAACCACGTGAACGGGCTCGTCGATCCGATCCTCGTTCTCACCACGGCTCCCTGCCCTATATCGCCTCTAGGAAAAGCGCCGCTGTGGAAGATCCCCGTGCTCCGTTGGCTGCTCGACGCCGTCGATGCGGTGCCCATCGTGCGACGCTGCGACGACCCCAACAAGAACGCCGCCGCGAACGACGAGGTCTTCGAGAAGGTGGCCGCTCACCTCACGAACAAGGGAAATATCCTTATTTTCCCCGAGGGAACGAGCCACAACGAACCTCACTTGATCCCCATGCGCTCGGGCGGCGGGCGCATGCTCGCGCACGCGAAGAGCGACGGAACGAAAGGCCTGACATTTCAGGCGGTGGGTCTGGAGTTCGAAGAGCGAGACGTCTTTCGCTCGCGCAGTCTCCTCATGTACGGACCGGTGCGTTCGGTCGACGCCATCACGGACGGCGACCTGGCGGGCGCGATCACGAAGATCCTGGCGGACGATCTCTCGGAGCTGATTGTCGAAGGTGACACGTGGGAGGAACGGATTGTCATTGCCCGCATCGCAGAGATGTTCGCCAACGACGCGAAAGACCACAGCCTCGAGGGGGTGACGCTGATCGGTCAGCGTGTCGAGGCTGCCAAGAGAGTGCTGACCCCCGATGCGCCGCTCTACCGCGAGATAATGATGAAGGTCTCGAGCTACTATGCCGAGCTCGAACGTGCCGGGGTGGGCGACGAGGAGGTCGCCAAGGGCGAGCTCGCCCGAAAGGCGGGTGGTCTCGTTCGCGCGATTGGGCTCGTGGCAGCGCTGCCCCTGGCCGTCATCGGGATCGTCCTTTACTGGCCGCCGTACCAAGTGCCGCGCATCGTCGCGCGGAAGGCCGACGAGGCCGACCTGGTGTCGACCTACAAGCTCGGTGCGGGTCTGGTCGTACATCCTCTATGGGCCGCGCTTCTCGTGATGCTCGCGGTGTTCTTCGTACCCCGTCCGGCGCTCTTCGCCGCCATCGCGGTGATCGCCCTCTCCCCGTTCGCAGCCTTGGCCTGGCTCGATCGTGCGGAGCGTCTGCAACGACGCGTGCGGAGCTCTCTTTTTGCCGGCGCGGACATCGACCGACTCGGGAAGATACGGCGCGTGGCCATGGCGCGCTTGATCGAGGCGCGCGACCAGTTGGCGTAAACGCGCTTTCCCCGAGGGCGATACCTACACGACTGTATGTACGCGGCCGCGGCTGGGTATAAGCTCTCCCGGTGAGCGACCTGGGGTTCGAACCGACCGTGAGGGCATTCTTGCCTGGCATCGGCACGCTCCTCGACGGCAAGTACCGGATTGAGAAGGTCATCGGCAAAGGAGGCATGGGCATCGTCTATGCGGCCCACCACGAGCTGCTCGGTGAGCGCGTGGCTCTCAAGCTTCTGCTCGAAGAGGTCGCGCGAAACCCGGAAGTGATTGCGCGCTTTCTGAACGAAGCGCGTTCCGCCGCCAAGATCAAGAACGAGCACGTCGCGCGCGTGATGGACGTTGGAACACTCGATCGAGGTGGGGTCGCGTTCATCGCGCTCGAGTACCTCGAGGGGCGGGACCTCGCGCAGCTTCTCGTGGAGCGCGGTCGCCTCCCCCTAGCGGAGGCGGTAGATTACGTGCTCCAGGCGCTCGAGGCCGTTGCCGCGGCGCACGCGCTCGGCATCATTCATCGAGATCTAAAGCCCGCAAATCTTTTTCTGGCACAGCAGAGCGGCGACGACGTGATCAAGGTCCTCGATTTCGGGATCTCCAAAGTTCAGGAGGGTTCCAACGCGAAGGTCGGTCACGTCACCTCGGCGGGCACGATCCTCGGCTCGCCGTTCTACGTTCCGCCCGAGCAGCTTCGGAGCGCGCGCACGATCGATTCACGCGCCGACGTCTGGTCGCTCGGTGTCATCCTGTACGAGCTGACTACAGGTGTACTGCCGTTCCGTGGCGAGTCCCTGGGCGAGCTTTTCAGCGCGATTCTCGAGCAAACGGCCGTTCCGCCGTCAGCGCGATGCCCCGAGCTTCCGCCAGGGCTCGACCGCGTCGTCTTGAAGTGCCTCGCGAAGGCGCCCGATCAGCGCTACGCGAGCGTCGGGGAGCTCGCCGCCGATCTCGCGCCGTTCGCCCCGCCAGGGCACGTCTCCCCCATGAAAATTCAGAAGACGTTGGCGAGGGGCGTCAACCGTTCCTCGCTGGCCGAGATAGTCGTCGCTCCTGCCGCCTCCGTGACTTCTTCCACATGGAGTCAAAGCCAGGTCGCGACGGCGGCAGCGCGCAAACGTTCGCTCCTGTTGGTCGCTGCAATCGTGGCGCCACTCGTGATCGCCCTCGCGATAGCGCTCGTGGCGGCAAGCTTTTTTCTTCGGAGTCGAACCCACGCGGTGACCGTTGGCGCACCACCGCCGACCGCCGCCCCGCCCACTGTGCCGACGCCTCCCCTGGCGATCGAGCCGCTGCCGATGCCAGGCCCATCACCTGTGATCGCGGCGCCCGCAAGCGCTCGCAGCGCCTCGGCATCCGCTGCCGCAAGCGCTCCGCCGGTCCGAAAAATAGTCGCGAGCCCGTCGGCAACACCGCCCACGCCGAGCACACCACCTCCCGCCGGTCAAAACCCGATCTTTTTTCCACAATGAAGGCATGAGCCAGATGAAAGCGTCTCTCGTCTTCGCCGCCCTGCTTGCCATCTCTCGGCCCGCATTCGCCGCGCCCCCGTCATCGCCGGTCGTGCCGCAGTCCACCCCCGAGCAAATCGCAGCGGAGGGCGCTAGCAAGCTGCGAGACCAAGGTAACGAAGCCATGCTCGGAATGCGCTACTCCGACGCGCTCGCGAGCTACCAGCAGGCCCTGCGTCTGTCGCCGGAGAGCGCGGGGCTCAATTACAGCATCGCGCGCGCGTATCAGTTCCTTGGTGAATATCCGGACGCTCTCCGCGCGCTCGAGTCGTTCGACAAAGACGCGACCCCTGAGACGAAAGCGAAAGTCGGAAAGCTCGATGCTCTCTACGCACAGCTGCGGCCGCGGATCGCGACGCTCAAGCTCGCGTGCAAGGCTCCCGGGGCGCGTGTGCTCTTGCGCGACAAAGTGATCGGCACCACGCCACTGCCGCCAACGCGCCTGCCGTCGGGCGCGGCGACCATTCAAATCGAGCTCGAGGGCTTCTTCACGGAATCGCGCGACGTGGTCTTGCCGGGAGGGGGCGAGCTCGCCATCGAGGTGACGCTGAGCCGCAAGTCGACCTCCGGACTGCTATCGATCCGCAGCGAGCCCGTCGGTGCGCTCGTTGCGCTCGACGGCAAAGAGATCGGAACGAGCAGCCCGAAGCTCGAAGTGACCGTCCCCGCGGGCTCACACGAGCTCGTCGTGCGACGCGAGGGCTACGATGACGCGAGAGTTCCCATCGTGCTCGACGCCGGTGCGAAGAGAGAAGTGGCGATTCCGCTCGAGAAATCCAGGTCGATCCTGAGCCGCTGGTGGTTCTGGACGGCGGTCGGCGGAGCGGTGGCGGGCGGCATAGTTCTCACGTGCGCGCTGACAACGGAGAAGGGTGCCAGCCACGGGAGTCTCTCGCCCGGTCAGGTAGGCGCGCCCTGAGCCCGCAGCGGCGGTCGAACAACGCGGCTCTCGTCGCGAGCCTATCTCTCCTCGCGATCCTCTTCGGACCTTCCGCTGGCTGCCGCTCAGCGACGGAGCTTACCCTCACCGTGCGCACGAACGCAGATTGCGCCAAGTGGAAAGGGGTCGCTGTTTACGTGGGCGCGCCCGGAGCCGATGTCGAGAGCAAGGCTCCGACGCTGACGACCACCACCTGCGAAGGCGGCGGCCAAGTCGGAACCCTCACGATCGTTCCCACCGCCTCGAAGGGCGACGAAGTGGGGATCCGCGTCGTCGCCGGGCTCACCCGAAATCCCGAGGACTGCCGAGCTAACGCCTACGCCGGCTGCATCGTCGCGCGCCGCGCGATCCGCTTCGAGCCCCACCACTCCGTGAACGTCGTCGTCGACCTCACGACCGAGTGCATGGGCCAAGGCTGCGATTCGTCTCACACTTGCGTGAACGGCTCGTGCCTCGACAACCGCGCGAGCGTGGAGAGTGACCCCGATGCCGCTCCGACCGGACCCTCGGTCCGCTGCGGAGACAACGCCGTGCGCTGTCAGACGACGGGCGCGGTGTGCTGCCTAAGCCCAGATTCCACGAGGAAAAAAGCCTCGGGCGAATGCAAAGACGTGAGCGCGTGCCCTCCCACTAGCTCCGTCCTTTACTGCGATGACGACAGCGACTGCGCCGGGGTGCCGGGTGACAACGGAGGAGCGGCGATTTGTTGCGTCGCCGGACTGCAAGGCTTCTGCAACTTCGGAACCTCCGTGGTGAGCGGCGCGCAGTGCGTGCCCCGAAGCAAGTGCATCATGTCCATGGTCCTCTGTGAGGATCGCAAGCCGTGTGTCGACCAGACCATTTGCCAACCGATCAGCGAAGGCTCGCCCCTTCCCAGTTACTACACGTGCTGCGTCGCTCCGTAGTCACACGATGAACGTGTTGAAGCCCCTCGCTGTTCTGTCGCTCTTGGTGTTGCCCTCGAGCGTGCTCGCGACCCCCGCCGCCCACGCCAGCGAGCTGCGCCTCGCGCCCGCGAAGAATGGAAGCCTCGGCGCGTGGCTGATCATCGGGCCCTACCGCTCGTCCACGTACGGGACGAAGCCTGCGCCGTCAGGTCCCGAAGCTCTCACGCAGCCGCCGCCGGGGCTGAACGAGGCGACGATCGCGCCTAATTTCGGGGCGGCGTGGGGACCGCCTCCGAACGAAAAGATCAAAGATCCTCCAAGATGGCTCATCGCCTCCAGCGGTGAAGGCCCGATCGACGTGCGCGCCGCGCTCCAATCACGGGAGAGCGATCTGGTCGCATACGCGGCCGCAACGCTCCACGTCGAGCGTGCGGGGCGCTTCTTTCTGCTCATCGGAGCGGACGACGGCCTCCGGGTAATCGTCGACGGAAAGCCTATTTTTACGCGGGATGAGTCGCGTCCGGAGCGTGATGACGACGATCTCGTTCCGCTCGATCTGACGGCGGGTGATCACGCGGTCGTCCTCAAGCTTCATCAGCGCGACGCCGGCTGGGCGCTTCACGTCAGGCTCGTCGACGCCGCGCTCCAACCTCCACCAGGCTCGTACCTGGCCCTGCCCGGCACGCGCGAAGGGGACACGCGCGCGCTCGCCGCGAAGATGTCGTGGGTGTCCGTCGATCGCGGGCTCACCGCCGACCACTACCGACCAAGGCTCACCGTCCGATTTCCAGAGGGCATCCCCCTCGGCGTTACGCTCGGAGTGCAAGCCAAGCTCGTCAGCGCGAAGGGCGACGTCTTCTTCGACGTCAACGCAGGAGGGATCTCGCCGGAGTCGGGGGAGATGGTGGCCGTGCTGCCGTCCATCGCGCAGGCAGATCTTCCTCGCATTGAAGATCAGAATTGGACATACGAGCTCACAGTCGCTGAGCGAAGCGTAAAAGCGCCTTTTTACCCGCGTCGCGTCGTGCGCGAGGCCGTCGGGCGCATCGACCGTGTTCTTGGCCAGGCGACTCTCCCTCCTTCGCTCGCGCGCGGCTCGATCGAGAGCGTCACCCACCTTCGAGAACGGCTCGTCAACTTCACGACGCACGGAGACGGCGACATCGAGTCGCAGCTCGCGGACGCGCAGGAGCTGAGCGACGCCGCCACCGCCCTCGAGAAAAAACTCGATCCGTACGCGAACCGCACCGGCCCGATCCGCCGTGCCTACCGGTCTCCCGTTGACGGTGAGCTCGCTGAGTACGGAGTTTACCTCCCGCCCGAATACCGGCGCGGCGCGGGTCGCAAGTACCCTCTGGTAGTCGCGCTTCATGGCCTCAACGGCCACCCGATGGCCATGCTCCGCTGGTTCTTTGGCGCGGATGACCCGAAAAAAGACCAGGATTGGGAAGATCGCCACGTGGGTCCGCTCCCTCCCCTCGACGCGATCGTGGTCACGCCGAACGGCCACGGCAACACCATGTACCGCCACCTCGGGCAGGACGACGTCATGCGCGCCATCGAGGAGATCGCCGCGCTCTACCCGATCGATCGCTCACGGATCACGATCACCGGCCCCTCCATGGGAGGGATCGGAGCGGCGGCACTTGCGCTCCGCCATCCCGACACCTTCGCGGCGGCAGCTCCGCTCTGCGGGTATCACAGCTACTTCGTGCGGCGTGATTTCATCGGGCGGCCGCTTCGTCCCTGGGAAAAATCTCTCGCCGAAGAGCGCTCCAACGTCTTCTGGGCATGGAACGGAAAGAACCTCCCGCTCTACGTCGTTCACGGCACGCAAGACCTCCCGGAGTCGAACAGCGGCGTGCTCATCGAGCGCTACGAGAGCCTAAAATACAACGTGATCCACGAGCATCCTCCGCTCGGTCACAACGTCTGGCAGACGACGTACGAGGAGCTGAAAGGCGCCAAGTGGCTCCTCGCGCAAAAGCCGACGAACCTTCACCCGACACAAATTCGCTTTCGCACGATGCGCCTTCGCGACAGCAACGACGCTTGGCTCCACGTGGGCGAGCTTGCGGCGCCGGGAACCTGGGCAGAGATCGAAGCGCGGGTGCGAACGCGAACCCGGATCGAGCTCACGACAAAGAGTACGACGGCCATCTCCCTCGATCGCGATCCGCTGCTCGTCGACGCGACGAAGCCGCTGACGGTCGTCGTGGACGGGACAGCCCTCGTTTTTCCTCCGGAGGACCCGCTCTCGCTTCATCGCGAGGAGGACACCTGGAAGGCGGGGCCGGCGGTGCACGAAGGAGTCTTCAAGCACGGCGAGATCACCGGACCGCTACGCGATGCCTTCCATGCGCCACTCCTCTTCGTGTACGGCGCTAGCGACCCACAGCAGACCCGCGCCAACGAAGAGGTCGCGCGGGCGTGGGCACAGATTCGCTGGGGCGTCGACGTCCACTATCCGATGATGAGCGACGTCGAGTTTACGGCGCGCGGCGAGTCAGTCGCAAATGACCATGCGCTGTTTCTAGTCGGGAATTCTCGGTCGAACATCGTCCTGCGGGCGCTGGAGGCCGACCTTCCGATTCGCGTCGACGGGGAGGCGATCGTCACGGCGGGCGGCCGCCGCTTTACGGGCTCGCAGGTGGGTGCGGCGTTCATTCGCCCGAACCCTCGGCGCACGGATCGCTACCTGGTGGTCGTGGAGGGCGTCGGCGCGCTCGGCACATGGCGCTCGCTTTCACTCCCCGATCTCTTGCCGGACTTCATCGTCTACGACGAGCGCGTCGCTCCTGCTCGTGGGCAAATGAACTTGAGCGCAGGGATGGTGCTCGCCGGCGGCTTTTTTCAGAACGATTGGTCGCTGCCCACGGAGATCGCAGATCCCTTCGCAGCGGTGGCCCGCCCCGCCGCGAGGTCGGAGCACGACGCAACCCCCTACTTGCCGTGAGCGAGCGATCGTCGTAGGTGCTCGCCTTCCATGACGACCACGACCCCCATCGCCGATCCCGCCGCCAGCACCGTCACTTACGAAACGAAGACGTACGCCGTCCAGGCGCTCGACAACGACGAGTTCACGATCCTGCTGGCCGGCGTGCCGGTCGGGCGCATCGTCTACTCGTTTGGAGCGGCGAACGGTGTTCCCGAGGGCACGGCTCTTTCGGAAGAAGCGCTCACGGCAATTGCCGAAGCGTGGTTCGGGGCGACTGCCGGCTAAGTCGTACGCGTCGTCAAAAAAACTTAGCGGCGGCCACGTCGGCCGCGTTCGAGCCTGAAATTGCCGGGTTCTGCACCGATGCCGCCGCCGGTCCCCGTGGTTCGTCCGCGCCCTCGTCGCCCCCCGACCTCGGCGCGCGGTGCTTCGTCGGGCGTGCGTTCCGGCGTGCGTCCTCGAGCCGAGCCTCCGCTCAACCTCGGCTGCGGCAGCGCATTCGATCCTGCGTTCGACTCAGGCCGCGCCCCTGCCCTCGATCCTGATCCAGAGCGCGACGTCGCTGCTTCGGCGCCGCGCCGCGGACGCACGCGTCCACCGGAATTGGATCGCGACGTCGTTCGGGTTCGCGCCTCGGGTTTCGCCGGACGCGAGCCCGAACGCTGCACCGAGCCCATGGCCGAATTCGATCGTCCCGAGCGCGCGGTGGTGACCACTTCTTCGGGCGCCGCCGGGATGCGGGTGGGCACGCCGTACGCTTTTTTGAGGGCGATCAGCTCTTCGCGCGTGAGGTAACGGCACTGCCCAGGGCGCACCCCTTCGGAATTGATTCCAGCGAAGGACGTGCGCGCGAGGCGCATGACCATGAACCCCGCGGCCTCCCCCATCCTACGAATCTGCTGGTTTCGCCCTTCGCGGATGGTGAGCTCGAGCCATGTCTTGCCCTGCTCGTGGCGGATCATCTTCGCCTCGGCGGGGAGCGTGATGCCGTCCTCGAGCTGGATGCCGGTGCGCCACTTCTCGATGTCCTTGGCCTGCATCTCGCCCTGCACTTTGAGGACGTACGTCTTCGGAACGGCCTTCTTGGGATGCATCAAACCTTCCGCGAACGCGCCGTCGTTCGTGCACAGGAGCACCCCGCTCGTCGCGAAATCGAGCCTTCCGATCGGGTAAACGCGCGCTCCGACCGGCTTCAAGAGCTCGCCGACGGTGGGCCGCCCTTCCGGATCGTTCATTGTGGCGACGACGCCGCGCGGTTTGTGGACGAGGAGGTAGACGAACGATTCTGCGACCACGCGCTTGCCGTCGATCTCGACCTTGTCTTTGTGCGGATCGGCCTTCGTGCCGAGCTCTTTGACGACGTTGCCGTTGACGCGCACGCGGCCGGCGGTGATGAGCGCTTCAGCGGCGCGGCGCGAGGCTACCCCGCCGTGCGCGAGAATTTTCTGCAGTCGCTCAGTAGCCATGCTCGCCCACATACCGTATTTCAGGGGCATGCGACGGGTAGAAAAGCCTTGGGGCTACGAGATCATCTGGGCGGAGGCCTCGGCCTACGTCGGGAAAATCCTCCACATCAACGCGGGGCAGAAGCTGTCGCGCCAGTTTCACAACAAAAAAGAAGAGACGTTTCTCGTACAGAATGGGGAGATGGACCTCGAGATCGGCCAAGGCGCGGAGGTCAACGTCATCCGGATGAAGCACCTCGACACGTACCATTGCCGGCCGTTGACCATTCACCGCATGGTGGCGGTGACGGACGTCGACGTCCTCGAAGTCTCCACCCCCGAGCTCGACGACGTGGTCCGTCTCGAGGACGCCTACGGGCGCGAAGGTACCTCGAAAGCCTAACGGGCTCTTCGGCCTTACTTCTTCTTCGGAGGGGAGGCTTTGGGCTTGGGCGCGCCTGCGTCCTGAATGAACGCGTCCTGGCCCGGCGCAGCGGTGGGCGCGGTGTTGCCGTCGCCAGCCGTGAGCTTTTCGCGGGCCTTGCGATCCTCTTCTTCGCTCGCGAGGCGCACTTGCTCGTCGCGGTCCCAGCGGTCGACGTGGCCGTCGAAGCTGTCGTCGACGCCCATGCGCTCGAGCCTGCCGTTTGCGTAGATCTCCCACACGTCGGGATTTCCGTCGTGGTTGCGATCGCGCTTCACGCGGGAAAGCAGGCCGTTCGAATAGTATTTCCAGACGTCGGGCTTGCCGTCGAAGTTCGTGTCGAGGTCTTCTTCGGCGAGCCGGCCGGCGACGAATGACATCCACACGTCGACCCTGCCGTCGTAGTTGGTGTCGGCCTCTTCGTGGAGCGCTTCGCCCTTCGAGTTGAACGTGCGGACGACGTCCTTGATGCCGTCGAGGTTTGTGTCGACCTCGCGGCACACCAGCGTCTTGCGGCGCGACTCGCCTTCGCCGTACGTCTTGTAGACGCGGCGCACGTTGGGACGAAGGGCGCCGAGGCCGGAAGTCTCGCTCACTTCGAGCTCCGGCTTGTTACGCCAGTCGCACATGGATTTGTCGTCCGCAGGCCACTTGCTAGGGTCTTTCGAGCCGCCTGGGGACACCGAAGCCGCCTTGGGCGCGGGCTGCGACGAACTACACGCAGCGCCTGCGACCACCACGGAAACGAGGAGACAGAGCCGGACGTGCCGAGAGCGGGTCACTTCTTCTTCTCCTTGGGCTTCTTTTTCGGCGCGCCCGCATCCAGCACGGGGGCGTCCACGACCGTGCCCGGGCTGGCCGGCTTGCTCGCGCTAACGCCACCATCGATCCCGAAGCTCGACGCCGTGCTCGGCGGTGGGCCCGCGTCGGTGAACGCGGTCGACGAGGCGGACGACGTCGCCGTTCCACCCAGGACGACCGTGTCTGCGGGATCGGGCTTGCCGTCGCCGTCCTTGTCGAAGGCGATCGTCACCTTGTCGCCGTCCCACGTCCACCACTGGTCGATGTGGCCGGTGTGCATGCTGTCGCGTTCGCGGCGGATGCGTTTGCCGGTGGCGGGGTCGAAGTAATCCCACGTGTCGAGGCGGTGCTCGCCGCTCGTGTCGAGCTCACGTCGAACGAGCTTGCCGTTCTCGAAGATCTCGATCGAGTCGATCACGCCGCTGTCGTCGTAGTCCGCCTCGCGCCGTCGCAACTGGCCGGCTGCGTCGTAGTACTCGAACATCTCCGGCTTGCCGTCCTTGTTCAAGTCGCTGATCCGACAGATCTCTTTTCCGCCGGCATATACCCTGCGAATGTCGGGCTTTCCGTCGTTGTTGGTGTCCAGAAGCTCGACCTTGTTGCCGGACTCGTTGCACGCCTCGTGATCCATCGATTCGGTGTGCGCGCCCGTCGGGAGCTTTGCCTCTGTCGCGACAGTCGACTCGCCGCTCCCGCACGCGAAGACGCCGGCCGTGGCGGCAAGTGTGAGCGAAGTGGCTGCCAAAACCAGAGAGCGGGATTTCATAAGCGAAAGGCACCATACCGAACCCGATAGCCCGGGAGCAAGCAGTGCGGCGTGCGCTGGCGTGGCTCAGCCAAATGGGTTCCTCGAGGATTCTGGGGCTTTGGGCGCGCCGCTTGAATCGTCACGTATGTTCACGTAGTGTACGTCGTGTTGGCGGGCGGCAGTGATGCGGAGCGCACACTCGCATAACCGCGCGTTATCAAGCATGTTCTTACCCCTGAGGGGACAGCACCGCCGATGTCTCGGAAGAAGATCTCCACGACGATCTACGTGACACCGGAGCAGAGCGACAAGCTCAAGTTGCTGCACGATCGCACGAAGGTGCCGGTCGCCGTATACATCCGCGAGGGCATTGATCTCGTCCTCCGTCACTACGCGCATCTGCTCCCCGGCCAGCTCGGACTCGACACGATTCCGCCTCCACCTCCTGCTCCTCCGAAGCCGGCTCCGAGCAGGCCAGCGAAGGAATCGTCCGACAAGCTCGAACGAGACAAAGAACGTACTGTCGAGGACGCCGACAAATCGGCTACAGGATTCAGCAAATAGCCCCGCTGACCTTCCTCGCCGAGTGAACCACCTGAAGTGACGACACCCCAGTCAAAGATCCGCAATTTCTCGATCATTGCGCACATCGACCACGGGAAATCCACGCTCGCCGACCGGATCCTGGACATCACCGGCGCGATCACTCAGCGCGAGTCGAAGGAGCAGTTCCTCGACAAGATGGACATCGAGCGCGAGCGCGGGATCACCATCAAGGCCCAGAACGTCCGCCTGAAGTTCGTGGCCAAAGACGGCGAGACCTACCAGTTCAATCTCATCGACACCCCCGGCCACGTCGACTTCAACTACGAGGTCTCACGCAGCTTATCGGCCTGCGAAGGGGCCATTTTGGTCGTCGATTCGACACAAGGCGTCGAAGCCCAGACGCTCGCCAACGTCTACCTCGCGCTCGATCAGGGACTCGAGATCATCCCCGTGCTCAACAAGGTCGACTTGCCGTCGTCCGACGTCGAGCGAACCAAGGAGCAGATCGAGCAGGTCATCGGGCTCGATTGCTCGGAGGCGGTCTCGTGCAGCGGCAAGACCGGTGTGGGGGTCAAAGACATCCTCGAGCAGATTGTCCACAGGGTACCGCCCCCCAAAGGGAATCCTGATGGCAAGCTCCGCGCGCTGATTTTCGACAGTTGGTACGACAGCTACCGCGGCGCGATGGTCATGGTCCGGGTGATCGACGGCACGATCCGCAAGGGGGACAAGGTCCGTTTCATGTCCTCGAAGGCGGACTACGAGGTCCTCGAGCTTGGATCGTTCCAGCCGTTTGCCGTTTCCCTCGAAGAGATCGGCCCGGGCGAGGTCGGGTTCTTCTCCGGCAACATTCGGAGCGTGCACGACACGAAGGTCGGCGACACGGTGACCCACACGCTCCCCGCCGCCCAAGCGACGGAAGTCCTACCCGGCTTCAAAGACGTGAAGCCGATGGTCTTCGCGGGCATCTTCCCGACCGACAGCTCCGACTACCCTGCCCTCCGCGACGCCCTCGAAAAGTTGCAGATGAACGACGCTGCGTTCACCTTCGAGCCCGATTCGTCCGAGGCCCTCGGTTTCGGTTTTCGCTGCGGATTTCTGGGGCTTTTGCACATGGAAATCATCCAGGAAAGACTCGAGCGCGAGTTCAACCTGGACCTCATCACCACGGCCCCGTCGGTCGTCTACAACGTGCTCAAGACCGACGGCACGTGGCTCAAGGTGGAGAATCCCGCGAAGCTCCCGCCGGTGATGACCATCGATCGCATCGAAGAGCCGCTCGTGAAGATGGCCATCCACGTTCCCACCGAGCATGTCGGCGCCGTGCTTGCCCTCTGTCAGGAGAAACGCGGCAACCAGCTCGGACTGCAATATGCGAGCGCCGATCGAGTCATCATCACGTACGAGCTTCCGTTCGGTGAGGTGCTCTTCGATTTTCACGACAAGCTGAAGAGCTGCTCTCGAGGCTACGCGTCAATGGACTACGAGCTCACCGGCTACCGAGCGGGCGATCTCGTGAAGGTGGACATCCTCGTCAACGGCGAGCCCCTCGACGCGCTCTCGATCATCATCCACCGCGAAAAGTCCTATCCGCGCGGGAAGGGCCTCGCGGAAAAGCTCAAGGAGTTCGTCCCCCAGCAGCAGTACGAAGTGGCCATCCAGGCGGCCATCGGCGGAAAGATAATCGCGCGAGAAACCGTACGTGCCCTGCGCAAGGACGTGACCGCCAAGTGCTACGGCGGCGACATCAGCCGAAAGCGGAAACTCCTCGAGAAGCAAAAAGAGGGAAAGAAACGCATGAAGCAAGTGGGGAACGTCGAGATCCCCCAGAAGGCGTTTCTGGCGATTTTGAAGGTGGATTAACGTGCCGCGCTGATACTCTCGAGTGCCCTCTCGATCCGATGACGACGCCGCGTAAGACTGCCAAGAAGCGCACATCGACCCGGAAGGTTCGCTCGACGGTGGACCCCACGCGGCTCGCGCTCGCGGCGGTCGAAAGGGTACGCACGGTGTTCACGCGCACCGGGCACCTCGAACGAATGGGCGCGCCCGTGACGATGCGCGAGCTCGTGGCCCGTGGGGCGCTTCTCAATGCTGTTGTTCCGCCGAGCTACAGCGCTGCCATGCGCGCGTCGGGATCGATCGGCGAGCCTCACCATCTCCTCAACGCGGTCGAGATGAAAGCAGCCCTCGAAGGTCCGCTCAAGCAATCTGGATACACCGGGCGCTACGTTCCCTTCTGTAAGATCGGCGACCGCCTGATGTGCTTCGACATGTCGTCGGGCGACGAAGACGGCGAGCTCGGAATCGTCGAGTGGAAGGACAGCATCGTCAAGCACCGCGCAGCGCACTTTGCCGAGTGGCTCGACGGCGTCGCAGACGACTTCGAGGTGGAGATCGAACGCTCCGCGACCATTCCACAGGGCCTGCGCAAGCTCCTCAGCCAGCTCGGATTCACCTTCGAAGATCCCATCGTCGGGCGCCTGGAGACCGGCGATTCGGCGGCGATCGAAGAGCTCCTCGGTCCGGCGCGAACGCACGAGATCCGCGGAAAAGTGGACCGCATCTTCGACTCGAGCGGCAAGGCCTCGCTCACGCTCAACCTCGACGAGTTCACGGTGGCTTGCTCGCTTCGCACGGGGATCTTCGTCCTCGAGGCCGAAGATGTCTTTCGCTGGCTACGTTCTTTCCGCGACGAAAATTTTTTCGGGGACACGCAGCGGCATCCGACGCACGCGGATCAAGTACGCGATCTTCGTAAGGCCCCGCGCGAGCCGCAGCTGATCTTGCGCGGCGTAATCGACGTCTCGACGATGCCGGCGTCGAGGCACACCTTTCGAGCAGCCAGCGGCGGCTCCGCCGAAGACTTCTACCTGCTCGGACGGACGAGCTCTACGAGCCTCACGTCGCCGAGTCTCATCCTCCACGTGGTGAAGGGAGCGATTCGCGAGGCTCACGCTGTCGACGAGCCGCTGAACGATCTGTACGTGACGAGCGACGGCACGCTGTGGGGCCTCTCACACGCCGGCAACGCGGTGCGCTTCGCGGGTGGAAATGCCAAGCCTTTCCCTCTGCATCGTACGACGCGCGGGCGGGCGTGGTGGTTCGGCATCGGTGGCGGCGGCGATCGCGTTCTCGTGTGGGGCGCGGGCGCGCTCCTCGAGTTCGATGGACACAAGTTCGTCCCGTTCGTCCCCGATGCAGCCCTCGATCCGGCAGAGAACGTCGTCTCGCTCTGGGCGAGCAAGCGTGAAGTGGCGATGTTGGTATGCGGCGATCACCTCGGCGCCGTCGCGCGCTTCAATGGCCAAGTGTGGCTGCCGATCCGCGAGGAGCAGGTCATCGATACTGTCCTCGCCGACCTCGATATTTGGCGGGGCATCGCCATCGTGCTCGCTCGCGATGGCCGGGTGTGGCGCATCGAAGATGGCCCTCCGCGCCCCGTGATCTGGGATCGCCGCCAGGAGGCGTTCCTGACCGCGGACAACGTCCCCCGAGCGACCCACCAGGTGCGCGGGTATGACGGCGGAGCAGTGCTCGCGAGCGAGGGCGGCATCATCGTCGTCGGTTCGGGCGAGCCTGCGTTCTACACCGTGAAGGGCTCGCGCGACGCCGCGAAGCTCGCGCGGGTCGGAACGGCAGGCAGTCGAAGCGGAACCAATGACTCGGGCATCGTAGCTATGTGCGGCCCGCACGCGTGGATCTGGAAGGGCGGAGCCCTCCAGGTGCTGGACCTAAGAGAATGGTGAGATGCGAGACCAAATAGACGGTGTAACGTTCGACGGAATCGTTCACTTCGGAGCAGACGAGGTTCAGCGCTACCACCTCGACAACGGGCTCAAGATTCTTCTCCTCGTGGACAAGAGCGCGCCCGTGGTCAGCTACTACACGTGGTTCAGCGTTGGCTCGCGCCACGAAAAAACGGGCAAAACAGGGCTCGCGCACCTCTTCGAGCATTTGATGTTCAATGAGTCGGGCGCGCTCAAAGCGGGCGAATTCGACCGTCGGATGGAAGAAGCCGGCGGCGAGACCAACGCGGCGACCTGGGTAGACTGGACATATTATTACGAGTCCATTCCCTCTGCGAGCTTCCCGCTCGTCGTGAAGCTCGAGAGCGGTCGCATGGCCCACCTCGTCCTGCGCGAGCCGCAAGTGGCGAGCGAGAAAGAGGTGGTCGCAAACGAGCGCCGCTTCCGCGTGGACGACGACGTGGAGGGAACGGCAAACGAGCTCCTCTACAAGACGGCGTTCACCACGCATCCGTACCACTGGCCCACCATCGGCTGGATGAAGGACATCCAGGCGTTCACCCCCGAAGACTGCGCCGCTTTCTACAAGACGTACTACACGCCTAACAACGCGACGTTGGTCATCGTCGGAAGCGTGCGAGACAAGGACGCGCTCACCAAAATTCGCGACGCGTACGGATCCATTCCGCGGGGGGAAATCCCGGTTGAAGACACGTATCCGGAGCCGCCGCAGGTCGTCGCGCGTGAGGAGACGATCGTCCAGCCCACAGCGACCGAAAAATATTACGTCGGTTACCGCGGCCCCGCTCTCGGAGACGCCGATCATGCAGCTCTCGCTGTGCTCAACGAGGTGCTCTTCGGCGGTCGCGCATCGCGGGTGCATCGCGCGCTTATGATCGACGAGGAGATCGCCACCGATCTCCGTGGTTGGGTGTCGACGTTTCGCGATCCCGGGCTCTACGAAATTTTCGTCACGGCGCGGGCCGGGAAAACGACCAAGGACATCGAGCACGTCGTCTTTCGCGAGCTCGAGCGGGCCCGCACCGAGGTGGTCACGAACGACGAGCTCGCACGTGCCCAGGCGCGGCTCGAGCTTTCGCTCCTTCAGTCGCTCGAGACGATGAGCGGAAAAGCCGAACAGATGGGCTTCTACGAGACGGTCCTCGGCGATCCTGCGGGCGCATTCCGCCGCCTCGACGACTACCGGCGGGCCACGGCGGGGGATCTCCGACGGGTGGCGAGGCGGTACCTCGTCGCGGAGTCGCGCACGGTCATCCGCGTGCTTCCCGAAACGGCGAAAGAAGCGGCCGCAGAATGAGTACGCAGAAGAAGAAGCCGATCGAGTCGCTCTCGCATCGCGTAGTGGTCGGGGCCGGAACTACTCTCCTCGTCGAGGAATCGCACGCCGTTCCGATCGTTTCGATCGTCGTCGCTCTGTCGGCGGGATCTGCCCACGATCCCCTTGGAAAAGAGGGCGTTCTGCGCTTCGCCCTTCGCATGCTCCGCCGAGGGTGCAAGGGGATGACCGCCGCGCACATCGAGGACACCCTCGATCGTCTGGGAGGCGAAATCTCCATCGACGCCAGCACCTCCTCCGCGGTCGTTTACGGCCAGGTGATCGGCCGCAACCTCGAGCCCTTCGTCGATCTCATGGCGCGCCTCATCGAGTCTCCGGAATTTCCGGAGGACGAATTCGGGCGCCTTCAACGCGAGACCGTCGCTGAGCTCCTCGAGGTTCGGGACAGTGATCGCGCGCTCGCGCAGCGGGCATTTCGACGCACCCTCTTCGGCGGACATCTCTACGGCCGCGCGACGGGGGGAACGACTGCAAGCGTCCTGGGCCTCACCTCGAGTGACGCCCGCGCGAGCTATGCTCAGCATTTTGTCCGCGGAAATGCGCTCGTCGGTTTCGCGGGGGACGTGTCGCGCGAGAAGGCCGAGTCCTTCACAGCGCGGATCCTCAAAAACCTCCCCGAGGGGGCGAAGGCGAAGGATCCCGTCAGCGAGCCCACCGCGCTCGTTGGGAGGCACCTGGTCTTCGTCGACAAGCCCGAGCGCACCCAGACCCAAGTCCTCATCGGCTCGCTCGGCACCTCGCCGCACGACGAAGATCACATCTCCCTCAGCGTGGCCAACGCCGTCTTCGGCGGAACGTTTACGTCCCGTTTGACGCGGGAAATTCGCTCAAAGCGCGGATGGTCATACGGCGTCTCGTCGCGCTTGTCGGTCGATCGCCATCGCCATGCGTTCAACATGTGGACCCACCCTGCAGCGACGGACGCCGCGGCGTGCATCGGCGTCGAGCTCGATCTCCTAGAGAAGTTCATCGCCAGCGGGGTTACGCCGAAGGAGGCGTCGTTCATCAAACGCTACCTCACGCGATCGTACGCGTTCGAGATCGACACGGCGACGAAGCGGATGCACCAGCTCCTCGACATCGATCTTCTCTCGCTCCCCGCAGACTACTACTCCGCGTACACGAAGCACGTCGACGCCGTGACCCCGGAGTCGACGAGCGCATCGATTCGCCACCGACTGAACAAAGACGATCTGGTGATCGTCGTCGTGGGCACCGCGTCGGAGATCTTCGAGTCGGTGAAGAAGGCAATTCCGAATCTAGCCGCGGCCACCGTCGTCCCGTTCGACCAAGAGTAGCTCTGGCTAGCGCTTTGCGAGCACTTCGGCGAACGCGGTGTCGTAGCGTCCGCCGCTGAACTCGGGGCTCGCCAGCGCTTTTCGGAGGAAGGCCAGGTTGGTCACGCAGGGCGCTATCGTCGTCGCGGCAAGGACGCGATCGAGCTCGGCGATGGCCCCGGCGCGGGTCTCGTTCCAGACTACGACTTTGGCGACCATCGGATCGTAATAGGGAGTCACGACGCTGCCTGCGCGGACGCCAGATTCGATGCGGAGGGCCGTGGTCTGCGACTCCCCGCCCCCGCCTCCCCACACCAGCTCGTCGATCGAGCCCGGCTTGGGGATGAAGCCCTTGCTCGGATCCTCGGCGTAAACTCTGGCCTCGATGGCGTGGCCACGCGGCGGAGCGCTCAGATCCGCAAGGACCTCGCCGGCCGCGACCCGCAGCTGCAGCTCGACGAGATCAAGACCGGTGACCATCTCCGTCACGGGGTGCTCGACCTGGAGGCGCGCGTTCACCTCCAAGAAAAAGAGCTCGCCCGCGGCGTCGGCGATGAACTCGCACGTCCCCGCGCCGACGTAGCCGACGCTCTTCACGATCCGCAGGGCAGCGGCGAAAAGCGCTTGTTTCTTAGCGTGTCCCGCGCTGCCCGCAAAAAACGACGCGGGTGAGGGGGACTCCTCCATGATCTTCTGGTGCCGCCGCTGCAGGCTGCACTCGCGCTCACCGAGCGCGTACGCGTGACCGTGGGCGTCGCAAAAAATTTGCACCTCGATGTGCCTGGGCTCGGCAACGTACCGCTCGAGAAATACGCGCGGGTCCGAGAACGATGCCCTTCCGCGATCCGAGCAGCTCTTGAGCGCGCGCTCGATGCCGCTCTCGTCGCGCACGACTTGCATTCCGATGCCGCCGCCGCCGCCGACCGCCTTCACCACCACCGGGTAGCCGACCGATGCCGCGACGCCGCGAGCGTGTGCGACCCCCTCCGCGGTGTCGATCGCGATCGGCTCGTTCGTACCGGGGACCGGCTGCACGTCCACGGCGAGCGCAACGCTGCGTGCTTTTATCTTGTCGCCGAGCGCATCCAGGACATCGGGCGGAGGCCCAACGAACACGACTCCCTTTGCGAGGACCGCGCGCGCAAAGCCTGATTTCTCGCTCAGGAAGCCGTACCCGGGATGCACGGCTCGCGCTCCCGTCTGCTCGACCGCCGCGAGAATTGCCTCCACGTTCAGGTACGACTCCTTCGCAGCAGCCGGTCCAACGCACACCGACTCATCCGCCTCGGAGACGTGCGGCGCTGCCTTGTCTGCTTCGGAATAAATGGCGACGGTCTTCACGCCCAGGCGTTTGCACGTTCGAATGACGCGCCGGGCGATCTCGCCGCGGTTCGCCACGAGAATTTTTTCGAAGGGCATTTGGCCGCTTTACTGTGGGGGACGACCGGTGCCCGTAACCGTAGCGGTGGGCTCCCAGGTCAGGTGATCGATGAGGACGGAGGAGTCGAAGGCGGTGTCGCCGGTGTCCCAGATCATGAACTCGATGGTGATGAGCTCACCTGGGGTCACGGGAGCTTTGGAAGTCAGCCACCCGGTGGCACCGCCGCCCGTCGTCGTAGGCCCAGTGCCAGTGATGAGGTTCAGGCCGCAGTAGACGCCCTTGTCCTCGAAGCCCGTGCCGCCAAGCTCGGATTCGCCGCCGGCGCAGGCCGCCGTGATCGAGCCGCCGAAGGGGCCGCCGTTGCAGGCAGTCTTCGCGTTCGGAGTGCAGCGATCGAAGAAGCCGTTGTTCACGCTGACGGTGTTGCCCATGGCGTCGAACGAGATGTTGTCTGGTTTTCCGCCGGTGAGCGCGGACGACGTGAGGTACGCGATGAACGCGTCGTTATACTTGGTGCAGACGAATTCCGGCCACTCGCCCGAGTGAAAGTTGAAGTCGAACGAAATGCCCTTGGCGTTCTTGGGGACCTTGATCTGCAGCTTGAGCGCCGCAACGTCTTTCACGTTGCTGTCGATGATGCACGTGCCCGCGGCCTTCGGAAAGCCGGGCGGCACGGCGCCGGCGTCCGTCATGGCCGTGCCGCCCTTGAAGGGGGTGCTCGTGCTGCTCATGTCGTCGAACTCTCGTGCCCAGCCGCTGCTGAGGGCGCCGAGCATCTCGCCTTCGCGCGGCTTCACGACGTTGCCGAACTTGCCCATGATGCCGTGCTGTCCGTCTGCCGGAGCCGCGGGTTGATGGTAACCTTGGGTGTAGGCCGCGGAGACGACGCCCCACTTCGGGTCCGAGGCGCCGGTGGCCTTCTGGCAGACTCCTAGCGCCTTCGCGAAGTCATCGGCGCTTCCGGTGAGAGCGACGCCGTGATCGCAGACGGGAACGTTGTCGATCTTCCCATCGGCGTCGTCGTCGCAGCCGTTCATCGGAACTTCGTAGTTGCCGACGTTCGGGGCGCAGACCGCCGTGGCAGTGGCGCCGCCATCGTTGGATCCCACGGCCGGCCCAGGGTTGCTGGGGTCGCTGCCGCTCACCGCGCCGCCATCGGAGCCGGCCGGAGAGTCAGCCTCGAAACCGGTATTGGGCTTTCCGCCACCGCAGGCGATGAGCGCGGAGACAGAAAAAACGGATGCGACGCGAAGCTTGCCACTCTGCATGGGCGCAGTGAACGATATTGCTGCAAAAGCGCACGTCTCAAACGCGTCCGTTACAGCAGCACGCGCGGGTTCCTTCCTCACTGCAGGAAGTCTTTATCTTTCAGCTTCTTGGGGATGTATTCCTCTGTAATGAAAGAGATGCCTTTGGTGAGGAGGGCGTCGAGCTCCATCTTGAATCCGTTGTTCAAGAGAGCGCCCAGCTCGTGCTGCCACTTCTTTTCTTTGAACCACGGGTAGGCCTTCATCTGCTCGGCTCGAGCGATGTCTTCCTTCGAGAGCTTGATCTCGGCTGCGGGCGGGAGCGCAAACTTCTTGTAATCGAATGAGCTCATTCCCAAGAAGCGAACGTTCGGGACTGCCATGCGCATCGATTCGTATGCCAAGCTAATCGAACCCTGCTTGAGCACCGAATAGATGTAGAGCCCCCAGGGGTCGTTATCGACCAATACGTAAATGGGAATCTTCAGCTCACTCGCCATGCGCTGCATGAGGCGACGGATCCCTCGCGTCGCTTGCCCGCCCGAGTCGAGGAGGATGCACTTGTACTTCTCCCAAAAGCGATCCTCATTGAGGCGATGGAAGATGGCGTCTTTCTCCACCAGGAGCACGAATTCGGCCTTGGTCCGCACGAATTTGAGCTCGTCCTCTTCGCAGATACTGGGGATGGTCCAGCCGCCGCGGCCCATCTTCGTGAGATCGATTTCGTCGCCGGCGTCGTTCACGACGAGGTGTCCGACCATCGACCCGCGCCGCTTTGCAAAGAGGTGCAGCTCCTCGCGGAGGGCATCAATCCCCACTTCGAGATCTTCGATGATCGGATCGCTCTCGTTCTGATCTTCGAACGTGTTCTCGGTAGTTCCTTTGAGCGTGTGCTTCGTCATGTAATACATCTGACGAATGCTGATGGTCTTGTTCTGCTGAATCAGCGTCTTGCAGCCGTTCGCGACCAGGAACATCTGCATGAATTTTCGCGCCATGTTGACGTTGAAAAATTCACGCGACTGAGTCTTGTCCCCGAGCTCGATGATCCGCTTTTTCTCGTTGAAAGATACGTTCGAGAGCGACCTCGTGCGGATCTCCATCGCCGGGTTCGCCCCGCGGGAGACGGCCTTCATGGTGTTCTGCGCTAAGCGCTCGATCTTCGCGAGCGTCCTTGCATCCTTCTCAGCGACCTTTCGGCTCGGGGGGCGATAACCCTTTTCGGGAACCGGACCGGTCTCTTTCTTCTTTGCAGCCATCCAAGAAACCTTCTTTCAAATGAGATCGAGCTGCACGGCCTTTGCCTTTGCCTTCGTCTTCTTCTTCGCCGGCGGCGCAATGGTGTCTGATCCGGACGGCGGGGCGGGCGGAATCGACGGTACCGGCGGCTTATCCTCCGACTTGTCTTCGCCCATGCGAACGAAGTTCGGCAATGCGTCGTTGAACGCTTTTTCGACCGTGCCCTTCGGGGTGGAGAGGATGATCCCGATCGCATTCGAGACCTCCGGGATGTAGCGCTGAAAGAGACCGAGGCGCTTCATCTCGCTCTCGGCCTTGCCGCGCGCGCGCAAGTGCGAGCCGAGCTTTCGCCCGCACTCCTGCACTGCGAGCTTCATCTCGCGCAGGAGATCGTCGTAGTGCGCGACGGCCTCTTTTGCTTCGCTCGTGAACGGGACCCACACGCTGGCGAGGTGCACGACGATGGCGAGCGGCGCGACCGGCAAGCCACCCTTGGGTTGCGCGATCTCGTAGGAGCGCCAGTTCGTGTCGTAAACCGACTCGCTGATCGCGCACGCTTTCGGCTGGTATTGCAGGGGCACGCGGTTGGCGAAGCGCATGATCTCCGCGGGCTCGTCGGCCGGCAGCTCGCCTCCGTAGGCCAAACCGACTTCGACCACGAACGGATTGCCGCGGTACACGCTCGGTGGACGCGTGGACGAAAAATAATACTCGGCTTTGAAGCGGCGCTTGAGTCCCTCGATCAGCAAGGCCTCACCGATGGGCACCACGCTCGTGGCGAGAGGCGCCATGACCTTTACTTCGCCGAGCGCCTTGTGGAGGCGGTCGACGTCGTCGCCCATGATCGCCGTCGCAGACGTTTTCGATTTGACCTTCGCCATCACGCAAATTTGATCGGCGATCGCGGCGCTCACGCGAGAAAAATCGTCCATCAAGACTTGCTTGACGGACTTGCCCTCGGAGTCTTGGAGCATGCTGAGGAGCATCCCGAGCTCGACGCCGTGGGGATGCGGCTTTACCTCCTGGGCTTCCCGAGGAAGCTCGTTCGAGACGCGCGGATAGCTCAGCGTGTCTCCCTTGGGCGGCACGTACGTCAGCGCGAGGTGCGGGTTCGCGACGATGGTCTGCTCGAGGTACGCCTCGACACCGGTGCGACCACCACGGTAGGCGGCGACGAGCTCGATCTCCACGCGCGTGCCGTGATCTTTTTCCCACTCGACGGTCTCGTCTTTGACCACGTCCGGCTGGTTGCGCTTGTTGTCGATCCGGATCTCGAGACGGTACGCGGGGCGCCCTTTTCCGGTCTTGGAGATGATGGTGACGGGCTTGCCCGTGGTGAGCTGACCATAGAGCCCGGCCGCGCTGATGCCGATCCCCTGCTGGCCGCGCGACTGCTTCAACCGATGGAACTTGGAGCCGTAAAGGAGCTTCGCGAAGATCTTCGGGATCTGCGGTTTGACGATACCGGGGCCGTTGTCCTCGATGGCGACGCGGAAGCGTCCATCGGAGACCTCCTTAACTTCGACGAGGATCTCGGGGAGGATTCCCGCTTCCTCGGCGGCATCGAGGCTGTTGTCGACGGCTTCTTTGATCGTGGTGAGGAGAGCCTTCGCCGGGTTGTCGAATCCGAGAAGATGGCGGTTCTTCGTGAAGAACTCGCTGACCGAAATTTCGCGCTGGCGTCCAGCCATGGTCTCGGCCGTGGCACGCCGCGCGGGCTTGACCGGCTGCGCTTCGTCGGCGCTACCGGGGCCCTCGTCCGCGGCTACTTTCGGGGCCGATTTCGGGGCGACCGGGGCTTTCTTGGGGGCTTTCGGCTTCGGCATGCAACTTCGGACGGGTAGCCCGATGGTTGAACAAATGTCAAGCGGGGGGCGTTTCGCTATCCCTGTTTCTCAGCATCGTTTGTTCCGGTTACGGTGTCTTCCCACGATGGCCGAAAAGACGCTCTACGCCTTCGAAGATGTATCCGAGGACCTCCCGAGGGCGCCGCTCGCGGGCATGCGCGCCCTTCTGTCGGCAGGCGTGGTGATTTCGACGAAGGGCTGGGCAGCGCTCAACCGCGACGCGCGCTGGGCGATCGTCCAGGAGGGTCTCCTTCCGTCGATCAACACGACAGTGGTGCAGGCGCTCCTCCGCCAGGCGTCGGTGAGCGAGCTCCGACTCGTTCCGCGGATGCTCGACCCGAACGCTACCGAGACGCCTGCCGAAGTGCTGAAGGCGATCACACCCGCGCGGCGGCTCACCAATACCGAGTGGGCTTCGCTCAGGCCGCTCGATCGCTACGTTCTTTTCGCGCTCACGCTCAACACGCGCCTCTTCTTTCGCGCGGTGCAGGAGATCCTCCCCTCGGCCGAAACGGACGGCAGCACGAGCTGGAAGGCGGTCGTCGCGCACTGCGAAGTCACGATGCGCGGAAGTACGCTCGAGCGCCTAAAATCTCCTTCCTTTCTCGATGGACGGGCGTTCGTGCTAGCGCGTGTCGCGGGCGTGCGTGCCGCGCGCAGAGCTTCGGAGACTTTCGATTTGCGCTCGGAAGCCACCATCGGACCAATCGAGCTCGATTGGGCGCAGAGCGGCGAAACCGGGACCGTGCTCTGGCAAGCGCATGTGAGCTCATGGGACGGCTCGTTCTTCGCGGCGGCGTCGTTTGCGGCGGCGACCACCGCGGCGGTTGCTCTGTGCGACATGATCGCCGAGAACGATCCGACGGCCGCCCTCGTGAATGCCCGGATTTCCGAGCAGCCATGGCAAGTGGGAGGCGACGCCGTACGCGACGATGCCACCGCCGTTTTCACTGGGAAACAGCGGCGAGAAGTGGCGGCGCCGATGACACCTGCACCACCGTCCGTACTGTCTGCACCGCCGACGCCGCGCGTCCCAGAGGCACCGATTTCTCATCCCGCGATGCAGCAGCCGGTCATGCCCCCTCCGCACCATGCCCATCGTCCGGCCCCGGCGGTCGTGGACCTCTCCCCTCCGGCGGCGCTGGCTTCGCTCGGGGCGTCGAGTGCCACGCTCGTGGGCGTGATTCTCGGGCTCCTCGTCCTCCTCTTGATATTCGTGATTCTCATTCTCATCGTCCTGTCGGGCCGGCCCGCGTGATCGTGCCATGGGCGACCACGCCATGACGAGGCGCAGATGATCAAGCACCCCGCGAAGATCCTCGCGCTTCTGACGATGCTGAACCTGCTGAACTACCTAGACCGCTTGGTGGTCTCGGCGGTGCTTCCGAAGATCAGCGAAGACCTATCCCTCACCCACTTCGAAGGGGGTGCGCTCGCCACGATCTTTCTGGTGGGCTACTTCGTCACCAGCCCGATCTTCGGCTCGCTCGGCGACCGCGGAAATCGAAAAGGGCTCATCGCCATCGGCGTCGCGGTGTGGAGCGTGGCCACCGTCGCCACCGGCTTCGCCACGGGAAGGTGGACGCTCTTTGCGGCCCGCGCTCTCGTCGGCGTGGGAGAGGCAAGCTACGCCACGATCGCGCCGACGATCATCGACGACATCGCGCCCGCCGACAAAAAAGGGCGCTGGCTCGCGGTCTTTTACGCGGCCAGCCCGATCGGATCTGCGCTCGGCTATTTCGTTGGCGGCGGCGTGGAGCATCAATTCGGCTGGCGGGCGGCGTTCTTCGTGGCCGGTGGACCGGGGCTTCTCTTCGCTGCGCTTTGTCTCTTGATCGCCGAGCCCGCCAGGTCCGCGTTGTCCAAGCGCGAGAGCGTTCTCACTGCCGCAAAAGCGCTCATTCCGCTCCGTCTCTTTCGCCGCGGCGTGCTCGGCTACGCGGCCTACACGTTCGCGATCGGGGCCTTCGCATATTGGGCTCCGACCTACCTCTACAAGCGCTACGAGATTGGTCTCAACATCGCCAACTTTCGCTTCGGCGCGATCACCGTGCTCGCCGGTGCCATTGGAACGGCCGTCGGCGGCTGGTGGGGAGATCGCGCGGCGAAGAAGGATCGCGGCGAGCCGGACGAGTCGCGAAACGCAGCTCTCGGGTACCTCCGTGTGTGCAGCATCTCCGTCGCGGTAGGGGCGCCTCTTGCGCTCGCAGCCATCCTTTCTCCGACCGCGACCTCCTTCTTCGCGTGGATTTTCATCGCGGAGATCGCGCTCTTCGTCTCCACCTCTCCGATCAACTCCGTCATCCTTCGCAGTGTTCCCGTCGAGCGCAGGGCCAGCGCCATGGCCCTGTCAATCCTGGCCATCCATCTCTTCGGCGACCTGTGGTCACCGGCGCTCATCGGCCTCATCGCCGACCACGCTCCGATGCAGCTGGCGATGCTCATGCTGCCCATCGCGTTCGCTGTCAGCGCGGGCATCTGGTGGATGCCGAAGCCTCGTGCCGCGCGGGTGGTAGAGTCCTCGTCGTGAGCGGAAGGAAGCCGTGGCGTAGCCTCGTCGTCGCGATCGCGATGTTCGCGCCCGGTTGCACGTCTGCTCCCGCTGCGCGCCCCACGACGGCGGCGAAGGCGGTATCACCTCCGGCTTCCGCCAAAGTCGCGCCCGCGAAGGGTCCACTTCCGTTCATCGAGGACGACTATCCGAGAGCCCTCGCCGAAGCGCGCGCAAAGCGCCTACCACTCTTCGTCGATGCCTGGGCAACGTGGTGCCACACCTGCATGAGCATGCGCTCGTTCGTCTTCACCGATGACGTCATCCAGGCAAAAAGAGACGCGTTCGTATGGCTGGCGATCGACACGGAACGCCCCGAAAACGCGGCGTTCGTGAAGCAATTTCCGATCACGGTGTTCCCTACCCTCTTCGTCATCGACTTCGCGAGCGAGACGCCGACGCTGAAATGGCTCGGCTCGCTGACCGCGCCCGAGCTCGTCGCTCTGCTCGATGGAACGCCCGACACCGGGGACTCCGCCGTGGCGCTCGTGCGCGGCAACCAGGCGTCCGCCAAGGGTGACACGCGCGGAGCGATCGCCGCCTACCGAGACGCACTGAAGGCCGCGCCTCTTGCTTGGCCGAAGCGCGCGATCGTGGTCGACATGCTCGTCGCGCGCCTGGGCGAAGCGAAAGAACACGCCGCATGCGCGGACCTCGCAAGCGACGAAGTCGCGAAGTTGTCGCCGGGCACGTCGTGTCTGAATGTGGCTACGGGAGGCGTGGGGTGTGCTCTCGAGCTTCCCAAAGGTGCGCCCGAACGCGCGCGGCTCGCTCCTCTCATCGGCGAGCTCAAGAGGATGCTCGCTGATCCCTCTCTGCCCGTGCTCGCCGACGATCGCTCGGCCGCCTTCGAGGAGCTGGTCTATGCCCTGAAGTCCGAGGGCGCGCCTGGGGAGGCGAAAAAGGCGGCCGGAGCATGGGCGACCTTTCTCGAAGGAGAGGCAAAAAAAGCCACGAATCCGGCGGCCCGCGCGGTCTTCGACCCTCATCGGCTCAGCGCGTACATCGAGCTCGGAGAGGTCGAGCGCGCGCTCCCCATGCTGAGTGAGAGCGAGCGAGACTTTCCGGACGATTACAACCCGCCCGCCCGCATCGCCCGCGCCGACTTCGAGCTCAAACGCTACCCCGACGCTCTCGATGCTGCCGCGCGCGCGCGACAAAAGGCTTATGGGCCGCGCAAGCTGAAGATCTTCCTGCTCACGGCGGACATCCTCGCGACGCAAGGCGATCGTGCGAGTGAGAAGGAAATGCTTCGCGAAGCGTTGGCGTACGCGAAGACCATCCCGCTCGGCGAGGGGTACGAGAAGCTCCGCGTCGGCATGGAAAAACGCCTCCAGAGTTTGAGCAAGCCACCGCGCCCAGGGGCGGCGCGCCTCAGCAAGTAAGCGCGTCGCATGTCTCGAAAATACAAGGGCAAAAACCGGCCTTGGAGGGCGTGAGCGCGATTGACCTCGGAGGCTCTGCTGGGCTACGGAACCTGGCCCGCTTGCACACGTAGTTGCCCAGCGGCCCCTTCCGATCCTCCCCGTCCCTCTCGCATGCGATCAAACCCGTTCCGCTCGTGCCAGGCACCGTCTTTTCGGCCAGCCTATGGTCGCTTCGTCGGGCTGATTCTCTGGGTCGTTCTCGTGCTCGTCGCTCTGCCCCGTGCGGCGTGGGCGCAGCAGGTCGACGGCGGAGCACGTGACGCACGGAGCGGAGACAAAGATGCAGGCGCAGTCAGCAGCGGCGTCCGCACGGACATCTCGGGCGACGGCGGCACGCCGGACGGCGGAAACGGGCTCGGATCGGCGTCGGGCTCACCCTTGGACACGGGGGCGGCGAGCGTTCGTCTACCGCAGACAGAGGCGGAGAAATCCGAAGGGCAGCCCATTGCCGCCATCGACGTGAGCGGAAACCGCCGCGTCGCCAAAGACGATGTCATCTCGTATTTGAAGTTGAAGCCCGGACAGCTCTTCAAGGTCGACGCCCTCACGACCGACGTCCGCGCCTTGTGGGACGCCGGCTTCTTCGACGACATCGAGGTCGACCTCACCCGCGGCGACAAGGGCGTCACCATTCGCTTCCTCGTGCGCGAGCGGCCGAACATCAAAGAGCTCGCCTTCGAGGGCAACGAAGAGATCGAAGCCGACAAGCTCAGCGAAGCGATCGAGGTCAAGCCGAACACGATCCTGAGCGTCCCGGCCGTGCGCCGAAGCGTCCAGAAGATCAAAGACGCCTACGCCGAGAAGGGCTATTTCCTCGCGGACGTCGAGTTCACCATCGAGCCGCAGCGCGACAACGAGGTGATCATCAAGTTCAAGATCACCGAGCACCAGCCGGTCACCGTGCGGCGCATCACGTTCATCGGCAACGAGCACGTCGCTGACAGCGAGCTGCGCGAGACGATGCAGACCGGCCAGAGCTCGTTCTTCTCGTTCGGCTCCGGCGGCCCGTACCGCCAAGACATGTTCGAGCGCGACGTCCTTTTGGTGAGCGCGCTCTACTACGACAAGGGCTACATGAGCGTGCAGATCGGCACGCCGCGCGTGATGCTCACCCCCGACCGGGAAGGCATCGAGATCACCCTCGCCATCCACGAGGGGCCGCGCTTCAAGATTCGTCAGCTCAAGATCTTCGAGCGTGACAACGACGGCAACGAGATCGAGCCTCTCGGCGGCCGTCGCGCGATCCGCACGAAAATCTCGGCAAAAAGCGGGGATTGGTTCAACCGCGCGCAGATCGTGAAAGACCTCCAGGCGGTGCGTACCGTCTACCGCGACGCCGGCTACTACAGCGTCGAAGCCGATCCTGAAACCGAGGTCGACGCCGTTCACAAGGAAGTCGACATCGTCATTCCGATCAAGCGGGGGCCACTCACGCGCATCGAGCGGATCGAGATCAAGGGCAACACGAAGACCCGCGACAAAGTCCTCCGCCGCGAGATGGAGATCGAAGAAGGTCAGCTCTACTCCGAGACGAAGGTCGAAGACTCGAAGCGGCGCATCACCGCCCTCGGCTACTTCGAGCGCGTCGACGTGACGACGGAGCAAGGGTCCTCGCCGGACAGGGTCTCCATCTTCTTCGAGATCGCCGAACGCCCCACCGGCACCTTTCAGGTCGGCGCCGGTTTCAGCTCGGTCGAAAACTTCATCGCCACCGCCCAGGTGCAGCAGGCGAACCTCTTTGGAAATGGGCAGTCGCTGGCCCTCCAGGCCCAGATCAGCGGGCTCCGTCAGATCATCAGCATCCGTTTCTTCGAGCCCTACTTCCTCAACTCGGACTGGTCGATGAGCACGGAGCTCTTCGATCAGCTCTACGTGTTCCCGGACTTCTCTCGGCGCTCCCTCGGTGGCTCGCTCACCTACGGCTATGCGCTCGTGCAGCCTTGGTTGCGTCTGTCGCTTACGGGCACCGTCGAGCACGACACCGTCAACACCTCCCAGGTGAGCACCTTCTTCGGCTCCACCTCGGGCTTCGTGAACGTCTTTCAGCGCCTGCCGCTGGCGAACCTGTTCAACGACGGTCGTACGTTCTCGCTTCGCCCAGCGCTCATCTACGACACGCGCGATAACCGTCTATTTCCGACGTCGGGCATCTATCTCCAGCTCTCCACCGAGTTTGCCAACCAGATCCTGGGGAGCGAAATCGAGTTCCTCCGTCACCGCTTCACGGGGCGCTTTTATTACCCGCTCGGCGGCGGAACGGGGCAGCCGGGGTCGGGTTTCGTCCTCAAGCTGAACACCGAGGTGGGGCTCATCACCAGCCCGCATCCGGAAGGGGTGCCGATCTTCCAGCGCTTCTTCCTCGGCGGCATTCTCGACGTGCGCGGCTACCGCCTGCGCACCATCGGTCCGCGCTTGCCGCTGAACCAGTCGCTCGACATCAACGCGCCCCCCATCCCGAACGGCGCGAACATCGGCGGTAACTTGCAAGCGTACGCCAACCTCGAGCTCGAGTTTCCGATCGTCGACAAGGTCGGTATTCGCGGCGTCGTCTTCACCGACGCAGGCAACGCGTGGAACACCGAAGATCAATTCTGCAAGACCACGCCGGCTCCGCAGTTCAATCGGGTGGTCTCTCCCTGCTTCAGCGCGGGGAGCCTCGGGAACTTGCGCACCAGCACCGGCTTTGGAATCCGCTGGTTCTCGCCGCTCGGACCGCTCCGATTCGAGTGGGGCTTCCCGCTCGCGCCGCTGCCGTACGAGGAGAGCTACGTGTTCGAGTTCACGATCGGAAACTTCTTCTAGAAGCCCGGGTACGTGGGGCACGACCACCATTTCTTGGAGCGCCTCGACCGCGCTTCCCGCGTGGAGGTGGAGTTCGCGCTTTCGCTCTACCGGGACGCAGAGGGCGTGCGCTTCCTCATCGACAACGTCAGTCTCCCGAAGGACGCGGGACGCATCGCGCTCTCGATCGCCCCGGAGGGCGCGGGCCCTCACGTCGTCGTCACCCGTGAGGGGCAGTTCGTGACCTGCCTCGGCGCGGGAATGTCTACCAAGGATCTCCCGGTCGTGCCCCGCGGGCAAATCGACGGGCTCCTCGCCCGCCTCGATGATCTTCGCGAGCGCCGCCTCGTCGCGAAGGGTCTCACGCGCAAGGGGGAGGAGGAGATCGACATCACGAGCCGCCTCTTCACACGAGGCGAAGCGCTCAGCCGTGAAGAGTTCGTGGCTATTTCGGCGTGGCAGCCAATGTTCCGTCACTCGTGGTTCGTGCAGATGCTCGAATCGAACGCCGAGCTGTTGGACCACCGCGAGCTTGCGCGGACGATCACCCACAAATCGCCGCGCACGGAGAAGGCGCTCGAGGCCTACTGGAAGCTCGCCTGGGGGATGGGCCATCTGATGCTCCTCTCGTCCATGGGAGACAAGACGTGGCTCGACGAACTGGTGCCGGCGTTCGAGGAGAGCAAGCTAACGCTCTCGTGGGTGCTCACCGGGCATGGAATGTATGCGCTCGCCGCGCGCGGGTGGTGGGGTGCGGCTCGCCTCGGTCGTGCCCTCATGCCCTCCTACAAGATGGTGCTCGCGGGCACGCAAGAGCCTCTTCGCCTGCTTGACGCGATGGTCGGCCTCGCCGGCATCGGGATCCGCCACTCGAACCTCCGCGCGGAGGCAAAGAAGGCCCTCCTCGCTCCACCGACCGAGAAAAATGGGGCGTTGAGTGATTATCGCCGCGAGGTCGCGGGCCTGCTCGTCAGCGCGCTCGACGATCCGGACAGCTTCAACGGCGTCACCCTCGAGGTGGGGCGGGATCTCTACATGCTGTGGACCAGTCACCTGCCCGAAGCGTCCCCTTTCCGCTACGCGCATCCCGAGGATATCCCCGAGGATCTCGCCCGCACGATGGTGCTGCGGCACGAGGCCGATCTCTTCGGCAACGAGAAGGCCGTCTCGCTCGCGATCTGTGCTGTCGCGACCGTGGCGCGCGCGCGTCCCGAGGATTTTTTCCTCCCGAAGGATCTCGCGAAAGCCATCAACAACCCGTGGACCCCGAGCCGGACGATCGATCTGCTCGCCCGCTATGCAACATGGCACCGCGACGAGCCGATCCGCATAGGCCCGACTCCCGGGAGAAACGAGCCGTGCTCATGCGGGAGCGGGAAGAAATTCAAGAAGTGCTGCGGCGGCTGAAGTTAGAACAAGAAAAAACGCGGAACCGAGACATTCTCGATTCCGCGTTCGGGGCGGTTTTCGTCGGGTGATGCACCCGCGTGTGTGCTCATGCCGCGTGGCTGCTCGTCGACATAGGAAGCGCAAGCATCGCCGGCTCCGAGGGGGCAGCAGGCGGAGCCGAGGGCGCGACCGGAGCCACGACGACGGGCATCGCGGCGGCGGCGCGGGGTTTACGCGTGGCGAGGCCCACGCGAATCAGGTAGTCGCGGCGCGTGAGGACGATGCGCGCCGTTTCCGCCCAGTCCGCGTACCACGCGCGGAGGGCGATGAGGGCCTCGAGGCGGCCATCGGTCTCGCCGGTCGATGCTTCGACGGGCGGAACGGCGGGCGTCGCGTGGGTTTCGGTGACGAGGGCATGGAGGTGTTTCAGGGTCGCCTTCGTGACCCGGCGCGTTTCGAGCATCGCGAGGGCGGCGTGATCCGCCTTTCGCGTGGCCTTGCGTTCGGGATCGTTGGCGAGAGAACCGAGGCGCTTGAGAAAGATCTCGACGAGCGCGACGGCGTCCATCACCCCCGAGACGTCGAGACCCGTAAAGAGGTACTCGGCTTGCTCGGGGAAGAAGCGGTGGAGTCCGATCTTGATGCGACGAAAGTCCGACTTCACCCACTGCTTGATCTCTTTTACCGCCGCGCCATACGAGGGCGCGGACGGCGAAGGGACGGCAGAGGGACGGGCGATGTAGCCGAGGACATCGTTCACGAGGCGGATGCCCTCCTCGTGATCTTTCGTGGTGTAACCCGCCGTGACGAGGGCTCGCATGATCTCCGGAGAGGCGCCGATACCTCGAATGAGCTCGAGGGCGCGTCGCGGAGTGTCTTCGAGGGTGGCGGTACCGACTGTTTCTGTTGCTGCAATCATGGGTTTTGTTTCCTGGGTGCTCATGGGTGAGACGCGGAGGGTGCTCCGTGCCTCGTGGACCGACGCTGCGACCATCGCCTCGCCGTTGAATCCCTGTCGGCAAGGTCGGGAAGCGGGTTGCGTGGAAGGTTTCTTTTTGTTTGCGGCGCGGAGGGCTTCGCAAACGGCGTGAAGGCTTCGCACGCGGACGTCCGGGGCGGCGTGGTCACGCGCGAAGCGGGAAACGACGTGAATTTGGGCTCGGGTGCGGCCCGCGGACGACAGCAGGTCGCTCGCAGGGAGCGGCGCGTGGGGTGGTGAAGCTTGAGAAGAGGCGCGTTTCAGCCGACTTGTTCGCGCGCGGAGCTTTGATTTCGTTTGCGGAGGTCGAAGGTGCGATCGGAAGCGCGCTTTCGGGATCCCTGTGAGGGCGGAAGGCTCGAATCAGGACCAATCACGGGTTCACAATACGTGCTGTCGTTGCCGTTCGAACTGCGGCGTCTCGCGGCGTTTCGTGCAGAGGGAGCCTGTCAGAATTTCAGTGTAACTTGCACTTTCATCCGGCGGGAAAACGGTCGGCGAAGAGCATTTGAAAGTGACCGAGAGCAGCGCCCCATTCTTTCGGGGAGCGGCCTTTGGC
>JAYTOU010000026.1:0-32260 GCA_043747615.1 Myxococcales bacterium | reverse complement strand
GGCGCGCCTCAAAAATGGGGAAATCTAGTTGTCGTCCGTGGGGAGATGTAATTGTCGCTCAGCAGGCAGCCCTTGATCGCACCGTCGGACTCGATGCCGAGGGTGTGAATGCCCGCCGTGCAGCCGGCCCAGTGGCGATCGGTCGTTTCGGCACGCCCTCGAAGCGTCATCTCGTGGGGACCGAAGTAACCGATGTTGTTCCCCGGCCAGATCCGCACCCCGCCCGCAAGGCCGCGCACGGCGAGCTCGGCGAGTTTGGGAATGACGTGCAGGATGTCATCGGGTTGCAGCAACCACTCCGGCCGTTCCGCCGCGCGCCCCATGGGCACCGTGAGCTGCACCTGCCAGGCGTGAAGACGAAGGTCGATCAAGAGATCCAGAACGCCGTCGAGCTCAGGAAGGGAGAGCCGATTGATCTGGGTGTTGACCGAAACGAGGACCCCGGCCCTCTTGAGGGTCGTGATCGCCGCGACGGCAGCGTCGAAGCTGCCGCGCACCCCACGTTGCGTGTCGTGCGTCGGCCCGAGCCCGTCGAGCGAAACGGAAACGCTGCCGATGCCGGCCTCGGCCGCAAGCCGCGAGCGCTCCGCATTCATTCCGCGTCCGCCGGTGGTCATCGTGCAGACCATTCCGTGATCCTTGATGGCGCGTGCGATCTGCGGCCAGTCGTCGCGCAGATACGCTTCGCCGCCGATGAGGGTCACCTCCTTGGCTCCCATCTCCGCGAGCTGCCGAACAACGCCGAGTGCCTCGGCGGTCGAGAGCTCCTGCTCACGTGGCTTTCCGGCCCGGGAGCCGCAGTGCTTACAGGCGAGATCGCATTGGAGCGTCAGCTCCCAAACGACGTAAACGAGCCCTGAAGCGGATGTCACCTGCTCGCGCGCACTCATTTAGGGTGCCTCATGCCCTTTCGAGTGCCCCTGGCCAGTCATTCGCAGGTACACGATCGCCGTCGCCAGATAGTAGATCGCCGTTGCAGCGAAAAAGCCGATTCCGCACGCCGCGAGCCCCACGATGCTGAGCGCGAACCATCCAAGCCAAATGGCGAACAGTTTGCCGATAGATCCTTTCGACGCACGCCAGCTCGCCCGCATCGCTTCGACAGCCGTCATGTCGGCGTCGATGACGAAGAAGAACGCCACCATGAGCGACGCGCTAACGATTACCCCCGGGACGATCAGGAGCGCGTAGCCCAGCACACCGAGCATCGCGACCAGCATGACAGCAAAGCATGGAAGCCAGTGCGACGCTCCGCCGGCGAGGTCGCCGAACATCGCCGTCCCTCCGCGCGCCGCTGCGAGGCACATGCGCATGAGTCCGACCATGAAGAACGATTGAACAAGAAGGCCGACGAAGAGGCCGACGAAGATTGCGGCAATCTCTGCCGAGTGACCAAGCCCTTCCCGCTTCGCGAGCAAGCTCGGAACCTCCTGAAGAACGGTTCCCATGACGGTCTGTAGGAAGGCCGCGGTGGTGAGCGGGAGCCAGTTTGCTTTGTACGCGCGCAGCGCGGCGGCGAAGACTTCGCCGACTTGCCACGGCTGGGGAGCACCAGGCGAAAACGCGCGCTTCGTCGACCGCGGCAGCGTAGCGGGCGGTGCATAGGGGTTGTGCATGGCCTACCGTCCGGGGCCCCAGTCGGGAGCGGGAGCGGTCACACATGGGCCCTTGAATGGTTTTGGCACATCGGGCATCGGATCCACGACTGCGGGAACGAACGCCCAAGCTGCAATCACGAACGCGAGCGCGTCGAGCGTGACCGCGGTGCCGAGGGTCCTGAGCGCGCGGCTACGGGAGCCGCGAACCTCGAGCACGTGAAGACCGCTCTCGCGGTAGCTTGCGGGCATCGGGATGGCGTGCTCGACGAGCTCCTCTCCGACGCCGAAATCCACGACCATCTTTCCCGTTCCGCGAAATGGCGAGCGCAGGCGAACGGCCATGACCAGGCTTCGTGCGTCCAAAAAACTGAGTATCGCCAGCGCCCCGAGTGCGGCGAGTCCGATCGCAGAAACGACCTCCGGCGCGGCGATCGCCGGATATCGTTGGACTCGAGCTCCGCTCGCGAGCATCGCCGACGTGAGGGCCGTCGCGACCCAGAGCGCACGCATGCGAGCGCCCTCGATGATCGAGCCCGCACGGGCGCTTTCCGCACGTCTTCCGGTCGCGACGATGGCGATGAGAGTTGCGGGCCACACGAGGAACAGAACAACAAGAAGCATCCCGAGGCCCAGCGACGTACGCCACAAACTCATCGTCAGCAGCGCACACAGCCACGCGACCATGATGGTGATGAGCGCCACGTGATGAAACGGGCGCGTTCTCGCGAAGAGAGTACCGGCCCCAACGAGCAACAGCGCGGGCACGAATGCATGCACCAAATACCCCGCACCGATTTGGGAGCGATCCACGGCGAGGAAGAGAACGCCGCTCACGCCTCCCAAAATCCCGAGCGCGATCACAGTGGGGCTCGGCGATGGATGAGGCGGCACCCATCGAGCTTACGCGGTCGGGGCGCGAGGGGCCGGTCCCGTTTCTAACCCGCTACCGAACCCTGGTAACGACACTTTGGCGGCGACGCGAGGGCGTCACCCTCTTTAAAGGCCTAAAGGCCATCGGGCCGAAGGTGGCGAAGGGCACAGCCTGATCGAGGCGATGAGCGTCGTGAAGCTGTTAGGATCGGCTCGATGGGTGAAGGGGCCGCGACAATGAATCCGTGGAGCGATGAGCGCCTAACGTCACTTGCGGACGCGGCCCGCACTCTGACGGCCAGTCTTGACCAAACCGACGTAAAGGCCTGGGCGACGTGGAAGAAGACGCTCAACGGTTTGCGCCAGGCATATGCGGACGGCAACCAGGTCGATCCTCGCCTGAGAGAACTGCTTGAACCCGCGGAGATTGGGCAGCTCGATGAGTCCTGGCGCACGTTCGGCATTCACGCCATCGATCCCCGGGTGGTGCCGGGCAGCGACGACGCGCTTCGTTCGGCACTCGCGGATGTCGAGCGCGTCTTCACCGACGCCGCGCGCAGACCGAAGGGTCGAAACGACTCGCCGAAGGCATCCGCGCGACCAATCGGGCGCGAGATCGTCCCGAAGCTCAAAGCGATCTACGCGCGCTATGTGAAGAAGATGACGACCACGAATTCGAGCGGCAAGATTCTCGACAACATCTGGTTCGATCCGGCGGAGGTCCAAGAACTCACGGGCCGCTGGAATCCGATCCGCGACGAACTAAGGGCGACCAGCACTTTCGACGACCTCGCGTTGCGGACACTCAGCGTCACGGCTGGCACGGACTTCGACGGCCGTGGGCTCGTCTCAGCGAGAGACGTCGGCGTGCTGCTCGAGGACATCAAATATACGCTCGACGTCCTCGCCGATCTTGCGGCAGACGCGTACCCCGTGACGGTCGACCGCGAAGGCGTCTTCCTCGCCGGGCAACCCTTCGACGCGATGCGCGCGATATCCAAGATCGTTCAGACGGCGACCAAATCGATCCTGATCGTTGACGGCTACGTGGGTGAGACCACGCTCGACGTTTGCTCGGCGAAGTCAAAGGGCGTGATTCTGAGTGTCCTGACGGGTTCGAAGTCAACAACCGCATCGATGAAAGCCCACGCCCAGGCTTTCATCAAGCAGCACGGAGAACTCGAAATCCGTTCATCCAGTAAGTTTCACGATCGATTCATCGTCGTCGACGATGTGGATTTGTACCACCTCGGGGCGTCGATCAAAGACGCGGGTGGCCGCGGGTGTATGTTTTCGCGGATCGAGGAGCCGATCGCGATAACGACTCTACTCGCCGCATTCCACGCGGAGTGGATCGCGGCACCAGCTTTCATTTAGGCGAGGATCAGTCCACCGACTCACAGAAGCCGTGAATTCCAGAGATTCCGCTTCTCAGCCGTTCGTGACGCGGATGAACGAACTCGTCGACGCGCCGAGCCGCGGAGGAAGTCCGCGCCCGTTCCTCATTTCGAGGGACCGCACCGCCTGTGGTAAACGTCGGCGCATGGCCAAGCCGCTCGTCACGACGGAAACGCTCGCGCGAAATATCCTCGTGATCCGCGGGCACAAGGTGATGCTCGATGCGAGTCTCGCCGCTCTCTACGGCGTTGAGACCCGGTCGCTGGTCCAGGCGGTCAAGCGAAATTTGGCCCGTTTCCCCGACGATTTCATGTTTCAGCTTACCGCCGAAGAGCACGCTCTTTTGAAATCACAAAATGTGATCTCAAAGGTCGTTGGGCGCGGCGGACGACGGTCTCCACCGTACGCGTTCACTGAGCAGGGCGTTGCGATGCTGTCGAGCGTCCTCTCCAGCAAAGGCGCGATCCACGTCAACGTCGAGATCATGCGCGCGTTCGTCCAGCTCCGGACGATGCTCGGGGCCCATCATGATCTCGCGCGGAAGCTGGCGTCCTTGGAACGAAAATACGACGCGCAGTTCAAGGTGATCTTCGACGCAATTCGAGACCTGATGACTCCGCCGGAGCGCGGGCGCAAACGGATCGGCTTTCGTTCGGACCGCGAATAGCGGAAGGGCGCGAGCGGCTTCGTCGATTAGCCGACGGCTCTGGATTGCGCGGAAGCGTTTGCCTTCTCAGCCAATAGGCTATTTGGGCTGACTGCTCGCCGCCACAACGAGCGGCGACTTCCAAGCGCGAAGCCCACCGGCTCGAGTAGGATGGCCGGCGTGATCAACGACGAACTGAATGCGGTCGTGCTGCGCGCGCTGCATTCCGTGCTCGCGCGGTACAAGGCAGACCAGATCGTTCTCTTTGGCCCCGAGGGCGAGCCTTTCTGGGTCGCCCGCGCCCCGATCTCTGAAGACGAGCTGCGGATCTTCGAGAACGCCGTCGACTTTCTCGCGAAGCTCGAGTCGACACACGAGAAGCCCTTTGCGGCGCGTGCGCCGGACGGCTCGTGCTCGGTTGCTGCGCTCGCGACCGATTCGGACTTGTTCATCGTCCTCATCGACCGTGACCCCCACCCTCACGCCGAGGCGCGGGTGGCTCTCGTTCGCGATGCGCTCGTCCCGGCGGTTGAGCATCTCCGCACGAAGGCGTTGCGCGATGAGGGACGCCGCGCGGCGTTACATTGAAGGCAACGGACGTCGATCTTCTGCCGTACGTCCACGTGCCCGCGAGCCTCGAGAGCTGGGAGCCGGTACTCCAAGAAGTCGCGGCACGCCTCATCAAGCGCGGGCAAGCGATCGCGTCCGACATCCCGTTCGAGCACATCGGATCGTCGGCGGTTCCCGGCCTTGCGGGCAAAGGATTCGTCGATCTGTTAGCAGCCGCGACACCTGCGCGGATACCTTCGCTCGTCGCCGCGCTCGTCGCCTCGGGTTGGCAGCGACAACGCGAGGAGTGGGCGTTCCCTGCGACGCGACCGATGCTCCAAGCGTGTGTGAAGCTCCGCGACCGCGTCTTCCACGCGCATCTCCACGTCCTCCCCGCGGGCGATCCGGAGATCGCGGAGCTCCTCGGCTTCCGCGATGCCCTCCGCGCGAGCCCGGAGCTTTGCGGGCGCTACATCGCGTGCAAGCGTCGCGTGCTCGATGCGGGGATCACGCACGGACCAGATTATGCCGAAGCGAAGTCTGAGTTCATTAAGGACGCGCTGTGCCAGCTCGGGCTGGGAAATTCCGCGCGCAACACGTTCGCGCAGTCGGCGGATGGATCGGGATGACGCCAGAACAGCTCCGCAACCTCTCGAAAGCGTTTTTCTCTGAATCCACTCGTGAGCGCCCGAAAGAGGAGACGGAGAGGGCGATCATGATCGCACTCGACCTGATCGAGCTTTCGTTCATGATCGAGCGACGAACCGCGGCGGACGGCGCGCCGCCGAGCTGAGCATCGCGGACGGTCGAGCAGTCTTTTGCAGGGACGGTGCCAAAAATCAGAGCGCGCATGGCCACTCGCGACGCGTCTTGTCAGTACGGCTTGGAGCATCGGCACGTGTCACTCGTGCCGCGTAGTCCGATAAGCACGTCCGCGGCGGATTCTTTTGGCGCGCCGGCAACAGGTCGCTAGCGCGCGTAACACCCGCTACGGTGAGAGCGGCCCTTTATCGGTCACCGGGCGTGGGTCCTTGTTAGGGTGCCGCGCTCAGCCCGATCGTGAGCAGCATCGGATAGCCGCCGCGGAACGTTAGGGCGACGTGTCGCGAAGCGAAGACCTGCAAGCCGAGTGCGCCCGCAGGGGAAACTCCCGCACTTCTGTCACCAGGGAGGATCGGGAGCGAATGCAACCGCACGAAGGCCAGGCCGCCCGGCTCGAGGAAGATGGAAACGCGACTACTCATCGGCAGTAGCCAACGAAGGCCAAATGGGAACAGGAGGAACCTCGCCATGCTGTCATTTTCGTAGGTCGTGTACGGGTCGCGAGCATTCGCTTCTACCGGCACCGAGAGCGCCTGTCCCCACAACGAGGCAAATGCCAAACCGCCGAAAATGCCGATGCGATCGTCGGCATCGCCGAGAACACCGCGGTCCAAGGGACTAACCGTCGCCCGTAATCCGAGGCCCATCCCGCCGAGGTATTGGCTGAAGCCACCCATGGGTCCGCTTGGAAGCATGAGCAAGGTATAAATCTCCGGCTCGACTCGAGGTGCCGGATACCGCGGTTCGTCGGCGTGGGCGTCCGGCGTGATCACGCTCAGGCAAGCGCTAGATCCTATCCCCGCCAGCACTCGGCGCAGCGCGCGCATGCCGAACTTCAATCGCTGTCCGGCGCGCCAAGCGCCGCGAGCGGCATCCGCTCGAGAAGAAGTTTGTTCGACAAGGACACTGAGAACCAAAGTTCGCCGCCAACAATTTGGGGCACGCTCCAGACCTCGTACATGGCCGAGACCAACGTCCAATGCGCGCCATCAGACAGTCGGACGATTTGCAGTGCTGCGCGTCCTGCCGGTGGATCGATGCCGCTCACGAAGTATCCTTCACTCGCGATCGCACCGCACAAGCCCGTCTTGCAGTGGGCGTCGATGAGCTTTGTGGGCATCACATCAGCTGCCTTTATAGCGAAGGGACTTTGATAGACAACGCTGGTTTGAAAGAAGCCGGAAGCGTCAGGGTTCCCGGACTCGATCCAGAAAAGCTTGGTGCCGTCGGTTGCGGGATCATGTACGAAAGTGCCCGCCGGTCTCTTCACGAGGGAAGTCGAGCCAGCGCCGCGCGTCCAAACGCCGATCGAGCCGCTGCTTCCGAAAAATACCGAATCGCCCAAAATAACGGGGTAGGCGTCCACTACCACGGGCTGTGGCGTGCGGAGCGTGTCGACAATTCCATTGGAGCGATCGACCACGGACATCCCGAGAATCGCGCCCATTGGCATCGCGATAATGCTCGATGTGGCCGTGACTTCCGAGATCACACTACTGTCGGGAAAGCCGAGCTGCATCGGTGTGAAGACGTAATCCGGCACGGCCTTCGCGACGAGTTCGGTAGCCGTCCCGATGATCTGACGGTACTCGACGATCTTGTCCGATGTACGAACTGCGACGGTAAGCGTCTTCGCCCCGGTCGCGATATTGCCGAGCACGCCGAGGCACTCTTTGGCGCCGTTGTACCTCCATGCTGCAATGATGCCCGCCGTGCTGTCCCAGACGTCATACTCAATCTGATAGGGCGCATAGTCTCGCTCGAACATCGCTTGCGTCGACCCTGGTGCGCGCCAAAAGCTTTCGCCGGCCAAGATATGCGCGCCGGGGGTCCAGTCGGGCACGAGCTGCGAACAACCTGAACGCCCCGACACGCACGCTGTCCATTGGAGAGGAGGCACCGCCTGCAGCATCGCGGGTGTCGCCGGCTGGTAGAGAGGGCACTGCGTCGCCCACGGGACTTGTATCCAGCCCTTTGTAAAATCAGCGAGCGACCCTGGCCCCGCCGGCCCATCATCGACCATCGCGTCCGCGTCGGGCATGGCGGGGATCCCCCCGCGATCGGGATGCGATACCCCCGCGTCATTGCAGTTCACGCAGTCTTGCGCCAACGGATCGCTGCAGGATCCAATCGCCAACAGGCCCCCAGCCAGCACGGCTGCGGAGCCCATAAGCGCATAACGAGCTAACGACATGCTGAAGCGAGTGTACCAAAACGTGACCCAGGGCGCCCGCTCCCGACCTCGTCCAACGGAAACGACACCGAGGTCTTGCCCTGAGTGGGATCGCCACCGTCAACATGAACGCGCAAATGGTCGAACTCGATGGTCGAGCCACCGCGCGTCCCATCGTCGCAAGCGACGAGATAGTAGGCGGCTCCCCTGTCTAGATCTGCGGCCGCATCAGGGTGCTCTGCGCTCGCCCCCCCTCGATATTGGCAATGGGTTGTCCGGTCGCCTATGCCGAATTCGAACGTCACACCTTGATTCCCAGCATTGCCAAACGAGACCGGTAGTTGCGCGGGAAGGCTGACACGCGTCGGAGCAGGGAGACGGAGATTCGCGTCGCGCCACGTCGCGGGGTTGTACGCTTTCGACGCTTCCAGTACCTCGTGGTCGCAGGCTCGGTAGACCGTTCGCAGTGAGGACAGCGGAGTGGCTCGTGGGATCACGTCCTCACCCTTGGTAGCCTCCCCCCACACGATCACGCGGGCAAGGGCGCGAGCGTCGATTGCAACAGCGCCGTCTCCGCGGCCTTCCATCACCTTGCGCACGCGATGATCCACGACGTCGATCGCGCGAAACGTATGGCGATGATTTCCAGAGCTAACGAGCAGCAGTCCGCCGTCATACGAAGTCGCAAGCGAGACGCTTGCGTCGTCTCCGTCGCGCCGAAATCTCACCATCTCGATAACGCGCCCATCTAGCGCGAGTTCGTAGACGCGCAGCCAGCGGTCGCCGCGACGGCGCACTTCGTCCAGAACGTAGAGACTAGGCATCGCGGCGTTACCTGCAGTAACGGACAAAACGATCCCTTTCGGTGTGCTCCCGGAAATGGTGAGAGGACGCCATCCAAGAGCGTCGTGCGCGGAGAAAACCCAAAAGGCTTCCTGGTGTGAGATGCAGCCCCCAGCATCCTCGTCATCATCATTGTCGTCGTGATCGTGATGGCCGCGCATGCACCCTACGTGTTCCGTCGTCGTCGCGCCGGCGAGGAGAAGCCCCATGCGCCCGCTGAGGGCTAGCTTGGCATCGTCAGGCGGCGAGCTCGGGGTTGCGGTCTGGGCTGTGCTTGAGGCGCTCCTCAGCAGTACCGAACCATCGGACCCCACGGCGCCCCCGGGCACGCTTACTCGCCCCGTCACCGGATCGGAGAAGAGGAGCGCGCTGACAGTCTGCTTTGCTCCCAACACCACGTGAGAAACTTCGCGGCCCGTGAGCATGTACCTCGGCTCCGACGCTGCAAGGAGGCGGGCGGTTGTTGGCGCGAGGAAGGCGAGCGCTTGTTGTGAGAACAACGAACTGATGTCGAAGCGCTCTTGGGCGGGTCCAGAGTCGTAAATAAATACGGAAGGGGCCTGCAAAGGATCCCCCCTGTCGATGTTCATCACGCTCCCAAACTGTGGGCACAACGGGCAAGGAAGCGAGCCGGGAAGGCCTGGGCTCTTCGGCGGCAGCGGAATCCGCGGTGGGCCAAGTTCGTCGAGCTGAAGAGGGCTGTATGTGGAATTCTTAAGCGCGGCGTCGCCGTCGCCCGCGGTGCGCGTGCCGTTTCGCTCCGCGCGGAAAGACCACAATCTTCCCCGAAGCGCCCCGAGATTGATGTTCATCTCCCCCACACCCGGCGGGTTTGGAAAAGCCGAACTATCGACGTTGAGGTCGTCGCTCCAGATCCACGATTGCGAGAAGGAGGGAGGGAATGAGGCGCCGGCGCCGCTAAGGCTAGCCGTAAGAACAGGGGCATCGCTTAGTAGCTCCGCCAGCTCGTTACCTTGGAAGTCTTGCGAAAGCGGACTTGCGCCCGTCGCCAGTGTCAGCCAATGGGAATCCGTGGTGTCGAAGAGGCGAGGGTTGTGTGGGCACGACGCCTCGCACGCCATCAGGTCGTCGGGGGTGTCGCAGATGCAACGCCGCCACCCCTCTTGGCCTTTCCTCGCGATATCGAGCGGGCTGGGAGGTTGCGGGAGGCCGAACGCAAAGGCGCTGCTGTTAATTAGCGACGTGTCCTGAGTCGGACACCTTCGCGTTGGGTTGCCTGCGCTTGGGCAAGCAAAAGTGCGGGGACCAACTTCTACAGCGAGCCCAGTCGCCTGATCGGGCTCGTGTGCCACGATCGGAACGAAGTCGCAGACGTCCTTTGGGAAGTTGTTTTGAATTTCGAGCTCGTGTGCGAATTGGTCGCTTGGCGTCGAGAATCGACTGAGGTGCGCAAGATCGTGCCCAGTCGTCTTCTGATAGAAGATCGCCTCTCCCTCTGCGTTTGAGTTCGAGCCGTTGTCGAAATTTGCGGGACAAGAATCGCAGACGTCACCGATACCATCGGCATCGGCATCGAGCTGGTCCGCATTGAAATCGTCGGGGCAGTTGTCGCGCTGCTGCCAGGGGTGAAGGGGCTCCGACAAGAGTCCATCGCAGTCCGGGTCATTGGGGTCGCCGCTGAATTGCGGCGATGAGCATCCCGGTGTTGAAACGTCATCTCCGATGAACGTGCCGTCCGGATTCTGCGCAACACGCTGAATGAAGGTGGCGTTTCCGGTCTCCATAGTGCGAGCCCAGATCTGCTGGATTTTTCCGGAGACGGGATTGCACGCGATCCGTGAAGTAATCCCGGCCACGCGCCACTCGCTCTGTGGTCCACCGGGCAGTCTGATGAACAGAGGCCCTCCGCTATCGCCCGGAAGCAGCGTCCCTTTCGCATCGTCATCGTTAAACAGCGCCTGGAAGACGAGCCCTCCCGTCGAAGCCCCCCCGATCAGGCTGTCTGTTCGAGGGCTATCGGTGTCGAGAAGCTTTGGGAATCCCACAAAACGAAGCCAGTCCGACGTCGGCGCCGGATCGGTCTCGAAGCTGCAACTGCTATCAATGTGTTGGTACCGGCCCCAGCCGAAGTACTCGATGGGAGCGCTTGCCCAAAAAGCATCCTGTTGGTCGGCCTCGAGCCAGGGCCGAACGTAGGGGGACTGGGCCGCGGTGTCGGGTGTCGCTCGGCGGGCGAGAATCGCGATCGCGATGTCGGCGTGGGCTTGATCCTTTGCCAGTTGGGGGTCCGTTGCGTTCGTCCAGACACTCGTGATCGGAATTCGATCGAGCGCCGCCGCTTTAAAAATGCGCTGGAAGGAAGCGACTCCGCACCCATGGTTCGCAATTGACACGCCATTCGGCGCGTGGACCTGGCACGTCGAATCACCGAAGGAACCTGTATTAATGCCTTCGAAACAGTGCGCAGCTGCGATGACGACGCGCGGACTGATCAAGGTCCCAGTACAGAACTCATCGTCAGGACCTCGGAGGAATCGAACGACAGATCGCGAAAGGATGTCGCCATCCCAGGTCGCAATATCCCCGTCAGAAATGGCCGCCTGGTTCGCGCCGACCGATTCTACGGGCACGTCGCCCTTGCCGCACGCGAACCCTAGACTCGCAATGACCCCCACCGGAATCCATACTCTTCGCATGCATTCTCCCCGTGAGGGCCGACGACACCCCACGATCCAAGCGTCTGCTGGTCGACTCAAGCGGTCAACGGGCGAACCTCGTGGCGTTCCATTTAGCTCCGACTCGCACGCACGTTTCCACCGCTGATTTTTGAACGTCGCTTAATTTCCCAGGAAGCCCTCCGTAACGTGCCCGCTCGAAATTTCAGCAGATCGGGGTAGCACCGATCTCGCTCGGGCCAGGGCGGTCAGATCGCGTCACCGTTCAGCGAGAAGGCAGGGGCCGCTGAGGCTAGGGTTTTTCCGCTCGGAACGAGCTGTCGCGATCTCGTGCACGTCGAGGATCCGCGAGACGCGGACTAGGTCCTCTTGGGCGACGACGTGATCATCTGATCATCGAGAGGGCTTTTGTTCGCTCGCGGCAGCCGCGGCGAACAAGCCTCGGATGCGCGACCTCGCCCCGGCGGCCCGTCCTCGTCGGTCAAGTAGCGATACATGCAGCGCGCCAAACGCGCACGCGTCTGGAGCTGAATCGGCGAAGGAGCGTTGCAGTTCTAAGATCTGGCGGCTGGGCGGCGCGGTGCACCCTGCGCAAGTGAGCCGAGCGGAACTAGAACGGCGCGGCGGACCGCTCCGCAGCGTAAGGTGGTACCGCGCGACGTGCCGGACGATGAGCCGCGCGCGTAGCGACGCGCTGCTGTTGTTCGAGCTCGCGAATCAGCGCCTCGGTCTTGTCCTCGATAACCGCGAGCACCTCGTCGGGGTGCTCCTCCGAGTATTTCAGGAACGCCTCCGTCCGCGTCATGCGCGACGAACCCTTGATCGCGCGCTTCACGCGCTCGAAGAGCGGCACGAGATCACCGGAAATGTTTTGGCGAACCTCGTCGTCCGACTCGGAGCGCCGCTCGACATACGTCGCGTGGGGATGCTCGCGAACGCGCGAGCGATTGCCACGCTCGATGCGGCGCAAGTCCGCCTGGAATTTCGCCTCGGCAGTGAGCTCGGATCGCCGTCGCTGAACGGCGCCCTTGGTCTTCGCCTCTCCCTTGCTCAACGCGCACGCGTCGCGCGCGGACGTCCGCTCGAGTCGCGCGGCTTCACGGAGCTCGGCGAGTCCGCGGATGCGCAGTGCACGCGCCCGCTCCCGCGCGGCGAGACGCTCGGTTCGGCATCGTTCGACGGCGCTCTTCATCGCCTCTTTGCGCTGCGCACGCGCCCGACGAAGCTCAACACGGAGCTCGGCCAGCTTCTCCCGCTTCTTCCGACGCTCCTCGCGCTCGATCTCGCGCCAGAGTTTCTTCTTGTCGAGCGCCTTCGCCGCCGGCACGTTCAACCCCTCTCTTCCAGAGCGCGCGCCTGGGCGACCTTCGCGGCCTCGATCTTCTGCCACGCACCCTTGTCTTCCTCGACCCGAACGTCCTTCGCAAAGCGTTCATTGTAATAGTCCGTCATCGAGTCGGAGCGATCCCAGTGGTACGCGTCGACGATCGCGTTGAGCGCGCGCTCGACATCCTGCGCCGCGGGCGTAAGGCGACTCCCGTGATTCGCCCTATCGAACGATGCCCAGTGTGCGCCCTTCTCCACGGTGAACGCCTCGGGGTTGAGGACTTCGAACGGGAGCTTCGATGCGACAACGGTGATCGACGAGCCCATGGAGTACTTCTCGGTACGCACGCTGTAGGCCGCCTTCGGCAGCACGCGCGAATGAACCGCCGCCTTGATGTCCTCGCGAATCCGCTTCGCGATCTGCGCCGTGTCGAGCCCCTCTCCCTTCACCGGAGCGCGCGGCCGCTGCTCGATCGCACGGATTCGCTCGACCTCCGCAGGCAGAGGCCCGCCTGCGTTGAGCGCGTTCTGATTCGCTGGCTTTCCGCACATCGGCGCGGTGGAGACGCCACTGGAGCTGCGTACCCAGGTACTTGCGGTGCTGGTGACCGACGTGTCTACGTTCAGAATGCGCTTCGCCTCGTACCAGGCCGCGTTCGACGAGTGCCGCTGCCATGCGCCCGCCGTCGGCGACCATCGGAAGCCGGCGCCCTTCAGCGCCGCGCGAATCTCTTTATTTGGCTTTGCTTCGAAGACAATCCGCACGCGGTTGTCCGCCTCCTCGACGCGCGCGCCGGCGAACTCGATCGCGGACGGCGGCGGTCGCGTCGCGCGAGTCTCGATTTCAGCGATGCGTTTGCGAACCCGAGCAGCCTCACTCGCGGCGTTTCGGAGCGCATACGACGGAAAGCCAATGTTCCCCATCGGATCGGGTGTGAGCGCCTTCGCGATCAACGATTCGGAGAATCCAAGCGCAGCCAACGCTTCGCGCGGCTTCGCCGATCGGACGGCCTTGTTCGCGGAAACCATGCGCGCGCGGGCGCGGTCCAGTCCCTCGAGTTTCTCTCTTAGCTTCGTGACGGCCTCCGGGTCATCGGACGACACAGCCCCGCTTCGCTCTGCGCGCTCCGCTCGCCGGAGAAGGGACTCCGCCTCGTTGTGCAATTCGACGGACTTCGAGAATCCGCGCTGAATTCGGTCGAGGTCGCGCCGGTGTCTCCGCTCGGAATGGTGACCGACGAGAATCGGCTGGCCCATAGGAATGTGGTCCGCGATGGCCCGCGCGGAGGCGCGAGCGCTCTCCGATGCCGACGCGAGTCGGTTCGCGCGCTGCTGCATCCGCTCGATTCGCGCAGCCTTGCGCGCCTCAAAGTCGCTCAGGGTGCTCTTGGTCGCTCGATGCTCGCGCTCGAGCGCGCAGACGGCGACGTCGCTCGGATCGTCCGTCGCCGCGAGAACCTCTTCGGGGTGGGTCTCGGCGTACTTCAAGAATGCTTCCGTGCGCGATCCTCGCGGTGCTGGCTTGATTGACCGCTTCACACGCTCGAACAGTGGCACGAGCTCGGACGGGATCCGCCCGAGAACATCGTCGTCGCTCTCACCGCGGGGCGCGAGCCCAGGCGCCTCGCGCCGGCGTTGACGGTCGGCGCGGTCGGCTTGTCGGAGATCACGCTGGAGGCGCCGCTCTGCGTCGAGCACCGCCCGCGTCCGCGCAATCTCGTCTTTGATGGCGCGTGCCTGACGGAGGCGCTCGGCGCACGTTGCCCGGGCCCCGGCCCGCTCAGCGTGCATTGCCTCGCGGAGCTCCGCGATCACGCGCAGCCGCAATGCTCTTGCGCGCTCGCGAGCTGCCAGACGCTCGGCGCGGCATCGCTCCTTGGCGTCCAGAAGCGCCCCTGTTCGTCGGGAGCGGGCTTCCCGCAGCTGGCCGCGGAGCTCGACGAGCTTCGCGCGGGCCTGTTTTCGCTCCTCACGTCGGGGGTCAGCGGCGCGCGTCCGATGACGCGGCGACGTCAGTGCCTTCGTCCGCATCGGCCGCGGCCCTCAGCCGGCGTCCGCGCGACGACCGCGCGACTTGGGACGAGTCTCGACGCGCTCCTCGACGATGGTCTCTTCGACGACCTCGGTCTCCTCGCGGCACGGAGGCTCGTCCTCCCTTCGCGTCTCCGTCATCCAATCGGCCATGACGTTGGCCAGCGCGAACGCCTGCTCGCGGGAAAACCTGAGGAAGTCGTCTCCAAGGGCGAGCTCGAGGACGCCGGGGCTTCGCGCGATGACGTCGAGATAGCCGAACTTCCCGCCTTCGAGCTTTCGAAACGTCTTGAGCACTTTGGGGTATTGCCGGTGTTTCGTCTTCATTTGCCGCTCCCAGTCGCGTCATCGCTCGCGTGCCCCTCGACAGTGATCGCGCCGCCCGTCGCCTCCTCGCGATCGCCCTCCTCGCCGACCTCGCGGACGAACTTTTCCGAGTCTCCAAATATGGCGTTGAAGAACATGCGCCCGGCCTTCGAGACCTCGGCGCTTCGCTGCTCCAGAATCTTCTTCTTGGGATCCATGATCGATTCCTCCTCTAGTGACCTGCGTTCGTCGGACCGTTCGTCTTCTTCCCGTTCGCGCTTTTCTTGCCCGCCTCTTGGGCGATCTCGCGTTCCCCGTACGCGAGGTAGATCTCGTTGATCACTGCGGCTTGCTCGGGCGCGAGCGATCCGACGATCTTCGACATCTGGTCCGGGGTGAGCGACTTGAGGAACTGCCTCATGAGCTCCTCGCCGAGCGCCGCGCCTCCCGAGCCTTGCCCGACCATCTTCGAGACGAGCACTGGCGCGAGCATGTCGAGCTTCTCCTTCAAGAAGTCCGTGCGCTTGTCCGAGCGCTGCGCGCGAATGACCTCCATGTCGCGTTCGTGCTGCATCGACGTGAGTCGCTCGTAGAGCTCGAGGACCTTGAAGTAGCGCGACTCGAGGTCCTCGATCCGCTTGTCACGCGCGACCAGGAGCTGCTGGTACTGGAGGATGATCTCCTGCGTGTGGCCGAGGGCGATGCGCGACGCGACCTCCGTGTGGCGCATCATCTGCGAGGTGAGGCCGCGCGCATCGGCGGCTTCGGTCTCGCCCATTGCGTGGTTGAACCCCTGCCCTGCGATTCGAAGAAGAGTCCTGCTCACGTAGCGCTTCCCCGCTTCCCGGTACGAGAAAATGCCGTAGAGCGTCGGCCCGCGAAAATTCAGACTGTCCGCGTGCGCGCATGCTTCGATCTCCTCGACGAGGTCGTCCGCGTCGCCCAGGTCGACGAGCGACCACTCGCGGACGTGCTGCTCCGCGTCCTCGGTCTTCTGCCGAAGCGCGACGCGCACGCAGTGGTCCTCGACTTGCTCACGCAGCCATCGCGCGATGCTGACGGAGCCCTCGGTGAGCTGTCTCATCGCATCACCGATCGAATTCCCACGACGACGGCGATCACCGCCCCCGCGATGGCCACCGTTCGAATCGTGTCCTGGTGCGTCTCGGGGGGAGATGTCGAAGGCGTGATCTGCGGCGTGTGGAGCGTGCAGGGGCGCGCGAGGAGGCCCTGCCAGTCGGCGATTTGGCGTTCGTAGGCTTCCCCCGCGTCCATCTGCGCGGCCGTGTGAAGCCAGGAATCCTCCTCATTGAAATAGGCTCGCCACGCGCGAGAGAAGTCGACCCACGCGCTGGCCGTGGCGGGCTCGATCGTCGCGCATTGCGCGACTGTCGTATCGAGCGAGCGCACCGTCGGATCGAGGCGGCCCTTCAGTGCGCGCACATCGGCGGGGAGCACGAACTTCGGCAGAATGCCGCTCACCTTGGCCCCCGCGCTACGGCAATCCCAACGGCGGCGACGAGGAAGCCAAGCGCGATTGCCGGCTGGTGATGTTCTCGGTCCGATGGGAGCGGAGCGGCCCCTTCCCCGCCGAGCGCAGAGTCGATCGCTTTTCCCGTGGCGCTGATGTTGCGCGCGTAGTCCCGGATGTTCGCCTCGGGGTCGTTCGGATGAAAGCCCTCGAAGTAGCGGCTCGCGAACATCGCGCGCGCGAGCTCGTCGGGGGTCGCCTGATCGATGATGGCGCGAACGCCGGGACGATCCCTCACGAGGACCTCGAGAAACTTCTTCGCCGCGTCGACGTCAGTCTCGAACGACCAGAACCACGTGAAGTACGGGCCACTCGACGGAGACGTGTCCTGTGCGAGGACTTCGTCCGAACCCGGCGCGAGCAGGCCCCGCGCCGCCTTGAGCGCGTCCTCGGTACCGGGGACGATCCCATGCACGTGCAACAGGGCGGCTTCCTCTGCACGCAGCCCGCGTTTCTGGACACCGCCCCAGTTGTGAAACCCGCCGTCGCCGAGGTGCGTTTCGAATTCGGCGACCGACATGGCGCGAACGAGCGCGTTCCGTGTGGGCGTCGCTCCAAAGAGAGAGACCCATGCGGCCGTCGCAATTCCGGCTTTCCGGCGGTATCGCTCCACCGCGGTCGTCACAGGAGAAGCTCCGAATCGACGCGAAAGCGCGCCGCCGGGTCGTGCGTGAGCGTGAGCGGGCTGGAGCTCGCGGCCCAGTAGACGCCGCTCAAGAATTCGCGCGAGTCGAAGCGATGCAGCGCAAACGCCGCCGGAAATCCGGCTGCGGGCGTGGCCATGAGCGGAAAGGAACCGTTCGGCGGGAGGGCGAGCGCGTCGAAGACCATGGCCCATCGCTTGGAAGCCGCCGCGTTGTATCCCTCGACTGCCATCACCCTCTGGGGACCCTGCGCCACCAGCCCGGATGCGCCTGACTGGGCAATCCACCGCGTGTTTCGAAGCGTTTCTCCATCGACGCCATTCGCAATGACTGCACTGAAGACGCAGGACGCCGTCGATGCCGGGGCCTTCCCCGTCGCGAGGTCGACGAGCCTCGCGGAGATCTTGATCACGCTGGCTGCAAGCGGCACGCGCAAGCGCCTGACCACCGCGTAGTCGCTCGCGATGGACGCTCCGCCGTTCCCCCAATCGATCGTGACCGTTGGCTGCACGCCCGCGAGGAGTGCGGGGGGCGCCTCGACGCGCGCCGTTACGTACACGGTGAACGGTTGAGAATGTTCGACACTGATCCATACGAGCGTTTTCTCCTCGTTGCCGGCGAGCCGTGTTTTGTCGCCGTGATTGACCGGCCTCTCGCGTCGCGTTGGATGAACGGCCATCCCCCGCATCGCTATGCCGGCATCAAGTGCATGGGACGAAGAAGGCGCACGATCTCCTCCTGCTCATGCGCGAGGTGAGCGGCGGGATGCGCGAAGCGGTGAACCTGCTTCGTGATCTCGTCGAGGTGAGCGGCGTGCTTGGCCGCTTCCGCGAAATGCTCGAAGTGGTCGGCGTGCGCGAGTGCTCCGAGCGGCGCGGCATGCGTGAGCACGTCGCCAAAGTGGAGCGCGCCCGGTGCGTACTGGCTCACGTAGTGGTCGACCATTCCGAGGGCGACCTTTCGGAGGGGAACTTTCTTGACCACGAGCTGAACGAGCGTGTCGAAAATCTCCCGCGGGAATCCGCTCGGGACGGCGTCGCGCGCCGCAGTGATCGCCACGTCCGTGAGGTGACCGGGGTGGAAGACGAGAGCAAGCACGCCGCCGAGGACGGCATCCGTGATCTGCCGAATCCCGATCGGAATCGGGATCGCGCCGTAGGCTGTGCGAAGAGCAACTTCGAGCGGGCTTCCGCCTTCGAGAGCGGCAAGGCCCGCCGAGATTCCAGCGCTGATGCCCGTGCCGATTCCAGGGATGAGAGAGACGATGCCCTGCGCCATGCTCAGGTCGTCGTGCACCATCCTTTCGAGGGACTTGAAGTCTCCGCGCTGAAGATTGCCCATCATCTTGTCAAACTTCTGGAGTGGCGAAATCGACTTCACGATGCCGCCGATCCCCGGGACGTGCTCGAGGAGCTCCACCGGCAGATCGATGGTTCTCGCGACGAGGCGCGCGCCGCTCACGAGCGAGTCGCCGATCGCCCGTGCCGCGTGGACGCCGGCGTTTGCCGCGTTCACGACGTTGCGAATGAATTGCTTTGCGGTGACGTCTCCGAGTCTCGCTTTGACCACGATTCGGGCGGCCGCGTCGATCTGACGTCGCGTTGCCTGCGGGAGGAACGGCGTCGCGTGGGCAATCAAGTGCGCGCCCGCCGACGCTGCGTGCTTGGCGACGTCGAACACCGGGCGTGCGATTGTCGTCGCGACCTTCGACGCCGCGTTAAAGGTCGACTCGGCCGCGTGCCCGATGGCATCGCCGATGTCCGAGAAGCTGAATCCAACCGCGTACGCCGGCGCGAGATGGGAGTTCCGGAAATCGATCGGCCGCGGGTGCCGCTCAGCACGATCGATCGCGACCATCAAGTGCAACGGTCCGAGCATCGTGTTCGGTGCATCGAGCACCGCGAGTACGCGGTGTTGGTCGGTGAGGACGATGCGGAAGGTTCCTTCCGCGAGCACACTGTCATGTTGACGAAGCATGGGATCCTCCGGGGCTGAGCAAGAGTGCGTTTTGAACGGCCGGCGCGGGTGGCGCGGTCCAGGATGCGGGCAGGAGGAGCCTTTCCCCCGGTTGGAGGTTCGCGAAATTCCCGTCGGCTGCGCGTTTCTTCGCGGGGTTCGCCGCGACGAGCTCGGGCCAGCGCTTGCCGTCGTGAACGATTTTCTGAGCGATCTTGATCGGGAAGTCGCCCGGCTGAACGACGTACGCGCCCGCGGCCACCATCGGCGCCGTGATGGTCGGCACGACGGCAACTCTCGGGAGGCTCACCGCCTCAAACGTCGACGGAACACCCCACGAAGAAGGAAGCTGCAGCACCTCGCCGGGGAGCAACGTTGCGAAGTTACCGTCGACAGCCTTCTTCTTCAGCGGATTCGCGGCGACGAGCTCGGGCCAGCGATTCCCGTCGTGAATGAGCTTTTGCGCAATTTTGATCGGAAAGTCGCCCGGGAGGACGGTGTACGTGCCCGAGGTCACGGGCGTCGCCGTCGGGATGATGAACGGAGTCGTCGGCGCTGGGGCTGACGGGCCGACGAACACCGCCAAGGTATTCGCCTTCGCCGTCAGCAAGGCGGCGGCGATCGGAAATTGGGACGCAATCGAAGCTGCGAATCCGCGGAGCTTCGTTGGATCGGTCTCCCGAGCGAGTGCAGTCATGACGGCTTGCGCGACGTCGGGAGGCATCCCCGGATCCAGGCCGAGGCCCGGCGGAAAGGGCGATGGCGCCGCCGGTGGTGAGGGAGCAGCCGGTGCCGCCGGGGTAGCAGCCGGGGGAACAATGGCTGGCGGTGCGGCTGCTGGTTGCGGTGCGGCAGGTGCTGGCACCGGCAATGGGAGGCTCCGAAGCATCGAGGCTCGCAGGCGTAGTGCGGATGCCGCTGCGGGCGACAGAGCGTCCAGCTGGGTCGCAAGCGTCTCGAGGGCCGCCGGGTCGTTCCCGCTAGCGAGCTGCTGCAACACCTGTGATCGCGTCGGCTCGGGTAGTTGTCCGATCTCGAGCAACGACGACCCCTGTGCCGTGGGGGCCGCCGGCATCGCGGGGATCGGGGGAGCCATGGGAGGCGCGGGCACTATCGACGGCAGCGAGAACTTGAGAGGCGCGCCTCGCAGCGATCCCGCCTTCGCGCGAAGTTGCGAAGACGCGAGCGGGTAGAGCGGAGCGAGTGCCTGCCCGAACGCCTCCAGCTTGGCCGGATCGTTCTCGCCGACCAGTGCCGCAAGTACCTGGTTACGCAGGTCCGGCGGCATGGCGTAGTCGAGCGTGTACGTCTGAGGGGGAGGCTTCTTGTAGCCCGCATTCGATGCGACGACGGCGAGCGTCGCCACACCGAGCAACAGCAATAAAATCGGCATTGGTCCTTCTCCGTTCTCAGCGCATGCCTAGTTTCTTGGAGGGATCTTCGAGGCGTCCGTCGCTCCGTTGAACGGCGACGTGATAAACGGTGCGATTCCCGATGACGCTGCTTCGGATGACGGGCCGCGCGTGCTCACGCGACCGCACTCGAAGCTCTGCGACGCGCCAGCACCCGAGGTCCTCGCAGTCCCCGACCCGAAGATCGATCGTGGTCGGAATGTCCTGCCAGTTGTCGCGGCCCTCGGGCTCCTCTTCGTAGACGACGCCGCTCTCGTAGAGCCACGGAGTCTTTGGCGTGTCGAGGAGGTAGGCGACATCCGCCGCGATGAGCCCCTCGAGAAGGTGGATGAGCACCACCCCCTTCGCGCGATCGTTGATCGTGTCGAACGCGCGAAGTTGAAAGAGGGGCGCATACACGCGCTACTCCAGAACCGTTCCGTAGAGGACGGCCTTGAAATCCTGGGCAGCGACGTCGATGTTTCGCACGGTGATGGTGAGGGTGATTCCGGGCGAAGCCGTATCGAGCTCGAGCCGCACGCCGACTGCCAACGCCGAGAACGACTCCGCCGGCATCTCGCCGGTCGCAGCGAGCTGGCTGTCTTTCCCGACTTTGATGTCGATGACGTCGAAGTAGCGCGCGATGCTCGGTGCCACGGCGAGGCGCTCCCCGCGGAAGAGCACCTGAGGCTTCACCTCGATGTCGACAGCGATGCCCGGCGCGATCGCGCTCCGGGTGAACCCGATCGGAAACTGCCGGGCATGCTGCGGATGCTCGCGCACGACGCGCGGGCCTTCGGTGTGATGTCCCGGCTGCGGATAGGGCGGCGGACGCGGTCGCTCGTACTGCGGCGCGTACGCCTGATGTTGCTGCTGCGGGTGCTGCGGATGGTGCTGCACGTATTGGGGGTAGTGCGCGCGTTCGGGCTCGTCGGGGTGTCGTCCCGGCTCCCCGGCCATGGAGTGCTCCATCAGCTCGTCGTAGTCGTGGCCCCCGTGCCCCGCGCCAACGATCATTTCGCGACCCACGATCATATCTCGTCCAGACATGGTTTTTGCTCCTTCGCTTTCGTTGAAGTGCTCGCCGCTACGAGCCGGCGTGGTCCGCGTGGACCGTGTATCGCGTGCCAAGACCACTCACGGCGTGCTGCTGTCCGCCGTTGATGAACGCCGGCGTCCCCGCCGTCTGGAAGCTCGCGGGTTGCACGCCGCCCGCGTGCTGCGCGGCCGTCGAGCCGAGCTGCGTTCCCATGCGGTACGCGTACGACGCGAGCGCGCCGCTTCCGACGTTGTGTCCGTGCTCGGAGTATTTCCCGAGCCCGCCCATGAAGGCGACTCCGTGAAGAGCGACGGCGACCCCGAGATCGGCCGGAACGCCCATCACCTTAACCTCGCCGTTCGTTCCCCAGCGCGCGTTCGCATACCCAAATCCGAACGCCGTTCCGCCGACTTCGGCGATCTGGATCCCGGTCCCGATCGCCTCTTCGGCGTGCTCTCGAATGCGCGCCATCTTCTCGCGCGCTTTGTCTACGTACTCCCTCGCCTTCGCGATGCTTTTCGTGTCGAACGCCATGTGTCGCGCCTCCGTGGTTGGATGCCCACGGTCGTATCGACATGAAAAACGAAGCACAATTCTGAGCGTTTGCACCCGTGCATGCACCGGTACATGCACCTCAAATCACACCCTTGTTTTTGAGCCCACTCCGCGCGACCGTCGTGACGATGGAACCTCGCGAGGTCTACTTGCTCAAGCGAGGCCAGGTCGCCACGCTACTCGGCGTGAGCGTTTCAGCGGTACGCCGTTGGGAGCGGCGCAAGGAGCTGCACCCGATCAAGGATCGCGATGGCATTCACCGCTTCGACCGACAGGAGGTGGCGGAGCTCGCCGCGAAGCGAGGACGCGTCACCAAGGCCACGGGCGATATTGCCGCTCAAGTATTTGATCTGTTTCGTCGTGGGATGAAGCTTGGCGACATCGTCATCGAGACGAAGCAAACGCCGACCGCGGTTCGCGCGCTTTATCTCGAGTGGACGACGCCGCTCGGTGCAAAGCCAGAGGACCCGGAGCTTGTGGAGCAACGTGAGCAGGTCGCGCACGAGGCGTCGATGCGCGAATGGGACCGGGAGCAGCTTGAGCGCCGCCGACGTGGCACCTGACGTCTTGAATGGTCGCTCGAGGCTCTGCGCCGCTCTCTGTCGTCTCCCAAGACTTACCGTCCGCGAAGGCTAAGATGGAGGATGCTTAGGTTCGTCCTTGGGGCAGTCGGTGCGACGCTCAACGTCGCGTTCAACGATTGCCGTGCGGCCGAAAAGATTCAGGACGTTTCGCTCAAGCTCGTCGCATCGCCGTGAATCGACGTAGGTCTCCCGTCTGCCGTAACCTTGTGCCACGCTGGCTGGCCTTTCTTGGGGCTTTGGCGTGCAGTTGCGGAGCGCGGACGGGGCTCTTGAGTGAGACAACTGGGTCTGCGCCGGCTGCTCCAGGAACTATCTCGTCGGCATGTCCTCCGGGCTTCGCCGATTGCGACCACAGCGCTCGAACCACATGCGAAATCGAAATCGCGGCAGACGATTCGAACTGCGGGTCGTGCGGCCACGCATGCGCGTCGGGGCTCGTTTGCGGAGCGGGTCGATGCGTGCCCCCGGCGACTGTCGTTCAGATCGGTCTGGGCGCGTACTTCTCGTGCGCGCGGACCGCGTCGGGGAGAGTGTTCTGTTGGGGAGCGAATGAGCACGGGCAGCTCGGAGACGGCACGCTCGTCTCGTCGAACACGCCGACGCAAGTGCCTGACCTCGATGACGCGGTCGACCTCGCGATCGGCGCAACCGCAGCGTGCGCGCGACGACGGTCCGGCACCGTCGTGTGCTGGGGGGAGAAGACGCTTGGCCAGTTCGCGACTGCAGCGCGCGACAGCTCGTCGCCAGTTCAGATCACGGGTCTTGCTGCCGGCTCGGTTGCTCGAATCGTAACGGATGCGGGTTCTGCGTGCGCCGTTCGACGCGACGGCACGGTTGTCTGTTCGGGAGACAACGAATGCGGCGATCTGGGTGACGGCACCTTCATGAGCCGGCCCGATCCTCAGCCTGTCCTGGATCTCTCAAGCGCTCGAACGGCGACGATCCTCGGTGTGGGCTGCGCTACCGAGAGCTCGGGTGCAGTCGTGTGTTGGGGCGCAAACGGAAGCGGTGACCTCGGGGATGGCACCGATCCCAACCCGAACCGCACCTTCGGTTGCGGGCCCAAGGCACGACCCAGACCAGGTCCAGTGCTCGGCATCACGGATGCCATCGATGTTGTGGCGGGAGGGTTTGGCGCCGTCTGCGCCACTCGGTCGTCGGGGCTGATCTCCTGCTGGGGGTACGGCCAAGAAAGACAACTCACGGGCGACGGATCCGGCGGCTCCCGCTCCGTGCCGATTGACGTCGTCGGTGTTTCGGACGCTGTCCAGGTGGGCATCGGGCTTTACCACGCGTGTGCCCGACGTCGCAGCGGCGAGATCGCTTGCTGGGGAAACGACAACTTCTTGTCTGACTCGGACGGCCCTTGGCTCGGCTTGTTCGGGACGGGCGGGATCTACAACGGGCCCCAACCGGCCCGCACATTAGGGATCACCACCGCAACGTCGCTCGCCGTCGGCGCGGGACACAGTTGCGTGCTGCTCGCCGACGGGACGGTTCGCTGCTGGGGGTTAAATCGATTCGGCGAACTCGGGGACTCGACCACGATCACGAGGACCGCGCCGGTCGCGGTGATCGGCCTTCCGTAGTCGTTGGACGTGAGAGTGAAACCTAGAACGTCGCGGACAAGATGGGGAACATGAGCGGCGCGGGCGCACCAAGTGCTTCGGGCTGCTCCGCGGGAGAAGACGATCGCAGAGGCTCGGGTTGCACGGGGTGCGGTTGATCAACGGTACTGGGACCGTTGAGGGCGATGAATGCGATCCCAAGAAGCGCGGCAGCCGCGCCCGCACCGAGAAGGATTGCTGGAATAGAACCGTCTTTGACTTTCTTCGGGTCGAGCGTGGGATGGGCGATCCATTCGATTCCGTCCACGGCAACGCTCCCGGCGCCGAGGAACATGCCGAGCCCGCCGAGAATTGTGAACACGACGCCAGTGCCGAAGCCGAACGAGGAGCTTGGCTTCGCGGTCAACACGACGTGATCTTCGGACTCCGGGGCGATGATTCGAAATGGAGCGGACGTTCGCGCGGAGCCATTGAGCCGATATGCAATGTCGAGCGGCAGCCGCTGGTCACAAGGCGCGGCGCAGACAACCGCCCATGCAGACCCGTGCTGCGCCTCGAGTGTCACGTTGTCGGTCGCGTCGAGATGAACGACCGCCGAGCCCCTCGGGTGAAGAGGCGGGCCGACTCCCGCACCTTGTGCGAGCGCGGGAGACGCCGAGAGGACGATTGCACCGAACGTCGCCGCCCACGTCTTTCGTGTCCGTGCCATCCATCAGACAGGAGCACCTTCTGTGCCGCGGGCGGAGCGCCGGCAGATCTGACGTTGATGCCGCGCCGAGAGGACGACACCCGCTTCGAATGCTTTCGCGGAGCAGGCTGTGGTCCCCGGGGCACGGCTCCGGGTTCACGATCGCGTGAGGCACACCCCGTCGCGGAGTGCGCCCGAAGTCTCGTGCGCGGTACCTCGCGCCAGCGGATCACCCCGTTCGGAGTTCACGTGCGCGGCGCGAGAGTCCTTCGGCACACGCGAGGTGGCGCTCGCGCTCCGGGCCGCTCTCCATCTCGGCCCATCGCGTCTCCCCGATCGCCGCGCTGTCGAGGAGGACCACCCCTCTCGCGACGTGCCCGCGGGCCAGCATCCGCTCCGCGATGTACTCGAGAACGTAGGCAAACGACTGGGCGACGCTCTTGTCACGTGAGTGCGCACGCGTCGCATGGCGGAGGATGTGGATCGCGCTTGCGTACCTCTTGCTGGTATACGCCTGCCTTGCGAGAAGGACGGCCACCATTCCTGCTTCGTGTTCGAGTCCGAGTCGTCGGGCCAGCCGGTATGCCCCCTCTAGCAGCGGGCGAGCCTCGTCCGGTTTTTCAAAGCAGAGCACGGCCCCCTCCTGGGCGATCCGCTCGAACTCCTCGAGAGTGTCGACGCTTGTCACAGAAGCCTTTGGTTCAGTCCGGTTATTTGGAGACGGCGAGGCCGCGTGCCCGGAGCTCGTTCTGCCGCGTGGTCCCAGATGTTCGTGTCGAGGCTCCGGCGCGGTACTCGGTCTGCCCTGCACGCGAGGGAAGCTCGCGAACGCTGGTCCAGTACTCGACCCTCGCGTCCTCATCGATCTGAACGCGACCTCCATAGAGCTTGTCCGCGCCGTCCTTCCGCGGACCGGACACCCAATAGAGATCGCCGCTCTCGTGGTCGACGCAGTTGTACTTGTAACCGCTCTTCGTTTTCGTCAGGTGACGACCGCCGTAGTGGTAGGTCCGACCCGACCTCGAGAGTTCGACCCAGCCGATGCGGCCGTCGCCGTCGAGTCCGCCACTCTTGTTTTCGACGTACATGATTCGACGCATCGCGCACCGCCCCTCCTTCCTTGTAGCACCGGTCGTGGTTGCGTGACGGTTCCGGCAGAGCATCGGCCCGATGCGCGTTGCCAGCGTCCGACGTCAGATGCGGAGAGCGAGGCGATCGAGGGCTTCGTCCAGATCGGTGCGCCGCACGTCGCGGAACCCACCGTCGATCTCGAACCCCGCGGTATTGCGCTCATCGCCGCCCGCAGCGCGGATCACGATCATGAGCCCTGGCGGATTCTGCCTCACGAGCTTGCCGTTGTGTTTCGTCGTGCCGCCTCCGTGCGGATAGACACACCACTCGATCGCGCGCCCGTCGAACGTGATCGTCGCCCAGGCGAGGTACGCGATCGGAGCGCCCTCGAACGTCGCGTCGGGGACGTCGGGCGGCAAGTCCGGCGTGGTCACCTGCGTAGCATATCAGTCGTTCTTGCGTGCTCCGCGGCCAGGGCGCGGCGAGACACGCGCGGCGAGCGGATTGAAGCGCTACGATGACGTGTGGACTCGTCTCGAAGCGCCAAGGCCCTCAAGAAGGCTCTCCTGACGACGCGTGACCTCCTGGAGCGGTTGCGCGCCGACTCTTTGATCGGCGACTCGACGGCCGACGAGCAGGAGGACGGCGGCTACTTCGTCATGTTCGTGAACATGAAGCTCGGCGGCATCCGGATCTCCGGCGCTCTGGCAGAAAAATATCGGGAATGCATCGAGAAACTCGCGGATATTCACGGAAGGAACTCCGCGGAACGCACGCTGAGCCGCGATGCCGTCGAGCGGCTCCTCCGAAACACGATCCTGCGTACCCTCCGCCCAAAAAAGAATGTTGCGGGAGAGACGCGCGCGAAGTTTGAGGGGCGACTCACGCGGGAGCTCCTCACGATGCGGAAGGCGCTGGGGGCGCTGCCCAGCGAATGGCGCGTGGCCGCCCAGGTCCAAGGGCTTGGACCACCCGGCCTGCCTTTCGCGTTCGGGGGAGTTGAGTTTGGACATGGAAAAGAACGTGGACAAGAAGTGGCCGCGAACCTGCTTGACTGGGGGGCGAGGCACCGTCGTTTTGCAGCAGCGAAGATTGCGGCCGAAAACGCCACTCGTCAGACCGCGCGCGAAGAGCTTTCTGAGTCCTTCTCCGGGCATGCGCTCGCGTCGGTGACCGTGCGTGCGGTCGACAATGAGGCCGCGAAGCATCTAGGGATCGAACGCATCCGCCGCACGGTGGACATCTTGAATTTTTTTGCTCCGTTCCTTCAGGAACTACCGCGCGTATACCGCGCCTATCTCGCTCCCGAAGGAACGCGAACGGCCCTCGTATGGGCGGCGCATGCCATCGATGGTGGTGCACTCCATTCGAGCACCCCGTGGCCTGCCGCGAACCCGCATGTCCTCGGCATGGACGTGAGCTCACCTCGCGCAATCGAAGTCGGTCTGAGCCGCGCGAGCGAGCTTCTCGGCCGAGAAGGGAGATCAGACCTCGACGACCGCGTGGTGAACGCGCTCGCCTGGGCGGGCCGCGCGTTCGTCGAGCCACGTCGGGATCAGGCGTTCTTGCTTTATGCGATCGCGCTCGAAGCATTGCTCACAAAGCCGAATTCTAGGGCGGGAGTGACGGATCGAGTGCGGTTGAGAGCGGCGCACCTGATTGGGCGTGGTACCGCGATGAAGCGGCGCGTCTTCGCTCTCATGGCCCGTCTCTACGAAATTCGGAGTGCGTTGGTTCATTCGGGCGACTCGGGCGACCTCACCGATAGTGACCTCAAGGCGATGGCCGAGGTCGTCGAGCGCGCCCTCACGGGGGTCCTGACAGACGAGCGGTTCACGAGGATGCGCACGGCGGCCGACTTCGACATTTGGTTCGAGGGGCAACTCCTCGCCTAGTTTTGCGGCTGCGCGGGCATACACGCAATGAGCACTACGCGCGGCGCGCCTCGCGCGCAGTGTGCGCCGCAATCACCGGCGCGAGCTCGGGGAGATCCTCTGAAAGCATCTTCAGCCAGTGCCCGATCAGAATGGCCGTCGCTTGCTTTAGCCCCACCGTTTCGCTGACGAGTAGCGCGACGAGCCGCACTTCGACGACGAGCCCATCTTGGTACGTCCAAAGACCGCCCCCGCTCATCCCTTTGGTGGGCGGAAGGGCTCGCGCATAGCCGGGCCCTGGCTGAGTGAGGTGCTCGGGATCCCAGTGCACGACGAGCGGGTCGCCGCCGATCACGCCGGTCGGGAAGGAAAAGAACCCGGCGAGAAAGCTCTCTGCATCCACCTTCAGGTAGGCGCCGGCGAAGCCCGTGGCGTACAGGGCTGGCGTTGTGATGGATCGGACGTGGAGTCTTTCGAGCGGCACCGGAGTACATGACGACCCCGCGAGCGAGCGAGGGTCGATCTCGTACCAGGCGAGGTCCTCGCGCTCGCGGCGACCGCTCCGCTGGATCTTCGGAGAGCGGTTGGACGCCTTCCCTGGAAGGACGAGAACGAGCCATTCCGGCGGGACATGGCGTACGTGGTCGACCGTCGCGACGAAGATCCGATCTGCGATCGAAACTACAACGCCAGTCCCGACTGCGGGCACCGGGCGCCCAGTCTCTTCGTCTGGATGGGTGATGGCGATCGACGCAGGGAGCGCGATCGACTGGACGATCGGTGTGAGCGTCTCTTGGAGGCCGTCCACCATCCTTCGACGCTACACGCTCCGTGGGAGATCGAGGAGCGAGTGCTCGGTGGAGACGCGTTCATCGCGTCTAAAACGCCGGGAGTCGTCAAAGAGACGCAACTCGCGCCGCGCTCGGGCCGACTGGGTGGGATGGTCCAATTCTTAGATTGCAGGAATGATGCGCCCACGTTTCTGGTCGTTGAAGATGATTTCGGCGTTGCAGCCAGCCTCATTCGCACGCTGAAGACGTTTGGAGTGGCACAGGCCGCGCACACGCTCAGGGAGGCACTCTCGCTGCTCGAGCACGGAGCGACGTGGCATGCCGTCTTCGTCGATATTTCGCTGCCAGATGGGTCCGGTTTCGAATTCCTCGAGGCTCTTCGCGCAAAGAGTATGAACGTGCCGGCCCTCATCCTGACCGGACACTGCGATCGGTCGCACGCGAATCGCGCTCTAGATCTGGATGCGCAGTACGCGGTGAAGCCCGCCGACGCTGATCGGGTCACGGCATTCGTCTTGAGGGCGATCCGACGCCGTGAAACAGGGGCAGTGCGATTGAACGCGGTCATCGAGCTGTGGCGGTCCCAGTACGCCCTGACGGCGACCGAGATCGTTATCTTCGCGCGCGTCGCGAGTGGCGCGACCCGAGCGGAAATCGAAATTGAACGCGGTATCACCCCAAGCACGTTGAAGAAGCATCTCGAGAACTTGAGGCAAAAGACTGGCGACTCCTCAGTCTCCGCCGCGGCCCATCGTCTTCTTCGAGACGCGGCGATGCTTGGGTGATCAACACGCGCGGCAGGAAGGTGCACTCCCTACGCTAAAAGGCGAATGGACGGTTTTCTTCGCGAAGAACATCTTGCTGCAACTGAGCCGTGCCGCTCCACGCCACGTGGTCGACGGAAAAGGATGGCTCCACGCCACGTGGTCGACGGAAAAGGATGATCGATGCCTGATGCCGAGTTGCGAGTGGGATCGTTGTACGCCGGACCGCGGAAGGTGGGCGTTCTCTGCCACGTGCCGTCGGACATCGCGGACTCGGGTAACCAAGTACCTGAGTACATGAGTCCGCAGGGACCCGCGGAGTGACTGCGAACTCGAGCGAGAAGCAATATCCGCCTGTGATGTCGACGACGCTCGCGGCAGACTATTGCGGATACAAGACCGCCTACGGTCTTCGAGCAGCGCATCGACGCGGTAGAATTCGTCCATGTGGGCGGCGGGGTGGCACCGGCTGTTACATGTGGAAGCGAGAGGATCTCGACGCGTTTCTTCGGGGGGATGATTGCAATGTGGGTGACGAGGTGGCGTTACGAGATCGCGACGAAGCCGGTTCGCAAAGGAATCTGGCGCCTCCGACAGGGGGGCTTCCTGCTGCGGACGCGAGCAACGGATCCGCGGAGCGGCAAAGAGATCAGCCTGATGCGGATTCTTCGCGACGCATCGCTCGAGGAAGCGCAGCGCCTTCGCGACCAGATGAAGTCCGACGCGCGCGACCTCGCGAGGGGACGCAAGCGGCCATCGCGGACTCTCTGGAGCGAATACGCCGCGTCGCTATTCGAGGCAAAGGTCGTTGAGAACAAACTCAAGTCGGCAAAAACCCGAGAGCTCTGGGCGACTACGCTGAAAAGGCTCGTCCCAGCCTTCGGGCATTTCTACGTCGACGAACTTCGATATGCGGACATCGTCGAATGGCGTAGTCAGGTCGCGCTGTGGATTCGAGACGGCATGTTCTCGATTCGCGCGCGGGACGCCGGGAAGGAAAAGCTCGTCGCGCTGTCCCCCGTCACCGCCAACGGATGGATCTCGATTCTGAAGGTCATTTGCGGCGCGATGCGAAAGCACTTCGAGCTCGCGCGCGATCCCGCGGACGACATCGAGATGTTCGACACGCCGCGCACGTACACGAGGGAGCAACCCAACTCCCTTGTGCCCGCGCAGATTCCCCAGTTTCTGGAGAAGCTCAAAGAGCTTCATCCGAACCACTACGCGATGACGTTCCTCGGTTTCGTCATCGGTGCTCGTCCGTCGTCTCTCCGGCCGCTCCGCAGAAATGGCTCGGAGCCCGATCTGCTGTGGGACGAGGGTCTCATTCTCCTGCGTCGATCGAATTCGCTCGGGAAAGAGATCATGGACCAAACGAAGACCGGGCAAGACCAAGAGATCCCCCTACCCGTCGAGGTCATCGACTTGCTCCGCGGACACGTGAACGCGCTCCCGGCTGGGGCGATGCAGGACTCCGAGTATCTCTTCCCTTCAACGAAAGGGGGCTTGCGAGCGAGGACCGTGCTCGTGAAGCCGTTCAAGGAAGTGCTCACCGCGCTGAAGTGGAACATCCGACTCACGCCCCGCGGGATGCGACGAACGTTTCAAGATCTGGCGCGACGTGCCGAGGTGCACGACATCGTTACGCGCGCGATCTCGGGTCACGCGACGGAGAGCATGCAGAGGCATTACTCGACCGCGCAGCACGACGAGATGCGATCGGCACTCGGAAAAGTTGTACGCCTACTGACTTCTGAAGAACTTGGTGTGATAAGGGGTGTGAAGGAGGCGGGATGAGCTCGTTTGCAGCCAATTGGTCGAGCGCTCCGCGCCGACTCACCAATTTCCCAAGCTGGATGTCGCGAGTTCGAATCTCGTGTCCCGCTCCAGGTTCAGCGTGTGAATGCGGCCGGTTTGGGGCGATGCCCTAGCCGGCTTTTTTCTTGTCCTCCCCACTTTCCTCCCCACCTCGGTGCTGGAGGGGCTTGCCGTCGGCGAGGCGGATGACCTGAGCGAGTGCCGCGCGCTGCTCGCTCCCGTTCACCGTCGAGTAGTGGTGCTGCATCTGCACGGTGAGGTTACCGCTGATGGACCTCGTGACGAGGTCGTTGACCTGCGCCGCCCGGGCGAGGTCGTTGAACGTTCGGTGAAGGGCACGTTGTGTGATCTTCTTGCCGAGCCCAAGTTCCGTGGCGACGTCGGCGAGGGGCTTGTTCAAAACGGACGGTGACCGGAAACGACCATTCACCCCGTGGAAGAGCAAGTCCGAGTCCTGCTGCTCCGGCGTCTTGAGCTGCATCGCGACGTGCTCGCGAAGAACCTCAATCGCCTCGTCCGGAAGGTCTCGCCAGGCCCCGTCTTGACGTTGTGACCGGCGACCCCGTAGTCGCCGCTCAGCGCGGAAGATTGTCGGGGAAGACCACCTCGCCGCGCGCGTCGGCGAGAGCGGCCTCGCGCAAATACCTCGCGGGGTCGACGCCCTGGAGCTTCGCGGTTTCGATGAGCGAGTAGAAGGTCGCTGCGACCTCGGTACCGCGCCGCGACTTCGATCCGTAGTGATTTTTGCGCCCTACGACGGGCCCGCGGATGGCGCGCTCGGTCGCGTT
>JAYTOU010000025.1:0-43086 GCA_043747615.1 Myxococcales bacterium | reverse complement strand
CCCGATCCTCCGCCGCGGAAGCCGATGAACGAGACCGAGCCGCGTCCATGCGAGCGCGACGACCCACGACCGCATCCGTCTCCAACGCAGTCCGGCGTTTGCGTCGCTGTGGGTGCGCCCTAGTGCGCAACTGCGCACGACCGCCATCACGCGAAGCCGGCCGCCGCACCGCGCGCATTTGAGGACGTCGACGGAAAAACAGCGGCGGAGGAGCATGGGCCACGCGACCCTCGGCGTCGTCGCAAGGAGGAGTCCTTCCTCCAGCCGATTCCAGTGCTTCACGGAGAGTCACGGAGTAGAGGAGGTCTCGGATACCCGACCGACGATTTTGCCTGCGCAGCCGCTTTATCGACCCCTGCTAGCCGCCGAGCTCGCTGCAGAGGCGTGAACCCTCGCCCAACGCTTTGCCTTCGCGCATTTCGATCGGGCAGTAGCCACCGTTGCGAATCTGATCGACCAGCTCTACGACCGTGGCGCTGCCCCACTCGCGGGCGCCGTCGAAGCGGGCGCGGAGGACGCCGCGCTTGTCGATGATCCACGTCTCCGGAAAGAGATGCGTGCCGAATTTTCCACCGACGATTTTCGAGTCGGGATCGAAGAGCACTTCGAACGGCGGGTCGCCGCGCAGAACGGTCTTCAACGTATCGCGCACCTCGTTGGGGCCGTCGTCGGTCGAGATGGTGATCACCGCGACGTCCGTGCGGTCCTTCAAAATGCGCGCAAGATCGGCGAGCTCCGGCATCTCTTCGAGGCACGGCCCGCACGTCTTCGTCCAAAAATTTAGGATGACCACCTTGCCGCGGTAACTCTCGATGTTCACGTCCGCGCCCGTCATGTTCTTCAGCGTGAACGCCGGCAGCTTGCGGGTCGCCGCGGCGTAGTCCGGTTTGAGCAAGCACTCTGCGCTGCAGCGCCGCCGCGTCTCTCCTTCGCGCACGACGGAGACGAAGCTGTAGACGAGCGCGCCGGCGCCAAGCACGAACGCGATGTATGCGAGCGGGACGAGTATGGCTTTGGTTGCGGGAGTCACGCGCTTCTTTATAGCGGCTCTCGGTCGAAAAAAGGACCGTTCTATACCTGAGCGATCGCGAGAGCGCGCCTCGGCCGATGCTCGGTGCCCGGAGCGGGGAGCGCAGCAAACGCTTTCTTGTAGTGAGAGAAGCGGCCGCCTTGCGCAACGGCCTCGATGAGCGCGAGCCCCTCGGCTTCTCCACCCTGGGCGAGCACGTACTCCACCCAGGCCCATTTCGCGCTCGTGGAGCGCACGTCGACCCGCCCTTTGAGCCCGCGGCGAAGGCGATCCAGCCGATCGGTGACCACGTCGATCCCCGCAAAGCCCAGCCCATCCATCGGCGTGTTTCGCTTCGAGCAGAACGGCGCGATGCCGAGCGAAAGCGGGATGATCTTCGACAGCTCGGTAGAAAAGGCGACGCACTCGTCGATGTCGGCTTCCGTCTCGGTAGGTAGACCGACCATCAAGTAGAGCTTGAGGCGATCCATCTTGTGCTTGCGCGCCATCTCCGCGCACTTGAGAAGGTGGCGAATGCGCGCCTTGCGCTCTAGGGTCTCGCGGAGCCGCTCGCTCGGGCCGTCCATGGCGGTGGTGAGGGTCTTGGTTCCGGCGCGTTTGAGGGCGCCGACGAACTCGTCGCTCAAGCGATCGGGACGAAGGGACGAGAGCCCCACCTCGACTCCGCGATCGGCAAGGCTGTTCACGATCTGCGTGATTTTAGGGTGATCGCTGACGGCGGCGCCGACCAGCCCGACCCGCCGCGCGTCGGGCGGAATCAAGCCGAGGATCGTTTCCATCGAGGCGAGACGCATTCCGCCGTTCGTCGATCGGCGCATGACGCAGTACGTGCACGAGCGTGAGCACCCGCGCTCCGTCTCGATCAAGAACATGTCGGACAGGACGGCGTGCGGCGTGCGAATCGGCGCCCACGCCGGGATCATCGCGTCGTCGACCTTCGCCACCGTGGGCAGGATGGCTCCGTGATGGCTTGGCACGTACACGTGAGGAATCTTTGCGAGCGCATCCAGCTGCTGCGCGCGCCCTGAGATCCCTTCGAGAGTCCGCAGGACATCGAGGGTGATCGTCTCGGCCTCCCCCACCACGACGGCGTCGACAATGCCTGCCAACGGGAGCGGATTCGAAAAAGTGAGCGGCCCGCCGGCGAGCACGAAGGGATGCCGATGGTCACGCTCCGATCGGCGCACCGGAATGTCGGCAGCGACGAGCATCTGGATGAGACCCGCGATCTCGAGCTCGTAGGCCACGCTGACCGCGATGACCGGAAAGGCCTCGAGCGGTCGGAGCGACTCGTAGGAGAGCGGCCGGGTTTGGAGAGTGATATCCGTCTCGGCAGCGTCATCGAGGAAAACGCGCTCGCACGCGAGGCCCGAAGTCTCCATGATCGCCCGGTAAATGCGCTGGTAACCGAGAGAGCTCATGCCCGCTCCGTACGGCGACGGGTAGGTGAGAGCGACGGTGAACGGAGCCTCCTTCGTCATGCGCCCGATCTCGTCGGCGAGGCGCCGGCGAACGAGCGAAGCAAAAGTGAGGGCCGTCATCCGCGCTCTTCCTGAGGGATTTCGCAGGTAAATGCAAGGAGGGAGGGGTAAGCTCGACGGCCCCGTGACCAGCCAAGGCGACGCCCTTCTCCGACGGTTTTGCCTCGCGCTCGAAGAGCACCGCCGAACGAGCGATGGCCGCGTGCGGAGCTCGGAGGAGTTCCTCGCCCATTTTTTCCCGCACGACGACGAGATCGTGGCCGATCAGATCCTCCGGTTGATACCCAAAAATGTGCGCGGGCCCATCATCGCCGGGTGGGGAGTGCGCGGGCTCAAAGCTGCCGTCCGCGACGACGACGCCAAAGTCGAAGAAGTGGTGCACGACGCGCTCCTCGCAGGCGACATCGATCACGTCGCGTTCGAGGCGGGGCTCACCCCGGCCATCGTGATCGAGGCCCTCCCCCTCTCCGAGTGGTGGATGTTTTGGCGAAGCGGGAAGCTCACCGGACCGGTGGCGCACAAAGCCCTCCTCACGGCATTCGAGCTCGGTCTCTTCGAAGCGAGCTGGTTCTTCGAAACCCTCGCTGGACCGGATGGCGAAAGCAGGGGCATCGACGTCTTCGCACCGCGCCTGTCGAACGCCGATCTCGGCGCCTGGGTGAAAGAGATTCACCGCACGGGAGACGCCTCGCCGCAGGGAATTCTCGGCGCCGTCGGCTGGGAGAAAATCTTCGACCACACTTCAACGAGCGCCATTCTCCAGGTGCTCGATCAACTCGTGAGCAAAGTGGGGCTCAAGTTCGAGCTGCCGACGGAGCTCGGCCAGGTCGAGGACGTCGAGTCCACGGTGGTTCAATCGCAAAGGGATCGCCGTCTCGAGATCCTGGAAGAAAAACGCCGAGCCCTCCGCCCGCCTCCATGACGGACGTCGGTAGCGCACCGAAGAGGAGACGTGCGGAACGCCCGGCGATGGCGGCGGAGGCGACACGAGCGTCATCGATGGGGGCGGCCCTGGAGACGGCGGAGGATCTCGAAGTGGACGCTCCGAATGGGCTCGCGCATGTCGCGACGCCTGAAGAAGCGAAAAAACATGGCTTGGGGATTCCGCCGGGCAAGGACCTTTCTGCGGGGTTCGACGCCGGGAGGTCACCGCGGGCTTCCACGGCAATCGATGCCGTCCGCCAGCGAGCGGCGATGGACCCCCGAGCGCCAAGCGCCAACGACGGCGACACCCAGGGTTGCGGTCGGACCAACTTCGCCAGAGAAGGTGACCGCGCGTGGCGTAGCGATGCGCGCCGTCGGAAGCGCGACGCCGGGGGGCATGCGCTCATCCGCTGCGATGGGAGGCGGTCCAGGCGGCGCGCTCGAATCGGGGATCGGCAGCGCGGTTTCGATCGCCGAGGAAGACTCTCGATCCTAGACCCGAACGGGCTTGTCCAGAGCGAACCTATGAAGCGTTGCTAACGACTCGACGTGAGCGTGGCGCCATTGTTCGGTGAATTGACGCAGGGTTGCGCCAGGCCCGCGCTAAGCCTCCGACATGAGCAGACTTCAGGACAAGAAAAAGCGCGGCGGACGGTACACGATTCGCTACAGCGCCCTCGCGCTCGGCCTTCTCGCGTCGCTCGGCCAACTGGACTGCAGCAGCTCCAGCGCGAACACGTCGCAGGTCGCTCCGTCGTCCGTGACACTCGATGCCACCCCGACCTTCAATGGCAAGTTGAGCATCGCGGGCGTCGTGCACCTCCCGAGCGTTCTCGCCAGCCGCGCGATTCAACTTAAGGTCATGACTGCTCCAGGCGGAACACCGACTTTCGCGAACACGGTGGGGAACGTGTCCGCAAGCTCTGTCGACTACGTCATCAACGGGATGGTGGCCGGCCAGTACTTCGTTGAGATGACCGTCGATCAGAACGGGAACGGGACGTTCGGCGACTCCGGCGACTTCGACGGCTACTACAACGGCGATGGCTTCGGCACATTCAAGGCGCCAACCCTTTCCCAGAGTGGAGCTACGCAGATTCCTGCACCCGCGCCTCTTCGAGACGGAGGCAGTGACCCCGGTGACAATGGGATCAACTTCGCGCTCGCAGTGGTGCCTTAGCCCGGCGTTCTCGCGGTTCTATTGCAACGCGCTCCGAAAATCGCGAGGCGGCGGCTATCTCCTTTGCTTGGCGCGCCAGGCGAGCGGAGATAGCCCGGTTTCCGCCCGAAAGAGCAACGCGACGGCCCACTCTGAGATGGAGAGGCGCGCTCCGATGGCCGCAATCTTGAGATCGGTCGTGAGCAGCAGCTCGCCCGCGGTCGCAAACCGGATCGCGACAAGCTCCTTCTGGAAGCACGTCCGTTGGTTGATGAGTGATCGCTGCAAGGAGCGCGTCGAGAGCCCCTGCTCTCTCGCAGCGTCATCAATCGTTGCGTCCAGTCGACGCGCAAGCACGAGCGCTTCGACGTGACGACCGTCCACGATCACGTCGAAGGTCGGCGCCATCTGTTCGGGACACGCTTCCACGATGGTTGCGATCTTCAAGAGCTCGTCCGCAAGAGGGCGACCCCAAAAAGCCAGAAGCGCGCGAGCGCTTCGATCCCCAAAAACGCGACCTTCCGGCGGGAGTACGTTCTTTGCGGAAGGTGCCCGAAGAAGCACGGGCCGTACTGGAAGGAGGGCGCGCGGCTCTGAAAAAAGTACGTCGGCAAGCACCGGCTTCCGAAGCGCCCGAAGAAGCGCACGGCCGGAGGAGAAGCGCGCGGACGTCGTCGGGAGCGAGGCCGGGTCGCCGTTTTGAGAGCAAAGCGGAACCGGACAGGGTACCGCGGAGCGCGCCTAATTGTTAACTCGTTACGTTGGTTTACATAACCTTCCTTCTGCGATCTTCGGGAAACCTCAAGCAGCACGGAGCTTAGCTCCGATCCGCGGTGCGCTCGCTCCGCCCGGGGGCTAGATTCTCACGATGGGTGGTCCCGCCAAGCGACGCGCGACCTACGAGGATCTCCTCGCCGCGCCAAAACATATGATCGCGGAGATCATCAATGGCGCGCTGATCACGCAGCCTCGTCCCGCGTCACTGCATGCACGCGCCGCTTCGAGGCTGGGTGCAGAGCTCGATGGACCGTTCGATCGCGCCAAAGGCGGGCCCGGTGGCTGGATCCTGCTCGACGAACCCGAGCTGCATCTTCATGGCGACATCCTCGTTCCCGATCTTGCCGGATGGCGCCGAGAGCGCATGCCGGAGCTTCCGGACGCGGCCGCCTTCGAGCTGGCTCCGGATTGGGTCTGCGAAGTGCTCTCACCGTCGACGGCCGCCACCGATCGCGCCGAGAAAATGCCCATCTACGCGCGGGAACACGTCCCCCACCTCTGGCTCGTCGATCCGATCGCCCGAACGCTAGAGTCTTTTCAACTCGTCGGCAGCTCTTGGTCCCTCTTGGGGACATGGCGCGACGACGCTCGGGTACGCGTAGAGCCATTCACTGAGCTCGAGCTCGAGCTCAACTGCCTTTGGGCTCGGTAATCGAGCGCCTTGGACCGCCCCGACGAACGAGGCGGCCCAGAATGCATGCAATCCAATGACGATTTGTGCGAGCCGACTTCTCGTTGCGCTCGTGAGCGCATCCTGCGGGAAGGAAGAACTCACGCCCATGAGCGTGGGAGACGCCGGGTCGGATCGCCCGATGGCCGCCAACTTGGGAGCCGATGCAGATGCCTGCACGTGGCTTCGAGACGGGGGCATCGTTACGTGCCCATCCGACGGGCAAACGTGGTGCCCATCTGCTGACGGCTGCAACAACTCGCCGGCGTGCTTGGTGAAGGCTCGCTCGACGCCGCGATGGGGTTTGCGTTGCGAGAGCGCGGCGAAGACGTTGGTGTCGAGAAGGAAGGTCATTCGAAGCGCACCTCGCGCCCCGAGGACGGAGGGCATGAGATGTATTTGGAGGTCCTCATCATGCGCGCGTGACGAACCTCGTCACTCGCAGAGAGCACGGCGTCGCGCACCAAGTGGCGGGGTGCTCGGTGAGCCCGAAGCTCGTCGCGGAGAGACAAGAACGCTGGAACGGATGCTCCTTCTAAGTGAGCCATCTGCGCAAACAGCGCGCCGAGCTCCGTGCTTGCGTCGGGTTCCTCGGCAGGCACGAGTCCCGCGGGCCGACGCGGGAACCGAGGAAGGTTCCGCTGCCCGCGGGAACCACGCTTGAGCCGCACGACTCCCATGCGATGGGTGGGGGCATCGGAGCGCTCGCCCCAGGAACGTAAAACCCGCAGCAAGGGTCGTAGTCGGGATAGATCTTCCAGCCGTCAGGCACACCCTGCGGTCGCGGTGGCGGAACACACGTTGGCCCCTTCCCGTCCCACGGAATGTAGCTGTCAGCGCTCGGGGCAACGGCCGCGTCGGTCGACGTCGTTGCTGGCCCCGCGCTGCACCCGCGACCACCGACGAGCGCCGCTGCCGCACAGACGACCGCTCCGGCAACGGCACCCCCGCGCCGCATCAGAACTCCTTGTGTGGCGCTTCGCTGCGCTTCCCGTCGTCATGGTCGTCATGATGGTGACCACGTACGTCGTCCAGGAAGATCCGTTCGCGCCGCACGATCTCCGCGGGCGCATGCTCGCTCGCTACGACAAAGGCGTCGCTAAGTTCGCTTACGATCGGCGCGAGAAGGAGGCGGCCTTCCTCCGAGTGCTCCCCGGTGATCAGCAGCGCATCGTGTGCGTCCGCTTCGAGCCGCTTGATGGTGAAGCCATCCTCTGCGCGGCGCGCGAGGAGGATCCGCCCGTCGCGATCCACGGACAAGAAGACGGGGTGGCCATTATCCTCCGGCTCCCAGGAGCTCATGACCTTTGCGTCTCCTGTGCTCGCGTTGATGCACACGCTGGAGCTGGTCGACTCGGGCGTGGGACCGCAGGAAAAGCTTCCCGCCAAGCTCTCCGTCTATTGCCAGCCCGGACCGTTCGACCCCCCCCGACGTGTGCAGACGTCGCCCACGCCTTCGTCAAGGCGGCTCCTCCGAACCGATCCTTTCTCGTCACGGTGAAGCGCCAGTCGGACGCGAAACAGCTTTGCGCAAGCCTCTACTCGAAGGCCGGGGAGCTCGTGACCGACGTCACCGCGAGGCCAACGTCCAAGTGAAGCCCGCGTTGAATCGGATGATGCTAGCCTTCGTCTTCCGAGCTCCATGTCCGAAAGCGAACAGAAAGGCCCAGTCCGCGTAGGGGACGTGGTGGCCGGAAAATACCGCATCGAGCACGTGCTCGGCGCCGGTGGCATGGGTGTCGTCTACGCTGCGCTGCACATTCACCTCGAGCAGAAGGTCGCGCTCAAATTCGTGCTCCCCGAGGTGCTCGCCAACGAGCTCTCGAGGGAGCGCTTCCTCCGCGAGGCGCGCGCGGCAGTCCGCCTGAAGAGCGAGCATGTGGCGCGAGTGTTCGATGTCGGGACGCTCGAGACGGGCGAGCCCTTCCAGGTGATGGAGCTCCTCGTGGGGTTCGATCTGGCGACCCTCACGAAGCAGCATCGAGCGTTCCGGATCGCCGACGCCGCGGAGTACGTCCTTCAGGCCTGCGAGGCCATCATCGAGGCCCACGCGCTCGGTATCGTTCACCGCGATCTCAAGCCCCAGAATCTGTTCATCACGTACCGCGGGAATGGCGCCCCGCTCGTGAAGGTCCTCGATTTCGGGATCTCGAAGACCACCGGTCCCGGCGCGGTCGGGGTGGTGTCTCTCACGCAGTCGTCGACGGTGCTCGGCTCACCGCTCTACATGGCCCCCGAGCAGATGCGCTCGGCGCGCAACGTCGACGTACGCGGGGACGTATGGTCGCTCGGTGTGATCTTGTACGAGCTTCTCACGGGGCGCGTTCCCTTCGATGGGGAGTCGATGACCGAGCTGTGTCTGAAGGTGGTGAACGATCCGCCCCGCGCGCCGAACGAGCTCCGCGCCGACCTTCCCGACGCGCTCGTTAAGATCGTCACGCGTTGCCTCGAGAAGGACCCGAACAACCGCTTTCCGAACGTGGCAATGCTCGCCGAGGCGCTCGAGCCGTTCTCCGCGAGCGCAGAGCGAGGAACGACCGACCGCACCTGGAGGTCGCTCGTCAACACGGCCGATCAGATGGACATCCCGTCCGCGGTTTTTCGCGAGTCGATGGTCGTGGAAAGCTCGCCCCTCCCCGTGGGCGGAACCCTCGCGACCTTTGGCGGAACGAAGAACGGCAAGCCTGCGCCGAAGATCGGGAAGCGCACGTTCGGCGGCGGCGTCGTCGCGGGCGTTGCGGTGGCAGCGATGCTGGGAGCAGCTGCCTTCTTTATGAGCACGCGGTCTCGCGTAACGACGGCCGCGTCCCCTCCGCCGCTCGAAGCGACGACGGTCGTTTCAGCACCGACACCGACACCGAGCTGGACGGCGACGCCGGCGCCTGCCGAGAGCGCGCACGCAGCTCCGGTGAAGGCAACCCCGCCGGTCGTGACTCACAAGGCCAGAGCAGTGCTTGCGAGCGCGTCGGCTGGTGCGTCGTCGAGCGCGCTTCCGACTCCGCAGACGACGCCTCCCGCGGCCTCGGCACCGATCGTCGAGCGACCGAACGGCGCGCCGATCCTGCACTGACGCTGATCGCCTATACTCCTCGAGTGCGCCTCACCGTCGGTCTCTGCCTGGCGATTTTTCTCGCCTCTTCGTCCGCTCGTGCCGAAGACGCAGAGTCGATCATCGCGCACGGTGTCGAGCTTCGCGAACAAGGGCACGACGACCAAGCGCTCGTTGAATTTCGACGCGCGTTCGCCATGACTCCGACTCCGCGTGGGCGGGCGCAAATTGCTCTAGCCGAGCAAGCGCTAGGGCTGTGGGTCGCTGCCGAAATCGATCTCCTTGAAGCGACGAGCGCGCCAGATCCCTGGATCGCCCGGAACCGCACAGCACTCACGCAGTCACTCGCCGTGATTCAACAGCACCTTGGTTCGCTCGAGATCCGCGGAGGCAGCGCGGGAGCCGAGGTGTTCGTCGACGGCGCAAGCGTGGGCGCGCTACCGATGGCGAGCGGGCGACGCGTCGAGGCCGGGACGCGCAACGTCGAAGTACGCGCGAAGGGCTACTACACGGCGTCGCGTGTGGTCACCGTTCCACCCGCAGGAATCGCCCGCGAAACGATCGAGCTTCGTCCCCAGCTCGCAGCGGAATCGGGAGCGTCGACGACCGAGCGCGCGATCGCGGGAGCACCGCCGAGGGACGCAGAACCGAAGGGCACGTCGAACGTGCAGCGCAACCTAGGCTGGGTAGTTCTAGGTGCCGGCGCGGCTCTCGTGATTACTGGCGTGGTGGGTCAGCTCCTTCGCCAGAGCGCGATCTCCGCATACAACGCCGATCGATCCTGTCCGGGTCTCGGCAGCGCGACGCAGCCCCCCGGATGCAGCGGCAACGTGTCGGCGGCGAGCACGTGGCAAACGGTATCGATCGTCGGCTTCGCGGCCGGAGGCGCGCTCTCGGTGAGTGGCCTCATCCTCGTCGTCACCGCCCCGTCGCGTCGCGGAGACGTGACCAGCCTCGGCGTGCGCGGAACGTTCTAGCTCAACTGCAATCGGCCCGATGCCCGGCGACGGTGATGGTATTGACCATTCATGGGCAGTGATACGTATCACGAGCAATTGGACCTTCTCTCCGAGCCGACCAAGGACATGCACCGCGCGATCGTTTCGCTGTGCGAAGAGCTCGAGGCCATCGACTGGTACGCGCAGCGGGCCGAGGCAACGAAAGACGAATCCCTGCGGGCGGTCCTCGTTCACAACAAGAACGAAGAGATCGAGCACGCCATGATGAATCTGGAGTGGATTCGCCGCGCCAGCCCGGAGTTCGACAAGAACATCCGCACCTATTTGCTGACCACCGCCCCGATCACGGAGGTCGAGAAGGGCGGGCAAGACGAAGCGCGCGCCCCCTCGAAGAGTCCTTCGAAGAGCGGCAGGATCGTCGAGGGCTCCCTCGGCATCGGAAGCCTGAAGACATGACCACGATGGATCTTTTAAAGCGCAACCTCGCTCCCATTCTCCCCGAAGCCTGGAAACAGATCGACGAGGAGGCACGTCGGGTGCTGAAGCTGAATCTCGCGGGCCGAAAGTTGGTCGACTTCAGCGGGCCGCACGGCTGGCAATTCGCAGCGGTGAGCACAGGCGCGCTCGATCCGCTCGGCGACGAACCGATGCTCGGCGTTACGGCGGGCATCCGGCGCGTGCAGCCGCTCGTCGAGGTGCGCGCTCCGTTCCGCCTCTCTATCCCGGATCTCGATGCCGTCGCGCGCGGAAAATCGCCGGATCTGTCAGCGGTCGTCAAGGCAGCCGAAAAAATTGCTCGCGTCGAGGACAGCGCAGTATTCAACGGCTTCAAGGCCGGGCGAATCAGTGGCATCATCGACTCGAGCCCCCACGCGCCCGTGGAGGTGACGAGCACCGCGACCTGGCCGCAAGCGATCGCTCAGGCAAAGGAAGTCCTCCGCACCGTGGGCATCGGCGGACCCTTTGCGCTGGCCCTAGGACCGAAAGCGTACGACGAGCTCTCCGCCGGAAGCGAAGATGGCTACCCGCTTCTCAAGCGGATCGAAAAGACTCTCATCGCCGGCCCCATCGTCTGGGCGCCGACGATCTCCGGCGCGGTGCTCATGTCGACCCGCGGCGGTGACTTCGAGCTCACCGTGGGCCAGGATTTCTCGATCGGTTTCGCCTACGTCGACAAGCAAGAGCTCGAGCTCTACCTCGCGGAGTCCTTCACCTTCCGAGTGATCGAACCCGCCGCCGCCATCGCTCTCCGACGCGGGTAGTTCCCTTCGGGCTTCCTTCGCTCCGGCAAGTGAGCGTGGTATGCGAGCGGCACGATGACTATCGCCCGATTTTCCCGACGGATGCTCTTTCCCGCCGTCGCCTCGCTCGCCCTCGCCGGCCTCGCCTCCGAGGGTTGCAAGGCCAAGAGTGACGACATCGCGGTCGGTGCATACCTCTCGCTCTCGGGTTCGGATTCAACGTTCGGCAGCGACACGCGCGATGGCATCGAGCTCGCGGTGCTTCAGACGAACGCGGCCGGCGGGGTCAAAGGAAAGAAGGTCCGCCTTCTCTACGAGGACGACAAATCCACTCCCCAAGAAGCGTCCAACAAAGTTCGTCAGCTCATCGATCGCGACGGCGTCGTGGCCGTGCTCGGTGAGGTCGCGTCGAGCCGCTCGATGGCGGGCGGGCTGATTTGCAACACCAAGAAAGTACCGATGGTGACGCCGTCGTCGACCGCCGTGGAAGTAACCAAAGATCGCGAGTACGTCTTTCGCACTTGTTTCACCGATGCGCAGCAGGGTGACGTTGCCGCGCGCTTCGTCCACGACACGCTCAAGAAGAACAACATCGCGCTCTTCTTCGTCGCCCAGGACAACTACTCCTCTGGTCTCGCCCAGAGCTTCAAAGAGAGCTTCGTGAAGCTCGGCGGAAAGATCGTGATCGAGAAGGGCTATCAGGCGAAGGAGACGAATTTCACGACGTACCTGACCGAGCTGAAATCGGCGAGCCCCGATGCCTACTTCGTTCCCGTCTACTACAACGACATGGTGCAGATCGCACGCCAGGCCAAGAAGGTCGGCATCCCCGGAGCAATGTTCGTCGGCGGAGACGGCTGGGACTCGGCGGATCTCATCGAAGGCGCAGGCGGCGAGCTCGAAGGCGCGTACTTCACGAATCACTACGCCCCCGACGTCCCTTGGGAAAATTCCAAGGCCTTCGTCAAGTCGTACAAAGAGAAGTACGGCCGCGATCCCAGCAGCCTCGGCGCCCAGGGATACGATGCGGCCAAGCTGCTCTTCGATGCCATCGCCCGCGCCGCAGATTTGACCCCCGAGTCGATCAAGAACGCGCTCGCCGACACCAAGGGCTTCGCCGGCGCGACGGGCACGCTCACCATCGACGCAAACCACAACGCCAACAAACCCATCGTCATCGTCCAGATCAAAGACAAGAAGATGACCTACTCGACGCAGATCCTCGCGCAGTAGCGTTTCGCGACGTGAATCTGACCCAAAAGCTCTTCGAGGCGCTGGTCACCGGGCTTGCGCAGGGCTCGATGATCGCACTCGTCGCCCTCGGCTACACGATGGTTTACGGCGTGCTCAAGCTCATCAACTTTGCGCATAGCGAAGTCTTCATGATGGCGGCCTACGCGGGGCTCTTCCTTTTTCTCGGGCTCGGAGCGGGCGAGCATCCGATCGTTGCGGGTGTCGCCGGGACGTTGCTGGCGATGGTGGCGGCGTCACTCCTCGGTATCACTGTCGAGCGCGTCGCCTACCGTCCTCTTCGCGGCCGAGGAAAAGGGCCGCTCGTGCGTGTAACGCCGCTGGTCACCGCGCTGGGAGTGTCGGTGCTCCTTCAGAATCTGGCGCAGCTCCTCTTCACCGCGCGCTTCCGACCCTATCCGCGTCTCTTCGATCAGACCCGTCCGGTCATCTTCGTCGTTGCGGTGGCGGTCATGGTGATGCTCGAGCTGATCGTAAAGCGCACCTGGTTTGGCAAGGCGATGCGGGCGCTCTCGGCGAACGAAGAGGCCGCACGCCTGATGGGCATTCGTACCTCGCGGGTCATTGCCACGACGTTCGCTCTCGGGTCGTCGCTGGCTGCGCTCGGTGCGATTCTCTTCTGCCTCGATCAGTCGCAAGTCTACCCGACCATGGGCGTGGTGATCGGCACACGGGCCTTCGTAGCTGCGGTGCTGGGCGGCATCGGAAGCATCACCGGGGCCATGCTCGGGGGGCTCCTCATCGGTGTCCTCGGGGAGATGGTCAAGCTGACCGACTACTCCGGAGGCGTAGACGTTCTCGTCTTCCTTGTCCTAATTGGGGTACTGCTCGTCCGTCCCGCAGGTTTGCTCGGGTCGACGCGGACTGAAAAAGTGTAAAGCTCGATGGTGGGGGGGGTGGTAAACATGGTGACCGGTTAATGGCTGCTCCCGCTCTTGTAGAACGGGCGAAGTTACGGGTGGGCTCCGTCCTTCGCGAAAAATGGACACTCGATTCTCTTTTGGGAGTCGGGGGGAGCGCCGCCGTGTATTCGGCGACCCATCGAAACGGTAAGCGCGCGGCGATCAAGCTCCTTCACCAGGAGCTCACGATCGAACCGGACGTCGTCGCCCGCTTTTTGCGCGAGGGCTACGTCGCCAATAAAATCGATCACCCCGGCGCGGTTGCCATCATCGACGACGACAAGACGGACGACGGCGCTGTCTTTCTCATCATGGAGCTCCTCCAGGGGCAGACCCTCGAGAGGAAGCTACGAAAAGAAGGCGCGCGCTCGGTGCAGGAGGCACTGCGACTGACGGAGGAGCTCCTCGAGGTGCTGCAGGCCGCCCACGAGAGGGGTATCATTCACCGCGACATCAAGCCGGCCAACATTTTTTTGACGAAGCAAGGGCCGCTGAAAGTCCTCGATTATGGGATCGCCCGTCTTGCGGAGACGTCCACCCTCGTCAACGCCACGCTCGCCGGGATGCCCCTCGGAACGCCAGCCTTCATGCCGCCGGAGCAGGCGCGGGGGCGCTGGGACGTGGTCGATGCGCGCACCGACGTTTGGGCGGTAGGCGCGGTGCTGTGGGCGATGCTCGTTGGGTATCGTCCGCGAAAAGCAGAGACGAGCAACGAAGAGCTCCTCCTCGCCATGACCGAGCCGATTCCCGCGATCCTGACGGTCGCGCCGCACGTCTCGGGAGATGTAGCGAAGCTCGTCGATCGCGCGGTCGCCTTCGACATGGCCGCTCGCTGGCCGTCCGCGCGCACGATGCAGCAAGCCGCGCGCCTCGCCCTCTTGCTCGAGCAAGCCTCGGGGCGCGGTGGCAGCAGCATCCCCGCCCCTCCCCGCGTGGATATTGCGCGACTGATTAATCCTGCGTCGCGCGAGCCCGCCGCGCAGCTCGACACGCTCTCCGACAACATTCGTCCTTCGAGCTTCACCCCGTCTGATGCGGCCCTCAATGCCGCGGCGCAGTCCATCCACGATGCGGTCCGCCCGAGCACGCGCGTTGCGGCGGCCACCTCTTCGTTGACGCCGTCGGGCATCCACGCCGATGGCTTTTTGACCACCGGGCGGCCCCTGACGGCGAGCGCGCTGGTCGCCAACAACCCTCGTCCGCGCAGTCGAAAACTCGGCTATTTTGCGCTAGCGGCGATCCTCGCTCTCGGCGTCTTCGGTGCGACGTACGGCCGGACGTATTTGCCCCGGTCCGTCGCGCGCCCCTCGCCGCCGGTGCGTCAGGTCGAGCCTCCCGCCGTTCACGAGGCGCGCGAAGCGACTCCGCCTCCGGCCGCTCCGGCCCTCGTTCCTCCGGCCGCGTCGAGCGCTCCCGACGTGACGAAGCCCATGCCGCCCGCCACCGGAACGAGCGCACTCGCCCCGGTGCCTGGCGCGTCATCAGCCGCTTCCGCGAAGCCTGCTGTTCCCCCCACGCCGCCGCGAGGCTCGAAGCAAAAGCCGCCGCCTCCTCCCGGTGCAGCAGCCCCGCCCGACGAAGAAAAGTTCGGCTTCTGAGCTCTCAGCCCCGAAACACCGGAAAAAACGTGCGCGGAGCCTTTTTCGTCCGAAGGCATCGCGTCTGCGCCGTCATGTAACAAACCGTGAACGCGCGGCGTGCCGTGTCGGTGGTGTTGACCCCGGAGCGATGCCAAACGTGATTGTGAATGAGGAGCACGTCTCCTGCGCGCACAGGTAGTGGAGTGGCCTGCGCGTTCGCTTCTTTGTGATCTACCAACCGCTCCTGCACCACGCCCCCCAGTGGCGTAGCGAGCCCGAAGAGATGGCTGCCCGGAAATACTTCGACGCACCCCGACGCGACCGGAGTGTCGTCGAGCGCCGTCCACACTTGGAGAAGCGGATCGCGATCGAGGCCCCAAAATTTGCCGCCGTCCTGGTGCCATGGGAGCACGGTACCGCCGGGATCACCGTTCTCTGCCTTGCGCGCCTTTGAAAAAAGAAGCGCTCGGTAGATGACGATGTCGCCGAGGATGATCGTCCGCGCGATGCGTTCGAAGAGCGGATTTTCGATCCACGCGAGGTAGAGCGGATCTTGCTCGAGCTTCTCGATTTTGCGGTAGTTGAGACTCGGTCCTTCGTAACCGCGACCGTAGGTGAGCTTGTCGTAGCGACCAGTCGTGCCATCGATCTGGAAGAAGAGGTTCGGATAGACCACGCGCCCGAGCATGATGTCCTCAGCGCGCGTGCGGAGCGCTTCGATCGTGTCGTCGCTCGCGACCTTCCCGAGGCGCGCGTAGCCATGCTCGCGGAAATGCGCGATCGCCGCCGTGACGTCCATTTCGTCTGCGCCGGCGTTGAGCATGCGTGCAGGGTGCACGCTCGCATCTACCGTCTTCGAGTGGAGCATCGTCATCAGCGCGCGTACGTAGCGTCCGTTCCCGTAAACGCGCGGTGAAGGTCCTCGATCCGCTTGTTGCTCTCTGGAGGAAGCGTGCGAGCCACGGCATCGAGCGCAAAATCGAGCTGCTCCACCGACGCCGGACCGACGAGCAGCGAGGATACACCGGGACGCGCGGCAACCCACGCATACGCGAGAGCAGCAAGGGTCAGCTTCTCCTCCGTGGCCAAGGCGCGGAGCGCTTCGACGTAGGTGAAAAAATGCTCCGACCAGTAGCGCCGCTGGTACATCGGATTCTTGTCGAAGCGCGAGCCGGCGGTGATGGTCTCTTGGTGATGCTCGCGCGCGAGAAGCCCGCCGGCGAGCACGTTGTAGACGGTGGTGTGAAGGGGATGCCGCGTCGTGAATTTGAAGTACTCGATCTCGAGCTGGCGAATGAGGATGTTGTACATCTGCTGCGAGAGCACCGGGCGCGGCATCGAGGCTTCGTCGCACAGGTTCATGATCTCGAGGATCTGCCACGAGGCGTAGTTCGATACGCCAAACTGCCTTATTTTGCCGGCTTTCAAGAGAGACTCGATGGCGCCGAGGGTCTCCTCAATGCGGGTCGATGCGTCGGGAGCGTGAAGGTAATAGACGTCGACGTAGTCCGTCCCCAGGCGGGCGAGGCTCTGGTCGCAAGCGTCGAGGATGGTGGCGCGGGCGAGGCCTTCCACTTTTCCTCCGGTGCGAAGAAGGCCAACCTTGGTTGCGATCTTCACGAGGCTTCGCTGCTTGGCGAGTGCGGCTCCGAGGATCTTTTCGGACTCGCCGTCGTAGTAGGCGTTCGCGGTGTCGAAGTAAGTGCATCCGCGTTCGACGGCGCGACCGATGATTCGCTCCGCCTCTTTCTTCGGCGTGCGTTTTCCAAAGTTCATCGCACCGACGGCGACGAGGACGGGCGCACCAGCCTCGCGAGGCTCGAACCACGGCTCAGGTTTTGAATTCATGGGGGACTCGATCTAGCACGGCTGGGCCGCGCAATGATGATCACGCGACACAGTCTCCCGAAGGTCGATTAGTCTCCGATGCATGCTCGACAAGCGTCTCGCCATCGTAGTGGGCGGCGGCCCCGCCCCTGGAATCAACAGCGTCATCGGCGCGGCAACCATCCGGGCTTGCCTCTCCGGTTACGACGTCGTCGGCATCCAAGACGGCTTTCGCTGGCTCATGGAAGGCGACACCTCGCATGTGGTGCCGCTCACCATTGCCGACACTAGTCGCATCCATTTTCGCGGCGGCTCCCACGTCGGCATCGCGCGCGCGAATCCCACTAAAGACGTAAAGCTCCTGGAAAAGACGCTCGATTCGCTGACACGCCTCAACATCGGGAAGCTCATTTCCATCGGCGGAGACGACACCGCGTTCACCGCGCACCGCTTAGCCGAGGCCTCGGGCGGCCGGCTCGCCGTCGTGCACGTGCCGAAGACGATCGACAACGATCTCGATCTCCCGCATCACATCGCGACCTTCGGATTTCAGACGGCGCGGCACATCGGGGTCGAGATCGTGAAGAACCTGATGACCGACGCGAAGACCACCTCGCGCTGGTACTTCGTCATCGCCATGGGACGAAAAGCCGGTCACCTCGCTCTCGGGATCGGCAAGGCCGTGGGGGCTACGCTCACCCTCATCCCCGAGGAATTTCCCCAGGGTACGCGGCTGGCGACGATCGTGGATACCCTGGCTGGCGCGATCATCAAGCGCCTCGCCTACGGGCGGACGGACGGCGTCGCGGTCCTGGCCGAAGGGCTCGCCGAGATGCTCTCCGAAGAAGATCTTGCGGGCCTGGCGGGCGTCGAACGCGACGCGCATGATCACATCCGAATCTCTGAAATCAACTTCGGCGACATCGTAAAAAAGGCCGTCGTGGAGCGCCTGGCGAAGCTCAACATCAAGAGCACCATCGTCGCCAAGAACATCGGCTATGAGCTCCGCTGCGCCGATCCCGTGCCCTTCGACATGGAGTACACGCGCGACCTCGGCTACTGCGCAGCGCGCTACATCATCGACGGCGGGAGCTCCGCGCTCATCTCCATTCAGGACGGGCGTTTCAAGCCCATTCCTTTCGCGCAAATGATGGACCCGCATACCGGCCGAATGCGCGTGCGCATGGTGGACATCGAGTCCGACCGCTACAAGATCGCGCGCAGCTACATGCTTCGTCTGAAGAGAGAGGACTTCGACGATCCCCTCGAGCTCAAACGCTTTGCGGCTGCGGCGAACCTAACGCCCGAACAGTTCGTCGAAGCTTTTGGATCGCTCGCCGAAGGGGAGCCGGTGCCGATGACGATGCGCGGTTACTCGCGCGCGCCGGGACCGGTGATCGACAAGACGTAACCGGCTCGCTTCTTCCGGGAGCGGTCTTTTATTTTTTCCTGAAGAGGTTGCCGAAGAAGCCCTTGGCCGGCGGCTTTGCGCCCTTGGAGTTGGGCTCCGCCTTGCCGGGCTTGGGGGAGTCTTTCGAGGAGCGCATGTTGTAGAGCCGAACCTCGCGCTGGGAGTCGACGTTTCGCGGATTCAGCTCCGACGATCGCCGGAAGTCAGCGAGCGCAGCTTCGCTCTTGTCCAAGCGCTTGTGGAGCATTCCCCTATAAAATAAGGCTCTTTCGCACTTTTCGTTCATGGCGATCGCCTTGGAGAGCGTTGCTACCTGCGTTACCGTCGCCTCGGGCGTCTGGTTCGCCGGCTTCATCGCCTCGAGCCACACGGAGAGCGCCAGGTAGTCGGCCTGGAGGGGATCGAGCTTCAGGGCTGTCGCGCAATGAGCCGCCGCCTGCACCACGTCTCCCCTTCGGAGGAAGACTTCGGCCTTCTGAAAATTCGTGGCCGCATCGAGGATATGACCGATCGCGTCTTGCTCGTTGGGTGAGGCTCCGCCTTCGGCGACGAGGCGCATGTACTGCGTTCGTCGATCGGAATCGGTGAGCGCTTGATGCGCCTCGCTCATGCGCGCGAAGACTTGCGCGCAGGCGACTTTCGAATCGGTGAGCACCACGGGCAGTCGATCGGGGTGCCAAATTTTCGCGAGCACGAAGAACGCCGCGCGCACCTGCTCGGTTGTCGCATCGCGGGGGACGGCGAGCATCTTGAAATAATCCTCGTGCTCGATGGTCGAGGCGCGCTCAGCGATTGCCAGGCGCCTTTTTTCCAGCTCCGGGGGAAGCGCCTTGGGCTCGGCAGGCGTCGGAGCGGACACCGGCGCAACGGGCCCCGGCGGACTCGACTGACGTGGGTCCTTCGCCGAGAGCCTCGCGGGCTGCTCTTCGAACGTACTGATGCCCGAGTAGGACTTCGTCGTTTTCAAGCGAAGCCGCCCGACGGCGCGGGCGCTCGATGACGGCGGCTCCGGAACGGAGGAGGGGGTCGCTTCTTCGGCGCGGGCTTCCGCCGGCTGTATCGATCGCGGAGGAGGGGGCGCTGCGCCCGGCGGGGCGAGCACCGCGAACTTCGTGAGGAGCAGCGCGTAGACGAGGAGCTGGGTGCGACCCGGGATCAGGATCTCTTCGTTCGTCAGATCGTAGACGCTCATCGCGCCTTTTCGGAGGCGCTCCGCAGCGATGCGCTCGTTGTTTGCGAAACCGAACCGAGCGAGATCGGCATCGGGCAAAAGACGAACTGCCGCCGGCCCTATTTTCTGCAGCGAATCGTGAACGTGCTGCCAGGGCGGATCCCGAACGATCGCCTGCCACACCATGGGCAGCGGATCGAGCGGCGTGGATGGTGTGTCGTCCGCGACGAGGCCGTCGTAGCCATCGTAGTAGGCAAAGGTCGTCTCCGCAGGGAGGCCGTAGAGCTGCTCGATGGCCTCAGACAAGTTGTGCGAAGCCGTCTCCGCCGCCGCGATCTTACATTTCGTAGGCTGCCCTTCGACGAACGACAGAGTGAACACTGCGCCTGCCGGGTCGATGAACTCCATCGTTCCGGAAAGACGACGCTCCAGCGCATACAAAAAAAGGTGCGACAGTGGTCGCTTGTCGAGCGCTCCTCTCGCGGAGGCTGCTGGGCGTTCCTCGGCGGGCGTCATCGTCGCGACCAATCATTAAACACGATCCGCACGCGCGCGCGAGAGGCAAGAGCCCGTTTCCAGCGCATTTCGGTAGAATGGGGCGGCCGTGTCGAAGGCCCCCCCCCACCCACCTGGCAACCCGCCCGGAAACGAACCTGAGGCCAGCGGAGGTCCCAGTGGTCTGGCGCACGCGCAGACGCCGAGCCAATTGGCTCAATTCGAGATCGTTCGCCGACTCGGAGCGGGCGGTATGGCCGAGGTTTTCCTCGCGAAAAAAAGGGGCGCGGAGGGAACCTTCAAGCTCCTCGTCGTCAAGCGGATCCTCGCAACCCACGGAACCTCGCGCCGCTTTCGAGCCATGTTCGTGGAGGAGGCGCAGCTCGCGACCCGTCTCAATCACCCGAACGTCGTCCAAGTCTACGAGTTCTACGACGGTGGGGACGAGGGTCAGTTGCTGGCGATGGAATACGTCGAGGGCCCCGACCTCGGCATGCTCATGTCGAGCGCGAAGGCCAAAGGAACGCGCGTGCCTCCCTGGGTCGGGGCGTGGATCATTGCCGAGGCCGCAAAAGGTCTGCACTACGCGCACGAACGAAAAGACGAAGGCGGCGCGCCCCTCGAAATCGTGCACCGCGACGTGTCACCGCAGAACGTTCTTCTGTCCTTCGAAGGGGGCGTAAAAATCGCCGACTTCGGGATCGCGACCGCAAAGCACTTCGTCGAAGAGGCGGGCGTGCTCAAGGGCAAATTCGGGTACATGTCGCCCGAGCAGGCGCGCGGCGAGAAGGTCGACCGCCGAAGCGATCTGTACGCGCTCGGGGTGATTTTCTGGGAGATCATCACCGGGCGTCCGCTCCACGGAGGCCTTGGCGGCGAGGCTTTGCTCGACATCGTGCGCTCCGGATACATCGAGCCGCCGAGCACGTACGTGCGCGACATCCCCGCCGAGCTCGAATCGCTGGTGATGAAGACCCTCGGTGCGCGCGCCGATGAGCGCTTCCAGACGGGACGGGAGCTGGCCGCAGCCATCTCGCGCGCGCTCCTCATCAAGCAGGAGCTCGTCGACGCCTCGGCGCTCGAGACCACGATTTCACAGCTCGTTAGTCGAGAGAATACGCGGCCCGGGCCAAGCGAGCCGCCGCAGCCATCCGCGGGCAACTCAGGGTCCGCGGTGCCGCGGACGCAAGCGGCAGTCCCTCTCGCGAAGAGCGTGGCCGACAGTCAGGTCGGGTCCGTGATTTCGATCCCGCCGATGGTTCCCTCGTCGGAGGACGCACCGGCCCACGTGCGCGGCCCTCACGCCGGCCCGCGCGAAGTTCGTCACGTCGCGGTGGTCACGCTTCGTTTGCTCGGCGTCGACGAGCTCATCGAACGCGACGCCGCGCTCGCCGGACGCACGCTCGATCGCCTCCGCGCGATGCTCGGTGACATTGCATACAAGCGCGGCATGCGCATGTGGATCTGGTCGAGCGATCGCGAGGGTCGTGCGGTGGGCGGTCTCATCTCCAACCCCACCCGCGCAGCGTCGGAGGCTGCGTGGCTCGCGCTCGACACGCACGAAGCCATCGCCGGCATCAACGACGACCTCCCGCTCTCGCTCGGCGCTTCGATCGGCATCGTGCGCGGTATCGCCTCGGGAACCCGCGACCCCCTCGGAAATCTCGTGCGCTACCGTCTTCACGATCCTGTCGCCTACTTGGCAGACGTGGTGGGGCGAGAAACTCCGGTTCATCGAACGTGGGTCGCGGGGGGCGTCTACCGTCTCGTGCGACGCGATTTCCGCTGGGGAGATGCGCCCACGCTGAACCTCGAGCAGAAGGCCGGGGTCGAGAACGTCCCTCCGACGATGCGCATCTACGCGCTTGAGCGCAGCCTTTCGCGCGAAGAGCGACTGCTCGAAGTCTCAAACGCGCCGAGCGATCTCGTCGGACGTGACGCGGAAAAGGCGGATCTGCACGCCGCGTACTACCGGGCGGTGACGAGCGGCGGCGGATCGATGACCTGCCGGGCGGTGGTCGGCGAAATGGGAATTGGAAAGACGGCGCTCGTCGGCACGTTCCTGTCGGAGCTCCCACCGAACGCCCGTCTCGTGAAGGTGGAGTGCTCGCCGGTAAAGATGGAAGTGCCGCTGAGCGCCGCCGCGGAGATCGTTCGCGATGCGATTGGCACGACGGGCGACGAGCCTTTCGACGACGTGGTGCGCCTCATCGGGCGCGCGGGCGGAGGCGCTGCCCAGGGCGACGCATCGAACCCGATGGTGGCGCGACTCGCCGAGCTCGCGACCAACCGCCAGCTCGGTGGAGGCGGCGATGAAGATCCGACCTACCGGAAGAAGCTCGTCGTCACCGGACTTCGCACGCTCTTCGCGGCCATCGCCATGCAGCAGCCGCTGGTCCTGGTTGTCGAAGGCCTGCAGTGGGCAGACAAGCAGACCCACGAAGTCCTCAGCGACATCATCAAGTCGGACGACCCGCTGCCGATTTTGATTCTTCTCGTCTCGCGTGCCGAAGACCGCAGCGCCGGTCTCCTCGAAGGAATCGTGCGCATCGAGATCCAGGGCCTCGCCGCCGAGGAGCAGGTGCGTCTCGTCGAGATGCGCCTCGGGGTGAAAGAGGGCGTGCGGCAGGTGTGCGCCGATCTTCTTCCCCGGGTGGGTGGCAATCCGTTCTTTCTCTTGGAGATGGTGGACGCGCTCCTCGAGCGAGGGACGCTCGAAATCAAAGAGGTCGTCGAAGGTGGCGAATCACATCACGTCCTCGCGCGAATACGCGGAGGCGAAGGCGGATTTCAAGGCCTTCCGCAGACGCTCGAGCAACTGCTCGGGGATCGCGTTCGCGAGCTGCCTGCAGAAGAGCACGCCATCGTCGATTGGCTGGCCATCGCCGGAGGGCCTCTGGCCGCGGCCGATCTCATCAAGCTGATGCGGGATCACGGAGAGGAAGCGCTCATTCGCCTGTGCGCCCGGGGGCTCTGCGATCGAAAAGGCGAGTCGGTGGACTTCCGCCATCCGCTCACGCGCGACGTCGCCTACCTCGCTCTCGAGCCGACCGATCGCGTGCAGATGCACCGCGCGCTCGGCGAGCACCTCGGCCGAACGTCCCTTGCACGCGGGCTCTCGGCGGCCATCGTCGCCCGACACTTGGTGCGCGGAGAAGCAGCGCCGCTCGCCGCCAATTTCTATTTGGAAGCCGCCAATTCCGCGCGAAATGGAAATCAGACCCAGCTCGCGGTTCGCTACTACAACCGCGCCCTCAACTGCCTTCGCGAAGGCGACGCCCGCCGCATCAACGCCCACGAATCACTCGAGACCATCTTCCGCGTCCTCGGGCGCAGGCGCGATCGCATCCGGCATCTCGAGGCGCTGCGGAAGCTCGCGCGTCAGGCGGCGACACCGAGCGTGGGGTGCTTGGCGCTCCTACGAAGTGCGCGGTTCGATCTCGACGAAGGGCGGCTCGCGCACGGGTTGCCCGTGGCCCGGCGTGCCGCGGAGGTCGCCGGCGGAGCGCAGCTCGCCAATCTCGAGATCGAGGCCGAAGCGCTGGTGAGCGAATTTCTGCGGGAGCTCGGGGACGTGCAGGGAGCGCTCGCGGCCTGCGATCGTTCCCTCGCGGCGTGCAATCCGAACGTCAATCCGAACGTGCCTCCGCGGGCGCGGGCCGAGGTGCATCGGTCGAGGGGCGTTCTTCTGCGTCGCGTCGGCCGCGTGCGTGAGGCCGTCGACGCGTACGTCGATGCCATCGCGGTCTTCCGAAAAGCGGGCGCTCGACGGCAAGAAGCGCGCGCGAAGAACGGGCTCGCGTTCGCGATGTTCGTGCAGGGTCGGTACGAAGACGCCATCGCCCTAGCGCAGGAGGCCATCCAGATAGATCTCTCGATCGGTGGCCGATTTCAGCTGGCAAACACGCTCACCAACATAGGCAGCGCCTACGCGAGGGCGGGCGACTCCTCGCGCGCGCTGGCCTACTTGAAGCGGGCCCGCGACGCTCACGAACGCTACGGAGATCAAGACGGACGCGCCGACACCTTGACCGTGAGCGCCGAAATCTTGATCGACATGAACGATCTCGATGCCGCGGAAGCCTTGCTGAAAGACGCCGCCGCCCTCAACGAGGCTACCCACAATGCCTACGATCAAACCCACGAGATGATCGTCCGAGCGGTCATGGCTCGCGCGAGGCGAGATGCGCGAATGGCGATCTCTCACGCCGTCGCGGCGCGGCGCGCAGCGGAAAATCAGGCGCTGGTGAGCTTTCATTTCTATGGCCTGGCCGTAGAAGCGGCAGCTCGCGTGGACGCCGGGGAGATGCACGCGGCCACGCTCCTCGCGACGACCGCGCTCGGCGCAGTGGAGACTCTCCAAGGTTGCGAGTATGGTCTCGACATCCGCGTGCTCTGCGCCGACGCCCTAAAACGAGCCGGTTCACCCCAGGCCCCTCTCGCCCACCAGCGGGCGGTGGATTACGCGAGTGCGCTCGCCTCTTCCATTCGCGACGGCCGCCTGCGCTCTCTCTTCAGCAAGCGTCCGATCGTCGCAGCTCTCTTCGACAAGACGCCGCAGCCCGCAGCTCGCCCTGCGGAAAGCTCGCAACAGCGACTCTTCTCCCCCTCCGTCCCACCTCCTCGGAACGATCACAATGAACCGCCGACAAAGTAGGAGTCGGCGGCTGGCGATGATTCTGTCGGGCGGCGGCGCGCGAGGCGCCTACGAGGTCGGCGTTCTTTGGTACATTTTCGACGACCTCACGCGCCTCCGCGGAGCTCCACCTCCCATCGATATTCTGTGCGGGACGAGCGTCGGAGCAATCAACGCGTGCTACCTCGCAGCTCACCTCGCCGATCCGGTGCTCGGCCTGAGGCGCCTGGTCGCGCTGTGGACGGAGCTGGAGCTGACGCGCATGCTCGGCTTCGGCATGCGCCAGGTCGTGAGCATTCCGCGCCTGGCGCTTGGAGGCGGCGCGGACGGGGCGGGTCTCTTCGATGTTCGTCCCATGGCCGATCTCGTGACCCGCGAAATCAGCTGGCGTGCGGTGACGCGGTGTCTCAGGCGACGTCAGCTGCGCGCGCTCAGCGTGTCGACGACCGAGGTCTCCACGGGGCGCACCGTCGTGTTCATGCAGACCTCACCCGACTCGGTGATTCCGGACACCGCGCCGCCCCGCACCGTCTTTCGCGCCGATCACATCGGGCCGCACCACGCGCTAGCGAGCGCCGCAATCCCCTTGCTTTTCCCTGCGGTTCGCATCGACGACGAGCTCTATCTCGACGGCGGGCTGCGCCAGAACACGCCCATTGCGCCTGCGCTCCGACTCGGGGCGACTCACATCTTCGCCATCGGAAGCTCACGTGAAGTACAGGGTGTCGTTGCCAACGAAGGCGAGGCGAGGAGCGCTCGCTCGCCCGGGGCAGCGTTTCTTCTCGGCAAGATCTTGAACGCTTTCTTGCTCGATCACATCGACGTGGACATCGAGCTTCTCACCCGCCTGAACAACGTCCTTACCGACGGCGCGCACGCTTTCGGTCCGGGCTTCGCCGACGCGCTCAACATCGAAGCGCAGAAGCGGGGTGCACCTTCCTACCGCTACGTGAACTGCCTCGCGGTCCGCCCAAGCGAAGACATCGGACGGCTTGCGAGCGAGCACGTGCGAAAAGGGCTCTACCGTGGCAACCCGCTGGTCACGAAACGCCTCTTCTCGCTCCTCGATTTCGGAGTGGGCAACGAGGCCGATCTTGCGAGCTACCTCCTCTTCGACGGCCAGTTCTGTCGCCAGCTCATCGAGATGGGGCGGGCCGATGCCCAGGCGCGCCGCGACGAGCTCCTCGAGTTTTTCGGGGACCGCGAAGAGGACGGCGGCGCGGCCGACGACACCACCGAAGGCAGCGGCAGCCACGACCGCCAGTCTGTCGGGATCCCGTTCGGTACGTGATCTTTTCCCCGAAACTGACGGGGCGCATGCCACGTATTGACCTCATGAGGCGCGCTCTTCTGGTTCCGTTTCTGCTTCTTTCTGCGTGTGATCGTGGCGGCACGGCGATTCCGGCGTCGGCGCCCGATGCACAGCTGGCGGTGAAGGCAGAGGCGCCGAGTGGGCCGCTTCGAGAGCTGCCGCCCGCGGCAGAGAGGCCTGCGGCGGGGGGCTTCGGTGGAGCGACCGCCTGGCTGAACGTCGATCATGCGGTCACCCTCGACGAGCTCAAAGGGCACGTCGTGGTCGTCGATTTCTGGACGAGCTGCTGCATCAACTGCATCCACACGCTGCCGGTGCTCGCCGCGATCGAGAAGCAATTCGAAAAAGAGCCAGTGGTCGTCGTCGGCGTGCACTCGCCCAAGTTCGACGCCGAGTCCGAGCGCGAGCGCCTCCGCGCGGTGGTTCAAGAATATTCGATCGCTCATCCGGTGGCCGTCGACGGATCGATGAAGGTCTGGAACGCGTGGGGCGTTCAGAGCTGGCCGAGCGTCTTCGTGATCGACGCACACGGCCGCATCGTGTGGACGCACGGGGGCGAGCCTGATCGTGAAGAGCTCGCAACCGTGGTGCGTAGCGCGCTCGCGGAGAGCGTGAAGGACGGGTCGATCAGGCGCGAAAAAGTGGCCGGTTTGCGCGCTGAAAAAGACACGTCGGGCGCGCTCGCCTTTCCGGGCAAGGTGGTCGCGTTCGCCGACGGCGGTCTCGGCATCAGCGACACGGGGCATCATCGCGTGGTCTTTACCGACCCTTCCGGCAAGGTTACCGACGTCGTCGGCACTGGGCTCGCGGGGAAGACCGACGGATCGTACGGCGAGGCGAGCTTCCGCAAACCGCAAGGCCTCACGCAGGTGGGGAACGTGGTCTACGTAGCCGATACCGAGAACCACGAGATTCGCGCCATCGATCGTCGCGCGAAAACCGTCACCACCGTGGCGGGCACCGGAGATCTCGGACGAGACCCACTTCGCGAGGCCACTCCTGCCCGGACGACCGCCCTTCGCTCGCCATGGGACCTGCTCGCCATTGGAAGCACCATCTACGTGGCGCTCGCCGGCTCTCACCAGATCGCGGCCTTCGACCCCAAGGCAGGGACGATCCGCGCCTTCGCCGGAGACGGGCGCGAGCGGCGAAAAGACGGCGCGGCCCTCGAGTCGAGCTTTGCGCAGCCAAGCGGTCTGGCGAGCGATGGCGCGCGCCTCTTCGTCGCGGACTCCGAGACTTCCAGCATCCGCGCGATCGATCTGAAGACCGCGATGGTCCGCACCGTCGTCGGCAAAGATCTCTTCGTCTTCGGAGACGTCGACGGCACCGGCGATCAGGTTCGCTTGCAGCACCCGATCGGAATCGCATTTGGCGGGGGATCGATCTGGGTCTCGGACACCTACAATTCGAAGATCAAGCGCATCGACCCGGGAACGGGAAAGACCCAGACGTTCGCCGGCGGCAGCGACCGCAAGGATCTCTTCGAGCCTGCGGGGCTTGCGTTTCGCGAAGACGAGATCATCGTGGCCGACACCAATCATCATCGGCTGATCGGCTTTCCGATTGCCGGAGGTGCCTCGCGTCCGTTTGCCCTCAATGATCTCACCGCCCCTTCGCGGGGCGTCGCCGTCGCCCAAGCCACAGAGCGTCCGCGCGCAAAACCGGAAGAGCAGGTGCGCGTCGCCGAAGGGACGATCCCCAAGAGTGGCGCCTCGAAGGTTCACGTCGCCTGGCAAATGCCGACCGGGACCGGAGTCAACGAAGACGCGCCGTTTCGCGTGCGGTGGATCGACTCGAGCGGTGTGGCCCAGGCTCCAGCGGAAATCCGCGCGAAGGGCGGCGAGGTGCAAAAAGGCTTTGATTTCAGCCTCGTCCCTGCCGCGGGAGCACAGCGCGTGCATCTGGTCGGCGATGTCGATCTCGTGATCTGCGACGTCGCCACCCACCGCGTGTGCATTCCGGTTCGCCGCGAAGTGGAGCTCTCTTTCCGTACCGAAGCGACGGCGGCCTCGCCTCAGGTCACCTTCGCGCTGCCGGACGCCAACGCAAAGTAGAAATCCGCGCAACGTGAGGTAGCATCCGCGCATGGCAAGAGCCGCCGCGCAGCGCCATGCCGAGCTCGTCCGCGAAATCCAGGCGCACAATCATCGCTACTACGTCCTCGACGATCCCAACGTCTCGGATCACGATTTCGACGTGCTCCTGCGCGAGCTTCGGGCAATCGAAAAGGACCACCCGGAGCTCGTCACACCCGATTCTCCGACCCAACGCGTGGGGGGCGAGGCGCGGACGCTCGTGCAAAAGGTCAAGCACGCGGTGCGGATGTTCTCGCTCGACAACGCGTACTCGTCCGAAGAGATGGCGGAGTTCGCGAAGCGCGTGAAGGATGGCCTCTCCGATTCGGCGGACCCGCGCTTGGTCGTCGAGCCGAAGCTCGATGGCGCGAGCCTCGAGGTGATCTTCGAAGGAGGGCGCTTGGTGGAGGCGAGCACCCGCGGCGACGGCGAGATCGGCGAGGAGATCACGGTGAACGTCCGCACCATTCGCGGGCTGCCGCGATCCATCGCGCACACCGGCAAAGTGACTCTGCGGGGCGAGGTCGTCTATTTCCGAAAGGATCTCCAAGCGCTCAATGTCGAGCGGGAGCTCGAGGGCCTCGAGCCTTTCGCAAACGCACGCAACGCCGCCGCCGGCTCGGTGCGCATGCTCGAACCCCAAGAGGTGGGGCGCCGTCCGCTGCGCGTGATCTTCTATCAGCTCGTGGAGGGGCCTCAGCTCCACGAGTCGCACAGCGAGAGCCTCGCCTGGATGAAGGAGCAAGGCCTCCCCACGCACGGCCGCGGAAAAATTTGCACGTGGGACGAAGTGTGGGGAGCGATCACCGAGATCGATCACGCGCGCGCCGACTATCCCTTCGAGACCGATGGCGCGGTGATCAAAGTGGACAGCTACCCGTGCCAGGAAATCTTGGGCACCACGTCGAAGTTTCCGAAGTGGGCGATAGCCTACAAATTTGCGGCGGAGCGCGCGTGGACCCGGCTGCGTGAGATCGTCGTGCAAGTGGGAAGGACGGGGGCGCTCACTCCGGTCGCGGTGCTCGACCCCGTGGAGCTCGCGGGCACCACCGTGTCGCGGGCCTCTCTCCACAACGCCGGGCAGGTCGCCGCGCTCGGCGTGCGGATCGGTGATCGCGTGGAGATCGCCAAGGCGGGAGAGATCATTCCTCAAGTGATCAGCGTCGATTCTTCGGCGCGGTCAGGCGCCGAGAAGCCCTACGAGATGCCCAAAAAGTGCCCGGAATGCGGAACGGCAGTGATCTCTCGCCTCCGCGAGAGCGACAAGCCGGAGCTCGGCACCGAAGCCACCACGCGCTGTCCGAACCGCACCTGCCCCGCGCAAATCGTCGGTCAGGTGCATTACTTCGCGAGGCGTTTCGCGATGGACATCGATTCGATGGGAGTTGCTCTCGTCGAGCAGCTCGTCAAGACGGGCCTGGTCAGGGACGTAGGCGATCTCTATTCGCTCACGACCGCGCAGCTCACTGAGCTCGAACGAATGGGAAAAAAGAGCGCCGAGAACGTCGTCCAGTCGGTCGCCGGTTCGCGCACCCGCACGCTCGATCGGCTCCTCTGCGGCCTCGGCATTCCGCAGATCGGTCAGGTCGCCGCCAAGCAGCTCGCGGAGGAAGCGGTCACCCTCGAGGCGCTCGTGCGGTGGACCGAGCAAGAGACCCGCGAGCACGTGGGATCGATCCGCGGCTTCGGCCCCAAGATGGTGGACAGCGTCGTCGCCTTTCTCGCCGATCCCGAGCAGCATCGCCTCCTCGAAAAGCTCCTCGCCGGAAAGGTGGGCGCGCCGCAGCCGACGGTAGCGATGATCAGCTCGGGGCCACTTCTCGGAAATTCCTTCTGCGTGACCGGGATTTTTTCCCGCAAGAGAGAGGATTTTCAGGCGGATTTACGGGCAAAAGGGGCCGATGTGCACGACTCGGTGAAGAAGGGGACGACCTACCTGGTGGCCGGCGAGAAGACCGGCAAGGCAAAGCTCGATCAGGCGAAAAAGTTTGGCACGCGCGTGCTCTCCGAGGCCGAAGCGGTGATCCTTCTCTCTGGGCGTACGCTGCCTCCGCAGATCCTCTAAGCTCGCGGCCATGGGGCCTGCTCTTATCGTCTTCGGTGGGATTATTTTTCTCATTGGCGCGATCGTCGCCATCGTCGGCATCAAAAACATGAAGCGGCGTTCGCGGATTATCCAGACCCCGACCTCGCCGATCGTCAACGCGCCCGGCGGAGGTGCTGTGGAGATCAAGGGGCGCATCGTTCCGACCGAGCAGGGCGTACTCCAAGCGCCCTTCAGCGGTCGCTACGGCGTGTGGGTTCGGATCGTGGTTCAAGAGCGACGCTCGAGCGGCCGAAACAGCTACTGGGCTACTGTGGTGAACGAGACCGATTTTCGGCACTTCATGGTGGACGACGGCTCGGGTCAGATGGCCCGCGTCATCCCCACGGCTGCCAACGTCGTCCTCGAAAAACAGAACGTGGCGAGCTCGGGCACCTTCAACGATCCGCCGCCGCATCTGCATGGTTTTCTCGCCTCGCGTGGAGTTTCGACGAGCACGTTCTTGGGTTTCAACAAGTCGATGCGTTACGAAGAAGAGCTCCTCGCCCCCGGCGATCCGGTCTTCGCGCTCGGCCCCTCGCGGCGCGAGGCGGGTCCGCCGGTGCATGATGGTTACCGGATGACACCGTCCAGTCAGCTCGTGCTCTTTCAGTTCCCCGGCCCCGAAGGTGAGCTGATTCTCACCAACAAGACCGAGGAGCAGCTGATCTCGAAGCTCCTGTGGGGCTTCGTCGGCGGAGCCATCACTGCCGGCATTGGCTTCGTGATGATCGCCGCGGGGGCGGTCGCCGCGCTCATCGAGTAGCGCCCCGTGCGAAGTCCCTAACGCTTGTGGCGCGGGCGCTCGGGACCGCCCGATTTTCCGACGGTGACCTCGGTGGCGTCTTCGATCTCGCCGGTCTTGATCTTCGTGGTCTCGTCCGACCCATCGTAGGTGTCGAAGACATCGAACGACGGCGACCGCGCTTTTCGCAGGAGATCGACTGCGTCGAAGCGCACTTCGGTCTCTGCGCCGTCGGTGTCGTCGTACATCGGGCGGGAGTCGCGGGCGGCGGCGATCTCCGCGAAGGAGATGCGCTGTTTCTCTGTGTCGCGATCATCCACGTAGTCGACGGGGATCTCCACGGAGCTCGGCGTTCCAGGAAGAGGCACGATCTCCCGGAGACGGCGGGAGGTGGGAATGCTTCCCGTGGACAGCGCGGCGACCCTCACTGGGAGCGCGGGGGGCTTCGGCCGTGTGAAGCCGTGACGCGATGAAGACTCTTTCGGAACGGCGGCGACGATCGCAGCCGCCTTGGCGTGACGGTCGCGCAGCGCTTGCAAATCGAGCTGGAAGTCGGCCGCGGTCTGGTAGCGATCCTCGCGCTTGCGCGCCATCGCCTTCTCGACCACGCGATCGAACTGCACGGGCAAGCCGGGGCGAATTTCGCGCACCGCTTTGGGCGAGGCCGAGAGGATGAGCATCAAGAGCTGGGTATAAGTGTTGGCGAGGAACGGTCTGCGCCCAGTGAGCGCTTCGTAGAGCATGATCCCGCACGCGTAGAGATCGACGCGCGCATCGAGGTTGCGATCCCCGCGAGCCTGTTCGGGCGACATGTAGAACGGCGTTCCCATCACCATGCCCGGACGCGTGAGATCCATTTCCTCTTCGCCGTGCTCGTTCAGCGGAACGGACAGCGCAGGGCCGATCATCTTCGATACGCCGAAATCCAAGATTTTGGCGACGGGAGGGCAGCCGACGCGTCGGGTGAGAAAGATGTTCTCGGGCTTGATGTCGCGGTGGACGATCCCCTTCTCGTGGGCCGCCACCAGGCCGGAGAGGACCTGGGTGAGAAAATCGATCACCTCGTCGAAGGGGAGACCGCCCTCGCTGGCGATGCGATCGGCGAGGGTCTCTCCGACCAACTTTTCCATGACCAGGTAGGGGCTGCCGTCATCGAGCGTACCGAGATCATAGACCTCGCAAATGTTGGGATGACCGATGGCGCCAGCCGCGCGTGCCTCTTGATGGAAGCGCTTCACGGCCACTTTTTTTCGAGCCTGCGCGGGGTGGAGGACCTTCACCGCGACGAGCCGTCCGATCCCCAAGTGCTCGGCCTCGTAGACCGTACCCATTCCGCCCTCACCGAGGACGCTGCGTACGACGTATTTTTCGCCGATCTTTTTTCCAGCGAGATCGCGCAGCTCCACCACCGATTTCATCTCCGCGCGCTCCGGGGACGACGGACGATGCGCAGAGGCTTTCTGGGCGGACGGAGGCGGCGGAGGGGGCGCCTCGTGTCCCGCGGTTCGCGCGGGAAATGCGGTGCGTGGCACGATCGGAGTCATCAACGATTCCGTCGAGAGGGGCGGATACGATCCCCCGGGTTCCCGCGCGTTTGCGAGCGACAAGCCCGTGGCTGGGCAAACGAGCTGCGTCGAGATGTGCGGGCGGCCACAATGAGGGCACCGCACGAAGTTATTGCCCATTAATTGCCTTACCCCACAAGACTAAGCCTGCGTGCTGTCGGGAGCAACGTCGGTGCCGGGGGAGGTGCGGGTAGGTGTTACTCGGTTGCAGCGTCGATGATCGCCGCATCGCGGGCTGCATCGGGCTCTCCGGCGTCAACGGGCGGCCGTCGGACGCAGCCGACCGCGGTGTCCGCGTCGTTCATCATCGCCCATTTGCCGGCGGTGCAAACGTATTCATCCGTCTGGCAGGCCAGCGTGAGGACGTATTCGCACGTCGTTCCTTCGATCGCGCAGGCAGATCCTGCCATCGGCTCGGTACGCAAAGGACAAGGCCCCGCCGGCGCGTGCGACGTTGTCGAACCGCACCCCGAGACCACCGCCACCACAAGCGCCAGAAGGACGAACTTCATGGGAAGAGAAGAGCGCAGTAAGGGCCGGCGATCCAACTTAACGCTGGTATAAAGCCACCCCAGGAGATTTCGATCATGGCTACCAGCTTCCCCCCCGTCTACGTCGTCGCCGCCGCTCGTACGCCGATCGGCGCATTTTTAGGCTCTTTGTCGGCGGTGCGAGCCCCCCACCTCGGAGCCACCGCGATCAAGGCCGCCATCGAGCGCGCGAAGCTCGAGCCGGGTCAGATCGACGAAGTGTTCATGGGCAACGTCCTCTCGGCGGGGATCGGCCAAGCGCCCGCGCGCCAAGCGATGATCTACGCCGGCCTCCCCAACACCGTCCCCGCCACCACCGTAAGCAAGGTGTGCGGCTCAGGACTTCAAGCCGTCGTCCTCGGCGCAAAGACCGTGGCCCTCGGTGACGCGGGCTTCGTCGTCGCCGGCGGAATGGAGTCCATGTCGAACGTGCCCTACTACCTGGAGAAAGCCCGGAGTGGATACCGGATGGGAGATGGAAAGCTAATCGACGGAATGATCTTCGACGGTTTGTGGGATCCCTACGGCGACGTCCACATGGGAACGTGCGGCGACAAATGCGCGGCCGAGTACAAGTTCACGCGCGAAGCCCAGGACGACTACGCGAAGGAGAGCTTTCGTCGCGCGCTCGCGGCCCAGAAGGAAGGAATGTTCGATGCCGAGATCACACCGGTCAGCGTTCCCCAGCGAAAGGGAGATGCGCTCCTCGTGAAGCTCGACGAAGGTCCGTCCAAGGGCGATCCGTCGAAGTTCGCGTCGCTCAAGCCGGCCTTCGGAAAAGATGGAACGATCACCGCGGCCAACGCTTCTCCGATCAACGACGGCGCCTCGGCGCTCGTTCTCGCCAGCGAAGCGGCCGTGAAAGAGCACAAGCTCGAGCCCCTCGCGCGCATCGTCGGTTACGCAAACGCGGCCCAAGCGCCGGAGTGGTTCACCACCGCGCCGGCCAAAGCCATCGCCAACGTGCTCGACAAGACAGGCATGAAGACCGATCAGATCGATCTCTTCGAGATCAACGAAGCGTTCGCCGTCGTGTCCATGGCCTGCGCGAAGCTCGCCGGCCTCGATCCCCAGAAGGTCAACGTCCGCGGCGGCGCAGTGGCCCTCGGTCACCCCATCGGATCGAGCGGCGCGCGCATCCTGACCACGCTCCTCTACGCCATGAAAGATCGCAACGCGAAGCGCGGTCTCGCCACGCTCTGCATCGGCGGCGGCGAAGCGATCGCTCTCATCGTCGAACGGTAATGCGTCCGAGGGAGCTTTCGCGATCGCTCGAGCTCTTCTCGGCGCTCACGCCCACCCTACTTCCGGCGACGCACACCAACAGCTACGCCCTCGGCTCGCGCGAAGTCCTCCTCGTCGAGCCGGCGACACCGTACGTCAGCGAGCAGCGGGCGTGGATCGAGTGGGCGCGGGGTCTCCCGTCGACGGGGCGGCGGGCGGTAGCGATCGTGGCGACGCACCATCATCCCGACCACGTAGGGGGGCTCGACGTCCTGTCGCGCGAGCTCGCTCTGCCAGTTTGGGCTCATCACAAAACCGCTGTTTTACTCGAGCCAAAGTTGATCACCCGGGAGCTCGCGGAGGGAGAGACGCTCGTCCTCGATGGACCTCTGCCCGAAGCTTGGCGCGTCCTTCACACCCCGGGTCACGCTCCTGGTCACATCTGCTTGTACGAAGAAGATACGCGCACGCTGATCGTCGGCGACATGGTGGCGAGCATCGGAACGATCCTGATCGCCCCTGGTGACGGCGACATGCGCGTCTACTTGGACGAGCTCGAACGGCTCGACAAACTCGACGCGAGACTGGCCCTGCCCGCACACGGCGAGCCGATCGACGCGCCGTCCGAGCTCTTTCGGAAGTACATCGCTCATCGCTTGAAGCGCGAAGCCAAGGTGATGAGTGCTCTCTCCCCACGTGCACAGTCGGAAGAAGATCTGGTGGCCATCGCGTACGACGACACCCCCGCGCACATCTGGCCGATCGCGCTCCTCAGCCTGCGTGCGCATCTCGAAAAGCTCTCCTACGAGGGGCGAGCGACGCAGGTGGACGGGCGATGGAGTACGTTCGCGTGATGGATTGGCACCTCACGTTCGTGGCGATGAGCGTCGCCCTGGGCGAATCCCAAGAAGGCGTTCTCGCGCATCTCGGCTCGAGCGCCGACGCCGTGTCCGCGGAGCTTCACCTTCGCTCTGAAAGTAGGCTGCAGAAAGCGAAGGCCCTCGCCGCCGCTCTCGGAGCGTTGGCCATCGAGATCGAGCGCGCGGAGGAAGCATGGCCATCATGAGACGCGGTCGCGTGGTGCCCCAGGCCGAGGATGCGAGCGCCCTTCCGTTTTCGGAGACCGTGGCCAGTCCGCGGCGCGTGTCTCGTGAGGTCGTCGATGCGCATGACGCGGCACGGGCGATCCATGCTCGCGCCGAAGAGGCGGCACGCGAGCTCGTCGCCCAGGCCCGCGCGTCGGCATCGAGCACCGTGGCCCTCGCCACCGAGGAAGCCCGGCAGGCAGAAGTGGCCAAGCTCGCGGGTTTGTTTCTCGCGCTCCGTCAGCGTGAAGAAGCGCGCGCAGACGCCGATCTCGAGCGCGCGATCAAGCTGGCGGTGATGCTCTCGGAGCGTCTGGTCGGCGCGGCACTCGAGGTTCATCCCGAGCGAATCATGGAGATGGCCAAGCGCGCGCTCGAGGAGGCGCGGGGCGCTCGAAAGGTAACGATCGCCGCTCACCCCCTCGACGCGGACGAACTTCGGAGCAAGGTTGAAGAACTAGGCTTCTCCAAGGGTGCCCTTGAAATAGCCTTGGATCCCACGCTATCGCGGGGGTCACTTTCGCTTCACACCGACCTAGGAAGTCTGGATGCCAAACTCAGCCCCCAACTCGACCGACTCGCTGCCGCCCTCCGGGACGCTCTCCGCGCGCCCTGAGGCGCTCGCGTGGCGTACAAACCTGTGGCTCTTCCTGGCCACGGTGGTGAGCGTTTTTTATTCGTACGCATCGAACGACGCGACGCCGCTCTTTTCTCGTGCGTCGATTATCCATGGCGCGCAGTTCGCGGGTTCTCTTCTGGCCATTCTTCTCGCCCACGAGTTCGGTCATTACATCGCCGCGCGGCTTCACAAGGTCGACGCGTCGCTCCCCTATTTCATTCCGATGCCGTTTCTGTCGATGCTCGGAACCATGGGCGCGGTGATCCGCATGCGGGGAACGATCCCCACCCGAAAGGCGCTCCTCGACATCGGCGCGTCGGGGCCGCTCGCGGGGCTGGTGCTCGCGATCCCCCTTTATTTGTGGGGTGCGGCGCACTCGCAGGTCATACCCGTTCCGGTCGGCGCAATGGAGCTCGGGGAGTCGCTCGCGCTGAAGTTCTTCGACCACGTCGCAGCGCCACCGACGCCCGTGGGCACGGAGCTCCTTCTTTCGCCTGTCGCTTTTGGCGCGTGGGGAGGAATGCTGGTGACGATGATCAACCTCGTGCCCGTCGGGCAGCTCGACGGCGGTCACGTCGCGTACGCGCTCTTCGGTCCACGCCAGGACAAGCTCGCGATCCTCGTGCACAGGTCGCTTCTCGCTTTCTTCTTCGTCAGCGTGGGCGGCTTCCTCGTTCGTGACCTTCAGGCCGGGCTCGGCTTCACGCGCATGGAGCACCACATCGGGAGCTCTTTCTTCTGGCTCATGTGGTTCGAGGTTCTCGCAGTCCTCGGCGCGCTCTCGTCAGCCGATCGCGACGACGTAGGCACGCTCTCCCCGCGGACGCGGATCACCGCGATGATCGTTCTCATCGGCCTCTTCACCATCGGTCACTTTGGGCTGCCCGGCGTGTGGATCGCCTGGTTTTTGTGCCTCGGCGTACTCCTGGCGATGGAGCTCAAGTGGGGCGCACTCCGCCCGCACCGGCTCCTCGATCACCCGGCGACGGGCGCGGCTCCCCTCGACACGGGAAGAAAAATAATCGCGATCCTCACGCTGGTGATCTTCGCGTTGCTCTTCATGCCCACCCCCGTGTCGATGTAACACCGCCGACCAGTGCACTCTACACGCGAATTTCGTAGTCCTCGACCACCGGATTCGCCAGCATCTCGTCCGACATCTTCGCGAGGCGCGTTTTCAGCTCCGGGCCGGCGTGGGCGTCGTCGATCTCGATCTCGATGATCTTTCCGACGCGAACACCCTTCACCCCTTCGAAACCCAGCTTGTCGAGCGCGCGCCAAACGGCGTCTCCCTGCGGATCGAGCACCTCTGTCTTCAGCCTCACGAGCACGGTCGCTTTCATTTGCTGCGGTTCCTTTCTTCGGTGAACAAATTTCGCTCGATGCGCGTGAGGGGTTCCTCCGTGTCGGGCACGAAGGTGAGACCGGTGATGCGCTCGTAGGCTTCGATGTAGCGATGGGCGGCGCCGACGCGAACGTCGTCGGGGAGGGGGGGGGGCTCGCCGTCTCCGCGGTAGCCGAGTGCGGTGTAGTGGCGGCGCACGAAATCCTTGTCGAGCGGCTCCGGATCCTGACCCGCCGAAAATCGCGATTCATAGCTATTTTCAAGCCAGAAACGTGAGGAGTCGGGGGTATGGATTTCGTCGATCACGACGACCCGGCCGTCCTTCGTTTTTCCGAACTCGTACTTGGTGTCGACCAGAATCAGACCGCGCTCGGCGCACATCCGCTCTCCGTGCGCGAAGAGGCGCATGGCGATCTCCGCCGCCGCATCGAAATCCTCCGACGATACATTTCCGAGAGCGAGGATGTCTTCGCGCGAGCCGCTCACGTCGTGCTCGCCCTTCGGGGCTTTGGTGGCGGGCGTGAGAATCGGAGTGGGGAGGCGCTGATTCTTCTTCAGACCTTCGGGGAGGGCGTGGCCACAAAAAATACGCTCGCCAGCTTGGTAGTGCGTCCAGATGCTCGTCGATGTCGAGCCCGTCACGTAGGCCCGCACGACCATCTCCGCGAGGATGGGCTCGCACTCCATGCACTCGAGAACGTTCGGATCAGGCAGGCGAAGAAAATGGCTCGGCGCGACGCCGCTCGTATGCTGAAACCACCACGCCGCGAGGAGGTTGAGCACCTGCCCCTTGAAGGGGATCGTGCCGAGCACGCGATCGAACGCACTGATGCGGTCGGTCACCACGATGAACCGGCGACCATCTGTCGTGGAGTAGTTGTCGCGGACCTTACCCTCGTACTTTTTTCCGAGGAGGTTGAGATCCGTGAAAAAAAGCGGGGTTTTCAGGGCTTCGCGCAGAACGGCGTCTTCGACCATGGCCCTCGTTCTTAGCGCACTACTTCCGCGAAGGGAGGCTCTTTGCACAGCGGAAGGTCAGGCCCGTCCCGCGGTTGAGCGGATAAAGACCCCCGCGCGAGGCAGCGCGCGCCCATTTGTGATCGGTGAGCCAAGCGCCGGAGCGGACTTGGCGCCACCCCGACTCGCCGCGCGTACTGTCGTTCGTTAGCGGCGATTCATTCTCGAGCTCCACCGCCGTTTTTTCGCCAAAGATGTCGCCCACCCATTCGCGGAACCCGCCGGCCATGTCACGCACGCCGTACGGCGACGCATCGGTTGGGAACGTGCCGATGGGCTCCGGCTGACTGACGAACGGGCGGGACCCACGCACGAGGCAGAACGTTGCATCGAAGCGATCACCCCAGGGGTAGAACCTACCGTCGACGCCGCGCGCCGCCTTTTCCCATTCCATTTCGGTGGGGAGGCGGATCGCGTTGCCCTGTGCGCTTCGCCACCGGCAGTAGGCCGTAGCGTCGAACCAATCGACCAGATGCGTGGGGACGTTCCAGAGGTGTCCGTCTTCGGGAGGAAAGAGCTTTCGCGCTTCGCCTTCGATGATGACCGGATCCGGCTCCCACGTGCCTTGCTTCGTGCGACGAACCGCAAAGCCTTCGGGGCCGCGTTCTTCGTGCGCGGCGTGGCGGAGGGCGACGTCCTTGTCCGTCTTCTCCAGGGCGTCGAGAAACGCGCAGTAGTCGCGAAGCGTGACGGGATATTTCGCGATCGCAAAATCGAGAACGTGGACCTGCTGACGCGCGAGAGGATCGTACGCTTCGGAGTCGCCGCCGAGGATGGCCTGACTGGCCGGGACGTGCACGAACCCTTCGCCGATCTCGGCGTCGGTGTAGAGCGTTACCACCGCTTCGTGACGCGCCCCACGCGGCAGGAGCATCGGATAGCGGGTGTCACGAAAGCCGTGCGCGCGAAGGGTCATCACGTAGGACCCCGGCTCGAGATGAACATCGGTCAACGGCGCCTGGCCGAGGGGTACTTCCTCGGCGAGCACGAGGACCCGATCGCGTTCGAAGTAGCGCTGCACGAAAATCGAAGCGTCTGGCGGATTGCAACGCACCGTGATGCGTGCGTCTGCGCGCAAGATGGCGAGGTACCGACCCTCGTCGTGCTCGGTAACGAGGGCTTCGTAGTAGACCTGCTCGGCGCCGCGGCGCTCGTCTTCGGCCACCCGCGCGCGTTTCCAGTAGAGGCGGGCCAGCCCTTCGTGCGCTTCGGCGCACTCCGAGTCGTAGCCGAGCGCCTTCGTGAAGAGCTCGATGGCCTCGGCGAGCACGAGGGCCGCCTCGCGCGCCGCTTTGTCGGCGAGATCTTCGAGCGCCCAACCTACGCGTTTTTTCTCGAGCGGATCCGAGCTCTTGATGTGCCGGAGGAGCTGGCGGGCTTGTTCGCCTAGGCGTTCGCGCTCGGCGTCGAGCTGGAGATAGCGATCCGCCGGTTCGGTAGCGCGCGCGCACAAGAGTCGGGCTTCTTCGCGACGGCGTTCTTTTTCTTTCGCTCCTTCGAGGTACGTTTCGATTTGCACGGCAACGTCGTCCGCCGACGCGGGGCGCTTCTCGGGCTCTTTTTCGAGGAGCGCGATGCACAGGTCTTCGAGGAGAAGCGGACAGCCCGCGGCGAACTCGCGCGGCAGCTTCGGCGCGCGCTCTACGGTGGCGATCATCATCTCGGCGGTGTTGCGGGCGGAGAAGGGCGAATGCCCGGTCAGCATTTCGTAGAGCACGACCCCCATCGCAAAGAGATCGACGCGGTGATCGACGGTCTCCCATTCGCCGCGCAAGACTTCCGGCGCCATATAGCCTGGCGTGCCTCCGGCTTCAGCGAGAGCGGGCGGAGGAGCCGAGCCCTCTCCGTGGAGCTGAAGATTGCTCGTCGCTTCGACCTTCGCGAGGCCCCAATCGGCGAGATAGACCTCGCCGAAGTCACCGAGCAAAATATTTTCCGGCTTGATGTCGCGATGCACGACGCCATTGGAGTGCGCATACGCGAGCGCGCGGCAGACCTGCAAAAAGGCCCCCAAAAGACGCACCATCGGCCACTGCGCGCGGAGCTGCTTGCGCTCGAGCACATCGCGAAGCGAGCGCTTCTTGACGACGCGCATCGTGTAGAACGGCTCACCGTTGGCGGCGACACCCAGATCGTAAACGGGGATGACGTTCGGGTGCTCTAGCTGCGCTGTGATGCGCGCCTCCTCGACGAAACGGTAAACGAGGAGCGGCTCGGCGGCGATGCTCGGCTTGAGTGTCTTCAGCGCAACGACGCGCCTCGTCTCGCGATCCAGCGCGGCGACGACGTCCCCAACGCCGCCGCTTCCGAGGTGCTCACGCATCACGTAGCGCGAATGGGTGCGGCGTGCGGGGCTCGCGTTGCCAGGAGGGCTAGGCGACGACCCGCCGCCTAACGGAATGGATTGAGGACCGATGTCCGAGATGGTGATGGTTGGAGTCGTCCCGCGCGTTCCCTCGCCTGCGAGATCGACATCCATCTCGAGGACGGCGAGTTGCTCTCTATTGAGCAACCCGCCGAGCAAGCTGTCCGCGCTCGGAACACCCGCCTCGATCGACCAACGACATGCAGCATCCCAAACGTCTTCCGGCCGAATCCACCCGCGGACGATCGCCGCAAGAGCGATCCTGCGCGCGTCATGAACCTTCATCCCGCTCGAGAATAGGGGACCTCAGTTACTCGGCGCAATGGTCTGGATGTCGCCACTCACCGGGGGCGCGCTGATGATCGCACTGCACTTGTGCTCCGCGAGGAGGGCGATGAGCACGGCGAAGTCATTGCTCGTCGCAGCCGCCGCGGGATGCGCGCGCTCGTACGCAACGGCCATGTTCCAGACTTGGATGATCGGAATGCAAGGGCTGGGCGGATGCTCGTTGTGCTCGCGCCCCTCGCGTTCGCCCTCCTCTCCAACGCGATGAATGCGTCCGTTGTTGGACCCGTTGCCAGTCACGTTGCCAGGCAAGTGCTTCGTCGCGTGCGTGTGGCGATACCAGCTGAGCGGAGGATTTCCGTCCGGGTAGCCGAGCAGCTCGCCGTTGACTTGGTTGTAGTCCATCAGGTGCACGACGAACCCCGGGGGCGGAGCAAGCGGAGCATACGACGGCCCCGAGAGCGCAGCTCCGGTGATGGTGAGCACGGCAGCAGCAGCGAGGAATGAGAAATAATTGCGAGCGCGCATCAAAATGCCTCCCGCGGGATCGGAGGAAACGGAAATCCCGTACTCGTAATAAACCACTAGCCGAGCCTCGCGTCCTTCTTCCGCCGCATTTTGGTCGGGCACGACCCTCCGTTGGCGCACATGACCCGAAGCTCGCATCCTCGTCCGACATACATTTCTCGGCGAGAATCGGCATCGCGAGTCGCCGCGATGTGGGCCTTGTGGAGCCGTGGTAGTCGCTCGTGAAGGTGCGACCGCTCCGCCGCAAACGCCCACCAAGATCTCTCTTCACGGGATCGGAAGTACAACTGGTACAAAACTACGGGGTCACGATCGCTGCGGCGAATACCCAAGCACGAGAGCGCGTTGCCTTCTGCCGTCTTTGACGCAAGCGCGCGGAGTGAATACTTTTCGCGCTCTGAAAGCTGGGTTGACGACCGTACGGGCTCCCGCTCGTAGGGCATGATAAATACCTGGGGTCGAAAGGCCCGCACTTGGTCCGGGATGACCCAGGCGAGCTTCAACCCATCAATGGCTGCATCCCGAATTCAGGCAACGCAACTCACGTCCACAACATCCCCGCACGGGTGGCGAAATTGGCAGACGCAGCGGATTTAGGTTCCGCCCTCGAAAGAGATGGAGGTTCAAGTCCTCTCCCGTGCACTTTCAACGCGTTGGACACTGAGAGCGCATCTCACGGAGCACCTGTCGCAGCCGGGTTGGCAGCCGCGAACGCGGCTGTTGGCGTCGATCCCGTCGAGCGCAACGAGCCCGAACAGGCTCTAAGAAGACCGCGTGCCCCCGTGCAAAGAATTCTTCGAAATCATCATCCACTCCCCTGCGAGCGAAGCGTTCGCCCAACGTCACGGCCGAAGAAAGCGAAGCGCCGGACCAACGCCACCGGCGAGACGACTGGAACACGGCACCGGCTTCGGCGACGAACCGAGCAAAGCGCCGCGCGGATTAATGCTAGCGAGGATTCACCGGCATACCCTGGATCTCATTTCCGCTGTTGGGCTCGCACGATCGATCCCGAGGTCCAGGCGACCCACTTGGACCCGATGGCGACGCGGTCCCCTCCATCGTGATCGAGGAGAGTCGTCGTCCCCTTCACGTGATCAATGATCACGACGCTGGACCCCGTGACAATCGCAAGGACATCTCCATCTACAGCGCAGTCGTGTATGAGACCATCAAGGGGAAAAGACTTCCCATCGACGTCCACGATGTCGATCGGACCCAAGCCGGGCGTTCGGACGCTCACGTCGAGCCCCATCCGGTCGCAACCGGAATTGCCATCGCTGTCTTTCGGGCAAGTGCGCTCGAACGGGATGTCGCGCCCGGCAGCGAAGTCGAGCTTTCGTCCGCCGCGCTTGTCGCAGAAAGATACCGTGCCGGCGTCGACTTGCAGACCGAACGGCACGCCAGTCGACGCGACGGTAAACTCGTTGCGAGTAGCAGACGAGGCGGGTGGCGCAGTGAACGTGATGCTTGGCGTCGAGGGTGTCGCATCGGCCTCGGCTTTCGAGCGTGAACACGCCGAGGTCGCGAGGAGAACGAGGATCGCGAGCTTCGTCGCGCTCGGTTGCATCACAGCGACAAATCTTGAGCGTCGGCTGCCATGCCTACTTTTCCCGTCGTGCCGTTCGGGCCCGCCGCACCGTGGTTTCCTTGCAGGTTATCGCCGCCTGCCGCGCCAGCTCCCGCTCCTCCGAGCGCTCCGGGGCTGCCCTGCGTCGACGTCGTGGAGGTTTTCGTTGGTG
>JAYTOU010000024.1:0-131294 GCA_043747615.1 Myxococcales bacterium | reverse complement strand
CTCTCACCACGAATGAAGCCATCGCTGCCGCCGTGAACGAGCAAGGCTTTCGGGTGCGCGGGGTCGATGGCGCGAAGACGGTCGCCGGTCGGGCTGTCACCCACGTGCCCGATGGGAGCGCCCCCTTCGACTGGATCATTCTCGCGACGCAGCCCACGCAGGTCGAAGAAGCCGCACGCAGCGCGCTCCCCTTTCTCGCCACCGACGGAGCGATGGTTTGCCTGCAAAATGGCCTCTGCGAGGAGCGCATCGCCCCCATCGTCGGAGCGGGCAGAGTGGTCGGAGCGGTCGTTGCGTGGGGCGCCGCGATGACCGAGCCCGGCGTTTACGATCGCACGTCGAGTGGCGGTTTCACGATTGGTCGCTTCGACGGCCGAGACGACGAACGCCTAACCAAGCTCGCCACGCTGCTAGAGCCCATCGGCCCGGTCACCGTCACCCGCAACCTAGCCGGCGCACGCTGGAGCAAGCTCGCCATCAACTCGTTCATCTCCACGCTCGGCACCATCGGCGGGGACACCCTCGGCGCGCTCATGCTTCATCGCTTCGTGCGGCGTTTCGGCTTGGAGATCATGACCGAGGCGGTGAAGGTCGCGCGCAAAGAAAAAATTCAGCTCGAGAAAGTGTCGGGCACGATCGATCTCGAGTGGATGGCGCTCACCGACGGCGAGCGTGCGGCGAGCGGATCGCCCGGCCTTCTCGCCAAGCACTCCATGCTCCTCGCGGTTGGAGCACGCTACCGCCGCCTGCGGTCGTCGATGCTCGCTGCCATAGAGCGCGGTCGCCCGCCGTCAGTGGATTTTCTGAATGGTGAGCTCGTCGTACGCGGCAAACTCCACGGGATTCCCACGCCGTTCAACACCGCGGCGCAGGAAACGGTGCACGCGATCGCCGCCGGTAAATTGAAGCCTTGCCTCGCAACGCTGCAGGATCTCTCCCGCCGCCTCACGAGCTAGCCTCGCACGCAGGCATCCGGCGATCAACGCGCACGCGCCGAGGGTCCGTGCGAGATCGATCCTAAAACTGGGTCTGACCGTTGGCGCAGAAGACTTCGGTGCCGTCTCCATAGTGCTGAACGACGAACGCTTTCAGGCTCGGGACATCGAGGCAGTCCGCGGTGTACGTCCAGCCCCAGGCCGCAGCCGCGACGGTCGTCGGCAGGAGCGGATCCGGAGTGATGACGACGCGGTTGCGCGGACCGGTGCTCTTGTTGCAGATCGGATCGTCGGCGAGTGAAGCGGCCACGTCCCGCAGACCTTGCACGATCTCCGGACAACCCGAGCCGTCGTCGCATCGGTAGAGGAGCACGACCGCGCCGTGCTCAAGATCGTGCACGTAATAGCGGCGATCGACGGGGGTCATGAACTCCTGGAACGCGGCCCAGATGGGATAGTGCGGACCGCTCGACGGAGGATTGGAATCGTAGGTGACCGGAGTTCCGACCGGCACGTGCGGGCTGTCGAGGAGCGGAGGCGTGTCGATGGTGACGCTGCACGAAGCGTCGGGATGCAGTGGGTGATCGAGACGCGCCCTATCAGGCACGTGTTGATCCAACGTGGCCGTGCCCCCATCCAGAGCTCCGCCGTCGCTCGCCGCCTTGTCGCCGCCGCACGCGCCGAAGAGAAACGCAGCCGGAAAGGGCAAGAGCACTGCAAAGAGAAAAATCCGAGTCACGCTGTGAGTCTAGCTCGTTGCAAGGACGATGCGCCGGGCTTATGTCCCTCCCGTGAGTATTCCCAAGAGATTGGGTCCCTACGAGGTGGGGCCGCCGATTGGCGGCGGAGGAATGGCCGTCATCTACCTCGGTCGAAGGGAAGACGCCGAGGGAGTCGAGCGCTTGTTCGCCCTGAAGGTCATCAAGCACGAGCTCGTCAACGATCCGCGCTACGTGGACATGTTCCTCGACGAGGCGAACATCCTCACCCGCCTGTCGCACCCAAACATCGTCGAGACCCTCGAATACGGTCTCAGCGGCACCCATCGCTACATCGCGATGGAGCTTCTCCTCGGTCGCTCGCTCTCGGAGCTGTGGGAAGCCAATGAAGAGCGCGGTCAGGTGATGCCCGCCGAGCTCGGGGCGTGGATCTGCGCGCGGGTCGCGGACGCGCTGCACTACGCCCATGAGCTCAAGAACGAAAAAGGCGTGCCCTTCTCTCTCATTCACCGCGACGTGAACCCGACAAACATTTTTCTCACCTTCGACGGCCGCGTGAAGCTGATCGACTTCGGCCTTGCGAAAGCGATCGGGCGCAAGGCCAAGAGCGCTCAGGGAATCGTGAAGGGGAAAGTCCCCTATCTGTCGCCCGAGCAGGTCACCGAAAAGGCGCTCGATCGCCGGAGTGACATCTTCACTCTTGGGGCGACACTCTGGGAGATGACCACGGGCAAGCGCCTTTTCAAGCGCGCAAACGACGTCGACACCATCCGCGCGATCATCAAAGGAGTGATCCCCGATCCCGGAGGCATCGTCCCAAATTATCCACCCGAGCTCACGGCGATCATCGTCAAGGCGCTGCAAACGGATCGCGAGCGTCGGTACACCGTTGCCGGCGAGCTCGCGAAAGACCTCGATGCGTTCCTCGAAGCGCGCGGTGCGGTAGACATGCCCTCACGCGCCGCCCCCTTCATCTTCGACGTGTTCCCCGAAGATGAGAAGCAGCATGCCAAGCTCACCCAAGAGGCAACCGCTCGCTGGCTCGCGCGCGGTTTGACCAAGCGCAGGGAGTGGTGACGGCGCTGGCTCGGCGGTGAGTCTCAGGGGACTACGAGAATCGCTCCGAACATGTTCAGGGGGTGCATCGTGCAGTGGAATCCGAAGATGCCGGCCTTTGGGAAGGTGAACGTCCCGACGTCGCCGTCATCGAGTAGCGTGATCGGATTGTTCGCGTCTCCGCCCGACGCCTCCAGGGGATGGCTTCCGAAGGCGTGAAGCTTCCCGTCGGCGCTGGACCACGTGACCGCTTGGCCCGCTTTGATCTTCATGCACGGCGGTGCGTACTGGTTCACGACGCGCGTCGTAAAAGTGATCGTTCGGCCGGCGGCCCCCGCGTCTCCGGCCAGCATCGTCTTGTCATTTGCCTCGAAGTCAGCCTGGGTGCAGCCGTTCAAGAGCCCGCTCGTGATCCCTCCTTCGTTGCCCCCGGAATCCGACGCGCCCATCGGCACGACCTGCGAGGGGGAAGGCGAAGCCGGTGCTCCCACGCTTCCTACCGAGCAAGCAACTCCCGAGGAGACCAACACGGACACGAGCGCAGCGGCGCCCCGGAGCCGGCGTCGGCTCGAATGTATCGTTCGCATAGACCGCATGGCCGTAGCGTATGCTCTTGGGCGGCGTGGACGAACAGACAAAAGCAAGCGTGTCGGGCGCACCGAAGGCCGGAAGTGTTCTCCTCATCGACGACGACGAGGCGACCCGTCAGCTCGTCGCGCGTTGGCTCGCTGGGGCCGGGATTTCCTCGAAGCAAGCGTCATCCGGGGCGGAGGGGGTCGCGATGGCTACGGCGAACCCAGAGGAGTTCGCGGCGATCGTGCTCGACATCATGATGCCGGGGATGGACGGCTTCGAGGTTGCCGCGCGCCTGAAGGCCGATGCTGCGACGGCCATCCTGCCGGTGGTGGTCCTAACAGCGCACGCCATGAGCGACGACGACATCGTAAAGGGAATCGATTTCGGCGCCGTCGATCACATGGCGAAGCCCTTTTCGGGGCCGGTGCTCGTGGCCAAGGTCCGGTCGGCGATCGCGCGCACTGGACGCGAGCGAAGCATCATGGCCCAGCTCGATTCCGCGGAATCGAACGCCAGGATCGACGCCCTGACCGGCCTCTTCAATCGCCGCCATTTCATCGTGCGCCTGCGTGAAGAGACGGCTCATGCGGCGAGGCATCGACGCCCATTTTCGGTGGTGATGTTCGACATCGATCATTTCAAATCGATCAACGACAGCTTCGGGCACGACGAGGGCGATCGGGTTCTCGTCACCGTTGGCCGGATCGCGATGAGCGCATTGCGGCTGGGTGATCAAGCTTTTCGCTACGGCGGCGAAGAGTTCATGCTCCTTCTTCGCGAATGCGATGCGGCCATGGCCGTGCGCGTCGCCGAGCGTTTGCGCTCAGACCTGCGCGCCCATCCCGTCATCCTCGCGAATCAAGAGCGTGTCATCCGGTTCAGCGCCGGGATCGCCGCCGCCGACGCGACGAACGACTACTGCTCGCCTGATCTCGTGAGCAACGCCGATGCGGCGCTGTATCGCGCAAAAAGCGCCGGGCGCGACTGCGTCAAAGTTTTCTAAACCAACAATCCTGTCGCCCCAGCGGCGCTTGCGTGGCACGGTGGCTCCATCATGCGGAGCGGCTACGCTTTCTTTGTCGTGGGGGCGTGCGCCCTTCCTTTCTCCATATTTTTCGTTGGCTGCGGCGATGCCCCCGCCGAACCGGAGGACGCCGGCACCGAGGCCGGGAGCGACGCGCGTCCTAAGATGGAAGCCGCGCCTCCGCTACTTTATGTGCCGAAGGAGGTTCGATGCGTTCGCGGCAGCGGGTCAGATGCCGGTGTGGCCGATACGGCGCCGCCCTTCGACGCCGCCCCCTCCGACGCAGCGGGCGCAAACGCCGACGGTGGCGCAGATGCCAGCGAGGCCGGTCCCACTGGGCATCTTGCTGCCCCCCAGGCCATGTCGAGCGGTGGCATCCTGCTCACCGATCCGACGATCGTCGCCATCTCTTTCCCGAACGACGATCTCGTGGACGAGATCGAAGACTTCGTTGCGTCCGTCGGCTGCACGCCTTATTGGCGCGCGGCGACGAGTGAGTACGGGGTCCGCGAGGCCATCGCCGGCCGTCCGGTCCGGCTCACCGAAGCCGCGCCCGGAAAAATCGACGACGCCCAGATCCAAAAGTGGCTTGCCGGCAAGCTCGCCAAGCACGATCCGGCATTCGATCCCCCGAAGCCCGGGATCCTCTACGCCATCTACTATCCGTCGGGAACGGTGATCACCGAAGGCGGCGCGCAGAGCTGTCAGCAGTTTGGTGGCTACCACAACGACCTCGTCCTCAGCGACGGGACGAAAGTCGCCTACGCCGTCATGCCTCGCTGCGACAACTTCGGCGCGCTCTATGGAATCGACGCGCTCACCGGCACATCGACCCACGAGTTCGCCGAGGCTGTCACCGATCCCTACCCTCAGGACGCGCCCGCCTTCCAACTGCCCGACAACGACCACGTCGTCTGGGGAGTGCTCCTCGGTGGCGAGGTCGGCGATCTCTGCGTCAACGTCAACGAGCGGGCCTTCTTCGCGCCGCCCGGGTACTCCTTCGTCGTTCAGCGCACGTGGTCGAACGTCGCCGCGCTCGCCGGACACGACCCCTGCGTCCCAAGCGCTGCCGGAGCTTATTTTCAAGCCGTTCCGCGCTTGACGGACGACGTGACGGTGAGCGCATTCGGGCCCACGGTAACCACCAAAGGGGTCATCATCGGTCTCAACGCGAGCAAGGTGATCGATCTCAACCTCTTCAGCGATGAGCCCACGAGCGGTCCCTGGACGGTGTCGGCCCGTGACGGCTCTCAGTTCATGGGCGGGCAGGCGAACCTCAGCTTCACGCTCGACAAGACCACCGGCTCTGACGGGGACACCATCCATCTGACGATCTTCAAGACCGGCGTGAACACCGATCTCGGAGCCGAGCCTTTTGCGATCGTCTCCCGCATCGGAAGCCGGACGAATACCTACTACGGGCTCGTCGGGCATTAGAGACCTAGCTAACCTGCGGCGGTGTCCGAAGCCCCGCTCCCTCTCGCCACTCGAATCTGGTTCGCTTGGCTGTGTTTTTTTCGCGTCCTCTCTGACGGTGCTTTCGCGTCGCGGGTGTGGGACGCGCGTCAGGCGTTGCCGCCGTCCAAGCCTGCCGAGCCTGCGTCGTCTGAAGCCGCGCTCCAGCTTCTCGCGCTCTTCCAGCGTGAAGGTCGGTTGATTGATTTTCTGCAGCAAGAGATCGCCCCGTTCACCGACGCCGAGATTGGCGCGACCGCGCGCGTGGTCCACGAGGGTTGCCGAAAGGCGCTTCACACGCACGTAAAGCTCACGCCCGTGCGCAGCGAAGAGGAAGGCGCGCCGCTCACGCTCGCCGCCGGGTTCGATCCGGCGCAAGTGAAGCTCAGTGGAAACGTGGCGGGCGGCGCACCCTACAAAGGGATCCTTCGCCACCGCGGGTGGCGCGCAACGGAGCTTACTTTGCCGAGCGCCGTGAAGGGGCACGATCCGACGGTGATCGCCGCCGCGGAGGTCGAGCTGTGACCGCTCGCTACGTCATCGGGATCGATCTGGGCACGACGCACACCGCGCTCGCCTTTGCAGAGCTCGCCGGGGACGACGCTCACGCGGAGATCTTCGCCGTTCCGCAGCTCGTCGGTCCGGGCGTCCTCGAGGCGCGCCCCCTCCTTCCGTCGTTTCTCTATTTCGCGCACGACAGCGAGGGCAAGCAGGCGCTCCCGTGGGACGACGGCCGCACCTTCGTCGTCGGCGAGCAAGCGCGCGCACGAGGGGTAGACGCACCGGCCCGCCTCATCTCGAGCGCGAAGAGCTGGCTTTCGCACCCGGGCATCGATCGGCGCGGCTCGATCCTCCCTCTTGGTGCTCCAGAGGACGTCGACAAAATTTCTCCGGTGGAGACCGCGTGGCGTTACCTCGAGCACTTGAGCGAAGCGTGGGACGCGCGTTTCGCCCTTGAAAACAAGGATCTTTCGCTCGCCAAGCAAGAGATCGTGGTGACGGTGCCCGCCTCGTTCGACGCTGCGGCGCGCGAGCTCACGGTGGAAGCCGCGTTCGCCGCCGGGCTCGAGAAGGTCATTCTCCTCGAGGAGCCTCAAGCCGCGCTCTACGCGTGGGTGCTGGCGATGGGGGAAGCCTGGCGAAAAGAGATCCGGGTAGGCGACGTGATCCTCGTCGTCGACGTCGGCGGCGGCACCACGGATTTTTCCGCGATAGCCGCGCTCGAGAAAGACGGGTCGCTCGAGCTGGTGCGCGTCGCGGTGGGCGACCATATCTTGCTCGGCGGCGACAACATGGACCTCGCTCTCGCCCACGTGGTCCGCACCAAGCTCGCGGCCTCGGGAAAAGAGCTCGACCGTTGGGAGATGACGGCGCTGACCCACGCGTCCCGGAACGCAAAGGAGCTTCTCTTGGGAGACGCTTCTCAGAACGCCGCCCCGATCGTCCTCGCCGGGCGCGGCTCGAAGCTCGTCGGAGGCGCGATCCGCACCGAGCTGACGCGTGCCGAAGTGACCCAAACGCTGGTCGAGGGTTTCTTTCCAGAGGTGACGGCGGCGACGCGTCCGCTGACTCGCGCGCGCGGCGGTCTCACGCAGCTCGGGCTGCCGTACGCGTCGGATCCAGCGATCACCAAGCACCTCGCGGCATTTCTCGGTCGCCAGGCCGACGCCTTGTCGAAGCAAGAGGGCTTCACGAAACCCCAGAAAAAATCGGGTGTAGCGAGCGATCGGGCTCCCTCGCTCCTTCACCCCACGGCGATCCTCTTCAACGGCGGCGTGATGAAGAGCGATGTTCTTCGTGATCGTCTGGTGTCGACGTTGAACGCGTGGCTCGAGGCGGATGGCGCGTCCCCGCTTCGGATCTTGAAGGGCGCGGATCTCGATCTCGCGGTGGCCCGCGGTGCAGCGTCGTATGGACTCGCCAGGCATGGTCGCGGCCTGCGCATCCGCGGAGGAACGGCGCGCGCCTATTACGTGGGAATCGAGAGCGCAGTCCCCGCCGTGCCTGGGATCGAGCCGCCGATCACCGCGCTCTGCCTTGCGCCCTTCGGAATGGAGGAGGGGACGGACGCTCCGTTGCCGCCTCACGAGCTCGGCGTGGTGGTCGGCGAGCCTGTGCGCTTTCGCTTCTTCGGATCGTCAGTGCGACGCGACGACAAAGCGGGGACCGAGCTCGAACGGTGGAAAGATGGAGAGCTCGAGGAGCTTGCTCCCATCGAGGTAACCCTGCCTTCCGAGGGACGCCGCGAAGGAGACGTGGTGCCGGTGAGGCTTCACGCGTCGGTCACCGAGGTGGGCACGCTTCTCCTCGAAGCGATTCCGAAACACCCTCAAAAAACCGATGAAAGGTGGCGGATCGAGCTCAGCGTGCGCGAGCCTGGCCAGGCCTAATGGCCGCGCGTGTCGTCGGGATTGACCTCGGGACCACCAACACGATCGTCGCTTGGGCGGAGGTCGGCGGCGCATCGCCTCTCAACATTTTTCCGATTCCGCAGCTGGTCACGGCGGGAGAGACCGAGGCGCGCGCTCTCTTTCCATCGTGCCTCTACGTGCCGCTCGCAGGCGAAGTCACCACGGATCCGTTTCTCGACGCACCCTACGCGACCGGAGAGTTCGCGCGCCGCCGAGGCTCGGAAGTGCCCGGCCGTCTCGTGGCCTCCGCCAAGAGCTGGCTCTGTCATGCGGGTGTGGACCGCAGCGCCGCGATTCTCCCGTGGGGATCGGACGAGGCGAGTGACCTCCCGCTGATCTCACCGATCGATGCGAGCGCGCGCTACCTCGCTCACGTGCGGCAAACCTGGAACAGCGCCTTCCCCGCCGCGCCGCTGGAAGCTCAGGCCGTGATCCTCACCGTGCCCGCTTCGTTCGACGAGGTCGCGCGCGAGCTCACGGTGGAAGCCGCCTCGCGGGCCGGCATCCCCATCCGTCTGCTCGAGGAGCCGCAGGCCGCGTTTTACGATTACATGCATCGTGCAGGCAATGCAGGCATCGAGGCTTTTTTAGCTCGAAATGAGAGCGCTGAGCAGCTCGTGCTCATCTGCGATGTGGGAGGGGGCACGACCGATCTTTCCCTCGTTCGGGTAGCGCGCGCTTCGGGAGTCGTGCCCTACGAGGTCTCGCGGGTCGCCGTCGGGCATCATCTTCTCCTTGGTGGCGACAACATGGACCTCGCGCTCGCCATGCTCTGTGAGTCGCGCATGGAGACGAAATTCGATCCCGCTCGCTTCGGTCAACTGGTCAGTGCTTGCCGCGTGGCGAAAGAAACATTGTTGTCCGATGGTGCGCCCGTCGAGGTACCGGTCACCGTTCTCGGGAGCGGCTCGAGCTTGCTGGGCAACACGCGCACGGCCAGGCTCACCCGCGAGGACTGCGAGCGCATCGTGGTGGACGGATTTTTTCCGAACGCGTCGCGCGATGCTCGTCCCGAGCGGTCGAAAGGCGGGCTCGTTGCGTTCGGCTTGCCGTACGAAAAAGACGCGGCGATCACCCGACACGTGGCCTCGTTCTTTGCGAGGCATGCACCTCCGAACGCGCACCCGACGGCGCTCCTCTTGAACGGTGGCGTCTTCCACGCGCAGCGCATCGTCGCGCGCCTGACGGAGGTGGTCGACGGTTGGCGTCCTTCGGCGTCGCGACCCCTGGAAATACTGCCAAATCGTGAGCCCGACCTGGGCGTGGCCCGCGGCGCCGTCGCCTATGGCCTCGCTCTTCGCGGACATGGCGTGCGCATTCAAAGCGGCGCGTCTCGCGGCTACTACGTGGCTCTCGACTCCAAACAGACCGAGTCACGGCGTGCCGTCTGCGTGGTGCCGCGTGGTGCTCCGGAAGGTGTTCCTCAGGTCGCCGCCGGACGAACGCTGGCCCTCACCGTGGGGCGGGCGGTGCGTTTCGACCTCTTCACGTCCGACGACGCGCGCACGGACCACCCGGGCGATGTCGTGCTGCTCGATGGCGATCTTTTCCAGGCGCTCCCGCCGGTGGTCACCTCCTTTCGCGCGGGAGACGCGCAAACGGAAATCCGCGTCGCTCTCGAAGGCGAGCTCACCGCTGTCGGGACTCTCGATCTCGCATGTGTCGAAGCGGATCAAGACCCGGAAAAAGTGCCGCGACGCTTCGCTCTGGCCTTCGAGCTCCGCCCAAGCTCGGAGGGGCTCCCTTCGCTGATGCCAACCAGTCTTCCGCCGCCGTCGCGAGGACAGCGCTTGGATCTTGCGCTTGCAGCGATCGATCGCGTGTTCGGTAAACCGCGTCCGGACGCTGCGGCTCGTGACGTGAAAGATCTGGTGCGCGAGCTCGAGCGCCATCTCGGTGAGCGCGCCGCGTGGACGATGGCTCTGTCTCGCTCGCTCTTCGACGTTCTTTCGCCGCTCCGCCGGTCACGAAGGCGGTCACCCGATCACGAGCGCATCTTCTGGATGCTCGCTGGCTTTTCCCTTCGCCCCGGCTTCGGAGATCCTCTCGATGCCGCGCGGGTCTCGAGCCTCGCCGAGCTCTTCGACGAAAAGCTCGCCTTCCCCGACAACGCACGGGGGTGGCAACAGTTCTGGATCGCCTGGCGACGCGTGGTGGCAGGGATTGACGAGATCACCCAGATCCGGATCCGCGACGCGGCGGATCCCTTTCTCGCGCCCGCCTCGAGTGGCGTGAAGAAGCCAAAAAAAGCTCGATTCGACGCCATCGACGACATGCTAGACATGACCTCGACCCTCGAGCGCGTCCCGCACGCACGCAAGAGCGAGCTCGGCGGATGGATCCTCGAGCGCACGTGGACGGATCGCGATCCGCGGTTGTGGACGGTGCTCTCGCGGCTCGGAGCGCGCGTCCCCGCGTACGCCAGCGTGCACCATGTGGTGAGCCCACTCGTCGCCGAGCGCTGGCTCGATCATCTGTTGCGAGAGAAATGGGAGCTCGTGCCCACCGCGGGGCAGGCGGCCGTGTCGCTGGCCCGGGTCACCGGCGATCGCGCGCGTGACGTGAGCGAGAGGGTACGCTTGGAGGTTGCGCGCCGACTCGGCGAGATTGGCGCGAGCGAGGAGGCGCTCCGCTCGGTGCGCGAGCACGTGCCGATGAAAGAGGCGGAGCGCGCTGCGTTCTTCGGCGAAGGCCTGCCCGTGGGGCTGAGGCTCGTCGACAGCCTCTAATTTACCCTTGTTTGGCTTGGTATCTTGATGGCGTGAGGCACAATCGTCGGCCTCGGCATGGCGGAGAAGCCGGCGCGTCGAGTCTGAAGCTCGTGACCGAGCGCACCACCGGCGTCGACGCGCCGCCGTAGAGCGCATCGATGTCCGCCACTCTCAGCGTGAGCGCGCCGAATCTACCTCTGGCGAAGGTTTTGAACTGACGTTACGATTTCTGCGGTTTGCGCTACCTCTACGGCGACTCTGCCCCGTTTCCACTTCGTTACAATTTCCTCGCGACCCTCGAGTCCTTCGTGGGATCAGCGGCGATCGCCTTGGCGCTCGACGCGGAATCGCGTGGTCTCCAGAGCGCGGCGAGCGCGGCGGCTGTCGGGCGCACGAAATCGATCGACGAGCTCGAGCGCTTCCACGTGTTCATGATGCAGGGGCTGCGCGAGGGCGCGGCGCGCACCGGTGATCAATACACCTCGGAGTACGCGCGCATCATGGGCGAGCATGCGACCCGCCACGTCGAGATCGCGCGCACCCTCATTTCGCAGCAGAACGACCGAGAGCTCGCTAGCGTTCGTCTCGAAGTAGACCGGCGCAAGATCGACGTCCGCGGCTCGGTCGAAACCTTCTTCCGCACCGGCAAGCTGCCTCTCCTCGAGAGTCGGATCACGCTGGGCTTGGTCACCGACGGCCGCGAAGCGCGAAACGTTCTCTCCACGATCAGCATCATTCCCGAGGGGATCGTCGCTGGATTTTCGCTGTCGATCGATGGCCTCGAAGACTGGAGACGCCCGCGCAAGGTCTCCGAGTTCGCGCAAGGAGTCGATCTCATGGTCGGCGCGCGAAAGAGCTGGTTCTCGAAGAAAGTGGAGCCCGAGATTCTCCATCTCGACGACTACTTCGTGGGGGGCTTCGAGCTCAGCGACGACGCGGCCGAGATCCGTCTCCGCAAGAAGGCGGACCAACCCGACTCGCTCATCTTCAACGTGAGACGGGTCGACAGCGAGCTCGTCGCCGATATTCATCGCCCCGATGATCCCGACGTCGACGGTCAGCTCCCGTCGCGCGTCGACGCGGGTGATCTCGTGCAGCTCGAGCGCCTCTGGCAGCTTTTACGAAGCGCGTCATTGGGCGCCTTGGAGCACAAGGAGCACGTCATCTCGATCCATCTCGACGGCGAGGACGTGTTCGAGGCCGGTCTCGTCGTTCCGCTCGTCGAGCGCATCGTCCGCATCCTTGCGCCTACGTTGGCGGAGATCGACCGACGCAGCCCGAACGCAAACGAGCTCTCCTTGAAGACCGAGACCGACGCCGGCCACCGCGAAGAGATCTACCTGAACAAGGCGGATCTCGTGCGCAAGCTAGCAGCCTTGCCTCCGGCAGAACGTGACCGTTTTGCTCCCCTCGGCATCGAACGTCCCCCGGCGTGAATCGGCTTGGCGTTAGTCAAAAAAGCACCGGAGTTCGCCTCCGAGACAAGCCGAAGCCCGCTATGCTAGCGGTCTAAAGCTATTCCCAAATAGAATTTCTCCCGGAGGTCTTCATGCGCAAAGTCGCGGTTCTCATGTCGGCGGTTGGAGTGGGCATCGGCGGGATCGTCTTCGCGTGCGGTAGCTCGGAACCTGCTCTCCCCGATCTTCCGCGAAACGATGCAGGCATGCTCGAGTCAGGTGGAGGCGGAGAAGCGAGCACCGGGGACAGCTCCGTAGCGGGCGCGGCCGAAGCGTTCTGCAAGGGGACCCTCGGCGCGTACTCAGCCCTCGTCAATTCGTGCTGCAACGCGACCGACAAGGCCCTCCCTCAGGGGGGCGAGCTCGTGAGCCATGCCCAGAGCATCCTCGCGGCGTGCGTCACCGCCATCGGAGGGAGCGTGACGAAGGGCCGCACGATGTATCAGCAAGCGCAGGCCCTGTCGTGCGTCACGGACTACATGGCGAAGTTTGCCGATACGAGCGTTTGCGCGACGCTGCAGCTCGTTGATCCCACGATCGAGCCCAACCCGGCGTGCGCGCTCGCGTTCGTGGGCTTGGGTGACAACAACGCCCTCTGCTCGGCGGACCTCGAATGCAAAGACGGACTCACGTGCGCTGGCTACGGCGGCGGTAACGACGGTACGTGCCGCACGCCCGCTGGAATGGGCGGAGATTGCGGATCGCTGCGAAACGACGGCAGCCTCGGCGCGCTCGTGATGCCGATGGGCTCTCACCCCGCGTGCGCTGCCGGCTTCTATTGCGACAGCACGTCGAAATGCAAGCCGCAGGGCGGCAGCGCAGCGCCGTGCACGCGCAACGACCAGTGCACCGCGCCGGCTCGCTGCGACGGAACCGGGAAATGCACGACGGGCACCGAGAACCCCCTCGTTGTCGTCGACGGACCCTGCAAAGCGACCCTCGATTGCCAGGTTGGCCTGTGGTGCAATCACACGGACCCCACTGACGCCACCCCGCCCACGGCGAAATGTGCAGCGAAGGTCGCAGCCCCCACCCCCTGCACCACCGCCGAGATCGGCCAATGCACGGGCATCTGCTCCACGACCCTCAATTCATGCGTGGCGTTCTGCGGAGCGATGTGACCCGGGCGCGGCCGCTCTATTTTGCCTTCTCGGCGGGTTTGAAGAAGCCCGCCAAGAATTTCTTTGCGAAGAGATCGAAGTCTTCTTTCGCGGCGGCCTGGTAGATTTTCTCTTCCGGCCGGTCTTCTTCCTTCGCGAGTGACACGTCGGGACCGCGCCAGCCGGCGAGCTTGAAACGGTAGGCGGGCTTCGTGTCCTCGGGCATGCGGAACGACGCCTCGAAGAGGACACCGAGGCCGACGTAGATCCCGCGCGGCTTCTCGGTGGTCGACGCGCCTCCAGACCATTCCGTGAGATGCTCGATGAAGAGCGTGGGCCCCGTCACCGCAGGAAGCGGCTCCTCTTGATCGCCGCCGATGGGATCGCCCTGTTCGAAGGAAAGAATTTCTTTGGGGAACGCCGCTTGGAAGCGATCGATGATCGCCTTCCCCAAGTCTGCTTCCCGGGCCCGCGCGTGCTTCTCGTCGAAATAACGGGACGGCAGCGAAGCTACGCCGGCGAAGAACTTGCTCTTACCGACCATCGAATCGCCCTTGTCCATCGACTTGCCGATCTTGCGCCGGAAACGGATCTGCACGACGGGGCTCTTCGTCTTCTGCGCGAAGGCGAGCAGACGATCGACCAGCGCGGGCACGAGCGGATCTTTTTCGGGGGCCGTCTTCATGTAACCGTCGCGGGCTGCCTTGTAGATGGCGTCCGTGGCCAGCCGAAGTTCGGGCTCGAGATGACTGCCGGGGTGTTTTTTTGCGAAGTCTTGGAGCGCGCTGAGGGTGCCCGGCGCCTTGGCCGTCTCGAGCTCTGCGAGCATGGCCGTGCGAAGGGATGCCGACGCTTCCGCTTGGATTTTCGAGCCTGGATGCTCCCTGATGTATTTTTCGACGGCCTCGACCGTTCCTGCTTTCTCGGCCTCGCGGAGCTCAGCGCGCGGAAGGAGAACTTTACCGACTTCATCTTTGTGACGCGATCCACGTGCGATGTACGCGCGGTAGGCCGGAGCATCCGCCGCCGCTTTGGCCGTCGCGAACATGCGATCGTCGCTCCCTACGTTGCGCATCGCCCACACGCCGATACCGAGAAGAACGCCGACCACTCCGGCCACGATCGGCGCGCGTACGGCCCAAAAAGGAACGTTGCGGATGATGGGCGTGCTCGGCATGAGCGGACTGGCAAAGCCGTGGAGCGGATCGAGCGCTGCCATCGCTTTCGGCCGAACACTGTCGCGTGCTCCGTCGGCGTCGGTCAGCCTTCCCCGCGCCTCCGAGAGGAGCTTCGCCGCTTCGAGCGCACGATCGCGGTCACGCACTGGGAACTCGAAGCTCGCGTTGTTCGGGAACGCGACGCGAAAGCTTTGTGAAGGATCAGGCCCCTCCGCCGAGGTGAGCTCTTCGATGGGATAGATGTAGAGCTGATGACGGCGCGCGTCGATGAGGCCGATAGGGAAGACGTAAATGCCGGGGCGGTACGGAAGCTCGCGGACTTCTTTCCAGACGGCCAGCGCCTTGAGTAGTCCAACCGCGACGGTGGCGAGCAGGAGGGCATAGGCCGCGATCATCGCCGCGGGATTAATGGCGACGGAGCTCGTGAGATCTCCGAGGCCGATCCGGTAGAGCACGAGAAGCGCAAGAAGACCGCCCCCGCTTACTGCAAGCCACGCAAGCGGCTCCCGAGGACCGCCCCGCAGCTCGAGGATCGGTGAGGGAAGTCCGCCGCCGTTGACCGAGCCGATGAAGCGCTCCTGCACCGGGCGCGAGAGCTTGTAGAAGTCGACCAGCTGCATCCGAAGCGTCATGGTCTCGCGAGCCCGACCATAACGCCACAAATTTGCGGGATATGTGGGTGGTCGTGCAAAGACTGCCCGCCGTGGACAAAGTTCCGCCGGTAGATAGGCTTACGTCATGCAGAAATGCACTGCTGAGAAGCCGTGTGGGTCGTGCGATGCGTGCCTTGATCTGGCCGAGGCCGAGACCGAGTTCGTGACCGTCGATCCGGAAGCGATGAAAAAACAGGTCGCCGCTGCGCTCGAAGCCTCGAAAAGAGCTGCGTTTCAGGCCAAAAAATGAGTTTCCTGCGCGTCCTGTGGCCCGCCGGTGCAGTCCTTGGGGCGCTGTTTCTTGCGTGCGGAAAGTCGGACGGAGGAAGCGGATTTCCCGGCGACGCCGACGCGGGGATGACGGGCGAGACCGGCGGAGATCACTCCCTCGACGGTCTCACCGCGCTCGCGATCGATCCGCTCGATGCCGTGATCGAAGCGACGCCGTCCGCAGCCGCGCAGCAAACCTACAAGGTGATCGGGAAATTTGCGGGGAAGCCGGATCGCGAGATCACGGACAAGATCACCTTCGGTCTTCCGTCGAGCGGTCCGGGGGCCACGCTTGGCTCCTTCGGTGGCAATCTGTTTCACAGTGCCATCGGTCGCGGCGGCGTGACGACGGTCATCGTCGGCGCAAACGGGCTCACCGCGCAGACCTCCCTCACGGTCCACTTCACGGCCATCATCGCCGGCCCCGATCTCGGCACGCCGCTCCCCAGCAACCCCGAGACGAAGTTCACGGGCACCGCCGATGCCGCGCGCGCGCCGTCGCTCGTCTACCCGAACGACAAGGTGATGCTTCCGCCGAATCTCCATCGCCTGGAGGTGCACTACCGCCCAGGTGCGGCGGCAAACACCCTCTTTGAGATCGCCTTCAGTAGCCCCGCGGCGGACATCCGCACGTACCTTCGATGCCCGACCCCGACCAACGGCGGGTGCATTCACCAGCTCGATCCGGTGGCCTACCAATACGTGGCGGAGTCCAACCGCGGTGGCGTTCCCGCCAAGCTCCGCGTCCGCGCGAGCAGCGACACGGGCGGCGGATTCGGCGAGTCCGCTGCAATCGACGTGAGCTTCGCGGAGAACGACGTCGAAGGCGGCATCTACTACTGGACGGTCACCACCACGTCGATCATGCGCTTCGATTTCGGGGGAAAAGCGCTGGTCCCGGAGGTGTTTCTCCAGCCCTCAGACGTGGCGGGCGCGTGCATCGGTTGCCACGCACTGTCGCGTGACGGCACCAAGCTCGTGGCGTCGCTCAGCGGCGAAGGGAACGGGCAGATCGTCTACGTGAAGGATGTCGCCACTCCGAAGCCACTCACGCTCGCAGGCGACGCGGCCAATCACATTCAGTTCGCGTCGTTCAATCCGACGGGGGACCGCTTCGTCTCGGTGTACGGCGACAGCGCCGACCTCACCGAGCGCTACAAGCTGTGGGTCCACGACGGAACCACCGGCGTGCGCATCCCGGGCGAATCGATCCCCCTCACCTACGAGCCCGACCATCCGGATTGGTCGCTCGATGGAACCAAGATCGCTTTCGATCACGTGGGAACGCACGGAATGTATTCGCAGACGCCGCAGCACTGCGGCATCGACCTGATAACCAAGACCGGAGCCACGTGGGGCACGCCGACGACGCTCGTTCCGATGGGCGCAGGACTGAGTCGCTACAACCCGACGTTCGCTCCCGACTCCTCGTTTCTGCTCTTCAGCGAGTCGACCTGCCCGGGCGGCGACACGACGAGCGGCGCGTGCAACGCCGACTCCAACACGAGCGCGAAGACCTGGGCCACACTTCTGTCGGGTACGCCACCCGTGCGTTTGTCGCAGGCTGGTCGCCCCGGTGTGGAGGACGGCGCAGCAACGGATCTCTCCGATACGTTCCCGCGCTTCTCGCCGTTTCAAGAGACGCAAGGAACGGGCAAGCTGTTCTGGGCGACGCTCTCGTCGCGCCGCAACGCAGGTCTGAGGGTCCCCGGAAAAACAGGCGGACGATCCACGAACGATCAGTGGCTCTGGATGTTCGCGGTCGACCCGGCGAAGGTCGCGCTCGGTCAAGACGGCAGCTATTCGGCCTTTTTACTGCCGTTCCAAGAGCTCACTACCTCGAATCACATTGGCCAGTGGACGAGCAAAGTCGTGCCTGTGACGCCTCCCAAATAGGTTACGCTCGGCCCTCACCGCGCGCCCCGCGCCTTCTTGAGAGGACCAAAAACCATGACCTTCCGCAGTGCACTTGCTGCATCTAGTCTCTTCGCCCTTCTGCTTGGGGCTTGCTCATCGACAACCGCGACCAATGCGAACGGCGTCTCGACCACAGACGTCATGCGATGCAAGGGCGGTTGCGACAAGATGAAGTTCTTCATGTGCTCGTCTGCCGACGGGCAGGCCAAGTGTTACAGCGATTGCGACACGGCGACGCTCAACCAGATTCAGGTTTTCACCGGCTGTGCGGAGAACTCCATCTGCGATCCCGCATGTCGCACCACGATTCAGCCGAAGCCTTCGGGCGGCGGCACCCCCACGGGGAGCGGCGCGACCTCGAGCAGCTGCGGAACGGCCTGCGACAAGCTCGTCATGTGCAGCTTGATCAAGGTAGGCGATAAATCGGCCTGCACCGACCAGTGCACGAAGACGGCGTACCAGTATCAAATCGACTGCGTGAACAACCAGGCCTGCGACAAGATCCAAAGCGTCTGCGGCGGTGGCTCGAGCTCGGGCGGCGGCGGCGGCGGCACCACCGTCGACGGGGGCTTAGGCACCGACGACTCGTTCAAGATCATGATGTGTCAGCAGGCGTGCGACAGCGCGAACTTCTTCAGCTGCATCACTGCTTCGGAGCTCTCGACGTGCCGCGGTCTTTGCACCACGGCGACGGCAGCCAAGCGCGACTCCTACACATCGTGTCAGAACGGTGCTGGCGGGATGTGCACGAAGGCGACCGATTGCTACACCGTTTTCAACCAGTAATTTTTGCCTTGAAGTAGTTGATGAGCCCGTTGGTCGAGGCGTCGTGTGAGCTGATTTCACCCGGCGCTTTGAGCTCGGGCTCAATTTTTTTGGCGAGCTGCTTTCCGAGCTCGACGCCCCACTGATCGAAGCTGTTGATGTTCCAGACGATCCCCTGGGTGAAGATCTTCTGCTCGTACAGCGCGACGAGAGTGCCGAGTCGATGCGGCGTCAGCTTTTCGAACATGAAGGAGTTGCTGGGACGATTCCCGGAGAAGCTCTTGTGCACCTTGAGCTCCTCGACGAGCGCCGCCGGCGTTTTTGCGGCCACGAGCTCGGCCTTGGCTTCGTCCTCCGTCTTGCCCCGCATCAGCGCTTCGGTTTGCGCGAAAAAGTTCGCCAGGAGAACGACGTGGTGATCGCCACTCGGATTTTGCGACTCGAGCGGCGCCAAGAAATCTGCGGGCACGACGCGCGTACCCTGGTGAATCAGCTGATAAAACGCGTGCTGACCGTTCGTGCCCGGCTCGCCCCACACGATGGCACCGGTGGTGTAGTCGGTGATCTTGTGCCCCTGGCGATCGACGCTCTTGCCGTTGCTCTCCATGTCGGCTTGCTGCAGATATGCCGCGAAGCGGTGCATGTACTGGTCGTAAGGAAGAATGGCGTGGGTCTGCGCGCCGAAGAAATTCGAGTACCAGACCCCGAGGAGACCGAGGATCACCGGCAGATTTTTTTCCAGTGGCGTCGTTCGAAAATGCTCGTCCATCTCGGATGCGCCGGCGAGCATCTCTTCGAAGTGATCCATCCCGATCACGCAGGCGATGGAGAGGCCGATGGCCGACCACAGCGAGTACCTGCCGCCGACCCAGTCCCAGAAACCGAACATGTTCTTGGTATCGATCCCGAACGTAGAGACCTCGGCTGCTGCGGTGGAGACGGCCACGAAATGCCTGGGGACCGCGGCTTCGTCTTTCAATCCCGCGAGGAGCCACGCCCGCGCCGTGCGCGCGTTCATCAGCGTTTCCTGGGTGGTGAACGTTTTCGAAGCAACGATGAAGAGCGTCGTCGCCGGATCGAGGTGACGCGTGGCTTCCACGACGTGCGTGCCGTCGACGTTCGACACGAAGTGCACCGAGAGTCCCTTCTGCCAGTATGGCTTGAGGGCTTCGGTGGCCATCACCGGGCCGAGGTCGGAGCCGCCGATCCCGATGTTCACGATGTCGGTGATTCGCTTTCCGGTGAAGCCTTTCCAGGCGCCGCTGCGCACGTCGTCGGTGAAGGCGCGCATCTTCGCGAGCACCTCGTTCACCTCCGGCATCACGTCTTTTCCATCGACCAAAATAGGGCGATTCGTGCGGTTGCGCAGGGCCACGTGGAGGACGGACCGCCCCTCGGTGACGTTGATTTTTTCGCCGGCGAACATCTTGTCGCGCCAGCCCGCGACCTGCGCTTGCTCGGCGAGGGCGAAGAGAAGCTTCATCGTCTCGTCGGTCACCCGATTTTTCGAATAGTCGACGAGGAGATCCCCCACGCGGAGCGAGAAGCGCTCGAACCGCTTGGGATCCTGCGCAAAGAGGTCGCGCATGTGAACGTCGCGCATCGTTTGCTGGTGGCGGAGGAGGGCCTGCCACGCAGGCGATTCGGTCAAAGCAGACATGGTCGGCATGCTAGACGAGCTTCGGGAGACTGTGTCGTGTGATACACATCACACGGCCAATCGACGATGCCGCTGCGATTCGAGCTCATGACCACCGACCCGACGGGCGCGCGCGCAGGTGTGCTCCACACGCGGCGTGGTCCCGTCGAGACCCCGGTTTTCATGCCGGTTGCGACCCACGCGGAGATCCGGGGGATGGATCCGGGTGAGCTGTGGGCGACGGGCGCGCGGATCCTTTTGTCGAACACCTATCACCTCATGCTGCGGCCCGGTCCGGAGGTCTTTCGTCACCTCGGCGGTATTCACACCATGATGCAATGGGACGGGCTCGTCCTGACCGACTCCGGCGGATTCCAGATTTTCTCGCTCCCCGAAAGTCGCGAGATCACCGAGAAGGGAGCGCTCTTTCGGAGCTTCCACGACAACAGCCGGCAGATGCTCAGCCCCGAGTCGAGCATCGCCATGCAGCAGGTGATCGGCTCCGACATCATGATGGTTCTCGACGTGTGCATTCCGTCGACCACCGACGAAGTGGGGACGCACCACGCCATGGATCGAACCCACCGCTGGGCGCTCCGCAGCCTTACCGCTCGAGATACGATGCCGACCGGGCAGGCGCTCTTCGCCATCGTTCAAGGGGGTATTTTTGCTGGGCTGCGGAGAGAGAGCGCTGCCTTTCTCACGCAGCATACGTTCGACGGTTTCGCGATCGGTGGCCTCGCCGTCGGTGAAGGCAAAGACGCACGCGACGAAATGTGCGGCCTCGTGGCGTCGCTCCTCCCCGCTGAAAAACCGCGCTACCTGATGGGCGTGGGGACACCCACGGACTTACTCGAGGCCGTGAGGCGCGGTGTAGACATGTTCGATTGCATCCTCCCCACTAAGATGGCGCAGCAAGGCTACGCCTACACCTTCCATGGAGTCGTGCGCACGACGAGGGCCGTTTTTCGTCTGTCGAACGAGCCGCTCGATGCCACCTGCCGCTGCGTCGTGTGCCTCAAATTCAGTCGCGGTTACCTGCATCACTTGATGAAGGGAAAGCACGCCCTCGGAGCGCGGCTCCTTGCGGTGCACAACGTCACCCACTACCAGACGCTCATGCGGCGAATGCGGGAAGCGATCTTCGCAGGCACCTTCGACGCGCTCTACGATGAGCTCAAGCTCGCCTACTCGTCGACGGCACTTCGATGAGTGACTTCGACGTCATCACCTTGCGCAACGGGGCCCGCGCCGTGCGTCACGTCGGACACGGAGAAGTAATGCACCCCGCGGGCGGTCCCTGGGAAGAGGCCAACCGTTTGTACGTGACCCAGGCGAACCTTGCGGAGCGATTGAAAATAGCTCGATCCGCACCGTTGAAGATCCTGGACGTCGGCCTCGGGGCGGCCGCCAACGCGGTAGCTGCGCTCGAGTGCGCCCAGGCCCAAGGTGCGGCGATCGAGATCCACAGCTTCGAGATCGATCTCGCTCCGTTGCATTTGGCGCTCGCCGAGCCCGAAGGCTTCCCTTTCTTGAACCCGTGGCGCGAGGCAGCGACGGTTCTCATGCAGCGCGGAGAGTGGGAAGGCAACGGTGCCCGATGGGTGCTCCACCGCGGGGACCTGCTCAGCGTCCTCGATGGGTCGACGAACGATGCGGACCTCGTTTTTTTCGACATGTTCTCGCCGAAGCACAATCAGCTGCTCTGGACCGCGAGCGCTTTCTCCCGGATTCGCGCGCGCTGCCGTACGGATGGGGAGGGGGCGCTCCTCTACACGTACAGCGTGTCGACGCCCGCACGCGTGGCGCTCCTGCGCGGAGGCTTCTTCGTTGGCGCAGGGGCGTCGACGGGGACGAAAATGGAGACGACGGTCGCCGCGACGCTGCAAAGCTCGCTCGAAGCTCCACTCGGTGCTCGCTGGCTCGAACGCTACGGACGCTCGAGCGCGCGCCGTCCCGAAGACGAAGCAGAAATCTACGCTCACCCCCAGTTCAAAAAATAGGGCACGACGGCTCATGGCGAAAATCGCGCACTTCGGAACGGGAATGTTGGGCTCGGGAATGGTCGAGGCCATGCTCCGCCACGGTCACCAAGTCACGGTGTGGAACCGCACGATCGAAAAAACCAAGCTGCTCGAAGCGCTGGGAGCTCGGGTCGCGACCGATCCTACCGAGGCGGCGCGTGGCGCGGATCGCCTGCACTTCACGCTGAACGACGATGCCTCCGTCGACGCGGTGCTTGCTGCGTGCGCGCCGAGTCTCGGCCCAAGCACGTTCGTCGTCGATCACACGACCACCTCGCCGCTAGGGACGAGTGCACGTCATCGTCGACTCACCGACGCGAACATTCCGTTCATCCACGCGCCGGTCTTCATGTCACCGCAGATGGCCCGCGACGCCAAAGGGCTGATGCTCGCGTGCGGTCCGCGAGCGCTGTTCGAGCGCGTGAGGGTGGACCTCGAGCAGATGACGACCGAGGTGTGGTTCGTAGGTGAACGGGCCGATCTCGCCGCGGCGAACAAGCTCTTTGGCAATGCGATGATCTTCGCCATCGTGGGCGGGCTCGCCGATATTTTCACCATCGCCGAGGCGCTCGGGATCGACGCCACGGACGCGCACGCCGTCTTTACGCGCTTCAAAGCGGCGAGCACGATCGACACCCGCGGCGCAAAGATGGCGCGAGGCGATTTCGCGGCGAGCTTCGAGCTCACGATGGCACGCAAGGATCTGCGCCTGATGCTGGAGACGAGAACGGAGCGTCCGCTCGCCGTCCTTCCTGGCATCGCCGCGCGCTTCGATGCCCTCATCGCAGCTGGTCGTGGTCATCAGGACTTCGGCGTGATCGCCGCGCCAGCGGTCGAGCGCTGGCCCGCCGAGCGCAACGATCCTTTCGCGCTGCTCGAGTCGAATCACCGCAGCCTGGAGGCGCGCCTCGACGAGCTCGCGAACTCGATTGCGCAGGGCTCCGATGCGGGGATCCGGGAATTTCTAGCGTATTTCGGGCGCGCGGTGCGTCGTCACGAAACAGATGAAGAGCTTTCGGTTTTTCCGAGGTTGGCAGATCATCCCGAGCTCACCCCGACGCTCATGGCTCTCACTGTCGCCCATCGACACCATGAAGAGCTGCACGAGCGTCTTCGGGCCATGGTCGACGGCGGGCCGAGCGGAGCCAACGCGACCGAGCTCAGCGAGACGGCCAAACGCCTCGAGACGGCGTGCCGCGCGCACATCGCGATCGAGGAGAAGCTGCTCTTCCCCGCCGCGCGCCGACTCCTCGACGACAAGACCTGCCGGGCGATCGTGGCCGAGATGGACGGCCGCCGCGGGCGTTAGCTTCGGCGCCGGAGCCCGACGATCCGCTAGGGAGTCTGCAGGAGCTTGCGGACGCCGTCCTCGAATAGGACGTCGATGTGCGCGCCCTCGACGTTGGTGACGACGCCTTTTCCGAACTTGGAGTGCAACAGGAACGTCTCTTTAGCGAACTTTCCGGTCGTGGCGTAGCGCGTGAACGACTCGTCAGCCTGATTCGCGACGTCTTTCGTCCAGTTCCACTTCTTGTCCGCCAGCTTTGCGATGGCATCAGCCTCGCGCTCACGCGGTGACCGAGACGAAACTTCCTTCGTGCGCTTGATCGACATGGCCGGACCATAGCGCACTCGAGGCTAGGTCGTCCGAATGTTTCAGTCAGGACGGGCGTCCAACGCGCCGCGAGCACGGGGAGGTTTTGCGCGTGCAAGCGTATGACGTGCGATGCAGGGGAGTGCGTTCGGCGACTTTCACGTTTCTCACGTCCTCGGGGACGGCGGGAGCGGGACGGTCTATGCCGCCACCCACGCGGGGCAGGAAGTCGCCCTCAAGGTGCTCCACCACGAGCTCGCGCTCTCCGAGAAAGAGCGTCGCCGCTTTCTCGACGAGGCAACGCGCATGTGCCGGGCATCGCATCCCGGCCTGATCGTGCTCTTGCACTCAGGAACGCTTCCGGACGGGCGTCCGTACCTTTCCATGCCGCGCCTCGTCGGAGAGACGCTCGCCGCGCGCGTCGAGAACGGGCCGCTCCCGCTCCGGATGGCGCTCGCGCATTTCGAGACGCTTGCCCAAGCCGTCGCCGTGCTCCACCTGAGCGGCGTCATTCACCGCGACATCAAGCCGGAGAACGTCTTCCTCGAGGACCACACCGAGCGACCCGTCTTGCTCGACTTCGGGATCGCGCGAGACGTCGGAGAGTCGTCGTTCAGCACGACCGATGCGGGGACCGTCCGCGGTACGATCGCGTACATGGCACCGGAGCGCTTCTTCGGAGTTCAGGCCAGCGCCAACACCGACATTTTCGAGCTCGCCGTCGTGCTCTACGTGATGCTCGTCGGGCGCCCTCCGTGGGCGAAGGAGTCTGGCGCTGCGGGACGCCTCCATCCGGCCAATCCCGACGCGCACGGAGTCTCTCTTCCGCGTCCGCTGGTGGTGCTCCTGATGCGGGCACTCTCGACGCGGCCTGAAGATCGACCCGTAAGCGCCGGAGCGTTCGCGCGCGACGTGCGGCGTGCGGCCGTTCGCGAAACCGCATGGACGACCGAGTGGCGAACCGCGGGGCTCGTCCTCACGGCGGTCGTGATGACCGTGATCGCCGTTCTCGTGCGCGTCCCGCTCGCCAATCTGGCCGCACACGCTCTCGGTTTCGATCATTCTTCACGACACGTTGTCGACTGACGCGAGGGCGGAATAGGCGGCCTTCGCGACAGGTCTTGAGGCGCGCGCGGGCCTTCCGATACGTCAAGTCATCATGGCGAGCGACAACGCGCCCACCAAGATCAAGGTGCAGCTAAAGAGGTCGCTCCAGCCGCATGCTCCTCAGGTACCCACGATCAACACGGGCTCTGCCTAGTCCCGGACGCCTTCCAGCTGGGCGTTGACTTCGGCGCCGACGATCAAGGCGAGGCTCGTCAGATAAAGCCACAAGAGGATGACCGCCACCGTGGCGAGGCTTCCGTAGTAAATCGCGTAGTCGCCGATCGTCCTCACGTAGTTCGTGAACGCCCACGTCACGAGCACGAAGAGCAGGTGCGCGACGAGGGTGCCTGGCCAGACGAAGCGACGCACGCCCTTCGGATGCACGACGGCCACGCGGTAGAAAACCCCGAGCCCGAGCGCAGAGATCGTTCCAAGCACGACGAAGACGCTGAAGCGTTGCCAGCCCGCGGCCAAGAATTCGCGCGAACGACGCACGAAAACAGGCATCTTCGCGACATCTTCCGGTTTCGGCAGGAGATCGTTGGCGATGAGAAGCGTCCAGGTCGCCGTGACCAAGACGAGAAGCGTCGCCGCAACCCACGCGACGGCGATCAAGCGCTGACGCCACCACGGACGCGGGCGCGCGCCGATGAGGAGCTCGAAGACATCCATCAGGTTGTGGAAGCCATTCGATGTGAGCCACAGGAAACCGACGAGGCTGAGGGGCGCGATCGACGTGCGCGCTTCGGCCACGTCGCTGAGCTCCTTCTGAAACAGGCTTGCGGCGGCCGCGGGCATCGAGTGATAGAGGGGAGCGGCGAGCGCTTCCGCCCCGTCGTGCTGCACCAGGCGGCCTATCGCCAATCCACCGAAGACCAGGAGTGGAATGGAACCGAGAAAAAAATAGAACGACATCGTCGCCGCGTGATCGAACGCGTGATGGATGAAGAGGCCCCGCGCGACTTTTTCGGTCAGCCTCCACGCCTTCACGACGCGTTCACGAACGGTGCTCACGTCTCTCCGAAGCGGGAAATCAACGCGTGCCGTGACGCTTGGGCACCGCCTGCCAGGCGTAGCTGTAGTCTTGTCCGGGGTTCCACATGAGCCAGCCTACGCCACCTGCGTCGTCGCCGGACTTGATCTCCGTCGCGAGGTACCCGGGAGAGTACGTCGGCGACTTCCAATTCATGGCCTGGAGCCACGGCCGGATCACCGCTCCGCCTTGAATTCCAGCGGCGGCAATCTGCGCGCGGATGGCCTTGGTGCCGATGCCTACGATCTCAGGATGATCGCCCGGCTCGTCCCACCCGTGGAAGCCCTTGGCATAGTGTGAAGGGTAAACCATGGGCGCGAGCGCTTCGCACTCCGGCGCGAGGAGCACCGGGTCCTGACCAAGCGCGTCGATGTCCACCCGCGCTCCGAAGGCGATCACTCCGAATACGTCCAGGGAAAGCGGTGCATTTCGCGCCTTGGTGACGGCGTGCACCTTGTGCACGAAGTCTCGGATCACCGTGGTCTGGGTGAGACCTCGCTCCTTGAGATGAAAGTCGGCGCCTTTGATCCCGAGCACTGGGTAGCGCACGTAGTCGAGCTGAATTTCATCGGCTCCCGCGTCGAGGCATTCCTTCGCCAGATCGATCACGTAGCCTTGCGCACCTTCGTTCGACGGATCGAGCCAACCGATCGGATAGGCCCGCCCCCACTTGGACTGGACCGAGAGCGAGCGTTTGGCCTTGGCCATGATCTCGTCCTCGAAGGACGCGATGCGCATGGCGACTCGAATGCCCTTGTCGTGCACGAAGCGAATCGTGCGGGCGAGATCGCGAATCGGCGGATGCTTGACGGCGCCGGCATCGTTGGCGAGCGCGACCTTCGACGGGTAGGTGAGCAGCCCGTCGTAGTCCTTGGCATCCAGGACGATGAGGTTAATCCCCCGATCGACCATCCGATCGAGCATCGCGGGAAACGTTGCGCGCGCTGCGCTATCGCCGCGCACGTAGATACCGCGCATCGCTTTGTCCTCGGTGTGAGGAAGGCGCTCCGCGTCGCCGGTCTTGTACGCCTCACTTAGAATCCCCGGAATTACCAGGCGCGTGTCGGCTTTCAGGGCGCTTTTTCCCGTGCCGTTTCGCTTGGCGATCTCGGTCGCCAGATCAGTTGCAAAGTACACGTTCGTCACGTCGAGGTACGCCTTGGCCACGGTCTCCACGGTGTCGCCGTCGCGAACGACGTGCACCACGTCGACGCCCTCGCCCGGCTTGTCGACGATCTCGCCGCCCGGTGGGAGGCGGCTCCTGAGCCAGGTGGCAAAGCTTGCATGCGCGGGCGGCGGCGGAGTCGGGGCTATAGCGGGCACGCTCGTGGTCGTCGTGGTCGACACGGCCGGCGGCGCGGGGTGGACCGGCGGAGCGTGAGCGCGCAGAGCGTGGGAGGGCGATGCGCAGCTGATGAGAAAAAGAGAGGCGACAGCGAGAGAACGAAAGCGCATTCATCAAGGAGATCAGAAGGTAGGGGGATGTGAGCAAGTTCTTTGCGCTGACCGCGGCTGGATAGGCGATCTCTGGATCTCCAGTCGGAGGGGGATTTTGCATCGCACGACGCTTTGAGAGACGATTGCGCGTGCCAGAGAGACCTGCCGGCGCGCTCGTTTTCATGATCGCTCTGTCGGCATGCGCGGGCAGCGCACCGACGCCTCGCCACGTCATCGAAGAGGAGAAGATCGTTTACGCGCCCGACAACCGGCCGGCCAAGGAGCGCGCACGCCTGCGCGAAGGGGGGAAAAGCGCTCAAATCGAGATGCGCGCGCCCCGCAGAGCACCGCTCGTACGCGTCAACCTCGCCGGTCAGTCTGCCTTCATGCTCGTCGACTCGGGTGCGAGCGCGCACGTGATCACCCAGGATGTAGCGCACAGACTCGAGGTCGCGTCGAAGGCATCCGGGATCTCTTTCGTCGACGCCGCCGGTCGCAAGCAAGACGCGCGTACCACGGACGCTTCGCAGGTCCGGATCGAGGGTTGGGGAAAGCTGCCCTCGGGACCGCTCTACGTCGTCCCTGGAGATGGCGGGCGCATGTCGGCGATCGGCATTGCGGGCCTCTTGTCACCCCAGACCCTCGATCCTTCGCACACGATCGTCTTCGACCTTTCGCGCGAGGAAATACACACCATCGACGATGACCAGGGAGCCGATCCGTTCTTGTTCGGCCCACAAGATCTCGGCGTCACGAAAGCGTGCGGCAACATCTACTTCGTCACCGCCATCATCGAAGGCGAGCCGGTACGCATGCTCGTCGACACCGGCGCAGACAGCACTCTCGTCTACGGCAGAACGGCCGCGGGGCACCGGTTGCGCATGAAGCGAATGCAGCACGACTCAGAGATCCATGCGGTCTCAGGGCCCGTCGCCGCCGATCTTCTTGCGTCGGTGCGGATGCGCGTTGGGGCGCTCCTCCTGACGCGCGATATGACGATCGTCGAAGCCCCCGGCGACGGATGCGGCGGCGAGGGGATCCTCGGCCTCGATGTGCTTCGCAACTGCACGCTCGTGTTTGGAAGCAACGCGCCGCCGCGGACGCTCAACGTGCGGTGCCGATGAACGATCAGCGAGCGCGCACGAAAAAATAGGCGGTCATCGACCAGGCTACGGCGATGACGAACCGCTTGACCCACTTCGGGTCGAGCCGGCGCGCACCGGCGGCACCCCAGTAGCCTCCGATGATCCCGCCGATGATCATGACGACCCCGGGCTTCCAGGCGATGGATCCGGACGCGACGAATACCGTCACTGCAACGGCGTTGATGAGAACGGACAGGATGTTCCGGAGCGCGTTCATGCCGTGGATGTTCGTCATCCCAACGAGCGACATCATGCTCAACATCAGAATGCCCATGCCCGCCCCGAAGTAGCCGCCGTAAATGGCGATGAGGCCCTGCGCTGCGACTCCGAGTGCGAGCGTCCGTCCGGTGAGCGGACTCGCCGTCGATCGTTTCAGGAGCCGTGCTGAGATTGCGCCGCCAAACGTGAAAAGAAGGGTGGCGGCGAGGAGAAGAAACGGCACCAGCCGCATGAACGCTGCGTCCGACGTATGAAGGAGAGTCATCACTCCGATGAACGCGCCGACCACGCTCGCGATGAGGAGGGCCACCAGCGTTGGCCGCGGCGTGGTCAGATCTTTCCGATAGGCGAACGCGCTCGCCGCGGACGCCGGCCACAGCGCGACCGAGGCGGTGGCGTTCGCGATGATCGGCGGAATGCGGGCAAACAGTAGAGCAGGGAACGTGAGAAATGTTCCGCCCCCCGCAACGGCATTGAGCGCGCCGCCGAGCACCGCCACGAAAAAGAGCGTGGCCACCTCGCCGCTCACCGCTCCACGGCGTTTTTTGCCTTACGCCAGCCATCGATACCGGCCGTCATTCGGTAGACGTGGGAAAAGCCGAGCGTCGTCGCCTGATGCGCCGCGCGCGCCGCGGAGTCGCACGTAGCGTTGAGGCAATAGAAAATCAGGCTCGCGTTCTTGTCGGCCGGAAGGGCTCCCGAGGGGACGTCGCCGTAACCGATCCAGATCGCGCTCGGCACATGCCCGGCCGCATAGAGCTCCTTGCCGTCCGTATCGAAGACGAATGTGGTGCCGTCTCGCGCCGCGAGCCTCGCCGCCACTTCATCGACGGTGAGCTCGGTGTGCACCGGCCCCGCGTCTTCCGCAGTCGAGCCCGCGTGCATGTCGGCGGCCGGAAGAAAATCGATGCTTGCGCAGGCGGACCCTGCAAGGGCGACCACGACGAAGACGAGTTGGGTGTAGCGCGGCATCGGCGAGAGCTTACTCGTGAACGACTACGCGGGTACCCACGTTGGCGTCCGTCTCGTGAACGCCGTGCCAGCCGGGGGGTAGTCGAGGCCCGGTCCAAGCGAAGAGCGCCTTCGCGTCGTGCGGGGTGAGATTCACGCATCCGTGGCTGCGCTCGTGTCCGAACGAGGAATGCCAGAATGCGCCGTGCAGCGCGTATCCGCCGTGAAAATACATGATCCAGGGAACATCTTGGATCGAGTAAGGGCCGTCGCTCGCGCTGTCGTCGTCCATGGTGGACGAGATGTGCTTCTCGCGAATGCGGAAGCTTCCCCGCGCCGTGCGGTGATTTTTCTCTGGATCATCGGCGTTGTGTTTTCCGCTGGAGACGAGCGTGGCGTACACGGCGCGGTCACCCTCGAAGGCAACGAGGGTCTGCGTGGTGAGGTTGACGTCGATCCATTTCTCGTTGGGCGCGAGACCTTCCGGAGGGGGCCCGGGATTCGTCACCGTCACCTCGAAGTCGCGGACCCAACTGCCATCCGCCAGCTGCAGGAAATCGTGCTTCTGGACGTAAGCTTTCTTGCCGCTCATTGCGAAGATGGCGAAGTGCTCGAACTTTTCTCCGCGATGCACCTTAGGCTCTTTTTTCGCCTTGATCGCCGCTTCGTCGAGCTCTTCGATGGTGTACCTGTGCGCGGTAAGACCAAGCACGAAACCGATCGGCAGCTTGCGCGTTTCTCCTGCGGTGCCAATTTGCACTCCCTCGAATTCGGTCTTCGACTCGTGGACGATGACCTGATCGAACGGCGTGAGCAGCCCGTGCGTCGTCTGCCAAAATTTCCCGGCCGGGCCTTCTACTTGTTTGTCGAGCGATAGATAAAAGCCGCGGACGATGCGCTGACTGATGATCCCGCCCGGGCGCTCGTTATGCAGCTCCTCTAAGCTGACCTGCGGCTTCGCGCCCTTGTGATCGCGCAGGTACCACGGCGTCTCTTCGTCGGAGCCTCCGATGACGGGTTGTGGCGCGTCCTTCACGTCCCCCACTCCGCCGAGCGTGGCCTCGAATTTCCGCCGCTCTTTCTTGGTGGGCATGCGGGTGTAGAGCGGTGTTCCGTTCGTGAGGTTGAGACCGTATTGGTAGGGGAGCGGCCCCTCGGTGAACGGTGGATGCGGCGCGTTCGCCAGCTCCTCGCGGTGAAAATCCATCGTCGCGAATCGTCCGCAAACGAACCCGCCGTCGACGAGCTCGTACCAGCCCTCGGGGCAGTTGGATTTCTTGATGACATCCGGTTTCACGGCCGCGGTCTGACCGGTTCGCAGGTACCCGAGGCGGATGATGCCCGCCCGCTCCTCGCTCGCCTTGGTCCGGTCCCGCGGCGGCCACTCCGTTCCGCTGAAAATCGGAGTCGGCGAGGCGAGGGCTGCGATGCGTGGGCCGCTAGACGCGCCGCTGTCGAGGCCCGCTTCGTTCACGCCGATCGCGGCGATGGTCACGGTCACACCGCCGTCTTGCGAAGCTGCGGGCGTTGCATCGCCCTTGCACCCGATGAACAGGAGCGGGACGACGCTGGCCACCAGAAGCCCGCGCTTCACCATCCCTCGCGGTTAAGCGATGCGCCGCACGTAGGCAAGTTTTTAGTCCGCTCGGTCGAGAAGATCTCGATGCGCGACCCATGGCAATCTCGCGAACGGTCGGATCGGAGAGTTGAGCGGTCGCGAGACGTCGATGGCTGAAACAGCTTTATTTCAGCCGCGTCGTACGATTCATCCATGAGACACGGACGATGGCTTACATGCTGCGCGCTCTTCGTGATGGGCCTTTTGATCGTCCCTCAGCCGGTGTGTGCGCGTGAATCTTCGAGCTGGTACCGAGGCGACCTCGAACGCCAAAGCACGCTCGCGCGCGGTGTCGAGCGATGGATCGACGGGGACCTCGCGCAGTCGAAGTTCAAGACCGGCTCCTCGCGCATCGACGGCGAATGGCTCTTCGCGACGTACATGATGGGGGGAATGGGGTTCGGGCAGATGGCCCTCGAGCACCCCGAGCTTCGCGAGCAGAACGGACGTCGTATGGTCCACTGTATCGAAAAGCTCATCGAGCCGCGGGCTCGGGTGTTCGATAGCGATGCCTGGGGAGGGACCGATCCGCTCCGCACTTTGAACGGAGGCGACGACCATGGTGCCTTCTTGGGATATCTCAACTTGCTATTGAGCCTCCACCGCATGGTCGATCCTCATTCCAAGTTCGCGGCCCTGAACGATGCGATCACCGCGACGCTCGTTCGGCGGTTCCGTTCGGCGCCGCTTCTTCTCCTTCAGTCCTATCCCGGAGAGGTGTACCCCGTGGACAATGCCGCAGGCATCGGTTCGATCGGCCTCTACGACCGGGCCACCGGCGCGGATCACCACTTCCTCCTCGGGGCCTTGAGCGCGCGTTTCCGCCGCGATTACGTCGACCAACCCACGGGTCTCCTCATCCAGCTCGTCCACCCTGTGACGGGAGTAAGGCTCGATGCGCCGCGCGGCTCGGGCACCTGCCTCGCCATCTACTTTCTCTCGTTTGCGGACCGCGCTCTCTCCCGAGACATGTGGAAGGCGGTGCGCGGGGAGCTGCAGGCGACGGTGCTACGCTTCGGAGTCATTCGCGAATACCCGCTCGGCATAAACGGACGAAGTGATTACGACTCAGGCCCAATCCTATTTGGATATGGATTTACCGCGACCGGATTTGCCATCGGAGCCAGTCGCGTGAACGCGGACGAAGCCTCTTTTCGCGCGCTCTATAGCACCGCTCACCTCTTCGGCCTTCCAAGTGACGAGGATGAATTCCGGAGGTATGCGAGCGGAGGTCCCATCGGCGACGCCATTCTCTTCGCGATGGTGACTGCCCCGAAGGAGGCGCTGTGAGCTACCGTTTCCTTGCAGTCGCTCTTGCCCTCATCGTCTCCTACGCCCTCGGCCTTCGCTTCGTGATCTCGAGCGACGCGACGATGGCCATCCTGTCATCCGGTGGTCACTTTCCGGCGTGGGCCGTTCTCGCGACGCTGGTGGTCGTCGTCCTCCGCGTCCTCGTGGTCGTCGCGCTCCCGGCCGCGCTTTTCGCGAAGCTGGGGGGAGCGACCTTCGACGCTTACCCTCGAATCGCCAATTTTCTGGCGGAGCTCCGGCAGAAGTAGCGCGCCGTAGTTTTAGCGGAGCGCGGACTTGAGCTGCTCGCGGGCGAGCGCATCGGCGTCTTTTGCGCTGCGCGCGGAGGGTGCGGTTGCGACGGCCGGCGAAGGCGCTGCGTTCTTTACCAGGAGCTTTTTCGCGGTGATGATCTTCGCGGGCGCGATCTGGACCGGAGCGAGCGCGGGCGGCGCAGCCAAGATGACAACCGGCGGCGGCGGGACTTCGGAGACCGTGGGTGCGCGTGTCGTCGCGGCGGCCATGATGATCTCGGGTGCTGCGCTCTCTTGCGCGGCATGCGCGGGGGTGAGCTCGTGCGCTCCTTCGTACGCCGCTTCCGCCGCGAGCTCATTTCGGCCCGGGCGAGCCAGGAATGCGCCGACGCAAATACCGATCGTGAGCAGCGCTGCCGCCCAGCCGATGCTCGGTCGACCTTGCACGATGACGAGGGTGTGCTCGGTAATCTCGCCGAGCGTTGCGCGAATCTTCTGCGTGGCGGCCGCTGAGGTGAGCGCGGCGGGCTTGCGGGGCGGGGCAATGATCGCCGCCGGCATGGCCACGGGCGGTACGGAGGAATCCGAATGGCTTGGCGAGCGCGCGAGAAAGGAGGCCAGGACCGGAATGCGCGGTGGCGGCGGAAGCTTCCATGTGTCGATGCGTCCAATAAACGTGCTCGTCGGCGCGTCGTGTGCGTAGCTCGGAAATGCCACGATGCACGAGCGTGACTCGATGGAGCGTGGGGGCAAAGCCTCGGCGCGCGGCGCGACCTCGAGGATGACGTCGTCGTCCGACAGTTCCTGGACCTTCGATTTCAAGCGGCGCTTTTGGGTAGCCAAGCGGAGCATCGTCCAAAGTTTTTCGCTATTCGGGCCCTCTTGTCGAGGTCCGGCCCGTCTTTATGTCGAGAGCGGACCATGACACCGTGAGCGGAACCCCTGTGACTTGTGCTAGATCGGACGCGCATGAAACGGGAAAAGCGTCTCACCAAGCGCGATCGCAAAGAATTGAAAGGCGGCCCCAACTCTGCGGGCACCGCGCAGCAGCAGCACATCCACTGCGTCGCGTGCGGTCGGCACCTCGACGTCGAGGAGTTCGGCACCACGGCGACGCAGGTGAAGTGCGCGCACGGGTCGATGTTCTCGTCGTGCGTGGGGTGCGTGGTGAAGACGACCGCGCTCCTGGCCGAGCACGATCGCACGGGCCAGCCCGTAAAAACTGCGGGCGCCTGGCACTAGCTCCACCACGTCATTCCGCTCGCGCGACGCTCGCCAGAACGCCGGACGCACTCTACGCTGGCGGAGAAGTGAGCTCGTCCGGACGTAAGGGGATCGATGAGGCCGCGGCGAAACGCATTGGGTCGGTGATCGCCGCGAAATACCGTGTCGAGAGCCTGCTCGGAGCGGGCGGTATGGGCGCGGTGTTCCTGGTCACCCATCTCGGCATCGAGCGGAAATTCGCCCTCAAGCTTCTCCACGCCGACACCTCGAACGGCCCCGAATCGGAAGCACGTTTTGCGCGCGAGGCGCAGGCAGCGGGCCGCATCGGTCACCCCAACATCGTCGACGTCTTCGACTTGGGGCAAACGGAGGACGGCGCGCCCTACATGGTGATGGAGCTGCTTCCTGGGGAATCGGTCGCCGAGCGCGTACAGCGCGGGCCGTTGCCGATCGACGAAGCGGTCGAGATCTCCATGGAAGTGCTGCATGCTCTCGAGGCAGCGCACGCCGCGGGAATCATCCATCGGGACATCAAGCCGGCCAATATTTTCCTCGTGAAGAAGGCCGACGGCGGACGCTCCATCAAGGTGCTCGACTTCGGCATCGCGAAGTTTGCATCCGAGGTCGGTTCGGGCGCGCTCACCGGAACGGGAGCGATCTTGGGGTCGCCGCTCTACATGGCACCGGAGCAAGTGCGGGCCGACAAGGACATCGACGCGCGCGCGGACGTGTGGGCCGTGGGTGCAACGCTCTATGAATGTCTGGTCGGCGAGCCTGCGCATGCGGCTCCGTCGCACTCCGCGGTGATCGCGCGCATCGTGACGGTGCCGGTGAGATCGGTTCGCGAGAGACGCTCGGACGTCGATGGTCACCTCGATGGAATCGTTCTTCGCGCGCTCTCGATCGACGTGAGTGCGCGCTTCATCTCGGCCGCGGAGATGCATCGCGCTCTCGATGCGTACGCGTCGGGGTCGGCGTCCACGGTGGCGTCTCACCCCCCGCCGGGAATGGCGACGTCCCGATCGTCGTCGGGATTGTCGATTCGGGGGGAGACTCCGAAACGTCCGTTTCCCGCGTTTTTTGCAGGTCTCGTCGTGCTCGCGGGGATCGTGCTCAGCGTGATTGGCATCGGCGTGTGGAAGGCGAGGACGCCCGCGCCTGAGCCGCTCTTTCCGATGGTCGACTCTGAGCTCTCGAATGCGCAGGCGCCGCCGCCGCCGCCCGTGCCGGATCCGGTCGTCGTGCCGACACCCTCCGTCGCCCTGCCGGTTGTCTCCGCATCTGCACCTGCTGCGAGCGCAAGCGCGAAAAAAGATCTGCCTCACGTGACACGGCCGCCCGTCGCGTCCGGCTCAGCGAGCGTAGCGGCTCCCACGTGCAAGGCAGGCGAGCAACTGTCGACTGGCCATTGCTGCCGCGCCGGAATGGTCTGGCAAACGGACCACTGCGATCGTCCTCTCGCAACCAGCGCTCCCTTTTAGAGCGTCCTTGCGTGCTTGGCCGCGTTAGGTCGAGTAGCCTCGGCGCGTGCGCGTCGGTGCGGGTCTTCTCTTCTTGCCCGTCCTGTGGTGCGCGAGCGCGCATGCAGACGGCACCGTCGACGACGCGCGCAAGCACTTCGTCGAAGGAGTGCAGCGCTTCCAAGAAGGTGACTTCGAGGGCGCACGCGCAGCTTTCGGACGCGCGGAGGCCGAGCACCACTCCGCCGTAATCGTCTACAATCTCGCGCGCACCGAGGAGCGCCTTGCCCACCCCCAGGCGGCGATCGACCACTACGAGGCGTACCTCGCCGAAGGGGGCGACACTGCGGAATACGGGCCGGCCGCGGCCCTCGCCATCGCGCAGATCAAGGGCCGGTCACCACGCGTACGCATCGAGACCGATCCGCCCGGAGCCCGCATTTTCGTGGATGGAACGCCGATCGCCGAGGCTTCGCCGACCACCTTGCTCGTCACCGTGGGGCATCACCACGTTGTTGTGGAAGGGGACGGCTGGCGCGGGCAGACCGACGTCGATGCGGTGGAGACGACGCAGATCGCAAGCGTGTCGATCGCGCGCCCGCCGCTGCCTCCGAAGGCCGATGTGCCCCCAACGTTGCCGACGAAACCAGCGCCGCCCGCCGCACCGGACGACTTCGTGTTCGGCGTGCATTTCATTCTCGTGCCCTACCAGTTCGGTCATGCGAAGGGTCAGACCAACAGCACCGCTGGGCTCGCTTCTGGGGGCATGCTCGATCTCGGCTACGCCATAACGGAGAAGACGGAGCTCTTCTTCCGCGCCATCGGAGCGGTTGGCTCGGAGGGAAATCCGCTCACCAGCATCGGCTCGATGGGCATTGCTTTCTCGGTGCGCGCGCTCCCATCACTGTGGATCGGAGCCGGGTTCCTAGGCGGGCGAGCGACGATCCACGAGGTCGTCCAAGACAACGCGACCTATCGCTACGACACCGACTACGTCTTTAGTCCCCAGCTCGAAGTGAGCTACGCGGTGCTCACGACCCGCTACGGACAGTGGCTCTTCTCCGCGCTCCCCGCCTATTTCGTGACCACCGGCACCGGCGACAACAATTGCTTGTACGTGCCACTCGCCTTCGGCTTGCGAGGTTTCTAGTTCTGGCGCGCTGCGTCAACGGGCTCCATAATAGCCTCGAAACATGCCGCTTCCCAAAGCTCAGGGGCTTTACGATCCGGCGTTCGAGCACGATGCGTGCGGGCTCGGCTTCGTAGCTGAGCTCCACCGTCGGCCCAGTCACGACGTGGTCGTGAAGGGGCTCGAGATCTTGCGGCGCCTCGCTCATCGCGGAGCTGCCGGATGCGATCCTTACTCCGGCGACGGCTCGGGGATCTTGCTCCAGCTGCCGCGCGCGTTCTACGAGCGTGCGCTCGCCCGCCACGACATCGAGCTTCCAAACGCCGGTGACTACGGTGTGGCGATGGCTTTTTTATCGCGCGATCCCCACCGGCACGCGGCGCAGAAGCACATCCTCGAAGACGCCGTCCGCTACCACAACCAGAAGGTCATCGCCTGGCGCGACGTGCCCGTAGACTCGAGGGTGATCGGCCCCGTAGCGCAGGCCAGTCAACCGGTGATCAGTCAGCTCTTCATCGGCCGCGTCGCTCCGCGTCCGGTCTTCGAGCGCTCGCTTTTCATGATCCGTAGACGCGCCGGGCGGATCGCGAAGATGACGTTCGTGGAGCACGACGACTTCTACTTGGCGAGCCTGTCCTCCAAGACCGTTGTCTACAAAGGGCTGACGCTCCCGGACAGGCTCGACGCTTTTTATTACAAGGATCTGCGTGACGCGGAGGTGAAGAGCTCCCTTGCTCTCGTGCACTCGCGCTTCAGCACGAACACGTTTCCGACGTGGGAGAGGGCCCACCCGTACCGCCTCATCGCCCACAACGGTGAGATCAACACGCTCCGCGGCAACCAAACATGGATGGCGGCGCGCGAGCCGATGCTCGAGAGCAAGACCTTCGTCGAGCACCTCGCCGACTTCAAGCCCATCATCCGACCCGGCGGAAGCGACTCGGCGTCCCTCGACAACGTGGTCGACTTTCTCGTCGCCGGAGGGCGGTCGCTTCCGCACGTGATGATGATGCTCGTCCCCGAGGCGTGGTCGACGCAAGTCGAGATGTCCCCTGCGAAGAGGGCGTTTTACGAGTACCACGCGGCGCTCGTCGAGCCGTGGGATGGTCCCGCGGCGCTTCTTTTCACAGACGGCGCGCTCATTGGGGCGACGCTCGATCGCAACGGGCTACGGCCTGGACGTTGGCTTGTGACCAAGAGCGGGCTCGTCGTCGTCGCGAGCGAAGCGGGTGTGCTCGACTTCGATCCGGCGGACGTTCTCGAAAAAGGCCGCCTCCAGCCGGGGAAGATGTTCCTCGTCGACACTGCGCGCGGAAGAATTTTGGACGACGAGGCCATCAAGCAAGAGGTCGCCGCCGGACAGCCCTACGCGGAGTGGATCAAATCGAACAAGATCGATCTCGCCGATTTGCCGCAGGTCCCGAGCTTGTATTCGATTGGCCGCGACGAGCGGGAGCGCCTCGAGCGAGCATTCGGTTACACCCGTGAGGATCTCCGTACGATCCTCGCGCCCATGGCTTCGACGGGCGAGGAGGCCACCGGTAGCATGGGTAACGACGCGCCTCTCGCTGTGCTCAGCGTCCGTCCTCAGCTTCTTTTTCGCTACTTCAAGCAGCAGTTCGCTCAGGTGACGAACCCGCCGATCGATCCGATCCGCGAAGAGCTCGTGATGTCGCTCACGAGCTACCTCGGGGGCGAAGGAAACTTGCTCGCAGAGACGCCTGGGCAGTGTCGGCTCCTAGAGCTACCCCACCCCATTCTGTCCAACGACGCGCTTGCGCAGCTCAAACGAAACACGCTCGCGGACTTTCGCTCCGAGACGATCTCGATCCTCTTCGACGCCGACGCCGATCCTGATCCCGGTCCTGCCCTCGCCCGCGCGCTCGATCGCGTCATGGCGGATGCTCTGCGGGCCATCGAAAGCGGATGCTCGCTCCTCATTCTCAGCGATCGCGGCGTGGCCAAAGACCGAGCGGCCATTCCGAGTCTCCTGGCGATCTCAGCGGTCCATCACGGCCTCATTCGCGCCGGTAAACGGATGCACGCCGGACTCCTGGTCGAATCCGGCGAGCCCCGCGAGGTGGCCGACATCGCGCTTCTCATCGGTTATGGCGCTGGCGCCGTGAATCCGTACCTTGCCTTCGAGGCCATCCAGGAGATGGCGCGCGCCGATCTCCTCGGTGGGCTCGACGCCGCTGCCGCCACGACGAACTACGTGAAGGCGCTCAAGAAAGGGCTTCTCAAGATCCTCTCCAAGATGGGGATCAGCACGCTCTCCTCCTATCACGGCGCCCAAATTTTCGAGGCCATCGGCATCGGAAAAAACACGATCGAGCGCTATTTTCTGGGTACGCCGTCGCGCCTCGGAGGAATTGGACTCAGCGAGATCGCCCGAGAAGCGCTGGAGCGGCATGCGCACGGGTTTGCCGACGAGCGCATCGGGCCTCTCGATGTCGGCGGCGTGTACGCGTGGCGCGTGGATGGCGAGAAGCACCTGTGGAGCCCGTCGACCGTGGCCAATCTGCAGAGGGCAGTCCGCCTGGAAGACGCCGCCGCCTACGCGCAGTACGCGCGCCAGATCAACGATCAAGGAACGCAGCCTTTCACGTTGCGCGGGCTCTGGGATTTCAAACCATTCGGTCCGCCCGTCCTTCTCGAAGAAGTGGAGCCCGCCGCAGCCATCGTTCGGCGCTTCGCCACCGGCGCCATGTCTTTCGGCAGCATCAGCAAAGAAGCGCACGAGAACCTGGCCATCGCGATGAACCGCATTGGTGGCAAGAGCAACAGCGGCGAAGGTGGAGAGGACGCGGCACGGTTTCTACCCGACGAAAACGGGGACTTGCGGCGAAGCGCCATCAAGCAGGTGGCATCGGCGCGCTTCGGAGTCACGACGCATTACCTGGTGAACGCAGACGAGCTGCAGATCAAAATCGCTCAGGGAGCCAAGCCTGGTGAAGGCGGTCAGCTTCCTGGCCACAAGGTCGACGCGGTCATTGCCAGAGTCAGGCACGCGACGCCGGGGGTAACCCTCATATCGCCGCCGCCGCATCACGACATTTATTCGATCGAGGATCTCGCGCAGCTAATCTTCGACCTGAAGAGCGTGAACGAGCGTGCGCGGGTGAGCGTCAAGCTGGTGAGCGAATCGGGCGTGGGGACGATCGCCGCCGGTGTCGCCAAGGCGCACGCCGACGCCATTCACATCGCCGGGCACGACGGAGGCACGGGCGCCTCACCGTTGTCGTCCATTCAGCACGCGGGGACGCCGTGGGAGCTCGGGCTCGCTGAGACCCAGCAAATTCTCGAGCTCAATGGCCTTCGCGGGCGGGTCCGCCTACAGGTCGACGGTCAGCTCAAGACCGGTCGAGACGTAGCCTTCGCAGCGCTTCTCGGCGCGGACGAGTTTGGCTTTGCTACTGCGCCGCTCGTCGCCTCCGGCTGCGTGATGATGCGAAAGTGCCATCTCAACACATGCCCCGTCGGCGTGGCCACTCAGGATCCCGTCCTACGCGCCCTGTTCGAGGGGCAGCCGGAGCACGTCATCAATTTCTTTTTCTTCGTCGCCGAAGAGCTTCGCGGGATCATGGCTTCCCTCGGTTTCCGCACCGTCGCCGAGATGACCGGGCGCACGAAATGCATCGTGGCGAAGAGGGATCTGCTGCACCCCAAAGCAAACCTCCTCGATTTTTCCGACGTGCTCCACCCCATCGTGATGCGCGACGCAACGCCTTCGTTCGACGACCAGATCATCCGGCCGGGCTCGAGCGACGACGAGCTTCTCGAAGGGGCCCGCATCAGCCTCAAGCACCGCGAGCCGTCCACGGTGCGGGTCACCCTCGTCAATTCCGATCGCGCTTTCGGTGCTCGTCTCGCCGGAGAGCTTGCGCGAAGACACGGAGCGGACGGGCTCCCCGACGGCACGGTGTCCATCGAGGCCACCGGCTCCGCAGGGCAAAGCTTCGGCGCTTTCGCCGTGAAGGGCATGCTGCTCGTGCTCGAGGGTGAAGCAAACGATTACGTTGGAAAAGGGCTGTCGGGAGGGGTGATCGCCATCCGTCCGCCTGCGCGGTCGCTCTTCCGCGCCGACGCGAACGTCATCATCGGCAACACCGTCCTCTACGGCGCGACGAGCGGAATGGCCTTCTTTGCCGGGCGCGCAGGGGAACGGTTTGCCGTTCGAAACAGTGGTGCACACGCGGTCGTCGAAGGAATCGGCGATCACGGTTGCGAATACATGACGGGCGGCGTGGTGGCGGTCCTCGGTACGACCGGTCGAAATTTCGGAGCCGGGATGAGCGGAGGGATCGCATACGTCTACGACGAAGACGGGCGCTTTGCGTCGCGCTGCAACCGTTCGATGGTGGAGCTCGAGCCCGTCCTCGCTGGCGACGATGCCGAGATTCGCGAGCTGCTCGAAGCGCATGTCGCCCATACGCGGAGCGAAAAAGCGGCGAGCCTCCTTTCAGCGTGGGGCGGCGCGCGCGTGCGCTTCGTGAAGGTCGTCCCGACGGAGTTCAAGAAAGTCATGGCCGGCGGCAACCGCACCTTGCGCGTGATTTCGAATGGGTGATCCCCGCGGGTTCCTCAAGCTCGGTCGCCAGAAAGAAAAAGACCGAGCGATCGAAGCGCGCATTCAGGACTGGCGCGAGCTGGTGATCCCCGCGTCCGATGAGGATCTGAGCGCCCAGGCCTCGCGCTGCATGGATTGCGGCATTCCGTTCTGCCACCAGGGGTGCCCGCTCGGAAATCTCATTCCGGAGTGGAACGATCTCGTTTACACCGGCCGGCACGCCGAGGCGCTCGAGAGTCTGCATAGTACAAATAATTTTCCGGAGGTGACCAGTCGGGTCTGCCCCGCACCGTGCGAAGCGGCGTGCGTCCTCAACATTCACGGAGCACCGGTGACGATCAAAGCCGTGGAGCGTGCCATCGCCGATGTCGCCTTTTCGAAGGAGCTCGAGCCAGTTCTCGCCTCGAGCCGCACGGGGTCCACGGTCGCTGTCGTTGGTTCGGGGCCAGCAGGGCTCGCCGTCGCGCAGCAGCTCGCCCGCCGAGGTCACGACGTCACTGTCTTCGAGCGAGACGATCGCCTCGGGGGCCTTCTCCGCTACGGCATCCCCGATTTTAAGATGGAGAAGGAGCTTCTCGACCGTCGCATCGCGCAGATCAAGAGCGAGGGTGTCGAGCTCTTGACCAGCGTCGACGCCGGGCAAGACATCGGAGGCGACGCTCTCCGAAGCCGATTCGACGCGGTGGTCCTCGCGGCCGGTGCACGTCAGGCGCGCGACTTGGTGATCGAAGGGCGTGAGCTCGGAGGCATCGAGCTGGCCATGGAGTTCCTCACCCAGCAGAACAAACGAGTCGCCGCGGGCGGGGCGGTGAAGCGTGAAGACTGCACGGCGATCGACGCGCACGGCAAGCGGGTGATCGTTCTCGGCGGGGGTGACACGGGCTCAGATTGCGTGGGCACGTCGATCCGTCAGGGCGCCGCGAGCGTTCTCCAGCTCGAGCTCATGCCGAAGCCGGAGCTTCTCCGATTGCCCACGAATCCCTGGCCGGAATGGCCGCTCATCCTCCGCACCTCCACGTCGCAAGAGGAGGGCGCCAACCGGGATTGGGCGGTCATGACGAAAAAATTCTCCGGCGCGGAGGGCCACGTTCGTGCGCTCGAGGCAGTCCGGGTGACGCTGCAAGGCGGAAAGGTCTCCGAGATCCCGGACAGCACGTTCGAGATTCCGTGCGAGCTCGTCCTTCTCGCGATGGGCTTCGTCGGTCCGGAAAAAGGCGCGCTCATCGATCAGCTCGGCGTCGCTCTCGACTCTCGCGGCAACGTACGCACCACACCGACCGGAGCGACGAGCGTCGAAGGCGTTTTCGCCGCCGGAGACATGGCGCGCGGACAGTCACTCGTCGTGTGGGCGATCGCCGACGGGAGGCGCGTCGCTTCGGGCGTGGACGCGTACCTCAGAGCCAGCCAGCGATCTCGGTCTGAAAGCCGATCGTCGTTCGAAGCCCGTGGCTCTCACCCTCGACCCGGCTGACCAGCTCGGTGCTCACAACCGGACCGATCCCGAGGAGCACGTTCCCAACAGGAATGAAGTACATCGGCGCAAATAAATTCAGGAGGAGCACGCTCTCGTGCAACGCCGGTGCGTCGTCGATGCTCGCGATTCCCCGCAGGATGCCCAGGCCGAGGCGCGGCCAGAAACCCGCATTTTTGCCGAAGGGGAGCGCGTAACCGATCCGCGGCGTTACGCCGTACGATACCGCCGAGCCGCGATCCTTGGAGTTGGCGTACGAGAGATTGAGCGTCGCTCCGAGGGACACGGATCGAAAGATGAAGACTTCGACCGAAGGCTCGACCGATACGCCCCAGCTGACGTTGAGCAGATCCCCCGTGGCCTGCGTGGCACCGATCCCGACGTTCGCACCGATCACCATCACGGTTTGCTCCGCGAAGTCTTGCAGACGCGGGCCGGCGCTCTTCGATGCCACTCGATCCGGTGCGCTATGTCCCTGAATCAAAGGCGATTCGGCTTGCGCATCGAGCGCGATGGCCGTAACCGTCGCGAACCAGATCACGCGTAGTGCGGAGCAGCGACAGGCGAAGCGAGCCATGCTTTCCTCGAGAGCTTACATTTTCATAGCGGTCGTTGTCGCGTCTCTCGCGGTGACCCCCCACGCACGGGCAGCTGCGCCGTTGCAGCTCGGAGAGCGCGGGCAGATCGTGGTGAGCACTGCGCAGACCCTCTCCATCGCTGGCTACAGCCACAGTGCATCAAAAGGATCGCTCATCTACGGAGACGATGTCGACGAGCCCGTCTACAACGCTACGCGCCTCGTCCTCGACTTCGTGGTCATGCGCCGCTTCACGATCGGCACCGATGTGCTCGCCTCCTTGACGCTCGGAGGCGACGTAAAAAAAAAAGGAGACAAGCCGTCCGTCTCGCTCGTCGGCGTCGGCCCTCACGTCGGCTACATCCTCGCGCCAAACTCCATCATCGCGTTCTGGCCTCGCGCTGGCGTCACCTACTACGCGCTCACCGAGGAGAACGCGGCAGTCGCCTCCACGCACCGCCAGCTCGCGCTCAGCCTCAGCGCTCTTCTGGTCGTCACTCCTTTTCCCCATCTCGGCGTAACGATGGGCCCCACCATGGACGTGCCGATCGCAGGGAAGGTCGTGACCCGAGACGCCGTAAGAGGGATGTCGGCCGAATCTCCCGCCACGTCGTTCCACGTGGGTCTCTCGGCCGGCCTCCTCGTGTACTTCTGACCGTCGCGAGGCGTGACCTGATGTTCTCACCCCGCCTCGAATTGCCATGAATCCCGCCGTTCGCTGCTGGAACGAGACTTGATAAAGGCCGCCTATGCTCAACACGAACGCAGTCTTTCTCCTGGGTGCCTTGGCTATGGTCGGATGCGGAAGCTCGACGAGCAATCCGTTCGGCCCGGATCCTGATTTCAACGCCGTCCAGTCGAAGCTCTCGACTCCGACCGGCACGCTGCCCATCGGCAAGGAATCGGTGGTCTTCTCCGACTTCCAGAACCAGGCTGCGAGCCAGGCCAACGGCTTCAACTACGGCGGTGTGAGCTCGAGCGGCGCGTCGGGCGGCGTGAAGAGCCAGGCACTCCACGTGCTCGGCAACGGCGCGAACAACGCCTGGTGCCCCGCGCTCCAGAACGGTCAGTCCTCCGGCAGCTGCACGTGCCCGAGCGGCGGCTCCCTCGTTTATGACTTTTCGGGGATCCAGCAGCTCCAAGGGCAGCAGCCGCACGGTCCGATCGACATTACGCTACGCCTTCACGCCGATCATTGTAGTGCGGACGGTGGCGTCGTTGATGGGAGCGAGTTCTTCAAGGTGAAGAGCGCGGGCGCCATGGCCACCGCGGACAACACCTTTATGTTCCTCGACGTGCACCTCACGCTGTCCAAGCCGCCGGTCGAGGCAACGATCAATCTGGACGCCGAGTACGTCGGTGGGAAGTGGTGGTACGCGGTCGAGGTCAACGACGGGACCGTGATCGTCGCGTCGGACATCGCCCATTGGGACGGAGCGACCAAGACCGGCACCATTTACGTGCACGCCAAGGACACGGCGTGGACCTGCCAGCTCACGAACGGCAAGGGCACCTGCACGAGCGACAAGGGTGACCAGCGCCAGGTGCAGTAGGCTCGCCGGGTTTTTTCTTGATGACGATGTCCTCGACCCGCTCCACCGCGCGGCGAATGGCCTTCAAGTTCGTCGACCCGGCGAGGATCAACATTGCGCCGTACTCCTGCGTGTCGATGATCGCGTACTCCCGCTCCCCGTGGTGTTGACTCCGCTCTCGCAGTGTACCTACCGATCTTGCGGGGCATCCGAACGGCGTCGAGCTTAGCAGGGGCGCCATCGTGGCGTACCTCGTCGTCCTGGTTGCTTTTAGATTATTCCGTCGCGGAGCCACGCGCCGAAGCGCTCCCCAATCATCAGCGTCGGGACGTTCGTGTTCGAGCTGGGGATGGTCGGCATGATACTCGCGTCGGCCACGAAGAGACCTTCGATGCCGCGAACCCGACCGTGTCCATCGAGCGCCGCCGCCGCGTCGTCGTCACCGCCCATCGGCACCGTGCCGCACGGGTGGTAGCCGGAGCCGGTGATCCGCCGGATGAATCGCTCGATCGCCGATGTGCTTTCGAGCACCTTCCGACTTGGCCAAAACGGCGTCCCCAGCTCTTTCATCGCGCCCTCGGAGACGAGCCGCCAGGCGAGGGAGATCGCCGCGACCGCGCGTTTGCGGTCTTCGTCGTTTTCGAGAAACTCGGATTCGATGCGAGGGACCGCGCGCGGGTTCGCCGACTCCAGCCACAGCCGCCCGTGGCCACGCGGTTTGCCAACGCAGAGAGCCAGCGAAAGTAGAGGGATCTCGAAGGGCGGAAAAGGCAGGAACGAGCCGGGCTGAAGTTGGATGTCGTTCGGGCAGTCGCTGCCTTCGGAGGTGTAGCGAAGAACGGTCTGCACGATCGGATGCGCGAGATCGACCACGCCGCGCCGCGGACGCAGAAAGATCGCGCAGCCCGGATGATCGAGAAGGCGTGCTCCCACCGCGGGTAGATCGCAAACGAGCGCCACCCCGAGTCTGTCGATCTCTCGCCGAGGACCGATGCCCGAGCGCAGAAGGATGCACGGCGAGGCGATTGCCCCCGCGCTCAGAATGACTTTCTTCGCCTGGATATCGTAGACCCGTCCATGGGTCTCGACTTCGAGACCGACCACCCGACCGCGCTCGAAGCGAAGGCGGCGCACGCTCGTGTCGGGACGGATCCGGAAGTTTTTTCGCGCCCGCACGCTTTCCGTGAGGTAGCAGCGAGCCGTGCTCATCCGCTCGCCATGGACTTTGTTCATCGCGTGGGGACCGAAGCCGGTGGTCGTGGGATCGTTTGTGTCTTTGCACTCCACGTAGCCGAGCGCCGCGCAGCTCTCGAGGAAGGCGGCATTCCACGGCGTGAGCTCGTCGGCCGTGTGACGGCGGATGGGAACGGGCCCATCCTGCGAGTGCCACTCGTTAACGATGTCGAGGTCGTTCTCGAGCCGCTTGAACGCCGGGAGGCACTTTGCCCAGCTCCACTCAGGCAGACCAAGCGCCGCCCACTCGTCGTAGTCGAACGGTTGCCCACGAAGGGCGATGCACGTGTTGACCGCCGACGATCCTCCGACCACGCGCCCGCGTGGAAACAGGAACGGGAGCTGCCCTTTCACCGGACGGTAGAAGAGGTTCCAGTCGTGTGCCCGCATCGAGTTGCGCGTTCCGTCACGAAGATCGGCGGGCAGCTCCACGGGGGACGGATAATCGGGGCCGGCTTCGAGGAGCAGCACCTCGCGCGTTCCATTTTCGGTCGCGCGCGCGGCGATCACGGCGCCTGCCGAACCGGCTCCTACGACGACGGTGTCTGCGTTCAGCTTCATCGCGCACTCAGGAGAAAACGCTGGATTTCACCGGTCGCCGTCTTGGGAAGCTCGGGCATGACGGTGATCCAGCGCGGGCACGTGTAGGGAGCGAGCTGCGTCTCGGAAGAATGACTGACGAGCGCTTGCTCCACTTCGACGGGAGACACCCAGGTCCCGCCGGCCTCGATCACGTCGTCGCCGCGAAGGGCGTGTTTCGTCGCCTCGTGCTTGTTCCAGGTGAGCGCCATGATCGAATCTCCGCGCACCAGGAGATCGCCGAGCTCACCGCCCTTCGGCTCACCTGCGGTTCCGTTCGAGTAGCGAAAGAAGGCCCAGGAATCGCGATGCGTCGGAGCGTACGCGTGAACCGGCGCCGCGCTGGCGATCGCTCGGGCAGCTTCGTCCGCCGTCCAGATCAGAGCGCCGCCCGCTCCCCACGTGAGGACGTCGCTCAGCGCCGGATCGATCACGAGCCGACGCGGATCGCAGTCTTCCAGGACCGCGCGGTGATCCTTCGAATTGAGGAGCGTGTTCAGAGGAACGGCGATCATGGCTGCACTCTAGGAGACCTTAGGGGGACTATGCCGCGTGGTCGAGATCACACCCATCAACAATTTTGCCGTGACCTTGCGTGTCACCGCCTTACGCGCTACTAGACGCGCAATCACGAACAAGTCGACGAGCTGCCTGCTGCCCCAAAAGGCGCGTGGCGGTCTCAACGCTCCCCCTGGAGCCGACAATGGTGCGTGATGACGCGGCTGAAAATTGCCCCGTCGCGCCCTTCCGATCCCGCGGCAGCGAGGAAACGGCCGAGTAATTCAAGCGCCCAAACTTTTTTGGGTGCTGCCGCGAGAGAGTATCGAAACATAAGTGAATTCTTTTCATTCTTCCCGCCGAAGTCGGCGCCCTTTTTCCAATACCCCCCACAAGCCCTCGTCTCCCTCGAATCAGTTTGGCGCCCCTGCGGGAGCGATCGAGGCACGCGTGGAGCCGCCGACGCCGCTCACCCCGGAAGTCGCCGCGGAGATCGCAGCCTCGCCGTTCACCACGCTCGGCCTGAGCGTTCCCCTGGTTCGTGCGGTCCTCAAGGAGGGCTACACGACGCCGACCCCGATTCAGTCCGAGGTCATCGCCCACCTGCTCGCGGGTCGCGACATCCTCGCCTGCGCGCAGACCGGCACCGGCAAGACGGCAGCGTTCGTCCTGCCTATCCTTCAGCGGCTCGCCGCCGAGCAATCCACCGGAAAAATCAGGGTGCTCGTCCTCACGCCGACCCGCGAGCTCGCTTCGCAAATCGCCGATAGCGTCGCCGTTTACGGACGCTACCTCGGACGCGGCATCAAGCACACCGTCGTCTACGGCGGTGTCAGTCAGCATCGTCAGGAGATCGCGCTCCGCAATGCGCCCGACATTCTCGTGGCGACGCCCGGACGGCTCCTCGATCTCATGCAGCAGCGCCTGGTTCACCTCGACGGCGTTACGCACTTCGTGCTCGACGAGGCGGATCGCATGCTCGACATGGGCTTCGTCCACGACGTGAAGCGAATCTCGGCGGCGGTGCCCACCAAGCGCCAAACGCTGCTTTTCTCGGCCACGATTCCCTCGTCGATCGAAGGCCTCGCCCGAGGGATGCTCTCCGATCCGGTGCGGGTCTCGGTGACCCCGGCAGTCACCACGGCAGAAGGCGTCACCCAGTCCGTCATGTTCGTGGCCAAAGCCGACAAGCGCGCGCTGCTTCAACGCGTGCTCTCGGACACCACGGTCGAACGCGCCATCGTCTTTACCCGCACTAAGCACGGCGCAAACCGCCTCTGCGAGCAGCTCGATCACGCAGGAATCGGCTCGGCGGCGATCCACGGCAACAAGTCTCAAGGGGCTCGCGAGCGCGCACTCGAAGCGTTCCGCACCGGCTCTACCCGCGTGCTCGTCGCCACCGACGTCGCTGCCCGCGGCATCGATATCGACGGGATCTCCCACGTCATCAACTTCGATCTGCCGAACGTCGCCGAGAGCTACGTGCACCGCATCGGTCGCACCGGCCGCGCCGGCGCCTTCGGTCACGCCATCTCCTTCTGCGACCGCGATGAGCGCGGGCTACTCGCCGACATCGAGCGCTTCATCCGCAAGCGACTTCCGGTCGTCGGCGGCGACGCGCAGTTCGTGCCCACCGCTGCAGAACAAGCGACGACCGCAGCGATGCCAGCCGCACCCCAACGTGGCCGCAACGGCGGCGGCGGTAGCAGAGGTCGCAGCTACACCGGCTCGCGTCGTTACTGAGTAACGCGGTCTCTTTACATGACGCGAATGGCGACCGGCCAGGAATGGCCGGCGTCGCCGGAGAAGATGTACGCGGATCCGATCGTTCCTGACTTCGCCGTTGTCGGCGCTTTCAAGGTCACGGTGACGGTTTCTCCGTTGTTGATCGTCGTGCCGCTGAGCACCGCTTTAGGATCGAAGTCGGTCTGATCTCCCGGGCCGATCACTAGCTTCCACGGCGTGGTTTTCAGCGTCGACCACCCGGTGATCGTGAAGACCACCGAGCCACCCGCCGCCACGTTCGGCATCGTGTCTGGGCTTGCCGACACGTTGTTGTAGGCCTCACCCGCGACGGCGGGGACACACGGAGACCCGCCCGCGGCTGCAGCCACGTTCGAGTAGCTCCGCTGCACCGTCCACATGCCCTCGGTCGTGTCGGCTTCGTACTGACACATGTCGGCGGTCTCATCGCCGTAGTCGGTGTACCAAAGGTTGGGCACGTTGAAGTCCATGAAGTAGCCGAGGTTCGGCGCGTCCCATGGATCCGTCGCCGCTTCGATGAGCTCGTGGCTCGCCGTACTGGTGATGCTCGGAAAACCGGAGCCGCAATCGGCGATGACCGCATACGCGAAATGGATCCCGGCGCTCTTGGCGGCCCCGTGGTAGCCGACGGAGCCATTGGCCCCGCACATCGCGGCTCCGCCGGAATCGGTGATCACCGTGGTCGCAGGGAAGTAGACCATGTAGAGATTCTGCCCTCCGACGGTGGGGGCGGGCAGAGCGCTCGCCGCGATCTTCGCGATGATGAGGCTCTGGATCCCGGCGTCGTTGATGGTGGGCGGAGCGGTCCCCGGGAAGCGCCGGTTCTCTTGGGTAGCAGAGAGAACGCCGAATTCTTTTCCGACCGACGTCATCCAGCTCGAGGTGACCATGAACTTGCCGAAGTCTTCGACCTGCTGCTGATACGTGTAGGATGCATACGTAATCGTCAACAGGTGCGGCGTGGGCAGGATCTTGTTCGTATGCTTCGGCATCTGCGGGAGCGGCGAGTGCGCAGCCGTCGTGAACACCGTGGGGCCGCTGTCCACCGTGTTCATCGTGTTCATCGTGACCATCGCGTCGGACATTTCCACGGGGAGCTCGCCGGCGTCTGCGACCGGCATCGAGTCGGGGCCGCTTCCGGCGGTACCGCCACAGTGGACCAAGCCAACGAGAACCGGCACGAATGCAGCCGCGATCATGGCACTTCGCATTTTCCTCACCTACACCCGATCCTACCAGGCGGATAGGTTGAGCGCCTCTAGCGACGCGGGTCTGAACGTCGTCTAGCGGCGAATGGGGCCGGCGTCGCGCGCGCTCGGGGTACCGACGGTGCTCCCGGCATCGGATTTGACCTGCGCGCTCGCATCTCCGGCCGCACGGTGGGAAGCGCTCGCCGCGGTGCCGACATGTGCAGAAGGGGCACTCGCTGCGGCGCCCACGGAACGCGGCGAGTCGTCCCCCGCGCACTTTCCTTCATCGCGCACTTCGTCGACGTACCACTTTGCGTCGTGCTTGAAGCATACGATGACCTTCTTCAGCGCGCCGGTGGAGCTCGTGCGGTACTGAAAGGCTTCGAGCGTCGCGCGCTCACCCGTGCCGGCGACTTTGCCGAGGCACTCGTACTCTTGAAAATAGGTCGCGGAGCCCTCGTGGCCTTCGCTGAGGATCTTGAGCTCGGCCATGGCGCACGCGGTCGATTGATCGAGGGTCGCTGCGGAGGCCTTGCTGCCGATCTGCGTTTCGAGCTCGGCCTTCCGCTTGGCGATTCCCGCGACGTCGTGTCGCGAGCTCACCACCGCCCAGACCATGAACACCAGAAAGCCGACTCCCGACAGCGCGCTGATCACGAGCCCAATGGTGCCCCTCACCGGCGCCGACAAGCGGAGCGACTGCGCGAGCGAGCGTGCACGAAGCCCCATGACGACACCGGCAATGGCCGGGATGGGAATGCAGAAGAACACTATGCTCGCGAGCGACCAGAGGAGTGCCGCGGTAGCCGCCGCCTCGATCTGCCCTCCGCCCGTCAACTGTGCGTGAAGGAGCGCCTGCTGCGCTTGGGCCTGCGACCACTGCTGCTGCTGAATGTCGTTCTGCTGCGCCTGCATGCCGTAAGGCGTGGTGGTCTGGCAATACGGGCACTGCCGCGCGCCGGACTGCAGCGTTGCCCCACACTTCTCACACATGTTCGACGGCATTGAAGCGGGCATAACCCACTTCGTACGGTTGATCACGCGCTAAGAGCGCGAGGCGCAGGCTTACGCAATCTCCTCGAGTCGGCGGCGGATCGTCATGTCGAGCTGGCTGTGCACCATGCGCATGATGCTGTCGCACTCCGCGCTGCTGATGCGCGCGTGGGTCATGAAGTGCTTTCGCGTCTCGCCGAGGAGCGTCTCGCGCGCCTTCGTGATCCACCGCGCTGCCGTCGCTCGATGCACCTGGTAGAGGGTCCCCACCTCGTCGATGCTCAGGCCGTCGACCACGTGCTGGCGGAGCAAATTCTTCTCGCGATCGGTCAGCGCGTCGAGCGCCTGCTGAAACGCCGTCTTGAACTGCGATCGAAAGATCTGCTTCACGTACTGCATCTCCGGATCGTCGCCGGATGCGCTCAGCTCCATCAAGGCCTCGTCTTCCACGAGGACCTCCCGCTTCTCTTTGCGGAGCACCTTCAGCGCGGCACGCACGGCGCTCACTTTGATCCACGCGCGCAGATCACCGCGTCCGGTGTACTCGACGAGGTGAGCCGGATCGGTTCCGTTGCCCACGAACAGATGCTGACGGAGCCCCTGCTTGACGTCGTCTACTCTGGCTGCGGAGAGATTCATCCGAGCGAGAGCGTGCTCCACGTCTGGAAAGCAATGTGCCTCCAGAGCGATGAGGGCTTGGGCCTCGCCGCGCATGCAGGCGCAGGCCAGGTAGAGGTCCGTCGACTTCAGCGAGGCCATCGGATCGCGCGCCGTCAGCCGTTCCGCCACGTAGGCCAGAAACGCTTCGTCGGAGACGATGAGCTCCGGCCACGCCTCGCGCGCCGAAAGGAGCATTGCGCCGAGGAAAGCCTCGAGATCACCCTCGGTGGGAAGTTGATCGCGCGCGGAATCGGCCACTTTTGGCCGAAAAATCGAAGAAAGAGGGTGCTCGCCGCGCACGGACTCACTATAGCAGCAGCGTGGCCTCGGGATGCTTGGACGACACCGCCATCTTGGGCTTCGCTGAAGGGCTGATCACGGGCACCGAGCGTGCCGACGCCGAGCGTCACCTCGCGGGCTGCGAGGAGTGCCGTCAACTTGTCTCCGAGCTCGCCCGCGCCCCACGCACCTTGGACGGCGCCCATGCAACGACGGTGCCCTCCGAGCCTTTTCGAAACGGCGAGATCCTGTCGAAGGCCGTAGACGCAAGCGCGCCCACTGCACGCGAGCTGCCCGTTCAAGAGGGTGAGCTCCTCGCTGGAAAATACCGAGTGGAGCGGGTGCTCGGCACGGGCGGAATGGGCATCGTCGTCGCAGCCACGCACGTCCACCTTGGGCAGAAGGTCGCGATCAAATTCCTTCTTCCTGCGGCATGCGGCACCGCCGGAACCGTCGTTCGCTTCCTTCGCGAAGCGCGGTCGGCCGTGCAAATCAAGGGAGAGCACGTGGCGCGTGTGATCGACGTCGGCACGCTCGAGCGAGGCGAGCCGTACATCGTCATGGAGTTCCTGAGCGGAATGGATTTCGCGCAAGTCCTCAAGGAGCGCGGTCCGCTGCCGATAGACGAGGCGCTCGATTTCATCCTCCAAGCAGGCGAAGCGATCGCCGAAGCCCACGCGCTCGGCATCGTCCACCGCGATCTCAAGCCGGCAAATCTTTTCCTCACGTCGCGCCCCGATGGATCGCCTCTCGTGAAGGTGCTCGACTTCGGAATCTCGAAAGGCGGAGATGCCGCGTCATCGGCGCTCACATCGAAAGAGCTCATCATGGGCTCTCCGCGGTACATGTCTCCCGAGCAGATGCGCAGCTCGCGGGACGTCGATGCGCGCACCGACATCTGGGCCCTCGGGGTGGTGCTCTTCGAGCTCCTCACGGGCAAGGTCGTCTTCGAAAGCGACAGCATGGCGGGCCTCTGCGCGCTCGTGGCAACGGCGCCTGCTCCGCCGCTTCGTTCCGCGCGCGCCGATGCACCCGCGGCGCTCGAAGCGCTGATCGCTCGATGCTTGGAGAAGGATCCCGAGCGTCGCGTTGGAAGCGTTGCCGAGTTCGCAGAGGGGCTCGCGCCGATGGCGCCGCCGCGCGCGAAGGTTTCGGTGGAGCGTATTCGAAGGCTGTACGCGGGGCGCTCAGTCGCTCCGCCGCCCATGGTGGTCGTCGCGAAATCGAGCCGCCTTTCCCAGGCGCTGAGCCTTCCCGTTGCCCTCGCGTGTGCGCTGGTGATCATCGCCGGGCTTTGTGTGGCGATCTTCGCGCGTGCGCCGTCGCCCGTCGTCAAGGTGGTCGAGGAGCCTCGCGCTTCGCTGCCTCTCGTGCCTACTTCCCAGGTTCCTGCGTCGAGCGAGCTTCGGCTGATTGCACCGGCGTCGGCGGCAGCGAGCGTCTCGACTGCGCCGGCACCGCGGGCTGCCCCGAAGGCGAAAGCGAAGTTGGCTCCTCCGTCGAGGTCGGCGGACGAGAACCGCGGTCTACTCGATCGCAACTGACCTCGGCGTGTACGCGAACGACAGCCAATGACCGAACGAGGAGCCGCTGACTTCCGCCTTGGTGAGCGCAACGTGGTGCGCGACGCCCATAATTTCGTCGTGCATTTGCGGTTGCCGTTTCAGCTCCTGCTGGCGCCGTTCATGCTGTGGGGCGCGGCTCTCGCGCGTACACCGATCTCCGCACGCTTCGTGGCGGGCTTCGTCGTGATGCACGTCTGCTTGTATGGCGGAACGACGGCGTACAACTCGCACTACGATCGCGATGAAGGCCCGGTAGGGGGTCTCGAGCATCCGCCGCCGGTCGGGCCATGGCTGCTTCCGGGAAGCCTCGTTTTGCAGGCCTTCGGTCTCACGGTCGCTGCGTGGGTGGGGGCGGAGTTCTTCGTCGCCTGTCTGGCGTGTGTCATTCTCGGCATCCTCTATTCGCACCCCACGCCGCGATGGAAGGGCAATCCGTGGCTCAGTTGGCTCGTCGTGATGGGCGGCCAAGGAGCGCTTGGAACCGCGGCGGGGGTGGTCGCCGGCGGTAACGCGCACCTCACGCCGGAGATTGTCTGCGGGCTCGTAGCCGCCTCGGCGCTCGTCGGCGCGCTCTACCCACTCACTCAACTTTTCCAGACCGTGGATGATCATGCACGAGGGGATCGCACAGTTGCCATCGCGCTCGGCCGTCGAGGGACGTGCGCCGCCTCCGTGCTCCTGTCGCTGATCGGAGCGGCGTTCGCAGGTCTTTCTGCGCATTTTGCAGGCCGGCCTTGGGACGCGCTCCTGCTCGCCGGCGCGGCGCTCCCGATGACCGTCGGCGCGGCCTGGGTGTGTGAGCCCGGAGAGGCGCGGGCGGTGTATCGGCGGGTGTCGCGTTTTCAGATCGCCGCGGGAGGCGCGTTCGGTGTCTACGCAGTCTTGCGACTATGTCTCTTCTAACGTGGTCTACTCGCTCCTGTGTTGCGATACCGAGTCGTACCGTCGCGCTCCACGCTGTGGGCGGAAGCGCGCTCGAGTGTCCATCCGATCCGTGTCGAGACGACGGGATTCGAGGGCTACCTCTCGGCGCACGTGGAAAATGGGCAAGCGACCCTCGCCGCGCCTGCACGGATCGAGCTCGCGGCCGAACGGCTGAAATCGGGCAACGGTCTCCTCGATACGGAGCTCGCGCGGCGGCTCGAGCTCGACAAGTATCCGCGCGTCGCCGGCGAGGTGCTCGAAGTGACGTCTGGACGCGTGAAGGGCGAGCTCGCTTTTCACGGAGTGACCCAGGCCGTCGAGGGTCGCGTCACGGTGCGCGTGCTCGACGACGAGACACTCGAGGTGGAGGGCGAGCTGACGCTCGACATGCGCGATTTCGGCCTGAATCCGCCGAAAATCTTCTTCCTCCGCGTGGAGCCCGAAGTGCGCGTGCGCGCGAAAGTCGTGGCCATTCGGGAAGTCTAGCCAGGCTCCGGGAGACCGCGTCGCGCGGTGACCATGACTCGGCCTAGCGCTCGAGACGAACGGCCGTTCCGTACGCAAGAACCTCGGCGACTCCCTTGGTAGAGCGATGCGCCAAGGATGCATAGTGCAACGAGCGTCCACCTTCCGCAGAAGGTGCCGCGTCATCAACATCGCGCGGCCTTTCGGCTACAATGAGGTATGGCAAATCGGAGGCGCTCGGCGATCGTGGTTGGTTTCCTCGTTCCCGCGCTGGCTTGCACAGCTGTCACCGGTCTCGGAAAGTCGTACCAGTTCGTCGACGACGCAGCGCCGGGCGCGCCCGACGCGGCCGCGGGTGGCGACGGCGCGAAGGGCGACACCGCAACGGGAGTCATGTGTCCGCCGCTCATCGCTGGCGCGTACTCGATGAACGACACGGGCGACTGCGGGGGCTTCGACAAGAGTGCAAAGGAGTGCATCTCCACCACGACCAGCGTCAATGGCAACTGCGCGCTCCAGTTCACCTCTCCGGGCACGGGGGTCAACGGCAAACTCGAAGCGCAGGCCGACGGCAGCTTCCGGACCGGCGTCCTCGTCGTCGGCGATATTCACCACGCCGAATGCGTTGCCACGTGGGCGCTCCCCGCGACGTTGACCCTGGCGTGTCCCTCGGCTGGGGGCAACACGTGCACGGTAACCATGACGCGCACGTTGCCGATGTGTCTTTGATCGTGCGGGTGCGCGCCTTCCGCGAGGTCAATCGACGCTAGGTCAATCGACCCGGGCCTGCCTCACGGCTTGGCGCACGTACCCGACACTGCGCCAGACTCCTTTTTGCAAAGCTGCCCGACACCGCACTCGGCGTCACCGAGGCACGTGGACTTTTGGCGATGTTCCCGTTGTTCCAACCGTTGCGGCGACCGTCAGCAACGGCCGCGCCAAGGCGTCACGCATCTCGGATTCGCTTCGGTTTTCTCGTGGTCGTATGTGGCGGTTTGGCGACTCGGGGCGGTCCGGCTTCCACACACGGTGAGCCCCTCGTCCTCTGCGAAAATCATCTGAAGGCATTCGCGCTGATTACCGGGGGCATGGTTGCTGGCATAAGGAGTGCACACCGGCGGTCATGGCGCGATCGGGAACCGTCCTTGCGCTTCTTCTCCTCGTGAGCGGGTGCCGGGGAGCGACGGGAGTGATGCTCGAGGTGAGCACGGACATTCCTTGCGAGAGCAAGAAGACGGTCACAACCGCGTTCACCGCGGGCACACCGTCGGACTTCCAATCACGAGCCCCCGTCGCCGTCACCACCCGCTGCGATTCCGCAGGCAAGATTGGATCACTGGTCTTGGTCCCGAGCGGCGACGAGAGTGCCGCGCTTGTCATCGAGGTGACGACGGCGCTCGCCGGAAAGGACCCCCGCACCTGCGGATCCGACCCGAGTGACTGCATGGTCGCGCGCCGGCTGCTTCGTTACACGCCGCACGAGCTCATCGACGTGCCCGTGGTGATGCGAGCCGCCTGCTTGAGCGTGACCTGCGCATCGAACGAAACATGCGCCGATGGGCGCTGCGTCTCGTCAGCCGCCCCGTGTGCATCCCCGTCCGAGTGCGGAGACGCCGGCGCCGCACGCGAAGACGCAGGTTCCCAAGCGCCCGATTCGAGCGCAGCCGATGCTGGCGCGCCCTTCGACGCGGGGCTTCAGATCGACTCCGCCCCGACGTCGTGTCCGGCCGACGTAGACCCCGGCAACGGGATCTGCTGCGGCAGCTCGTGGTGCGTGGGGCAGGACTGCCCTTCACTCTGCGGTTCGTGCGAAGCCATGCAGTGCGCTTCTCACGTTTGCGCGGAGCCCGGACGCAACGGAAAAGTGAAGTGCTCGGACCCGTAGCGACGGAAGACCCACGCGCACTGGCAAAAAACCTCGATTTTCTTCCCAAGGTTTGTGCGAAGAAGGCCGCGAAAAAGACGAGGCCGAAGACGACGACCAAGAAGCGCGTCGCGAAACGTAAGCCGAAGACGGGTGCGAAGACGGGTGCGAAGAAGGCTCGATGGCCAATGCTCGACGCCCCGGATCAGTGCGGCGCGCAGGCACCAGTCGACGCGACGGACGCCCCAGCGGCGGCGGCGAAGCACGAATTCGAGTAGGTGTGGCCGTCGCAGCTGCAGACCGGGTTGTAAACCTCCAAGCAGATGTGGGGGCGAGCGGCGCAGTGACCGGGTGCGTCCGCCGCTCCGCAAATGCCCGCGAGGTCCCAGGAGCAGAACTGCCCGGTGGCGCAGGCCTGCTGTCCACGTCCGCCGCACGATTGACCGAGCGTGTCGGTGGAGTGCGTAATACGAAGGAAGAATTCGTTCGTGACCATCGTGGTGTCGCAGCTCGTGCTGCCTGATGCGCAGCGCGCCGAGGCCGGGTTGCCCGAGACGAGCACGCCTTCGTGAGTGCCGAGCGCCACGGACGCCGCATCGAGCGCGGTCGTGCTGGCCGCGACGGCAGTCGAAGTGAAGTCGACGCCCACTACGCTCTGCGTGCTGATGGAGTTGAGCTTGCCGGCCGTCGTCGACGGGCACGGTGCGCGGATGCAGCGGATGCCGTTGTCGGCCACGCGATAGAAGGCCCCCGTGGACGGCGATCCCGTTGCGCCAGCCCAGCCTTCGGTCGCCACGAGCTTGCCGAGTTGGCTGCTCCCAAAGACGAACTTCTGGATGGATGCGCGGACGAGCGCGCCGCCGGACGTGAGCTTGGTGTTGAAGGCATCGAGCCCGGTGCTGCTCAGCGCGAGGGCGTCTAGGTTGATCTCCGAGACGTAACACTCGGTGCGGGCAACGCCGTCCGCGCACGAGGTCTTCGTCGCGTTCACGCGCTTGACGTAGTAGCCGCCGCAGATCGGCGAGACGCACCGGCGGGCGTCACGTTGGGTGACGACGAAGTATCCGCTGTTGCGGTTGCTCGAGAGCGCGTCCTCGGTCGTGTCGTCTGCCTGCGTCTCGACGTGGGCGGCGCATGCAGAGAGAAAGGCAACGGCGAAACCAAGGGCGAAGACGGAAGAACGCATTGGAAAAAGAGCCTTTCGGAAGAGCGACATGCGCGTATGTAGCTAAGTATCCTACATAGTCAAGTCCAAGCTTTATGCGATCAGCGCATCCTCGACGAGCGGATGCGGCAGCCCCTCGGCAGCCCGGGTATCGCAGCGTCTCCGTCGTGCCGCTCGCCTCGGAGACCCACCCGCTCTCTGTACGTCGGAGGATCGTCCCACCCGCGCCGACCGCGAAAATCTCCGTCGCGGCGCGATCAGAAAAAGTAGGCGACGCGACACTGTGCGTAGTTGTCCTTGAGGAACGAGCTCTCCAGCTTTCCACTCGGCCCAAGAAATACGTTGGCCCCCAGGAACGCCTTCCAGTGCTCTCCAAATCTGCGGCTCCCGCCCACCCGCGCGAAGGTCGATCCGTCGACGACGTCGGCGATCGCACCGGCAAGAATTTCGGTGCTCGACGGATCGTTCATGGCCAGGCGGAGGCCGAAGAATCCATCGTGGTTGAAGAACGTCGGCGGCGCGTCGAAGGGGCGGGTGTCGAAGAGATACTCGCCCGCAAAGCTGAGGTCGGCGTCTCCCACAATCTTGAAAAGTGTGTAGTCTACACCGGCTCCTCCGCCCCCAAACGCCCGGAGCTTCGGCGACCAGAGGCGGACGAAGCCTTCGGCCTTGAGCACGAAGGGGCCGACGGTCCACTGGGCGTCGACCGATCCCTGGTGGATGAGATCGTACTGGGGAACGAGCTGACCGCTGGTGAGCTCGGCGACGAAGCGAGGCTCGCGCGACAGACCGGTAAAGAGACCGGCTCCGAAATCAAAGTCGCCTACGTTCAACGTGAAGCGCGCGGCTCCGCTCGGCTGCCATTGCTTGAAACGCGATCCGAAGAGCGGATCGTCGGTGTCGATCACCGTGGGAAAGCGAAGGCGCCCGCGTACGCCTTGAAAGGTGCGCTCGCGAAAGTAGGGCAGGTAGTAGAGACGAAGTGACGCGGACTCGCCGATCCAGCCGACGCTTGCGTACGGCTGACCGAGCTTCGCCGTGCCGTCGACGTTCTCGACAAAGTCGGTCTGGTTGAGGATGTCGGTGGGTCGGTAGGACTCGAGCACCCCCCACGTGAAGATCCCCGCGCCGGCGCTGAGCTCGAAGTGCTCGAGAGACAGCTTGTAGCTCGCCTGCCGGACGTCCGCGTGCGAGCGCTTCTCGTCGTTCGGATCGAGCCTGTAGAAAGGGCGAATCGCGATCGAATGGGTCTTGCTCTCCGTCTTTAGATCGACCTCCGGCTCGGCCACCAGCGACACTCCGGTGCCCTGCTCCTGCCCGACGTACTTGGGCCTGTGCCAGAAAGCGCGCCCGTCCGCCGCGACGTAGCCCGTGGTCTGCACGGAGGAGGACGCGCACCCCTGAAGGAGCACGAGCCCGAGGAACGGAGCGACGGCGCGAAGAAGCATGGCGGCATGGCGAGACGAAGATGCGTCAATCGCCGAGCTTCGCCGTCGCAAAGTCGTTGACGGTGTAGCCGTTCTCGAGACGCATCGAGGTGAAGTTGACGACCGTGCTCTTGCCGGAGACGTGGTTCTTCATCGTCCAGGTGTGCGCGCGCCAGAACTTGTTCTTCAGCTTCTTGTAGTTGTCGTAGGTGAGGGTCTTCACGCGCGCGCTCTTGCGATCGTAAAAATCGATCGTCTGCACACGGAGCTCCGTCGTGTCGATCGTGAGCACTCGCTTCGAATACGCCGAGGCAGGATCCTTCAGAGCGGCCTCGACCGTGAAGCACTGACCCGAAGCGCAGGGCTGCGTGCCGAGCAGCTTCCAGTCGTACTTTCGCCCGTCATTTCCCGTGAGATCCTCGAACGAGAACTCGCTTCCGACGAACGATCCCGTGCGATTCGACGACGAGATCCTCTTCACGCGATGGGCCGACGGAAGGTAGAGCCACTGATCGTCCTCGCTCCCGGGCTTGGCGTGGGAGAGCACCGCCGTCCCCTTTACGTCCGCCGGAGTGTCGAAAACGATGAGCGAGTAGTCGCCCGCGGCAGGGTCGGGTTTCTCGAGGACCTTGATCGTGAAGCGGCGCTTGGCCTCTCCGCCCCCCGCGTCGCGGAGCACCATCTCCACCTCGCCTCCGAGGTCGTGGTAGCCCGAGTTGCGCGCGCCGACTTCCATGGCGATGGCCTGCCCCTTCTCCTCCGCGGTACCTCGGCTCGAGAGCTCCTCTGCCGTCTTCGCGTCTGCGACGTTCGCCGTGAGAAGCACACATCCGAAGAGTAAATTCGCTAGTTTCATGACGCACCCGTTTGCATGGATTGAAGTTCGATCGATTCCGAGTCGCCCACAGCTTCGGGCGCACGTTCTTTGGTGAGGGTGATGATGAGTGCGGGCGCGAGGACCAAGTCCGCCATCGGAGCGACGCTCACGATGATCACGCTGAGCCACCCGAGGTAGCTCGTCATCTGGAAGGACGAGAAGGTGAGCACACCGAAGCCGAGGACGAGGATCGCGCTCGTTCCGAGCATCGCGGGTCCGATGTGCGCGAGAGTCTGACGCATGGCGTCCTCGGGCGTGATGCGCTTGGTGCGGAGAAGCGCCTGATACTTGGTGAGAAAGTGAATGGTGTCGTCGACGATGATCCCGAGGCTGATGCTTCCGGCGACGGAGGCGACGATGTTCATCTGACCGACGAAGAGTTTCCAAAGCCCATACCCGATGACGATCGGAATGACGTTCGGGATGATGCTGAGGAGCCCGAGCTTAAGGCTACGCAGAACGACGATCATGCAGAGCGAGATGAGCGCGAGTGAGACGAAATCCCCTTGCACCATGCTGCGCGCGTTGCGATCGCTGAGCTGGGAGAAGATGACGACGGGCCCGGTGGCAGAGGTCCACATGAAGCGCGGCGTGTGATCGCGCATCCAGGTCTCCGCACGCGCGGTAAACTCCGTCATCTGCCGGGTGGACATGTCGCGCACGGTGACGGTCAGCCGCGCCGCAGATTTGTCGACGTTGATCCGATCGGTCAGATCTTGCCCCGAGGGGAGACCCATCTCGTACAGGAGCAGCTCCTGTGCTGCGGCTTCGCGCGACTCCGGCGCTCGGTAAAAAGCCCGATCATCGTCGTGCATGACCTGGTTCACCCGCTTGAGAACGTCCGCGATGCTGTAGACGTGCTCCACTTCGGGTTGCGCGCGCAGCCACACCGCAAAAGCGTCGAGGTTCTCGAGGTACACCGGATCGGCGATCCCGGAGGGGCCCGCGCTCGCTACTTGGTACTCGAGTCGGTAGATTCCGGAGAGGTTCGCCATCGTGAACTCGACGTCCTTGCGGAACGGCAGCGACTCGTCGAAGTAGCGAACGAACTGATCGTTCGTCTCCAGGCGTGAGGCGTAGACGCCGCTCACCGCAGTCACCACCGCCGAGACGATGAGGACGAGCCTACGACGGCGAATGACGAAGTCGGCCATTCGCTCCATGAAGGCGATCCTCTGCGGCTGCGCAGCCTGTCGCGCGTGGATTGGCAGGAGCGAAAGAAGCGCGGGCAGAAGCGTGAACGAGTAGACGAACGCCATGGTGACTCCGACGCAGGTCATGTTCGCGAGATGACGGACCGGCGGGGCTTCCGAATAATTCAGACACAAGAAGCCCACGATGGTGGTGATCCACGTGTACGTGATGGCTTCGAGGTTCGTCTCGAGCGACTTCGCGATTGCGTCGCGGCGAGATGCGCCCGCGTGCATCGCCTCCATCATCGCGAGGACGACGTGCACCCCGTCTGCGACGGCCACGGTGAGGACGATCATCGGCGCAGCAATGGCTGGAGGCGTGAGCGGATAGCGTAGCCAGCCCGCAACGGCGATGGTCATCGTCGCCGAGAGCGTGAGGATGCTCGCGACCGCTCCCGTGGCCGCGGCGCTTCGCATCACGAGGACCATCCCAATGAGCATCACCGCGACCATCAGCGGGATCATCACCCCGAGATCCTTGACCGAGGTCTGCATGAAGGCGTCGTTCATGAAGGCCATCCCCGAAGCGCGGATTTCGACCCGCGGATACTTCGCCCCCACTTCAGCGACGAGCACGCGCGCGGCGTCGGCGGCCTGGGTGACCTCCTCCGGGTCCTTCGCGGGAAGTCGGAGCGTCACGTTGACCGCGCCGGTTCGGAAGTCACGGCTGAGGAGACTCCCCACGACGAGCGGCTCGCCGGCGGCCACCGCGCGAATGTTCGCCAGCTCCGACTCGTCGAGCATCAGGCCGGGTTTGGCGACGAGGTCCCCCGAGGTGATGTCGTCCGCTGTGGCGGTCACGTGTTGAAAGTTCGTGAGCGAGTCGACCCGTGAGGCATACGGCAAACGGGAGCTGGCGAGGGTGAGCTCCTGAATGGCCGCGAGCGCGTCGGGCTGGAACACGCTTCCGTCCTTGGCCTTCACGACGAAAAGTACGTTGTCGGTTTTCGTAAAGACGCTCTCGAGCTTCTCGAACGACGTGAGGCCGGGATCCTCCTTCGAGAAGAAAATCCGGTAATCCGTTGAGAACTTCGCGCGAAAAAGGCCAAGAGCAAAGACGAGGAAGAACAGGACGCTGACGGCGACGGTCTTCCACGGGTGACCAGTGACGAGCACGCCGAGGGCCGCGCCCAGCTTCTCGAAGCGCTTCGCGCCATCGCCGCTCGTCTTCGTCAAGCTCTGCTTCTTCATGGGTGCCCCTTCAGCGTGTACGTGGAGGTCGTGGCTGCCCCGCGCACCATCACGAAGACGACCGTGGGTGACGTGAGGCTGATCGTGCAGCTCTCGTTCGAATCGGCGAGGAAGGGGCGGCGGTCGTAGCTGACCGTCGTCGGCTTGCTGGTCTGCTTGACGTAGAGATCCGCGTCGGCGGCCGCACGAGCATCGATCGCGGCATCCGCTCCCGCTTCACCAAAGGTGGGAAACGGCAGGTCTTCGGCGGGGGTGAGATCTCCGCCGTCGAGCTCCTCGGCGACGCACGCGTCGAGCCGCTGGGTGAGGTTTGCCAGGTCTTCGCAGTTCTTCGCATGCGCGGCAACGCAGCGTGCGACGGCCTGCGTGGCTCCGGTGCACGGCCGATCTGCAAGCAGCGGCAGGGTCACCCCACACCGCGTGAACACCTGCGTCGCCTGCGCGCACACGTCCGCGGGCACCGGCTCTTCTGGCGCACACGCCGCGAAAATAAGCGCTCCCATGGGCGCCGCAAGAACCGCGAAGACTCGGGCGAGGAGGCGCATCAGTAGCCTCGCGCCTGGAGATCGTCGGCCACGTTGGTGTAGAAGCGCGCAACGTCGAAGCCCGTTCTCACGTTGACGTCGGGGATGTTGCGCTGACCGAGCTGCTCCATGTGGTCGGCGGGGATGCAGCCGCGGAAGTTGCCCCACTTCGCAGAGCTGAGCGCGGTGAGGCCGTCGTTCGGAGTCAGATCGCTGGACCCTTCGGTGACGCGACCGACCACATCCGTGAACGGAATCAGGGTGAGAGCCATGTAGTCGTGAGCCCTGAAGTCGGGGTTGCCGTCCTCACCGCTCGTCGTGCGACACTCCTCCGCGACCCGGGCGTCGTGCTCGGGTGTGGTCATTCCGAAGGGCCGACTGAAGCCGCCCCACGACTGGTAGTAGATGCCGGGAGCGTCGACGATCTCCGCATTGAACGCGGGCGCATTCGCCGTGCTCAACGCCCTCAGCGCTTCCTTCAAGTGGAGATTACTCTGCAGTCGATCGTCGCTGAACCAGTCTCCAACGAGGGTCGCGAAATCTTCGATCGTCTTGCCGCGGTCGCCGTCGGGAGTGAGCCCGAGGAGGACATCGGCGATGCGCGTTCCGCGATGAGCGGTGCCCACGGTCGTGATCGAAGCCACGGCCGAGGCGACGTCCTCGCCCGTGTCGGCGCGAAGGCCGCTAGGGCTCACGGCATAGCGGCAATCGAGCCCTCCCAGCGAGTGACAGATCAGATTCACCTTCGCCGCGCCTGTGGTCTTGCGTACTTCCTGGATGCGCGTCCACAGCTCGGGAGCGCGGCTTCGTGGAGCCTCGTAGGGAGTGAGCGTGGCGAGAAACACGCGATGCCCGCCGACCTCGGTCATCGTTTTCACGATTCGATCGCTGTAGCGAAAGAGCGGCGAGGTATCGATCCCGTTGACGAGGAGAACAGGGTACGTCGTCGGCATGTGCGCCGGAGCCTTGGTCACCGGCGCAACGCAGCCCACGTCGAGGAGCTTGCACGTCGCGCTTTGGAGATCGCCGTCGGTGGGGAGAGCGCCCGCCAGGAGAGCGCACGAGCCGCCTTGGGTGAGTGCGCTCAGGCGATCGACGTCGGCGTCGCTCACCGCGCTGCAATCGAGAGCGTTGAAGCTCGTTCCGATACACGCCGAAAGCTCGCTTTTCATGCTGACGCAGCGATCGACCTTGCCGCCCGGAGTGGAGCACGCGGGCGCGAAGAGAGTCACGAGCGACGCGAGGAAGAGACTTCGGAGACGCATCTTAGAATCCCCTCGTCGCGAGATCGGTAGCCAGGAAGCGGTAGAACTCCGGCGCGTCGAAGCCAGTCAGTCCGTCGCGCGTTCGGTTCCCGATCTGACCGATGACGTCGTAGTGATCGGCGGGAATGCAGCCGCGAAATACGCCCCACTTCGCGCTCTCGACGGACACCATTCCATCCGACGGGCTGAGGACCACGTTGCCTTCGTCGCCGAGCGTGGTGCTCGAGAACGGAGCGGTGACGAAGAGGAGCTGGTTCATCGCGTCGCGCGTGTCTTTGTTCCGCAGAAAGAGGAGTGCGCCCGTGTTGTCGGTGCAATGCTCGCGAATCGATTTCTCCGATGCGTCGGAGGTCTTCGCGAGGACGTGGCTCACACCCGCCCACGATTGGTAATAGATGCCGGGCGCGTCGGTGATCTCGTGGTTGAAGGTGAGGAGTGCTTCGAGGGTGAGACCTTTCAGCGTCCTGCGGAGCGCCGCGTCGTCCGGAACCGTTGGCGCTGCGTCTCCGATGAGGCTCTGAATGAGGTCGTGCGCCGCGCTGCTGTCGAGCAGAGCGAGCGCGGCCTCCGCTACCCGTGTGCCGCGATGGGGCGTCGATACGGTGGTGACCGAAGCGACGCTGTCCGCCACCTTTGCGTAGCCGGTGGCGTCCCCCTTGAAGAGACCGTTCGGGCTCGTTACGTATCGGCAGTCGAGCCCGCCGACCGCGTAGCAGACGAGATTGAGCTTCGTACCAAGGTGCGCGCGAAGGGACTCGAGCGACTGCCAGAGGTCCGCGCCCCGCTCAGCCGTCGTGGCCCAGGGCAATACTTGGACGTGGTAGGCCTCCGTACCGCCCGTCGCCTTCAGCGCCGAGACGATGCGCGGATTCCAGTCGAAGACGGGCGACCCGTCGATGCCGCTCACGAAGACGAGGGGAAATCTGGAGACGCTCGTTCCTGGCGCAGGCGTTGGTGAGGCAGGGCAGGGCCAGCCGGTGAGCGCGCAGAGGCGGGGATCGACGTCTTCGGTGCCCTGCGTCGCGAGACCCTCACAACCGCGGGTCTCGATCCGCGAGACCAACGCTTCTTCCGCTGAGAGCTCGAGGCGGCCGCAGTCGAGCTCGAGCACCGGCACTCCGCAACGCTTGAGATCGTCGCGAAGCACGCCGCAGACGTCCTTGTTCGTTGCGCACGACGGAAGCGCTGCGAGCCCGAGCGTCGCCACAAGGATCCCGACGAGTGCGCGCCTCACGGCAGTGCTCGCAGGATCGCGTCGGCCGCTTTTTCCGCCACCATGTACGTCGGGAGCGCGATGAACGTCCCGGGTATCTCGGGAAAAACGGAGGCATCGACCACCCGCAGGTGCGCAGCTCCGATGACGCGAAACTCGGAGTCGACGACCGCGCTTGCGTCGGACGCGGCGCCCATCTTGTTCGTGCAGCACGCGTGGTGCCCCCACGACTCGTGGCGCACCCACGTCGCGATCTCTGTGTCGGATTGGGTCGCTGGGCCCGGCAGGACCTCCTCGACCTTGTCGTCCGGGACGAGGGTCTGCATCGCGCTCTCGATGCGCCGCACGAATTTTATTCCTGACACCATCGCCGCCAGATCCGGATCGCCGAGCGAATCGTTTTCGTCGAAGTAGTTGAAGTTGATGTCCGGGCGCGAGAACGGGCTCGCATCTGCAAGACGAACGAACCCGTCGCGGTTCCTGGTGTGCGCCTTGAGAAGCAACCAGGAGAAGCGATTGCGCGCCGCTGCGCTGTCCTTTGAGTAGCCCGGGTAGTAGCCGCGTGCATCGGTAGGCACCGCGAACACCTGAAGGTCGGCGAGCGGCTGCTCCGGCGTCGAGCGCATGAGAACCGAAGCCAAAAATCCAGGCGTTTGGTAGACACCGTTCCCCGCTTGCCAGTCCTTCACACACGGATCGCCGGCGGGATCTCCGCCCAGCTTGCACCTGGCGAGGATGTCGAGCGGCTGCGAAAATTGAGTGACGACGGGCGCCTCGTAGCGGTCCTGGAGATTCTCTCCCACCCCCTTTCGCGCGAGGATGGACGCGATGCCGAGCGACGAAAGCGCAGTTTCGTTTCCCACGCCCGAGAGCATGAGAAGCTGAGGTGAGTTGAAGGTGCCCGCAGACAGCACGATCTCGCGCGAGGCAAACGCGTGCGTGCGCTCGGTGGGAGCGACCTGAGGGACGAGGCTCGCTCCGTACACGGCGCTCCCCTTGACGTACTCGACGCCGGCGGCGGTGGGCTTCTCCGCGTGCTCGTCCCACAGAACGCGGGTCACGAACGCTCCAGTCATTACCGTCAGCGGAAAGCCTTCGGCCACGGTGGAGAGAATGAGCTCGCGTGTTCCGTTGCGCCTTCCAGACGCCGTGGCGAGCGGCAAGCGGTAGACCCCGGTCGTTTCCCCGCCGCGCAACGCTTCGTTCACGTCCGCCTGGAGCAGAGTCGCCAGCCCACCGCCCGTGCCGAGGAGGTCTGCGGGATTCAATGTGGCGCCGAGCGATTCGTGCGCGAACGTGGTCGCCGCCGCAGCGAGGTAGCTCGATACCTTGCGATCCCCGAGCGCGAGGCGGGGATCGGGAATCTCCACGCTCAGCCACTCCCGAACGCGATCGTAGAAGCGATCCATTCGGCTCGCCCGCCACGACGAATCGCCCGTGAGCTCGGCGATGCGATCCCAATCCGAGCGCGACGGGAGCACCGTGACCATGGCGTTCACCGCGGTCGAACCGCCGAGGGCACTACCGCGTGGGTAAAGAATTCCGTCTTTGGTCCACTTCGAGTCTGCCTTGTCGAGCGCGGGATCGGCGTGGTGCTTTACGAAGTACCACCAGGCCATCGCTGGATCTTCCGTGGAAAGTGCATGCATCGCCGGCACCTCGTATTTCAGACTGCCGCCCACGTCGTCCCCTGCTTCGAGGAGGAGCACGCGCACGCCGCTCCGTGCGAGGCGAGCGGCCAAAGGACCGCCGCCCGCGCCCGATCCGACGACGATGACCTCGTAGCCTGCCGTCTCGCAGAAGGCGGCCGCGCAGCTTTTCTCGGCCGAATGGCACCCGGCGATCAGCGACGAGGTCGCGATCGACAGGAGGCAAACGAGCGCGGAAGCGGGCGAAGAATCCATCTGCGGCGGTCTATAGCGGCGGATGCGTGCGAGCGCTTACGCCCGTTTGGAAACGAGCCTTTCCAAAATGGGATGCGACGAATGCGGATCGCGATCGTATCCCTTCGACGTGATGAGCTCCCCGACCACGCACACCAGCCTCTCGCGACGACAGGCCTTGGGGACCATCTTCGGCTTTGCGCTCGGCGCGGTGGCAAGCCTCGAGGGGTGCAGAGATCCGGGCGGGGTTGCGGCCGTTCCGGGGTTGCCTTCGGAGACGAGCACGGAACCACTTCCCGCGCGAGCGCCTTACGCGGACAATGTGGATGCTCTTTACGACGTCCTCATTCCCGCGGAGCTCGATGCTTTGGGAAAGGTCTCGTCGCCGGGCGCGCGCGAAGTCGGCGCTGACAAGGTGCTGCGCCTAGCGACGTTCGTTCCTCTCGCCGTCGCGCAGGGTCTCCTTCCGTCGCTGACCGAAGCGGAGGTCTCCGCGCTCGGAGATCTTCAAGGCCCGTTTCGAGCGACGCTCAACGCCGGTCTCGACGTTCTCGCGGTCGCTCAGAAACCGCTCACCGCGTTTCGCGATCTGCCGCGCGCCCTGCAGGAGAAGGTGGTAGCCGCCGCCTTTGCCGACTCCGTTCAGCGCGTGCCGCTCCTCGTGGTGCGCGCGGCGTGTTTCACAGCTTACCTGGGGGCGCCGTTCTCGGACGCGGGTCTGCGGGCGATCGGGTATCCCCCCTTCGAGAATCTAGCCGACGGCCTCGCGGTGTCAGGGTATCCGCGTACGCGGGCCGGTCGCTTGATCGAGGCGTCGAAGGAGAACCTCGTGCAGCTCGCTGCGTCGGGGGACCTCGACGACTACACGTACAACCGCACGCCCGCGCCAACGACGGGTGACGACCTGGGTCTCGTGATCGACGCGAACGGGGATCTGGTCTGATGGCCTTCGCGGACATCCTCATCATCGGCTCTGGATTCGGAGGCGCGGTGATGGCCGCTCGCCTCGGCGCCGCAGCGAATGCCGGTGGGAAAAAGAGGCGCGTGCTCGTCCTGGAAAAAGGAAACGATCACACCGCGCGCTTCGACGTCGCCTCGGGCGGCGGGCCGCTCAACGCACAGGGAAACCGGTTTCGTCAGAACCTCGCGCTCGAGAACACCGCAGCCGTCGTGCAGATTTACACCGATCGTCGAGGATCGTATCGGTCAGGAAAACCTAGCCTCAACGTGATCGCGGGCAAGGGTATCGGCGGAGGCTCGAACGTCTACGACGGGGTGAGCCTTCGGGCACCGGCGGTCGCGTTTGAACAGACCCGCGACGGGCGCCGCCTGTGGCCAGCGCTGTACTCGCGCGCGCTCCTCGATCCGTACTACGCCATCGCCGAAGCGAAGCTCAAGGTGCACCGACTCGCTTGGACCGACGCGAGCGTGCCGCACTGGCAGCTGGCGACGAAGCGCGACTACGTCTTCGCCGAGGGCTGCCGGCGCATCGGCGCAACTGCCGTTCCGCTGAAGCTCGCTGACGCCGACGATGCGAACGAGGGATGGTGGAATCAGGGGCAGCGCTTCGAGGGGCGCCAGAACCTCACGAAGAACTACCTCCTCGATGCCCTCGGAGCAGGCGTCGAGTTTTGGTCCGGGTGTGAGGTCGATTCGATCGCCCAGTCCGGCAATGGGTACGTCGTTCGTGGAACGGATCGTCGCGGCGACGCCGGCGTGTCGTTCGAGATCGAGTGCAAGATGCTCATCGTCGCGGGCGGCTCGGTTGGCTCGGCGAGCGTGCTCCTCCGCTCTCTTCCGAATTTTTCGGGCGACCGTGCGCTCGACCCCGCCAATGCGCTCGGGAAGCGCGTCTCCGGAAATGGTGACTACGGCGTCAGCGGGATCATTGGTAGCGCCTACGAATTCGACGTCGAAAGCCACAAGGGAAAGCCTATGTCGAGCTTCTGCCCGAGCTTCTGGCCCGCCCACAACTTCATTCTGATTCCGTTCTACGCTTCGCCGCTCTACCTGTCGCTCGGCGCGCCGTCGTCTCTGCTTCGCGCGAAGGACCCGGACGCGCTCGGGCGCGGCTCGACCGACCTCGCCGACGACGGCATCGCGAGCCGCGACTGGGGCCTCGCCTACAAGCAATCGCTCGCGCACTTCGGTTCGCGAATGCTGACGATGGGGTGCCTCGCGCTCGACGCGTGCGAAGGTGAAATTCGCTTGAATTCAGCGGGAAACGGAGTCGACGTGGCCTGGCGCGAGACCTCCGCCGCGACCGAGCGGACGTGGAACGCAGCCGTCGATGCGATGCGAAAAATCTACCGCGCGCTCGGAGGCGAGATGTTCTTGGACAGCTACCGCAAGGACGGCACGGTGAACACCGCGCACCCGCTCGGAGGCTGCCCGATGAGCGAGCGAGAGAGCGACGTCAAGGGTGTCGTAGATCCGTATGGTGAGTCGTTCCGCAACCGCAACCTCTTCGTCGTCGATGCCGGGATCGTCCCCTCGGCGCTGGGCGCGAATCCGTCGCTCACGATAGCTGCCGTTGCGGAGGCCATCGCCGACCGCCTCGTTCACGGGCGCGGGACCGAGAGCTTGAGCGATCGTCTGGCGTGACGCACGCTACGTTCAAGGCGGGCTTGTCAGGTGCCGAGCGGTTGCTGCGATCTGCGCGACGCGCATGCCACCTCGTCCGACGCCCAGGCTGGTAGGCGGCTCTCCGACGCTGCGCGCGAACTCTTCGAGGGTTCCCACTTTGCCGCTCGTGAAGACGCGAGCTACTTGCCGCAGATCAAACCGCGTCGCCGGAAGGTAGCCACCCGACGCGACGAAGAGCGCCGTCGCGTACCGCCCCCAGGAGCAGATCACGTCGGACTCCCGAAGGAAGCCTCGCCACCGATCGAAGAGCTGCGCCATCGATCCTCCGCGAGCGAGCTCGTCGCTCGAAAGCCCGACGTACGATGCCGTCTTCGGCGCGAGCGGGTTTTTTGGAGCGATGACGAAGTCGAACGTCTCACCGGTGCTGAGGCGATGTGCGACCCAATGCACGAGCTCGTCGGGTAACGAGAGCGCGCGCTCTGGGCACGAATATGGCCATGCGTTGGCCTCTCCCACCACGCACACTAGATCCTTGGCGTGCTCCCCGAGGTGCGTCGGCACGCGCGGCTTGAACGGTCTCTGTTTTTTCGGATGACGAACGCGACCGCTGCCCACGAGCTTCTCGCACGCGATCTGGGCATCGATCATCGCGCGGAACGGCAGGAGGAGCGCGCGAAAGCGTTCCTTGTCGCCCTCGAGCGCGCCGAGCACGTGCACCAGCGCCTCGATGGTCGACACGTAGGCATCGTTCGGCTCTTTTCGAATGCGGTACTCGCTCGGGGTCGGCGTCGTGAAGGTGTAGCGGGGCAGGCTGGCGAGCTCCGGATTCTCGCGCACCAACTTCTTCGCCTGCCACCAGGTGCCGTCGACAACCACCAGCGTTACCGGACCGGGCGGCGGATGGGTGCCAACGTCAATCGCGTTCTCTCCCGGGTAAAGCAGCGCTGCCGGGCGAGACGGATCCGAGAGCGCGCGTGCGAGGGCAGGGGACCCTTGCCAGTGGACGCCCACGTGAAGCTCGGAGTTGGGGAGACAGAGGCTCGCCATGCGCGCAGTTCCGATCGCCATGTCACGCTCACGCGGATGCTGGAGGAGCACGATGCGCGTTCGCGTGTCGATAGACGACAGGTGCTTGCAGTAGCAGACGCTCGTGGGTCGCCGGCAGCGCGCACACACCGCGCGAGGCTCGAAATCAGGGGACCCCAGCATTGCGTATGCGTATCAAAAATCCACTTCCGGCGCTTGCTCTGCCGCCGCATGTGGCGAGGGCGCGCGCGGCGTCGGACGATGCCTGGAGAGCGGCGGCGAAAATGGCGGCTTCTCCCCCTTCTCGATTCGCAGGAAGAAGGTGAGAGCGGCATTCATGTCGATCTCGGTGAAGCCGTGCGCGCCTTCGCGTGCGTAGACTTCGTGAGGCCACGCCTCGCGGGCAAGGACCTCGTCGAAGTGGATCATCCCCTCCTGCGAGCTGTCTTCGTCGGCAGAAAGAAGGAGGAGGGGAGGCTTCGCTCCGAGAGCGCGAAATGGCTCGACGGTACCGGCGTGCGCAATGGCCAGGCCATCGAAAGGGAGGAGCGCATGCGTCGCGATGAGGCCCGCGAAGAATCCGCCATTCGAAAATCCAACGATGTAGCGCTTGCCGTGACCGGAGCGCTCTTCGGCGATGTGAAGCGCGGTCTGCCACTCGCTCACCACGCCTGCGCCTGCATCCTGGGTGTTCTCATTGCTTGGCCAGCAGACGAAATTTTTGAAGCTGGGATCGCTGCATGCGCCAACGCGCCCGCGGAGCGCGAGAAGTGAGTAGCCGAGAGCCTTGGTTTGCTTCGCCAGGCGCACATGCCGATCCATCTCTTCTTCGGGATGCTCAAGCTCGTAGAGGCCGTGGAGATAGACGACGAGCGGTCCAGCCGAGCCAGCGAGCGAGAGGCAAGCGCGGCCCGTGATCGGCTCGAACCCCTTCGGGCAATCGATCAACTCCGCGGCATCGGCGGGATGGTTGGACTCCGCTGCGCCGGCAAAGTCGAGATTTGAAGGCGTCTGTCTGGAAGCGATGGCCGCAGTGGTCGCGCCGATGAGGATGACTCCGCCGAGGAGGATGAGACGCGGGGGAGCTATCATGAGGCTGTATCCGGTAGTTTATGGAGTGTGACGCGCCACCGCCCTGATAACGCCGCTCGTGGTTATAGGATGCACGGATGCGTCGAATGGTGTCGCTCTCCCGAGAAACGATCCGTCGGATCTCGAGGCTAGCGTGAGCCCCGGCCCGCGCGCGCTGCTTCCTGGAACGAGCGAATGCAGAGCCACAGGAAGAGGGCACAGATCGCGAACGTCGCGAGCTGCAGCTCGATGACGATGGGGCGTGACGCCGACCCGTTCATGAGAGAGCGAACCTTGGCGACGCCGCGAAACGAGCCGAGGCAACCTAGGAGCGCCAAGCCCACCGCGATGTGCATCGCGCTTTTTCGAGAGCTCTCCCGGTGCGCGAACACGCCGCTGGCGAGCAGGGCTAGACCAAAGAGAGCGGGGACGAGCGCGGAGCCAAGCTCGCCGCTCGTGGAGAGAAAGCCCGCGAGGCCGAGAACAATCAACACCGCGCCGAAGACAACCGTCGTACTCGCCATGACGACTCCTTAGTCGAGCGTGCTAGTAACACTTCAAAATTCATGATCAGCACCTCTCAGCTCGGCAAATCTTACGGCGATCGCACGCTTTTCGAAGGCGTTTCGCTGCAAATGAACCCAGGGTCTCGTTACGGGCTCGTCGGCGCGAACGGCTCCGGCAAGACCACCTTCCTCAAGATCGTCGCCGGCGACGAGCAAGCCTCGGAAGGCTCGGTCACCATTTCGAGCCGCGCGCGGGTAGGGGTCCTCCGTCAGGATCTCTCCCTCGACGACGCTCAGATCATCCTCGATCTCGGGATGATGGGCGATGGCGTCGTGTGGCGAGCGCTCCAGAAAAGAGAGCGGATCATCGATCACAGTGACGGTGACGTCGCCGACCTCGCCGACCTGGAAGACATTCTCGCCCACTCCGATGGCTACACCCTCGAAGCGCGAACCACCGCGGTCCTCGAGGGGCTAGGGATCCCCTTTGCCTCTCATCGCCTGCCGCTCTCGACGCTGTCGGGCGGGTTCAAGCTGCGCGTGCTCCTCGCTCAGGTGCTCATCGGCGGACCCGACGTTCTTCTCCTCGACGAGCCGACGAACCATCTCGACATTCTGTCGATTCGTTGGCTCGAAAAATTTCTCGCAGCGTACCGCGGTGCTGCGCTCGTCATCTCCCACGATCAGCGTTTTCTTGACAACGTTGCCAGCCACATCCTCGACGTCGACTACGGCGAGATCACTCCATACACCGGAAATTACAGCTCGTTCGTGATCGAGAAGCAGGCGGTGCGCGAGCGGAAGGAAGTGGGGATCGCGCGTGCGGAGAAGATCATCGCCGAGAAGCGCGCCTTCGTGGATCGCTTCGGTGCGAAGGCCACCAAGGCCAAGCAGGCCCAAAGCCGGCTCAAGCAAATCGAAAAAATCGAAGTCGAGGAGCTGGCGACGAGCTCCCGGCGAACGCCGCTCCTTCGTTTCACGCCGGCGCGGGCGAGTGGAAAAGACGTGCTCGAGGTCGCCCACGTGTCGAAGGCCTATGGCACGAAGGAAGTCTTGAGTGACGTGTCGCTCACCGTGCGCCGCGGAGAAAAAGTGGCGGTCATCGGGCCGAACGGGCTTGGCAAGTCCACGCTCCTCAAGATCGTGATGGAGCGCCTCGCAGCCGATCAAGGAACCGTGCGCTGGGGCCACGAGGTACGCACCGGCTACTTCGCGCAGGATCACCACGAACTCCTCCAGAACGAGGCGATGACCCCGCTCGACTACATCTGGGAAGGCGTTCCCACCGAGGCTACGAGCTACGTTCGCGGGCAACTCGGGCGCGTGCTCTTCTCCGGCGAGGACGTGACCAAACCGATCGGCGCGCTCTCCGGAGGCGAGGCCGCGAGGCTTATTTTTGGGCGGATCATCGTGGAGAAGCCCAACGTGCTCGTGCTCGACGAGCCGACCAACCACCTCGACATGGAGGCCATTGCCGCCCTCGTGGACGGGCTCAAGGCCTTCGAGGGAACGGTGCTCTTCGTCTCCCACGATCGGTGGTTCGTCTCCCAGCTGGCGACGCGGATCGTGGAGGTGACTCCCAACGGTCTGAGCGATTTCCCAGGCACGTTCGCGGAGTACCTCGAGCGCTGCGGGGACGACCACCTCGACGCCGACGCGGTGGTCCTCAAGTCCAAAGCCAACAAGGCGCGCCAGAGCGAGGCCCCTCCCGGTCAGCCCGCGAGCGAGCTCACCTGGCAGGAACAAAAAAAGCTCCGCAACAAGGCAAACTCTCTCCCTGCGCGGCGCGACAAAGTGCTCGCGTCGATCGCCGAGGCGGAGGCGCGCAAAAAAGAGATCGCCGCCCTCTATGCCAAGCCCGGATTTTTCGAGAGCTCGCTGAAGAGCGATCTCCAGCGGCTCGAGCGCGAGGACACGGATCTCGCGTTAAAGATCGATATGCTGTTGAAGGAGTGGGAAAAGATCGAGAGCGATCTCGGTCGGCCCAGCGGCGAGGCCTGAGTGTCTTTCGATCCGTCGAGTCGCTCGAAGCTGACGACGCGCGATCTCCCTAGATTCCAGGACGAAACGCTCTTTCATCGCATCGCCCGCACGGTGTGCGCAGCCGACTGCCTCCCCCGCAAAGAGCTCTTCGAAGCGTGGGAGGTTGCGCGTCGTGCGCGGCGAAAGCTACGCGGGGGGCGGGTGGTCGATCTCGCGTGCGGTCACGCCCTCGCCGCTCACATGCTTCTCCTCCTCGATGACACCTCGAAGGCTGCTCTCGCCGTCGACGCGCGCATGCCCCCGAGCGCCGAGAAGATCGCCCGGGCCATGGTGAACGAATGGCCGCGTCTCCTCGGTCGGGTGACGCTCGTGGAGAAACCGATGGCCGAGATCGCGCTCGAGGAAGGCGATCTCGCCGTATCGATCCATGCGTGTGGCGCTCTCACCGACGAGGTGATCGAGAAGGCGATCGCCGGCCGCGCTCGCGTCGCCGTGTTGCCGTGTTGCCACGAGAACGCGTTTGGTGATCTCGGCGGTGTCGGCGGTTGGATGGACGCCGCGCTCGCCATCGATGTGACCCGTGCCGGCCGCCTGCGTGCACACGGCTACACCGTGCACAGCCACAGTATCCCTGCGGCGATCACCCCAAAAAATAGGCTGCTCCTGGGATCTCTGACGACCTAGCGATGCTCGCAGATGGCGTACATGCCGCGGTAGTTCAGGTAAAAGCCGTGGAAAACGGCGCCGGCGGACGGACGGAGCTCGACCCCGTTGACGGTCATGTAGAACTGCAGATCGGCTTGCACGTACTGGCCGTCGGCGGAGATGGTAGTTGCGAACGTCGGGCAGTCTGCGGTCTTGCTGAGCGTGCCCGAGGCGGCGAGGGGATCGAGACCACGAAGTTGCACGCCGTAGCGGGCATTGTTTCCGATGCGGCGATCGAGGCTCAGGTAGCTCGTCGCGAACGCGCCGGTGTCGCCGACGCGTGAGTGGAGCTGGACGTCGAGCTTCTTCCATAGCTCGGGATCGTCGACCTCCGTGACTCCTTGCTTCCACACTTCGAAGAAGGCTTCGGCGATCGCAGCGCGCTGCCGCGTCCACGTGTCGAAAGTGAAGCCGCCCGCGAGAGGGTGGAAATCCGAGTCGCACGGGCCACCGCTGCACGTGGCGCGCGAGGTGACGAAGCTCGCATTTCCGACCCAGCCCGGCGCGTTGGCGGAAGCGGCGATCGCGAAATGATAATTTTTACCGTAGTCGGAGTCGTAGGCGTCGCATCCCCAGGCGCTGGTGTTCTCGAACCACATTTCGAGATCGCCTGGTGCGGTGAGGGCGATGACCGGGAGAGACGTGCCATGAGAAGGAGAAAGGCCGCCCGCTTCGAACGACGACACGGCCCCCCCGTTGATGCGGTAGTGCCCGCTTATCGCCCAGCCGGGCCCGCCGTTCAGATCTCCACGGCACGCGGTGAGACGCGCAGGATCGTACGTGATGCGGGCATGACCGCCCGCGACTAGCGTTGCCGAAGCGCCCCTTGCTCCATTCGCCTCGAAGCGAATGGCGACCTCGGTCGTCGAGTCGCGCGAGGAGATGGAGTCGCCCGTTTCGTCGCCTGGGAGGCCGGAGCAGGCAAACAAGGAGGCACTCAGCGCAAAGGCAAAAGCGTAACGCATGCGTGCGTTACTAGCGCCGCCTGACGGGACGTCAAGGGTGAACGACGTGCATGCGGTAAGATGATGGGACGAATGGTCGAGTCCAGAAGAAGAAACCCGCGCATCGCGACGACGCTGCTCGTCGAAGTCGAAGGGGTGGACCGCGAACCGACGCCCCGGAACGCAGACATCAGCGCGCGGGGTCTGTACTTCGATTGCGATCAGGATTTCGGCGAAGTCGGCACCGTTCAGTGGCTTCGCCTCATGAGCGCCGATCGCGCATGCGCCGTGCAAGTGATGGCGCACGTGGTGCGAAACGTCGCAGCGGGGGAGCGGTCCCGCAGCCTCTCGCCCGGCGTGGCCCTAGAGTTCATGCCCGAGAGCGACGACCGCACCGAGGAGCTGCACGACTTCGTGCGCTACGTGCTTTCCTACCGACGTGAAGTGCGGCCGCCCGTCGAGGAAATCGCCGTCGAAATTCCAAGCGCGGCGCCCACGGTCCGGCAGCTCAGCGCGGGTAGGCTCTCTCTCTACTCACGCTGGGCCATCGCCATCGGAGACATGGTGCGCGTCGAGATCATGGCTCCCGGTGTGCCGCAACCGATCCTCCTCCGGGGAAAGGCGGTGCACGTCGTCGAAGCGGACGATGGAGCGCATGGTCAATTCCGGATCGAAGTGGAGATGGAAGAAGAGCGCGCGGGGCCCCTCCGTCGACTCTCCTCGTCCACATTTCGAGCGGTCAATCCGCTCGTCCTTGCGCCCGAGGTCGAGACGTTGCCGGGCGACGACCTCTCACGCACGATCGAGAACATGCTCGCGGCTCTGGTCACGCCGGCGTCGGACACGCCACCGCGACGCGTGCATCTCTCCGGCCTTCTCACCCGCGGTCGTCTCGCGATGTTGGCGGCGCTCTTCGACATGGAGCGGATCAGCGGTGAGCTCGCATTGATCCACGGCGACGAACGATCGCGGATCTTCGTCCAGCGCGGTCGGATCATCGACGTCGAGCCTTTGGGCCCCGGTCGAAGCCCGCGGACCGAGCTTGCTCGCGTCTTCGAATGGACCGATGGCTCCTTCGAATTCATCATCCGCGATATTGATCGGCCCGACCGGGTCGAGGCCACGATCAACGCGCTCCTCCTCGATTTCGCGCACCGCGCCGATGAGACGTCGCATGCGGAAGCCGAGCAGCGTGACACTCTAGACTCGATCTGACATCGCGCGGATCGCTGCGATCTTCGCCTCGAAAGGCGCCCAGTCGTCGCGCGTTGCGATCGCTCGCCAGATCTCCTCGATCTCTTCGATGAGGAGGGAACACGGGTTTTCGCCTTTGAAATAGGCGGTTTCGAGGAGCTCCAGCTTCGCGGGCGCGTGCCGATCGAGCGCGCGGCGGAAGGCTAGGAACGCCGGGCCTCGGTAGTGCTCGCCTGCGGGGCCTTCGTGCGCTCGAACCTCACTCGCGCCGCCGCCTTGCCAGTCGAAGAAGAACCGATCGTAGCCGACCGCGCTCTCTTCGAGAAAGTCGAACGCGGCCCCGGTGGTCGCCGCGTCCTCGTCGACCGACGAAGAAGCGATGCCGAGGCGCTCGAGAAACTTCACGCGCACGGCCTCTCCGAGCGCTGGCTCGTACTCCGCAATCGCGCTGGTGAGATCCGCAGGCTCGAGCGGGCGGAGGGACTCTCCGAGGCGCACCACGTTGCGCAGGATGGCCTCGGGTTGACGACCGAATGAATAGAGCCCCTCGTGATCGAAGTACGCCGCGGTGAAGTCGGCGTCGTAGCGCGGCAGGAAACGGTAGGGACCGTAGTCGAACGACTCGCCCGTCACGTTCATGTTGTCGCTGTTGAGCACGCCGTGAACGAAGCCCGCGATCATGAAGCTCGCGCACAGACGCGCGCTGCGAAGGGTGACCTCGCGCAAAAATTCGAGCGGCGTCGTGATGCCCGGAAAGTGCTGCTCGAGCGTAAAATCAAGGAGCTTTCGCAGGCGAGGGACATCCGTTGCGTAGGCCAGACGCTGGAAGCTCCCGAAGCGAATATGCGAATGATTCAGTCGCACCAGCACCGACGATCGGGTGGGCGACGGCTCATCGCCGCGCATGAGCGCCTCGCCCGTTTCGAAGAGGCTGAACGTCTTCGAGGTGTTCACGCCGACCGCCTCGAGCATCTCGGTGGCAAGTACTTCCCGCACGCCTCCCTTCAAGGTCAGGCGCCCATCGCCCCCCCGGGACCACGGCGTTCGTCCGCTCCCTTTCGTCCCCAGATCGAGGAGGCGATCCCCGCTCCGAAGCTGCGCGAAGAGAAAGCCTCGGCCGTCCCCCAAGTTCGGGTTGTAGCTGCCGAATTGATGCCCGTGGTAGCGAAGGGCGAGGGGCGTGGGGAGGTTATCTTCGAGCGGCTCGAACTTCGCAAAATGGTTCTCCCAGCCCGAGGCATCGAGCCCGCCGAGCCCCACCCGCTCGCTCCAGCGATCGTTTCGAAAACGCAAAATATGCTTGGGAAACCGGGCAGGCGTGACCGGATCGAAGAACCCGTCCCCGAGGTCGAGAATCGGGGTCGCTGGGCGATAGGGCTCCGGCATGGACACGGTCTACCCCCACCGCCAACCCGCCGTGAAGCACAGATCGTAAGGTCCATTGGAAGAAGAGGAGCCGGGTACGTTAGAGTACCCCCATGGAATCGGAGCTGGGCGTACCGAGCGTTCTCTATGTGGCGGCTACGGCCGGCACTGCAGGTCACCTCGTCGCATGGGGGCCCTCCGTCGGGTGGATGACGCCCCAGGGGATCGTGGGATGGGAGCGGGAGGTGTCGGTCGTCGCCCGTGACGCGGTGACTGCGGAGCTCAAAGAGGAGCTCGGAGCGACTCTCCCCGAAGAGCAGATCGCTGCGGCCAAATTGCCGCTGACGGCCCGCGCGGCAAAAGCCAGCCCACTCGTCGGCGTCACCCGCAGTCTCGTGGAAAAGCTCGTGGCCAAGGGCGTGCGCGTGCATACCGTCGGCTTCGACAAGGTGTCTTCCGGCTTCTATTATTTTGCCGAGGGCGGAAGCGCAGAGCCCGTGCGCGTCGACGGCAGCCTCTTCGACATGATTGCCCCTGCGCTCGGTGCGGGAAGCAACGCGGACGTGGACCGCCTGCTCGACGGTCTCATCGATCGCCTGGTGACGCAGCTCTCGGGGGAGAGCAAGCTCACCGAAGCGGCTCTCGAGCTCGCCGCTGCACTACCCAAGCTCACGGTCGACAACACCGGGCTCGCCGACTGTGATCTCGAAGCGTTCGAGAAAAAAGCCGCCGCGCTCGAGAGCAGCTCGGACAAGCACGCAGGCCTTGCGCGTTCTGTCGCCGAGGCGCTGGCCGCCGCGGGTACGAACGACAAGGTGAAGGTTCCGCTCTATGGCGAGGCGCGCCGTGAAGTACTGCCCGCGATGGAGGTCGAGGCGGGTGGAAAGATGATCGCCCTCCCCGCAAAGAATCGCTGGCTCGTGTCCGGCGTGATCGTTCCCGAGGCGGCGCCGCAGCCGGCAGCGGCCGTTGCGGCGACTGCTGCGGTGGCCAAGCCCGTGGAGCCGAAGCCCGCCGTGGCGGTAGTGGTCGCGAAGGTCGAGCCCAAGGTCGAAGCGAAGGTCGTCGTAGCGAAGGCTGAGCCGAAGGTCGAGCCCGTCGTCGCTGCAGTCGCGAAGAAGGCAGAAGCCAAGCCGGTCGAAGCCGTGAAAGCGGAGCCCGCGGCGGAGGCGAGCCCGAAGTCCGTTCGGCCGAGCGCGGCCCCCAAGGCTGCGGCGAAGGTCGGCGGAAAAGCGGCGGCGAAGGCCGCAAAAGCCGCAACGAAGGCGGCCGCGAAATCTGCCTCGAAGGAAACGGAGAAGGTCGAGGAAAAGCCCGTCGCGAAGGCGGCGAAGCCCGATTCGATCGCCCCGCCGTCAAAGCGCATGCAGAAGCGCGAACAGGCAGAGCTCGCCGCAGCCTCGGAGAAGAAGAGCTCCGCGAGCGTAAGCAACAAGGGCGGCGCCCTTCCTGCACCCGTCGCCAGCGCAGGCATCGGCCGCATCGTGACCATCGCGGCCATCGTCGGCATCCTGGCGTTCATCGCCTACCGCTTCATGCACTGACGACGACGGCGCGAGGGCCTGGGTAGCCGTCGCGCGCGGGTCGCTACTTCTTGGCGATGTCCTGCTCGGCCTTGTCGAGCTCCGCCTTGTAGTTCGCCTTGGTGATCTGCTTGCGAACGGCGCCGGCGAACTCGGCCTTCACGGGAAGATCCTTGTCAGTAAGTGGGACGGCCGCGGCGCTCGCCGGCGTCACGGTCACGGCGATGGCGGCCTGCGTCGCGCTGGCGGCGACGGTCGCGGTGCCGTCTTCTTTCTTCTTGTCGCACGCGACGAAGGCGAGCGCACAGAGCAAGAGAACGACGAATGAACGCGCGCTCATTTTCTGCCCCCGACCGTGGCTTTGTAGGATGCGAGAAACTCTGCGTGACGCTCGTGCTCCTTGGTGAGGAGCGCGTTGACCTTGCTGATCGACGACGCGTCTTTGGCAGACCGCGCGAGGCTGCGGATGCGTAGGAGCTTGGCGGTCGTGAGCGCGTCGCGCTGGAGCTCGGCGCGGAGGTTCTCGGTCATCGGCTTCCCTTCGAGGATCTTTTCGAGCTTGACGCGCGCCGCAACTTTCTCGCCCTTCGTGTGAACTTCGAGCCGAACGGGATCGGGCTCGTCCTTGTTGTCGTCACCGAAGAGCTCCTCTGCAGCGCTCTTCTTGTGCTCCTTCTCGGGCTTGCCTTCGTTCTTCTTGCCCTCGTCTTTCACGCCTTCGTTTTCGTCGTCGAAGTCGTCTTGCTTCTCGCCCTTGTGCGTGTCGACGGCGACGCTTGCAGCGGCGTTGTCCTTGTCGCCCTTTCGACCTTTTTCATTCGCCTCGTTGTTCTGTTTGCCTTCGGCGTGGAGGGCTGACGCGGGCAGCTGCACCAAGGCCGAGGCGAGCACGGCGACGACCAAGCGGAACGGATGAAACATGGATCTGGGCATCTAGAATCTCCTTAGGGAGAATTCTACTCGTTTTTTTCTAGCCGGTGCAGCCTGCGGCCAGCATAGGGTTGATGATGCGGCTGATGTCGTCCTCCTGATCTTCGGACTTCGGAAAGTCCTGGGATTCGAGCCTCTTCAGGGTGCGAATGAACTTCGGCCAATCCCCGCCGCACTTGTCGAGTAGAGCTCCTAGCTCGGCCTGCCCGGAGTTGTACGTGTTGTACTGAATGAGCGTGGCGTTGCCGATCGGTCTCTTGAACCCGAGCTCCGCGCGCAGGTTGGTCAGCGTGATCGTTTTCTCGCGCGTCTTCTCTTCATCCGATTTCGACGATGCGTACAGCACATGAAGCGCCCGGTACGTCTCGCGCAATCTGAGCCCTTTGCGATCCGTTTTCTCTTCCGACGCGAGGTAGGCGTGCGTCTCGTCGGAGTCGGCGCCGATGGTCTCTTTCAGGTAGCTCGCGGCGAGTGTGTCTCCGATGAAGTTCGCCACGCTCTCGTTCAGCGTCGACTGATGATGCACGAAAAACGTGGCGTGCGCCGACTCGTGGAGGATCGTGTTTGCGAGCTCGCCGAGCCCCTCCTTGCCCTCGTGCATCATCGTTGACAGGACGGAATCCTCGAAGAAACCAGCCGTCGAGTACGCACCCGCGCCGCGAACGTCGACGTCCCAGCCGTCACGACGAAGCTCCGTAGCGAACGCCCTCGCCTGATCAAGCTTGAACCATCCGAGGTACGTGAAGCTCCCCACGAAGGGAAAAGTCCACCTCCGCGACTTGAATTGGAGCGGCTTCGACGCGCTCACCACCCAGACGACGGCGGGCCGATCGACGCGCACGTATTTCGTGTAGTTTGTCGTCGCCTTCAGCCCGTGCTGCTCGCCGAATCGCTTCATGGCTGCGACTTGCGACAGGAGGCCTCGCGTGCGTGCGTCCACCCGTTTCTCAAGGACAAGATCGTCGATGTTGCGCGCTCGCAAATTGAGATCGTCCTGCCCGGCGGCGGCCTGCGTGACGTAGGTGAGCGACGCGCAGGAGGTCTGAAAGAAAGTTAGCGAGGCGCAGATGGCGCCGGTCGCGAGATCACGAAATCGTCTCCTTGCCTCGAGGGAAATGCGCATCGACGCGGACTCTAGGACGGGAAGCCCGCCGCCGCCACCGAGGTGGTAAACCGAACCTCCTCAACACCTACGTCGGGCACGGCGCCCGCACTCACAAATATTGATCCCGGCTTACTGCGTGCGCTTCAAGGAGCCGGTTCCGCGCCACGGCTCCGTCTCGCTGTGAAAAAGGATAGTCGCATTGTCGTCCGTGAATTGGCAGGCCGAGGTCGACTGATTTCCGGATTCGTCCGTAGCGACGAACTTGAAGTTGGGCCCGGCGGAGTCGGTGATCTTGAACGCGCGATTGACGTGGATGGTCTGTGAGTCGGCGAGGACGCGGCCGCCTTCGAAGCGCACGGTCATGGTCTGGAGCTGCAGCGCCAGCAACCCCTGGAGCGTCGCTTCGAGCGGGACCTCCGAGCGGTACTCGGCAATCCGCCAGGTGCCGCGCAGCCGCGCTTCGACCGCCGCCGTGTCCGCCTGGTTGGTTGCTGCGTTCGTCACGTTGCCATTCGGGCCGATGGCGCTCGGGGGCGCGGACGTGCCGCCGCATCCGGGCAGAAGGATGACCACAAGAAGGATCACGGCGGCACTAACCGTCGAAAACGTCATCCCTCGACACTAGTCGACCTTTGCGCGCACGAGGACTCTTTCAACGTGGTCAGTCCGCGCGCATGACCACGATGTCATACGGGCGGGCGACTCGCATGGCGATCCATCGGCGAAGGCGGCTTCTCCATCGTGGAACGCAGCTTGCTGAGGGTGCCGTGATGCGAAACGTTCCCCTCTTGCTCGCGCATGTTGCCGCGCTCCTCACCCTCCCGGCCTGCAGCGCGATTTCCACCTCGAACGACCGTTGCCACAGCCCCGGGCCGAAGAGCGTTGCTGTCTCACCCGACGTCGCGTGCGCCATGGCGTCGGAGGAAAACGGGCGGGTCTCGTCCGCCTCGGGAGGCTCGAGCTACGTGAGAGGACCAACGTGCTACAGCGCGTGCGGCCCCGTTTACACCGTCTGTGGACTGCCCGACGATTACGAGCGCGCCTACGTCGCAGCGCAACCCGTGGCCGCCGACGCGGGGACCTCCGCCACCGGGGACGCCGGAGCGGGCGTATGCCCCGCGGTCACCGCTCCCGTCAGCATCACCTGCAGCGTCGATTGCACGGGGCGTCGGACGGAAGGCGCGGAGGAGCTCGCGCAGCGAGAAGGGCTCTCGACCGGTGACTACCTCGCGGCGTGCGCCCACCTGGAAGCGGTGAGCGTGCAAGCGTTCGAGCGCCTCGCCGCGGAGCTCGCTGCGCACGGCGCGCCCGCCTCGCTGGTGGGCGCTGCAACGGAGGCTGCCCGCGAGGAGGTTCGTCATGCCGAGGTGACCGCGGCACTCGCACGCCGCTTCGGCGCCGACGTCAAGAGTCCCTCGGCGCCTCCGCGCACGGCACCGCGCAGCTTGTTCGACGTCGCCCTCGAGAACGCCGTCGAGGGCTGCGTTCGCGAGACCTACGGAGCCGCGCTCGCCCTGGTCCGAGCGAAGCGAGCAGCCGATCCCGACGTGCGTCGCGCGCTCGCTGACATCGCCCGCGAGGAATGCGGCCACGCCGAGCTGAGCTGGCAGATCGCCGCGTGGGCCGACGCGCACCTCGGCGCGGACGAGCGAGAGCAGATCGCGTGTGCGGTGCGCGGGGCTGTGGCCGCACTATCCTTCTCCGACGAGCGCCTCTCCGCCGCCGCTCGGCGCTCGTGTGGAGTTCCGCCCGCCGCCGAGCAGGCCAGGCTCGCCTCGCTCGTCGACGCCTGGGTGATCCGCGCCGCCGCGTGACGCCTAGCGCGCGTCTACAGCTGGCCAATCGCCCAGTCGCCCACGAAGATCGCCGGGTCGAAACTGCAAAGATTCCCGCGCCGAAGATGACGCCCGCGCACTGGCGCGTCTACCTATGCTGACGCTCGTGGCCAACCCCCTGTGAGGGTTAGTTGCAGCTCACTTTGTCGATCATGACCGAGCAGTTGCACGCCTTGTCCTTGACCATCTTGTTTTTCCTGCATACTACACGCATTTTTTTGTCCGGGGTGCAGCCAAACTTTCCTTCGTACTCGCTCGAGTCGCAAACGTCGCCGAGGTCGGCGATCGTTTCGTCGCAGGTGAGCTGGGACCCGAGCTGACGGCATCCGTGCGTGCCCTTGCACGTGGCGGCGATCGTCATTTTTCCGGCCTTGCAGATGAGTAGCGACTTCGCGTCTGGAGTGCACGACGCGTTGCCCTCGTTCTCTTTCGTGCAGGCTGAGCCCGCGGCAGCCGCTCCCAGATCGCACTTCGTGCCTTCGGCGTTCGAGACGCACCCGAGCACGCCAGCGCAGGTGTTGACGAGCTTCCAGTGGTCCGCCTCGCACTTGATCATCGACTTGTGATCGCCGCTGCAGCCGGGCGTGCCCTCCTCGAGGCACGGCTCGCCCACCGCGTAGCTCGAGTGCGTGCAGCTCCCGCTGCCGGCGACCGTCACGCACCCAATGGGCGCGTCGCATGTGAGCTTCTCGAATTTGCCGCCCACGCAGATGACCGCCGTCGTCTTGTCGAGGCACGTGATGTCGCCCTTCGCCGCGCAGGGAGCGCCTTCTTTGGGGAGCTTCGAGCATGCGCCGAGACAGACGGCGAGAGAGGCGATAGCAAAGGCGACGAGCTTACGGAGAGCCATGTCCCGGCAGCATACGTGTATTGTAAACGCTGCTGCGCAGCACAAAAAGGAAAAGACCATGATCATGGAAAACCCGGTACTCACCGCCTACGCAGCCACGTCGACCGTCCTGGCGCTGCACACGATGTCGCTCGGGGTGTCCACTGCGCTCGCGCGTGTCAAAGCCCGCAAGGTGGTGAACCACGAAGACTCGGCCGCAGTGGTCAAAGGCGCCGATCTCGTGCCCGTCGAAACCGAGGCCGTCCTGCGTACGCAGCGTGCGCATCGGAACGCGATCGAGAACATCGTTCCCTACTTCGTCGTCGCCAGTCTTTACGCCGTGACAGCCCCTTCGGCGACGGCCGCGTGGTCCTACTTCGGCTCCTTCGTCGCCACGCGGATCCTTCATTCGTTTTTCTACCTGAACGCCATTCAGCCGTGGCGAACGGTGATGTTCGCGCTCGGTTCGCTGACGATCTTGGGGATGGCGGTGCACGTTCTCCGCGCGGCGATGTGAGGTTGAGCAGCACGGATCCCATTTCGATCGTAGAGTTCTGTGATGCGTTTTACCCATCATGGTGGTGCCGCGGTCGTGCTCGCGTTCATCGCGTGCGGGGGCGACACCTCGAATGCGGGAGACGTGGATGGCGGCGACGCTGGCGCGGTCGATGGATCGCTCGATGGGTCCGCGGGGGACACGTGGTCGCCCGATCATTTCGTTCCGTCCCCTGGCGCGGGCGATCCCTGTCGCGGGACGCCACTGCCGGTCGATCAACACTACGTTCCGGCGGGGCTGTGCGCGCGCGTCGTGGCCACGAACATCATCGCGCAGAGGCAGCTCACCTTCGCGCCGAACGGTGACCTATTCGCGGTGAGCCGAAGCGGCGCGATCCGCCTGCTCCGCGACTCGAATGGCGACGGCACGTTTCAACCGGGTGAGGTGACGACCTGGGCGACGTCGCCCGGCGCCAATGGAAACAACTGCCACATCGACGTCGCGGGCGGGTTTCTTTACGCGGGTAGCTTGGACGGCGTCGTGCGCTTTCCTTACTCGCCGACGGCGATGTCCGGTGGCGCGCCCGTGAGCGTCGTCACCGGGCAGCCCGCGGGAGGCCACTCCCTTCACACCGTGCACGTCTATGGCGGCTATCTCTACGTTCATTCCGGCTCGGCCGCGAACATGAGCAACGATTCGAACCCCACGACGTCGGTCTACGACACCGCGCGATCCCTGCTCCGGCGCTTCAAGCTCTCGACGTTCGACGGCACCACTCCGCTCGCCTGGTTGAGCGGCGAAGTCGTGAGCCAAGGGCTGCGCAACATGGCGGGCTTCACCCAGAACGCCGCCGGTCGCATGTACGGCGTCGTCAACGGGCTCGACGATGTGCGCTACCAAGGGCAAGACGTCCACAACGACAACCCCGGTGAGCAGGTCGTGGCCCTCGCACCGGGAAAGAACTTTGGCTACCCGTTCTGCATGACCTCGCAGCGCATCGTGTCGGGAGCGATGCTGATCGCGCCGGGCACGCAAGTCGTGAACGAGAACTATCCGTCGGCCGGAGTCGATGACGCGTGGTGCGCCTCGAACTCTTCCCAACCGGCCACGTTCGTACAGGCTCACTCGGCGCCGCTCGACATCAGCTTCTTCGACGTGCAGCCCTCGGGCGGACTCCCCGAGCGCTGGCGAAACGGCGCGTTCATCGCCCTTCATGGCTCGTGGGACCGCAGCCCGGCCACCGGCTCCAAGGTGGTATGGATGCCCTTCGACGCCGCGGGAAATGCTCCGATGCCGGTCTCTACCAGCACGACCACCACCTTCCCGTACGAGACGGTTCTCGGCGGCGGAAATGCGAGCGGCCCAACCGACGGCGCGTGGACGTGGAGCTCTCCGATGGGGGGCGAAGGGCCGCGTCCTGCAGGCGTGGCGATTTCACCGATCGACGGCGCGCTCTACATCGCGAGCGACGCAGGCGGAAACATCTACCGCGTCGGGATTCAGAAGTGAGCGGGGTCGCCTGATTTCGCACCTCCCTGACGCGTGGCGCGAGGTGCTCGCAGGCGAGCTCGAAAAACCGTACCTGAAATCGTGCGCGACCTTCCTCGAAGCCGAGCGCGCGGCGCACCAGGTTTTTCCTCCCGAAAACGAGGTGTTCACGGCCTTCGCGCTCACCCCTTACGAGCGCGTAAACGTCGTGTTGCTCGGTCAGGATCCCTACCACGGCGACGGCCAGGCCCACGGCCTGTGCTTCTCGGTGAAGGCGGGGATCAAGCCGCCCCGCTCGCTCGCAAACATCTACAAGGAGCTCGCGAGCGATCTCGGCATTGCTCCCGCGACTCACGGTTGCCTCACGTCATGGGCCGAGCAAGGAATCCTGATGCTCAACGCCGTCTTCACGGTGCGCGCTCACGAGGCGAACTCGCACAAGGATCAAGGTTGGGAAAAATTCACGGACGCCGTCATCCGCAAGGTGAACGAAAAGAGTGATCGCGTGATCTTCGTCTTGTGGGGCGGCTACGCGAGGAAGAAGGCCCAGCTCATCGATCGCGCCCGCCACGTGGTGCTCGAGGGCACTCATCCGTCGCCGCTCTCGGCAAGCGGCGGCTTCTTCGGGAGCAAACCTTTCTCCGAGATCAACCGGCTTCTGCGCGAAGGCGGGAAGCCCGAGATCGACTGGAAATTGCCGGCGTCCTGAGCTTCACGCTGCTTCGACGATTACCGGGTGGTGCTTGCCGGAGGTCGACGCGGGAATTTCTTCCACCAGCTCGATGACGATGGACACGCCGGCGATTGCGTCTTCGAGGCTCTTCATGAGCTTCGCGCGGACGGCCGCAAATTCGGGCGTCGGCACCACCTTGAGGGTGATGGACCGATCCACGTGTTGAATCGCCTGGTAGTGCCGAACGGCGGTTGCGTAAGGAAGCATGAGAACGGGAAAAAGCATTCCGTGAATCTGCTGCCCCCTGCCGTCGCGGAAGGTGTCGGTCTTGCGGCCCTCGAGCGAACGCAGGCGCTCGAGGCTTCTTCCGCAGGCGCAGCGGTCGGGAACCTCACGGATGGCGAGATCGCCGTTGAGATAGCGGATGAGCGGCGAGCCAAGGTTGTGGAGATCGGTGATCGCGACTTCTCCGAGCTCCCCCGGCGCTGCGGCGCGCTGTCGACCGTTCTCCGTGATCAAGACTTCGACGAGAATATTTTCCGTCGAGACGTGAAGCCCGTCGTGCGCGTCGCACTCGGCCGCGATGAGCATGGTCTCGCGACCCCCGTAGGAGTTGAAGACCGCGTCTCCGAATGCGCGGGTGATCGCCGCTCGGTCCTGCGGCAGGAGCTGCTCTGCGGTGCATATGATGGGGATCGTGTCCCAGGCCCTCGCGCCGCGTTCGTTTACGTAACGCGCGAGATTCCCGGCCGACCGCGCATAAGCCACGATCACCGCCGGTCGCTCGCGGGCCAGTGTCTGGACCACGTTCTCCAGGGCTTCGTCGCTCTGCATGACGCAATTCAAGTAGCGCTCGCGCCGAAAAAAGCGGTCGACGGTGACCTTCGCGCGCTTCCCGATCGCCGGGATGTGCGCTTGCGGACCCCAGTAATGAATGGCGCGATCCCCCGGCCGATACCCGGCCCACTTGTAGGCGCGCCACTTGACCGCCTGACGCCACGACTCGCTGTCCGTGTCGTACGCGATCGTCAGCGGCCTTCCCGAGCTACCGCTCGTCGTTTTCTGGATGGTCGGAAAAGGGCGCACCGTCGAGGCACGTGCAGCGAGCGAATCACGGGCGTCATCGCGCGTGAGGAGGGGAAGCTTTTCGATATCGGATTGATCGCGAATGCGCGCGGGGTCGACGCCGGCCTCGTCGAATCGTGCCCGGTAGAAAGGACAGTTGGCGTACGCGTGCCGGAGCAGGCGCCGCAGCGTCGCGGCTTGACGCTCACGAAGCTCCGCCGGTGAGAGCCGCTGGGTCTGCTCGAGATACGCGAGCCGCGACACCGTTGGCCGCTTGCGAAGAACGCCTTCCCACAGCGGAAAAAGAGCATTTCGATAGAGTAGGCCGTAGGGATCCATCGGAGCGCCGGGGAGCAAATGTACGCTTTCCGAGCGCTCGTTGTCGAACGGTTGCCGTGCAGCATCTTGAGGCGATGCGGACGCCGTGCGCAGCATCTTGAAGCGATGCGGACGCCGTGCGCAGCATCTTGAAGCGATGCGGACGCCGTGTGCAGCATCTTGAGGCGATGCGGACGCCGTGCGATACCAGCTTCATGTTGAGCTCACGTCCGCCGTACATCGTTTCCACTTCCGACGTTCCCGAGAAAGAGGGTCGCTACGCGGGGAGCGACGAGCCCCTCGGATGCGGTCGGCCCATCGGACGCGTCGCGGGATTGATGCGAATCGGACTGCACGTGACCCGTCTGCCTCCCGGTCGTCGTCTGTCGTGGCCGCACGCCGAGGAGAAAGAGGAGGAGTTCGTCTACGTGCTCGAAGGGCCGGTCGACGCGTGGGTCGACGGCTATTTGCACCGCATGGAGACCGGCGATCTCGCGGCCTTTCCCGCGGGCACCGGCATCTGCCACACCTTCATCAACAACGGCACGAAGGACGCGATGCTCCTCGTCGGCGGCGAAGGCAACAAGCCCGACAACCGCATCTACTACCCCCAGCACGCCCATCGCCGTATGCAGATGCCGTGGAGTCATTGGTGGGAAAACGTTCCGCTCGCTCCGCCCGGTCTCCACGATGGTTTGCCCGTCGCCCTTCGCGGAGAGCCGGATCCTGAAGAGTAAGATCGGTGGGGGTGGCAAAAGGCCCGTTTCGGAAGTATGTCTCCATGATGCGAGGATCTACGCTCCTAGGCGCCTTCGTTGCTCCTTTGGCCTTGATCGCGTGTGCGACGGCCGTGATGCCGAGCGACAACGGCGTCGTGGGCGGCCCCGTCGACGGCGGCCTCGCCAGCGGTGACGGCGGCTACGGCGGCGGCGGAGATACCGGCACCTCGACGATCGCCGATTCGGGCACGGTCAACGACGCGGGCACGACGACGAATCCCGACACGGGAACGCCGGTCGTCGACAGCGGCACACCGGTGGTCGACAGCGGCGGCGGCGCTCTCCACGGCGGCGACTGCACGCGCACCACGAGCACGCAGTTCACTCCCGCCGAGACCTACGACACGGTTTGCGACAACCACTACAGCGATCCCTTCGGTAACCCGGCGCCGTGTGCGACGGGCGGCACGGGCAGCCTTTCGTGTGCAAGGTTCGCCGGGCAGGGCGGCTTCACGAAATTCTGCTGCTTCCACCCCGCGGCCGGTTCGAATTGCGACTTCGACTACTTCGGTCAGCCTCAGTGCGTTCCGGAGTGATGCATACTCAGAGCAGAAACTCTCGTGGAGGTGTGCGTGCGAATTTCTTCAAAGCTTAGCGTAGCGGCGGTTGTGACGACGGTGGGTCTCGTGGTTTTTGCGTGTGGCGGCAACCAAGACGCTGCGCAGCAGCCCACCACTCCGCAGGGGCAGCAGCAGCCGTACCCCTCGCAACAGCAGCCCCAAGCGCAGCAGCAGCAGAACCCTCCGCCCCCGCCGCAGCAGCAAAGCTTCCCGCAGCAGCAACAGCCCCAGCCGACGCCGCCTCCTCAGACGTCGCAGACGTCGCCGACACCCGTGGCACCTGCCTCCCGGGCGATGGCCACGCCGGGCCCGTTCGCGCTTCCCTGCCAGAACGACGGATCGTGCGGGCTCGCGCGGTGCAACACGCAGTTCCAGAAGTGCGCGTTCCCTTGCCAGAGCGCCGCCGACTGCAATGCGACTGCGTCGTGCAATTCGATGACGGGCCTTTGCCTGCCTGGCGGTCACTGATCTCAAAACAAAACTCCTCGCCACCGTTGCCCGTTGCTGCAGCACGCGATGGCGAGGAGAAGAGCGGTCGAGCTTGTTTTCAGCTCTTGGGCGCGGGGGCGTAGACTCCGGGCGGATTCGTCAGCTGCACGGCGGGAGCCGGGGCAACGAAGTCGAACACCCACGTGCCTTCGCCTTTGTTGCCGTCGGGCGGCGTGAGCGCGACCCCGTCGAGGTTCTTCGTCACGCAATCGGCGACGGGCGGAGGCGCGGTGGTCTTCCCGGGAAGGACGGCCACGTTGGTGAGCTTCCCGTGCTCGGTCTCGACATCGAACGAGACCGCTACCTGGCCCTGGGCGCCGGGGGTCGACTTGAGCACGCCGTCGTAGCATGCGCGCATGGCGTCGGTCTTGGTGGCGAACGCGGTCTGGGTGTCGGCGCGGTACATGTCAGGGCTTCGGACGGCGAAGCCGCATCCAGACAGAGCGGCGAGTGCACAAACGGCAAAGAGCGTAGTTTTCATTTCTTTCCTCCCGCCTTCGTCGTGTCGACAGGCGGTGTAGGGGTGGGCGGCTTGGGCATCGCTTTCTTCGGCTCCGTGGCCTTCGCCTCGGCCTTTACGTCAGGCTTAGTGCCCTGCGTGGTGGGGGTCGATCCGGGCGTCGCTGCGGGAGCGGGCGCCGTCTGCGTCTCTTTCTTCTCGTCGATGACGCGCTCTTTACCCGTCGTCGGATCGATCTCGACCTTCTTCTGAGTGACGTCTTGCTCCATCACGAGGAAGTCGACGCGGCGGTTCTTCTCGCGCCCTTCTTCGGTGTCGTTCGGCACGAGCGGCTTCTCGATGCCCCAGCCCTTTGCCGAGAGGCGCGCGGCGTCCACGCCCTCTTTTTTGATCTCGTAGGCCATGACGGCCTTGGCGCGATCGTCGGAGAGCTTCTTGTTCGTGGCGGCGTTGCCTTCGGAGCTGGCGTGACCCTCGATGGAGATCTTCTTCACCTGGGGGTTCGCCTTGATGACCTCGGCGATGTCATGGAGGAGAGACGCGCTCTCCGGCTTGATGATCGCCTTGTTGACCTCGAACTGGATCTTCTCCTTGAAGTCGATCTTGTTGTCCCGGAGCTCGACGCGCGGCGGCGGCTTCACGGGCTCGGGGATGGGCGCGGGCGGGAGCGGGGGCGCCTGCAAGGGCGGGAGGGGCGTCGCGGCGATCGTCAAGGGCTGCGAGCCGGCGAACTGCGTGGTCCCGCCGCAGGCAACGCCGGCGAGCGGAAGCGCAATGATCATGGATGCTATGAGGCGCTGGAAGTGCATGCGCGGAATCCTATGTGTGACGGCCGCGCTTGGTAAGCGAAAAAAGGGAGGCGGGCGTCGCCCCCCGTTCGTCGTCGTTTCACCCGGGGAGCGCGCACGGCCAATGCAGCGTAAAGTGTCGGTCATGAAAGCAATGCGGCTCGCTGCCGTGCTCGTCTTGGCGGTCGGAGTTTCCGCGAGCCTCGGGGCCTGTGATGGCGCGTCCACCTTGCTTCCCGATGATGCCTCGCCCGGCGACTCTCCGAACGGTGACGCGGTCGACGCCGGAGACGCAAGCGCGGATGGCGCAGGTCTCGATTCGAGCGCCGCGGATGCAGCAGACGGGGCGGATGGCGACGCTCCGATCGACGCAGGTGGCGACGCCGCGCTCGATTGCACGGTCCTCGGCCCCGACGGTGAGTCGCGCGATCTCGGATGCACTGGCCTCTACGCATCGTGGGCAACGCGCACGATCGCGTCCGATGTTCTCCCCTACGATCCCGGACTTCACTTGTGGAGTGACGGCGCGGCCAAATCGCGCTGGATCCGCATCCCCGCCGGACAAAAAATCGACACCACCGACATGAACGAATGGACGTTCCCTGCGGGCACGCGGTTCTGGAAAGAGTTTCGCGTCGGCGGTCTCAAGGTCGAGACGCGGATGACCTGGAAAAAGTCGACGAGCAACTTCAGCTGGGTGCGCACCTCTTATGCGTGGTCGCAGGACCAAACAACGGCCACCGAGCTGACCACCGGGCGCACGAACGTGTGGGGAACGACCTACGAGATTCCTTCCCAAAGCGACTGCACCACCTGCCACCAGGGCCGGCTCGACGGCGTGCTCGGCTTCGAGGCCATCGGGCTCTCTTCGCCGAATGCGACGGGCGAGACGATGGCGCAGCTCGCCACTGACAACGTGATCACCACTACCCCTGCGGCTCCCCTCGTCATTCCCGGTAATGCGACGGAAAGCGCCGCGCTCGGGTGGCTTCACGCGAACTGCGGTACCTCCTGCCACAGCAACTCGAACTACGCGCTTGCGCTAAGCACCGGGTTTCGCATGCGCCTCAACGCAGGGCAGCTCGCGACGGTGATGGCGACGGACACGTACACGACCGGCGTTGGCGTGGTCTCGGGCTACCAGCCCACCCCGGATGCAGGGCTCCTTCGGATAAAACCCCGCGACACCGCCCACAGCTGCGTGCACTTCCGCGACAGCTCGCGCGTGGCGGGCCAGCAAATGCCTCCACTCGCGACGCACATCGTGGACACCGCCGGAGTTCAGCTCGTCGACAACTGGATCAACTCGCTGCCTTGAGGAGCGTTGGCCCCCGCGGTCACTTCGTTTTGAACCCATCTCGATGCGCGCGAACGACTTCGAGGGCCTCGCGCGCCTCCGTCTTTGCGGCAATGGCGGCGCGCTTGTCGTGAGCCTTCTTTCCGCGGGCGAGGCCCAGGGTGACCTTCACGCGCCCCTCCTTGAAGTAGAGGTTGAGCGGTAGCAGCGTAAAGCCCTCGCGGAGCACGGCGCGCTCCAGGTGGCGAATTTCTTTCGCGTGGAGGAGCAGCTTCCGCACACCGCGCTCCGCATGCGGAAACGCCCGCGCCGCGAAGAAGGATGCAATGTGCATCTGCCGTAGCCACACCTCGTCTCGCTCGATCGAAGCGTAGGCGTCGCTGAGATCGACGCGGCCGTCGCGCAGAGACTTCACTTCGCTGCCGCGCAAGACAATGCCCGCTTCGTAGCGCTCCGAGATAACGTAGTGGAAGGTCGCGGCGCGATTCTGCGCGATGAACTTCTGCGCGTTTTTGCGTGCGGCATTCACGGGCGTCTCGCTACTATAAGCGCATGCCGCTTCGCGAGGTTTTACCCAGCGATCTCCCCGTTTTCTACGAGCACCAAGCCGACCCCGACGCGCTCCGCATGGCCGGGATGCCTGGGCGAGATCGCGGAACGTTCGTGACGCACTGGCAAACGACGGTTCTCGGACAGCCTTCGGTCGTCGTGCGGACCGTGCTCCACGAAGGGAACGTCGCGGGGACGATCAACACCTTTGAATCCGAAGGTCGCCGCTTGCTGGGCTACTTTTTTGGAAAGGCGTACTGGGGCAAGGGGGTCGCCACGCTTGCCATCCGCGAGTTCCTCAAGCTCGAGACGTCGCGTCCACTTTTCGCCTTCGTATCGAATGACAATCTCGGATCGCTCCGCGCGCTCGAGAAAAACGGCTTCACGCGCGTGGAGGAAATTCCCAACCGCTTGGGCGACGGAATCACCGACGTCCTACTGAAGCTCGCGCGACCCCGCGTCGCACTCGTGACCAGCTCCGCGTTTCCGCACCTCTACGAGGACGACTTGCTGCTCGTCGCAGCCCTCGAGGAGATCAGTGTCGACTCCAGGCCCGCGGTCTGGAGCGACCCCACCGTCGACTGGCTTGCCTTCGATGCGTTGGTGATTCGCTCGCCGTGGGACTACTTCGAGCGCCTCGACGAGTTTCGTCCGTGGCTCGATGCCCGGATCGCGAGCGGCGTGCGGATGTGCAACTCGAGCGAGATCATCGACTGGAACTTCGACAAGCGTTACCTGCAAGATCTGGCCGCGGCAGGCGTCTTGCTGGTTCCGACGATCGTCGTTCCGCGTGGTGAGAGCCCCGACATCGTCGCGCTCGCGCGGGCGCGGGGATGGGAAGAGATCGTGGTGAAGCCCACCATCTCGGGCGGCGCCTATGGCACGCACCGATTCCGTCTCGATGCGGCCGATGAATATCGCGACGACATTGCGCGGACCCTCTCGGACCGCGGCCTCTTGATTCAGCCTTTCCTGCCGGAGATCCTGAGCGCCGGTGAGCTCTCGCTTCTCTTCTTCGACGGGGTCTTCAGCCACGCAGTCTGCAAGCGCCCCAAAGTCGGAGACTACCGCGTGCAATTCGTATTCGGTGGTACGAGCGAAACCGTCGACGTGCGCGACGAATGGATCGCAGAAGCTCGCGCATGCATTGCGGCGGCTCCCGCGCTCCCGGTCTACGCACGCGTCGACGGCGTGATCCAAGATGGGAAGTTCTTGCTCATGGAGTTCGAGGTCTTCGAGCCGCTCATGTTTCTGAATCGCCACCCTCTCGCAGCAGGCCGCTTCGCCCGCGCAATCCGCGGCCGGTTGACGCCCAACTGAGCAAGAGAGAGGTCTGCGAGCGCGAAGGCTTGCTACCTCATGAGCGATTCGGTGGGTGGGGGGGGCGACACGCGGTCGGACGAAGTGCCCCCCGAAAGAGAACGAATCAAGCTGCCGGCCGCGTGTTCACGCTGTACCTACCCGCTCAAGGCCACACCATCACCGCGGCCAAGTGCTTGCACAGTACAATGACTGGAAGCCTTCCTCCTCGCCGTGAGTCGCCCGGGCGCGACGCCTTCGCTCGTATGACGCCGCGCGCGTCAGGGATGCTCGCACGCGCTTCGGCGACCGTCGTCACGCGATGAACGATGAAGCTTTCACTCCAACGAAACGGGCGCGCGAGCTTGGCGGTGATCACCGCGCCTCGGAGGGCGCACGTCAAAATGACCTTTCTCGACCAACGTCATCATGCCGGCGGCGGCGCAATAACGATCTATGGAGGTGCCACTACCAGAGCTCACTCCGAGCGGGCGCTACGGGCCGCGCGACCTGCGTCACTTTACGTGGTGTCGGAATCGGAGTAGCTCCCGCGGCGTTCAGTCACGATGCGCGACCTGCTTGCAACGCTTCTCCTTTGCCTCGGTGCGTGCGGTCGTCCTCCTTCACCCGTCCGCGCCTCGATGGAACCGAAGACGCCGATCGCCGCGCCAACGACGCGCGCCTCCGAGACGACGCCACACCCCGGCGCCCTCTCCACTGAAGTCTACGTCGGCGCCGTAGGAGCGCTGCCTGTCCGTGCGACCCTCTCAGTAACTCCATCGCGACTCGACGGACGCTGGGTCTACGAAGGACGTGGAAGCGCGGAGGGGCTCAAGCTCGAGAGCTTGGCCGGAAGTCGAGACGGCACGTACGACGTCCGTGAAATGACGGCGTCCGGTGAGACCGCCGGTAAGCTCCTTCTACAGCGGGTCGGCTCGGCGCTGCGTGGCGAATGGAAGGCACCGAAAGGCGATCGATCCTTGCAGGTCGTTCTCACTCCCGAGGTCCGCGCCCGCGAGGGAGAGAACGTGGTTCGAGCGCGCCGCATCGTCGTGAAAGTCGCGGGGTCACCGGCGACTGCCGCCCCTGGTTTCCTCCCGGTGATCGAGGGACCGGCTGCACTGCGGATGATGCCGAACGTCACTCTCAAGAAGTTGGTCGGCGATGACGAAGGCAGCCTCAACGACTGCTGTACGACCGGCGTGGACTTCGAAGTGCTGCATCACGACGCACGCGTCGTTACGATCGCGACGCGCGTCTCCACGATGGGCGCCTACCCGAGCGTCACCGAAAGCACTGTTTCGCTTGCATGGGCTACGGGCGACAGAATTGGAGCCGAGGCGTTTCGCTCGGACAAGAAGGCCGAGCTGGCGCGTCTGCTCAACTCGCGAGTTCATGATTCGTGGCGCGCGAGTAAGCGCGAGCTTTCGAAAGAACCGAGCGACCGGGCGGCATGTGGCGACGTGCTTCGCGGCGAAGGACCGTCGTTCACCGAGAAAAACCTCGATTCGGTCTACGTCGACGCGCAGGGGATCTCGTTCATGTTCGACTTTGACTTTCCCCATGCCGTTCGAGCGTGCTCGCCACTGGTGGACCTGAGACTTCCGTGGGCAGCAGCGCAACCCTATCTCGACCGGTCCGGTAGCCTGATCCGTTAGCCGCGCCGCTGCTCGCTGCTTTCGACGAGCTCCATCCCAACTTAGAGCTGAGTGCCGACGCCGACCGGCTTGACTGGCGCTTCGAGCGCGCCGTCCTTTACACGCAGCGCCCAGCCGACGCCGTGCGTAGCCTCGGTCTCGGCGAGTTGCGCGCCGGTGTTCGCGTTGATGATCACCGTGCCGCCGAAGCCGCCGACAAGAAGCAGATTTCCCCCGAGCACCTTCGTCGCGCGCCTCATCGCGGTCACCATGCTGTCTTTGCGTTCGTCCGGAGTGCCCGCGCCGACGAAGCATCCCCACGTGGTCGGGACGACGACCCACACGAAGAGCGTCGCATAGACGAGAGGAACTTGAGGCCAGCACACCGAGCGCCGCCAGGACTCTTTGAATGGGTAAAAAACTCGCTTCGACGGCTCTGACGAGACTTTGCCGAGCACTTCGTAACGCGCGGGATCGACCGAGAAGAGACCGTCTTTGTAGGTCATTCCCGGGAGGAGCTGGCCGACGACGACCTTCACCTCGGGCGCGTCGCCCTCGAGGCCGTTCGCTTTCTCGGAGACAGCCTCGGTGTTCTTGTATTCGCCGACCGCCTCGACGCGAGGCTCAAAAACAGTGGCTGCGCAGCCTTGCGAGGCGAGCGCGAGTGCGATGACGAGGGCCGAAGAAGCGAATCTGGTCATGGGAGCTCCGTGGACGTGGGATCCGTTGCCCACGTTGCTCAGAGCCGCGCGCCCTGGCCATGTCGCAATAATTCTTCACCGGAGCTTCTGTCGCCGCTCCGCCGGGAACCGATCGCTCGTCGCGTTGTCGCTCCCGACAGCAACAGCCTTTTGTGTTGGCAAGGTTCGCTACGAGGTGCGCGGTGACCTGAGCAAGGTGATCTCGTGCAACTGCTCGCGCTGCGGGCGACTCGGCGCGCTGAAGCACTGTGGCATCGAGGCGTTTGCCCGCGGTACCGGGCCCCGACGGCAAGACGCTGGCGGCGATCAACGTGCGGTGTGTCGAGGGGATCGATCTCGACGCGCTGCAGGTGACCAAGGTCGACGGCAAGAGCCGTTGAGTCGGCCGCCGAGCGCCACGCTCGCTAGTGAACGAGCTGGATTTCGACGCGCCGGTCGCGGGCCCATTCTTTCGGCGCCTGGCTGGCCTCGTCTGCGCCCATCGTGGCGGTCTGGACGCGCGCCGCCCCGATGCCGTTGGCGACGAGAAACGTCTTCACTTTCTCGGCGCGCTCGAGACCGAGCTTGTCGTTGTAGCCCGGTGATCCGCGGGGATCCGTGTGTCCGATCAGCTTGATGCTCTTGCCGCTGAGCGGGCCGGAGGTCATGCACGTCACGAGGTTCTTCATAGTGGGTTGGTCGCCGACGGTGGGCTTCGAAGCGTCGAAGGCGAAGAAGGGATCGGGGCCCGCGCAGGTAGTTCGCACCGAGTCGGTGACATACATGTTGTAGGGCAGGTCGATTTCGATGGTCCCCGGCTTCCTTCCCAGGTTCGGCATTTCGGGGGGATTCACCGGCTTGGTCAGGCCTGCGACGGGGCTCTTCGGGTGCGAGTTGCCGCAAGCAACGACACCAGCGAGCGCGAGGGAGAGAAAAACGATCGGAAGAATCTTCATGCGAGCCCTACCTGAGCACGACGGGTGCTGCGCGCCAATGATCTTCACGACGCACCCTCGCTCGTGGACGTCACCGTCTTTCAAGGCTTCGGCTTCCACTTTTGAAGCTTTTCGAGTCCTGCGGCGTTGCCGAGGGTGACGTGCGTGTCGAGATCCGATTCCGCATCGTACGCAGCGCACTGGTCGTTCACCGACGCGCCGTTCGCTTCCTTGGGGACGACCGTCTCGCGGGTGAGGTAGTCGGGATCGTTCGCTCGCGCCCACTCTGAATCAAAGCGGAGGACTTTGAGAGCGTCCTCCTTGGTCACGCCCTTCGGAAGATTTCGGCAGTTGTAGTCGACCGGGCGCTCGTTCTGCCGATGGGCGACATTTGCGTCGGCGCCGCTGCAGCTGGCCTTGATCGCTGGACGGTGCGGTGAGATCCTTGCAAGCCAGATCGTCCACGTCTTCGCGTAAGCCTGCGCTTCCGTGGCACGCGCGACCTGAGACGGGGCGCATAGCTTGCGATTCATCTCGGCCTGCGTGGCCGCAGCCTTGGCGCGCGATTCCCGCGCGAGGGCCTCCGAGTCGGGCGCGATAGGTCCGCCGCGCAGATCTCCTCCGTCCGGCAAACCCAGTCGCTTCGCTTCATCCTCGCGCCGCACACCATCCTGCGCGTGGATCAAATCGCGCTGCTCGTCTGCCTGACGCTGCTCCTGCGCGCGAGCGTGCCGCTGCTCCTCGGATTCGACCGGGGCGCGCGTGGTGGAAGGCGTGCTCCCGCCGCACGCCGCGAGCACGAGCAAGAATGCGAAGGTTCCACTCATCTTCATGCGCGCAGCATAGCTGCAGTAAAACGCGAAGCTCGTTATACTCGCGGAATGGGGAGCGACCATCGAAGCGCGCTAGACGCGACGGCTCTGGGGCCCGCCTCCGGCAGCGCACCGGCGACCCTGCTCCATTACCGCATCCTCACGAAGATCGGCGAGGGCGGCATGGGGGCAGTTTTCAAAGCCGAGGACCAACGGCTCGGGCGCATCGTCGCCATCAAGCGCGTGGCCGGCGGAGAGGAGGATGAGGCCTCGCGTCGGAGGCTCGTCCGTGAGGCGCGCGCGGCGTCAGCGCTGAGCCACCCGAACATCGTCACCGTCTTCGCCATCGAGGAGACTGCGGAGTCCACGTTCATCGTCATGGAGCTTCTCGATGGCGAGACGCTCGCTGCGGTGATCGCGCGCGGTCCGCTCGCGGCGGCGCACGTTCGCGCCGTCGGCGCCGAGGTGGCAGACGCACTCGCATGCGCGCACGCGAACGGTCTCGTTCACCGCGACGTCAAACCGGCCAACGTCGTCCTCACGGCGCGCGGCACGGCCAAGGTGCTCGACTTCGGGCTGGCGAAGGCGGCGGAGGCCGACGCTGTGGCGCTCGCCGTCACCGCGCCGGAGGCGATCGCGGGCACCGTACCGTACATGTCGCCCGAGCAGCTTCGCGGGGCGCCGCTCGACGGCCGCTCGGACGTCTTCGCGCTCGGCTGCGTGCTCTACGAAGCGGCGACGGGGCAGCGCCCTTTTCCCGCGCTGGATCTCGCGACGCTCGTGCAGCAGATCACGACACTCGATCCGGTACCGCCGCGCGCGCTCGCGCCCGACCTGCCGGCGTCGCTCGACGCGGCAATCGTCTGCGCCCTCTCCAAAGATCCTGCGAAGCGTTTTCAGAGCGCCGCGAAGATGGCAGCGGCGCTTCGAGACGTGGAGGCTCACTCCGCGACTGCGAGCGCGCACGTCGATCGCTCGCTTTCGTCCGTGGCCGTCCTTCCGTTTCTTGATCTCAGCGCCGCGAAAGACCAGGACTATCTTTGCGACGGGATCGCGGAAGAAGTCCTGACCGCGCTCACCCACTTGCAGGGGCTGCGGGTCGCGGCGCGGAGCTCGTCGTTCCAGCAGAGGGCGCAGGACGCGCGCGCTGCAGGAGCAACGCTCTGTGTTCGCGCTATGCTTGATCGATGTCTTGCGCACGCACTCTTTGCTGCGGCCTCGGACTCATTGGTGTGATCGCGGGGCGGGCTCGATCGTCTTGGCCCGATGGTCGCGGCGGCAAACGTGGAGCACTCGAAATACCAGTGCGGGTTCACGCCGCCTTCCGGACCGCATGATTGCAACAACCCGTTTTTCTTCTTCGCTCTCGTAGGCGACGCCGTCATGCAGGTGACGGGGGTGGCCCTACTCGCGAGCGGCGTCGTCTTCCGCCGAAAGGTATGGGTGCGCAATCCTGGGTTCACGCTCGTCCCGACGATCCGCGTAACGAACGGGCCGCACGTCGGGATCTCCGGCACCTTCTGGGTGACGCTCCGCTTCGACCGCGAGCGAACAAAAAAGATCCCGCGATACCCGACGTCTGCCCACGAAGCCTTCTCGACGACGCCTCCTAAGAAGATCCCGCGGTTGCTCGTTTGGCGTGAATTGCCAACTTCGTTGCCTTCATCATAGGGAAAATGCCGGCAATCACGACCGTGCGCGAATTGCGTACCACGGGTCGATGCCCTCGCTCCCGCGAATCAATTCCTTTCTCGTCGCCATCTCGATCGCCGCGCTCCCAGGGTGCTCGACAAGGACGCCGGAGACGCAGGTGTCAGTAACGGGCAGACGACCGTTATCTGACGACGTTGAATGCGCCCCGCGAACCATCGCCGAGAACGAGAAACGTCACGCTCTTCGTAGAGGGGTTACGGTGCTACCGCGTTTCCCGTGGCGATTCGCCGATGACGTCGACGACTTCGCTGCGCGCCCGGGGTGGGCGTTCGCGGACGGACCAAAACCTTCGACAGTGCATGCGCGATTTCGTAGTCTTTCGAGGCGTCGTCTCGCGCCGCCGTGGGGTCCAGCATGCGTCGCATTCTTCTTCGTATTTTCGCACTCCCCCTCTCGTCGGCCTCGGCTGTGGCACGTCGGGCTCGGGCGCCGACCCCGGGTTGGACCCTGACGCCGCGAGCGACGTGGATTCGAGCATGAACACCGGGGCCGACGGCGGTTCGGGGGCTGACGCGGCGGATTCGAGCTCGAGGCCCGATGCGACCGACGCCGCCCCGGCCGATGCCGCCCTGCCACCGCCGGTGAGCTGCACGACCCCGGGTGATGGCCGGAGCAACTGCGGGAGCGGCAGCGAGAGCTGCTGCACGAGCCTGACGGTGACCGGGAGCGCGACTCCCTACAATCGCACGTACAACAACCTCGGCCCCGGGCCGACCGGGGTTGCGGATCCCGCTACTGTGAGCGACTTCCGGCTCGACAAGTACGAGGTGACGGTGGGGCGCTTTCGGAAGTTCGTGGCTGCCTGGAACGGCGGGTCTGGCTGGACGCCGCCCGCGGCTTCCGGCAAGCACACGCACCTTAACGGCGGCCAAGGGCTTGCCGCGACGGCGAACGACGCGGGCCTTGCCTTCGAGCCCGGATGGGCGACATCGGACAACGGAAGCATCTCGCCGACGGATGTCAGCCTGGCGTGCAATCCCTACAAGACGTGGACGCCGTCGTCGGCGGGGGGCCACGAGAAGCTGCCTATCAACTGCGTGAACTGGTGGGAGGCGTACGCGTTCTGCATCTGGGACGGAGGCTTCCTGCCGAGCGAAGCGGAGTGGGAATACGCAGCGGCTGGGGGGAGCGAGTCGCGTGAGTACCCTTGGGGTACAACGACGCCGGGCGCGAGCAACGTCTACGCGATCCACGGCTGCGACTACCCGTCGAGCACGGGAAGCTGCACGGACGTGTCGAACATCGCGCCGGTGGGGACACCCACGGCTGGGGCGGGGAAGTATGGTCAGCTCGACCTGGCGGGCAACCTCACCGAGTGGAACCTGGACTGGTACGCCTCCGGCTACACAAGCTGCACCAATTGCACCGACGCTACTTCAGCCGCCGGCCGGGTGATCCGGGGCGGCAGCTTCTCTGACTTAGCAAACTCGTACTCGTTTCCCCCGTACCGCTTCCACTACCCGCCGTCGGGTAACTACGGCATCGTCGGGTTTCGGTGCGCCAGGACGCCATAGACCACGATCCTGCCGCACACGATCGACCTTGAAACGCGACGCCTCGAACGCAAGGCCCGAACGCAGCCGGCGTAGGGCCCGCTCGTCACAACCGCCGGACGTCGCCGCGTCGTACGTTTCAAGGAGCCCGCGGCGAACCTCTCCGGGTCAAACCAGGGCCCGACCCACGCCCGCACCTCGTCGTGCTCTTCATCGTTCGGGTTCGCCAAAACTTCGAGCATGTGCGCGTAGCCGGGCGGGTCGGCCGCAGTGCTACGCTATGGCATGCGCTTCCTTGCTCTAGGTTTTGCCTTCGCGGCCGTCGGCTGCGACTCCTCGGTGGTCGCCGACGACATCGCGTGCGGCCCCAGCTACCCGTGCGGGCTCGAGCACGCCGACGCTACGCTTGCCGATGTCCACGTGAACGAGGCCGGAGACGCCACGCTCGCCGAAGACGGGGGCTGCGGCGGGCACTGCGGATTAGGGCAGATATGCTCCTACGATCCGGGCTGCGTGCTGCGGGCCAAGTCTTGTCACACGGACACCGGCGGGGACGCGGTGGCCCTGCGCTATTGCGCATGCGACGGTACGGAATTCACTACGAGCCAGCTCTTTCCGACCACGCCGTACGAGCACGCTGGTCACTGCTCTGCGGACGGCGGCGGAGAGGCAGGCGACGCCGACAGCGACTGATAGCCCAGCGTCCTTCTCTACCCCTGAGACCTCGACGCCAAACTCCCGGAGCACGCCCGACGGCGCATCGGTTCCAGCGTCTGCGCCGAGTCCTACGCAAAAGAGCGTGGATACCCGCACCATGACGTCCGCGTACGGATGGCAACGTTGCCGATACCGAAGGCGAGGGGCGCTCACCTGGGCCGCCCATCGCTGCCAGGCGACAACGCGCGTCGCCGTCGTCGATCCATCGATCATCCGAGTTGCGGATAACGTGATATCCGTCTTACATGAAACAGATCGAGCGCACGCTAATCGATCTTGCTCACATCTTCGCGCAGCAGCTTTTGGGCGTAGTCCGAGAATCGAACGTTGCGGAGGTGCGCGCGGCCCTTGATGAGTCTCGCGGGCAAGCGGCGAAGGTGGGTCGGGGCGGCACGGGTGCGATCGTGCAGCTCCTGCAAACGCGCAGGGCCGGCATGCGAGCAACCGAGATCCGCGCAGCCCTCGGAATGAGTCAGACGGAGCTGGCGCGTTTGGTCGTGGAAGGACTGCGCACGAAGAAGATCGTAAGGAGCGGTGTGCGTCGCGGGACGTTGTATTTCGCTCGTTAGGCAGGCGTGCTGGAGCCACTCACTCCGCGAGCAGTCGCGCCCAGGCCCGCCCCGCGAAGCTCACCTTGCGTCGCCAGTTTGTCCCACGAGTCCTTCGGGCCCATCGTCTAGTCGATGAAGAAGCACGGCCCGGCGCCATGCGGGATGAAGAACGTGGGCATCTTCATGCTGCGGCTCGTGCTCGATTCGTGCGCGTAATGATTCCAGTTTCATCTCTTTCGCCAGCGCGAACAAGTCATGGCGTCGGTTGTTCGTGATGCCGTCGCAGTGGCCGAGTGGACTTCAAACGAAGCGCGCGTAGAACGCATCGAATGCGTCCTGGTCCGGCAAGTGGAACCATCGCTCCAGCTGCCGGCCGCCGTCGAAGCGCATGATCGAAACGGCTTCGAACATCTGGGTTTCGCCCGTGACGGTGGCGCCGAGGCGCTGGAGGGCCACGACGTGGTGGTCCGTCCCTGAAATGCTCCGGTCTTCCCTCGGGGATCACCCAAAACCGGCCAAGCATGATCGTCTGAAAACCGGCCAACAGGGCTGAAGAGCGAGACGTTGACACGGGCGAGCGGGCTGAGGCCCAACCGCCGGAATGGGCAACGTCTTGAGCGACGAGAAGAAGCAGCAGGTACTGGCGCTAGGGCGGCTCGGATGGCCGCTGCGGCGCATCGAGGCGGAGACCGGCGTGCGTCGCGAGACGTCGAGCGTATATCTGCGCGCGGCCGGGATCGCGGTGCGGCCGCCGCGTGGATGGGGGCACGCAAAACCGGCCAAAGAGGTGATCACCGACTCGGCCGCTGATCCAAAACCGGCCAAAGAGGTGATCACCGACCCTGGCTGGCCTCGGCCCTCGCGATCGCCGACGGCGAGCGCGTGCGAGGTGCACCGCGAGATCATCGAGGAGGGGCTCGGACGCGGCCGCAACGCGAAGGCGATTTACCAGGACCTGGTCGTCGACCACGGATTTGTGGCGCGCTACTCGAGCGTGCTTCGCTACGTGCAGAAGCTGCGCGGCACACGCGTGCTCGAGGCGCATCCGGTGATCGAGACGCCGCCCGGCGAGGAGGCGCAGGTCGACTACGGCGAAGGTCCGATGGTGCGCGATCCTTCGACTGGCAAGTATCGCCGCACGCGGCTCTTCGTGATGACGCTCGGCTGCAGTCGAAAATCGGTTCGCCTACTGGCGTGGCGGTCGAGCGCGAAGACTTGGTGTGAGCTGCACGAACTTGCGTATCGCCGGCTCGGTGGCGCGCTGCGCGTCGTCGTGCTCGACAATTTGAAAGAGGGCGTGCTCTCGCCCGATGTCTACGATCCATATGTAAATCCGCTGTACCGCGACATGCTCGCGCACTACGGCGTGGTCGCGCTGCCGTGCCGCGTCCGCCATCCCGATCGCAAAGGGAAGGTGGAGTCAGGGATCGGACACACGCAACGCACGGCGCTGAAAGGACTTCGCTTCGAGACCATCGAGGCGGCGCAGCAACACCTCGATCACTGGGACACGCGCTGGGCGGACACGCGGATCCACGGCACAACGAAGCGGCAGGTCGCGACAATGTTTGCTGAGGAGAAACCGCATCTCTTGCCGCTGCCTGTCGAGCCGTTTCGCTACTACCGTCACGGCAAGCGCACGGTGCATCTCGATGGCCACATCGAAGTGGAGGGCGCGTACTACTCCGCGCCGCCCGGCACGATCGGTCACGTGCTCCTCGTGCAATGGGACGACCGCCGCGTGCGAATGCTCCGGACGACGACGGGCGAGCTCCTACGTGAGCACGTGCCGCAGATGCGCGGACGGCACCGAACGCACGAAGCGGACAAGCCGAAGAAGACACCGGCAACGACCGAGCAGCTGCTCGTACGCACGCGCGGCGCAGGCAAGAACACGGGCACGGTTGCAGCGGAGATCCATCGGCGGGACGGCGAAGTCGGCGTGCGCCGCGTCGTCGGTCTACTCGGTCTCGTAAAAAAGCACGGGTACTTCGCCGTCGACGATGCGTGCGCGATGGCGCTCGCCGTCGGCGTCCCGACCTACCGCTTCGTGAGGCAGTACGTGGACCGGAAGACCAGTCCGCGGGCCGCGCTGAAACAAATCGATCCACTGATCAGAGACCTCACCCACTACCGCGATCTCATCGCGCACATGACGAAGGAGCCTGCATGAACCTCATCGAATTGAATCACGCGTTACTGAAGCTACGACTCGGGGGCATGGCGAGCGGGCTCGAATCGAGACTGCTCCAAGCGCAGGCCGAATCTCTCGCGCCCATAGACATCGTCTCGGCACTCGTGAACGACGAGCTTCTGCGGCGCGGTGATCGGCTCGTCGAGCGACGCATCAAACAGGCTGGATTTCGCGACTCCGGGAAGACGCTCGACGCTTTCAATTTTGATTTTAATAGGAAGATGGACCGGCGTTTGGTCTTCGAGCTCGCAACGGCCCGCTTCGTCGCCCAGCACGAGGACGCACTATTTCTCGGACCACCAGGCACCGGAAAAAGTCACGTCGCGCAAGCGATCGGACACGCCGCGATCCAGCAGGGACATCGAGTCTTGTACCGCGAAGCGCACGTGCTCTTGGAGGAGCTGAGCGAGGCCACGCTCGACGGCACGCGGCGAGATCGGCTGGAGCTTCTCGCTGCCGTCTCGCTTCTGATCATCGACGATCTGGGTATGCGAAAACTTCCATCCACCGCTGCGGAAGATCTGCTCGAGCTCGTGATGCGCCGATACGAACGCGTCAGCACGATCCTCACCTCGAACCGACCCGTCGACGACTGGGGCAAGCTCCTCGGCGACAACGCGGCGGTCTCCGCGATGCTCGACCGGCTGCTCCACCACGCTCACGTCCTCAAATGCGGACCGAGAAGCTACCGGACTACGCGCGGCGACTTGTCACAGGCGGCCGCTCACGAGTAGAGGATGATCTCCTGTCTCGCTCTCCATCCTTTGGCCGCTTTTGAAGTGATCTTCTTTGGCCGGATTTGAGACGATCCCTGAGGGGTCTTCGAGGACGAAGCTGTTCCCGGTCCTTGAAACGATCTCTTTCACGTACGCCATGAGCGCGGTCCGACCTTCGACTTCACGTCCGAGCCAGCTGTTGCCCGGAAAGTGCCAGACGACGGACTCGTGGATGGTTTCGGTGATCGCGTCGAGGTCTCGCTCCCGAAACGCGCGCGCCGCACGCAAGTACGTGACGGCATCGGGATGGCCGGGCTGCGCAGGACCGATGATCAAGACGACCTCCCCTGGTTCTTCGCGAACCGCGACCTCGACACGGTCGCGCGAGCGGCCACGCTTGTCATGGTTCCGCGCAGCCTAGCGACGAGCTTCCGTTCGATCTCGGCGAGAGCGCGATCGCCCGATTGTCGTTAGACGGCGCTCTTTGATGAGTGGCGATCGAGGCAAGATCTCGGTCCGCCGCGCTGCTCTTGAATCTCCCGATCGCGGGCGCCGGGTGTTACCAGCTCGCCCTTTACTTGACGGCGACGGCGCACCGTCCGACCACCGCGAAGGATGGTCGCCGAACGCACGGATTTAGCGCCGAGAGAGGGCAGGCCGAGGCCGCGAAGCAAACAGCTCCGTCTCCCCTCGCCAGCGAGACGACGGCGGGAATGACGACGAGAAGCACGAGTAGTACCCCGAGGATCGCTGCAGCGGGGGCTCCTTGGGGCTTCAACGTTTTCGTCACTGATTCTCGAAGTGCTCGCGGTCAAGCAGTAGACGGGGCGCTGCGCTCCCGAAGTGCTCGGCCGAGCATCTCCAAGACTTGCCCGGCGTCGGCTGGCTTCTTCAGGAAGTACCGCGTTCCCATCTGCCCGGCGATCTGCGGGAGGTCTTCCCGCCCCGACATGAGCAGGATGGGGACGTCCTCCTCGCCCGCATCGTGTAGCAGCATCTTGTGAGCCATTCCTGGTCCACCGAGAACGGGCATATCGACGTCGAGCACGAGCAAGTCCGGCAACGGGGCGGTTCGTAGAGCGACGAGCCCTTCCTCGCCCGTAGACGCAGTGCGGACTTGGTGGCCCTCTCCGCGCAGAAATTCTGCGAAAAGCTCGATTACATCGTTGTCATCATCGACGAGGAGAAGGTGGGCCACTACCCGTGACCCTGGGCCGAGCGCCCATCTGAGCGAACCTTCGCAGTCCCCGTCGTGCCGGCGGCTCCCCGCGCGCCCACGTCGCTCTTCCCCCCGTCGATGACCTTCAATGGCGGCGCCGGTTTCGTGGGGAGGTCGATCATGAACACGCACCCGTGCCCCGGAAGGTCACGGATGTGTAGCTCGCCTGCCATCATCTTCACTGCCTTGAGGCAGATCGAGAGCCCGAGCCCCAACCCGGTTCGATCCCGGCCCTTCTGAACGAAGGGTTGCAGGAAGCTCTCTGTCGCTCCCGCGGGGAGACCGCCGCATTGATCCTCGACCTCTATGAGGACGCGGGCGCCACTGGTGCTCGCTCGGAGTTTTACGGTGCTGCCCGGTCGCGTGAACTTGAAGGCGTTCTGAAGGAGGTTCGCAAGGGCGGCGGCGAGGATCGGCCGGTCCGCTTCCACGATGACGGAGCGGTCCACTGACGACACCTCGAAACCCAGACGCTTTCCTTCCGCGATCATGGACGCGCCAATTTCAGCCTCCTCGATCACCTCCCACACGGGAACGGGCACCAGATTCAGCAGCCCGGCGTCGAGGCGTACATCGGCAAGCGAACTATCGATCAGAGTTTGGAGGCGGATCAAACTCCGGTCGAGCATCGCGCTGGTGCTGCCGCGGGTCGCAACCGCCCCCCTCTTGATGCTCGCGAACGAAAGCATCGCCGCGTTCAACGCGTTGCGCAGTTCGTGGGCGAGCACGCCGAGGCGCTCGGTGCCTTCATCGGAGATAGCTCGCTCACGCTGTCCCGAATACGCCGTAACCGCGCCCGCCGTAGCATCATCGAGACAAAGGTTGAGCGTCTGAAACTCGTCAGCGTCGATCGGTGCGCCATGATCCGAGACGAGCCCCGTGATGACCTGGCAAAGGTCACCGTAACTGTTGATCACCTGGGCTACGGTCAGCCCTTGATGAAAAAGCTGGTCGCCGTGATGACCAGCGCTGTCCTTGATGTCGGTGTTGTCAACCGCCTCGTGGAGCGTCGATCTCCGCAACGCCTCACCGAGCTGATCCAGGAAGACAGGGAGGCCATGCGATTGCTCCGCGGCCAAGCCCAGCGGAGCGCGCCTCGTCGCCACACGTGCGCGGGCGTTGGCGAGGATCTCCTCTCGGTTTTCAGCGATGAAATCACGGAGCATTTCGCGTAACTGTAGACCGCTCTCGGCTGAATACAAGCCCCGCCCCCACGACAGAGGGCAACCAGACGAGCCCACTGAGGTGTGCGAGAGCCGAACAAATTCGGGCCCTTCGAACGAGTTCGTCGCGTGGATCCGTGACGGTGATCGAGCTTGCCTGTGCGTGGAGATGGAGTCCGGTGGGGCCATGATCACGGGGCACATGGATCCCGCACAGCGCGACGTCGTTGTGCTCCGAGCGGTCTCCGACCTTGCGGACGACCGGAAAGCAGCGCTGGACAGGATCGGCGGTGGAGCACTTCGTCGATACGCAATGGAGAACGCCCTCGACTTTCTGTGGGCGCTCAAGGAGGCCGGTATTCTGCCTCGGGTAATTGGCTCCCAAGCGAAGTCGCGGAAGAAGTCGGAGACGACGGAGGACTCGCTTCTCCGCGTCCTGATTGAGCACGCAGACGAGAACGGGGAGGTGACGGCGACGTGGGCTGAGATTCGCGAGTGGCTCGGCGGCATGACCGCCGAGCTGCACGCCGCCGCGATTCACTTGAAGGACGATGGGTACTTCCGAACGCAGACGTTCGAGGGAGGTCCCGACGGCACGTGTAACGTTGTGCTCCATCGTTAGCCGACGTCGGCACCGATGGTCATGCCGGCCGATCGCTATGCGAGGACCAATGAGGTTGAGCGCTCGGTCAGCGCCGAACAACGAACAACGAGCGCCTGCTCGCCGTCACCTCGGCCGGTACTTCGGACGGGCTCGAACGGGCGGGGAGCTACCTCGGGCCGTCCGCCTGTTGACGAGCGCGTCCGATATACCGTCGCGTGTCAGCAGACGGCACGCAGAACCGTCGCGGGTGGAAGAGCGTTCCGGGCAGACCGGACTGCGGTTTGGCGCCTGTAGCCTCGGGCGCGTATCGCTCGGGCTGCGGGTAGGGACGACATGAGGCCGGCGCCATCAACCGATGGTCGTTTCCTTCTCGGGCGGTAGGCGCGCGTCGATCTCGTACCTCATCATGGCGAACGCCTCCTCGCGCGTCGGAACCCAAGCCGCCCCCATCAGCCACTTGATCGAGTCGCTATGCTGTCCCTCGAAGAACGAAAAGACGTCTTTGTAGGTGCCCTCGCAAGCCTGCGCTCCCCAGTCGTCGTCGATCCGGTCGCGCGCGACCAGATCGTCCACCCCTTGTAATGGGCGAGATGGTTGTCCGTGAATGTCGTGGCGTGACCGCCAACTCGACGTAGCTCGCCGTCGGTCCAAGGTTCGAGTTCGGCGATCCGACTTCGCGTTTCGGATCGAGGCCTCTTCTCGGCATCCTCTTGGCGCTTTCCGAAGCCAAGCACGCTTCGGCTGAACAGGAACCCGTCCGGCGTATCCGCGCGGACAATCTTCAACTCGTCATCGAAGCCGTGGTGGATGGCGATGTCTGGGTGCAAGAACGTCTTCGGGTCGAGAGGAATGGCAGCATGCGGATTCCGGAAGACATGTAGGCCGTCCAACACCCCCTCCTCCCAGTCCGAGCGCTTGGACCTTGCCGAAGGTCGCAACGCTACTGTAGATGACCGCGCTCACCTCGGCTGCACGACCGTCGGTGAACAGTCCGAACTCGATCTCAGCGCCCGACGACTTCCAAACTCGTTCCGCAGCCGAGTCGCCGAGGATCACCCGACGGCCGGTCTCCTCATCATCCAAATATAACGGCATGTCGAACGCGTAGAGCAGGCGCCGCATGGCACGCTCTGCGAAGACGTACGAGAACGGCTGCTCGAACGGCGCGAGGCAGATGATGAAGGGCTTGCTCGCGACGTGGCGCAAGCGGGAGTAGCTGGCTCGGTACTTTCTGAGCTTCCCGTCGAACGCGTTCGCGAGGCGGATCGATGCGTACTCCAACATCGCGCGCTTCCGCTCGGCGGAGAGTTCCTCGCCGGGATCGGCTTCCCACTCCGCCGCAAACCCATCGGCATTGCTGGCAATGGCTGCTTCGGCCGCGAAGGTCAGGCCGTGGCGTGTCGCACAAAAGTCCGGCGCGGGGTGCGTGAAGTCCAGGGTGAAGCCTAGCTCGCGGAACGCGGCGCATAGATACAGCTCCCAGAATGACCAGTTGAAGGTCGTCTGGAACTCGGTGACAAATTTCCCGTCGCGATCCATGAAGCCGTCGGCCCACGTCCGAAGCACGTCGCGTTCGCACTCCAGGCCTTTCGCGACCAGGGCGCGGAAGTTCGGATGCTGGCGCTCGGGCGGAACGACGGGGGTGAAGAGGTCCATCCGATCGTCCTATCGCGACGACACCGACACGTAACGACGAGCTCACGCTGCGACCGCTGCCACGGGTGCCCACTGTCGATTGTCACATGCACCTCACGGCCGTGCAGTCGAGATCGCCATCCCGCGCCCCGCCTCCCCGCCGAGGCGGGGTCGTGCACAACCGGTGCACAACACGTCCCCACAAAACAACGGGACCGCGGAAAAACCGCGGTCCCGTGGTGGAGGCGCCGGGAATCGAACCCGGGTCCGAAAATAACGCGCTTCACGCGTCTACGTGCGTATCCGAATGATTTGTATCGCCTGAGAGAGCGCCCATCGGCCGGCTATCCCTCACGCTAATCACCTGTTTATTTTCGCCTTACCCCCGGTAATCCGGAGCTTGGCTAGCCAGTTCGCTTACGCCCTTCCGAGAGCACTGGCAGGCTCTTCGGTTGGACGGCTTCAGACCTGCTGTTTAGGCAGCGAGAGCAAGTGCGTTATCGTTCGCAACTATACGTTCCGCGGATTTTTACGTGGGTCAGCGGGCCACGGCACGCAGCAATGAATTCGTGATCTCCGTCGAAACCGATCGCCCCCGAAGGTGGTTGAAATGGAAAAACAGAACGAGGCCTTTCGCAACATACGGGCGCCTTCGCATCCGTCAAGCACCCGCAGGGAAAGCTACCTCAGCTCCGGCGGCGAGCCAGCTCGAGACCGCGGGCGAGAAGGGCGCGCTCCTCGGGCTCGATGCCCATTGCCGCGAGGGCCGACAGATACACCGCACCAGACGCGACAACGGCCACCGCGAAGCGAACGAGCAGCGGGCCCGACATTGCGCCGAGAACGAAGCGGCCGGCAACGGTTGCGAGCGCTCCCGCAGCGACGATGCGGATGAGCGGAATGGAGAACGGATGAACCCGGGTGTGGACGAACGCCTGCACCGTGAGGGCGAGCTGCGCGGTGACCACTCCGGCCGCCGAAGCCACCGCCGCTCCCTCGAGACCGTAGCGCGGGATGAGCGCGCGAAGGAGAACGAGCTCGAGGAGGGCGCAGGTGAGCGCCGTTGCGCCCGAAGCAATCGTCCGCCCGCTCATCGGGATGATGAGCCCCGTCACGCAGAGCGCATTGACGAGCTGGGCGACGAGCAAGATTTGAAGCGCGCGGGCGCCCGCCGCAAAGTCGTTTCCGAGAACGAGGAGCACGACGTCGCTGAAGCCTCCGAAGAGGACGACGAGCGGCACGCACACGATCGCCGTCCAGCGGGCCTGCCTGCGCATGCTCGCGCGGAGAGCCGTGAAATCACGATGAGCGAGCGCACCGGGGATGATGGATGCCACCACCGCATCGAAGGCCGACTTCATCTGCGAGACCGAGCTCGCGAAGAGAAGACACCCCGCAAAAACGCCGAGTGTCGTCGGGCTCACGTACTGCCCGAAAACGACGAGGTCCATGCGCCCGAGAATCATCCAGAACGCTCCGCCGATCACGAGGTGCTTGGCGAAGCGATAGAGCCGACCGTCGAGCGAACCGCGGGTCGCGGCAGCGAGCGTGCGTCGGAGCCCGAAGAAGCGGTCGTAGAGCACGGCGGACGCAGTCAGCGTACCGATGCTCGCCACGACGATAGCGGCCGCGGCAGTGACCGGTCCCGGTCGGAAATATGCCGCGAGCCCGAGGAGCGAAAAAAGTAAAATCGGCTGCACCAGGCTTCGTGCGTAGAGCGCGTGCTTCATCACGTGCGCAGACTGGGAAGCGCAGAGGAGCACGGTGGCTGGCTGCACGAAGAGCGGCAAAAGAGCGAGGGTGCGCAAGACGGGAACGAGCGCCGGTTTGTGCTGCCAGATCCCGATGTACGGGGCGGCGAAGAACATAGCGCAGGCGAAGGCGACGGCCGCGAGCACGACGACGCGGAGTGCGGAGCCCACGGTGGTGTGGACCTCCTCCGGCTTGCCGATCGCGAGCGCGTGGCCCACGTACTGCCTCACCGCGAGCTCCATTCCGAAGAGGACGAAGAGCGAGAGCCCGTCGATTACTGACCACGACCACGTGAAGAGCCCGTAGTTGCCGACGCCGAGCGCGCGCGCGAGTAGTGCGTGGTAGGCGGGCCCGGTCACCTGGACGACGAGGCCGAGGAGAGTGACTCCGACGCGGCTCGCTTCGCTCTCGCTCGTCGACGCCGCCGCTTGCGCGGTCACCCGAGCGACTCCGGCGGACGCGGGCGAGCCCCCTCGTCCGTCGTCTGCTTGACGATGTAGAGCGGCCTCCCTTTCACCTCGAGAAAGATGGCGCCGACGTAGAGTCCCATGACCCCGAGAATGACGAAGGTGATCCCCGCGAGGAAATAGAGAGACACCATCACGCTCGTCCATCCGGGCACCGGCACCGCCCACGCGTAGGCGCGAACTATCAGAAATAGGCCATAAATAAGGGCGATCGCTGCGGTGAAGAGACCGAGGCTGATCGAGAGAAGGAGCGGCTTCGTGGACTGAAAGAGGATCGTCTCGATCGCGAAGCGCACGAGAGCGCCGTAACTGTAGGTGCTCTTACCGTCGTGACGCGCATCGTGCTGCACCTCGATGTAGGCCATGTCGAAGCCCATCCAGTGCACGTTGAGCCCGTAGTTGCGGTTTCGTTCCCGGAAGCGGCGGTAGTTGAGGACGACCTGCCGCGAGATCATCGAGTAGTTCCCCACCGTGGGATCGATCTTCATTCCCACCAGGTAGCCAAAGAGTGCGTAGAAGACGCGCGACGTCGTTCGCTTGCTCCAGCCGTGTTGTCGTCGCACGCGGCGGCCGAAGACGCCCTGTTGCGCGCCGGATTTCACGTGCTCGTAGAAGCGGGGGATCTCCTCGGGACGATCCTGGAGATCGCAATCCATGACCACCACCCAGTCACCCTCCGCGGCATCGAGCCCGGCAGTGATGGCGTAGTGCTGCCCGAAGTTGCGCGCGAAATTGATTCCGCGAACGCGCGGGTCCGCTTTGGCCAGCTTCTCGACCACCTTCCAGTCGGCGCGCGGGCTGGCGTCGTTGACCAGGATGATCTCGAACGCCACCGCCAGGGGCTCGATGGCGAGAACGAGACGGCGGTGCAGCTCGTCGAGGCATCCCTCACACCCGTAGACCGGGACGACGACCGAGATGTGCGGGCGTGACATCGAATGGCTAAAAAGGAGGATCGACCTTCACGTCGGGAACGATGATCACGGGCGGCATGACTATCGGACCCACCGTCATCGCCGCGGCAGCCCAGGACCAGCCGATGCCGAAGCCCGCTAAAACCAAGCGTTCGGTCGAGGTCTCGAGGCGACGCATCTGATCGCTCATGGCGAGGGGAATGGAAGCGGAGCTGGTGTTTCCGTAGTTCTCGAGGCCGAGAACGACCTTCGCCATCGGGATGCGGGCGCAACGCGCGACGTTCTTCAACATGAAGAGGCTCGCCTGATGGAAGACGTACGCTTTCACGTCGTCTTCGGACCAGCCCGCGCCTTCCTTCAGCGTGGTCAGGAATTTCGGAACACTCTTCATGGCGAAGGTGAGGACCTCTGCGCCGTTCATGTACGTCTGGAGATCGCTGCGGATGACGCCGTCCTCGCGGAGCTTCATCTCGAACGATGCCGGCGAAGCCCAGTGACGATGACCGCCGCTCCGCGTGTGAAGATGCTTCGCGCCGGAGCCGTCGGTGCCGAGGACGAAATCGATCGGCGGGGCTCCGGGATGGTATTCCATTGCCGTCGTTGCCCCGGCATCTCCAAAGAGCGGAACCACCGAGCGATCATGCGGAGAAGCCGCGCGGGTCACGGTGTCGCCGACCATGAGGAGGCCGCGCTTCATCGCGCCCGAAGAGAGGAAGCTCGAGAGCATCCACAGACCGTACGTGTAGCCCGAGCAGCCGAGGCTCACGTCGAACGCGGCGCAGCTCGTCGGGAGGCGCATGCGTTCCTGAACGAGGCACGCGGTGGCAGGCGACGGGTAATCCGGGCACTGGGTGACCATGACCACCACGTCGATGCTGTCGCGCGACCAGAGCAGATCTTCGAGCAGGCGCTCACCGGCAGCGATGCAGAGATCCGAAACGCACAGATCTTTGACGACGCGGCGGTTGGCGACGCCCGTGTTCTTCACGACTCGTCGCGTCTCTTCCTCGCCGAAGGTCATTGCGTCGTCTGCCGCCGTGATCACCGTCTCTGGGACGGCGCTCGCGAGCCCAACCATCCGTACGTTTTCGACTCGGATTGTCGCCATGCTTCTTTTGCCCTCAGCCTTCGACGTGCGGAGGACCGACTATGGCGACGAGCGAGGCGATGGATTCGCACTTCTTCAGCTCGGCGGGGGCGAGGGTCACGTCGAACATGGCGTTCACTGTCGCGATGAAGCTAACGAACGCGAGCGAGTCCCAGTTCGCAAGATCCTTGAGAAGCTCGTGCCCGTTCAGTGTGCCAGGCGGCTGCTCCAGAATGTCGTCGATCAGCAGCAAAAACTCGGCATTCGTCACGTCGAATCACGCTAGCGCTTGCGAAGCCGGGCCGTCAACCGTTTCGCTGAGCGGCGTTTCGCCTTAGGATGAACTTCGTGTTCAGCATCAACCTGGAAGGAAAACGTTCGTGGGTTACGGGGGCGAGCCGAGGGATCGGTAAGGCCAGCGCGCTGGCCCTCGCGAAGGCTGGCTGCGACGTCGCCGTCGGATTCCATAAAGGCGAAGCGGAGGCGCAGGCCGTAGTCGAGGAGATCCGCGCTCTCGGTCGAAAGGCGATCGCCGTCGGAGGAGACGTCGCCCTCGCCGCCGAGTGTGAGCGCATGCACGCGGTGATGGCGAAGGAACTAGGGCACATCGAGATCCTCGTGAACAACGCCGGCATCCAGCAAAACAATATGTTTCTTCTCCTCGAGACCACGGACTGGGAGCGCGTTCTCGGCACCAATCTCATGGGCACGGTCAACGCCACGCGCGCCGTGCTGAAGAGCATGTGGGCGCGCAAGGCAGGCAGGATCATCAACGTATCGTCGGTCGCTGCCACGCGCGGAAGCCGAGGTCAGGCCAACTACGTCGCATCGAAAGGCGCAATCGAGGCGATGACCCAGAGCCTCGCCGTCGAGTTCGCGCCTCGGAAGATCACGGTGAACTGTATTGCCCCCGGTGCAGTCGATACCGAGATCTGGGAGGACGCTTGGGACCCCGCACGTCGGCAGGCGGTCATCGATCGCCAGCTCGTCAAACGCTTCGGAACGGCGGACGAGATCGCGGGTTGGGTGGTGATGCTCGCTTCGAGCTACGGCGAGTTCCTGACCGGTGAGACCCTTCATCTCGACGGCGGCTGGCAGCGCGCGTGGGAATTCTCGCGCACGTAATCCATGTTCATTCTGCAACAGGGCGCTCTCACGCCGCAGCTTCGTCCCGAGGCGTACTTCAGCCCGGAGTTCTTCGAGCGCGAGAAAAAAGCCATCTTCGGCGCCCACTGGCATCTCGTCGGCCTCGTCCGCGATCTCGCAAAACCCGGCGACTACATCGCGCGCGACCTCCTCGGCATTCCGATCGTCGTTCGCAACATCGACGGCGTCCTGTGCGCCTTCAAGAACGTATGCGCCCACCGCCACAGCCTCATCGCCCGTCCCGGTCGCGGACACACTCCAGCCTTTCGGTGCCAGTACCACGGGTGGGAATACGACGACCGCGGCCGCCTCGACAAGCTGCCGGACGGACGCTCTTTCAAGGGCTTCAAGGCCAAAGAAGTCTGCCTCGAGAAGTACCGGGTCGAGATCTTCTGCTCGATGATCTTCGTGAACCTCACCTCGGAGGGCCCGCCCGTTCGCGACTACCTCGGTGAGCTCGCGCGCGAAATCGAGGACCACTTTCACACCCACGAGCCGTTCGTCACCCAGGACACCTTGCACGACGCGAACTGGAAGATCGGGGTCGAGAACGCGGTCGAGAGCTACCACGTGCCCCTCGTTCACCCGAACACGTTCGGCGACTACCTGCCCGAGGAGCAGCACGAGCACCGCCTCGGCGCGAACTACTCGAGCTACCAGGGAAAGATCCCGCCGCGCCCGCTCACCGTGCGAGACCGACTCTTCGGCCTCACCATGCACCTCATGTTTCGGAATCCCGTGTCGTGGGAGTACATGCACACGCACGTGTTTCCGAGCTACTGCATCAGCTACGGCGGACACTCCTGCGAGCTCATGACCATCGAGCCGATCGGTCCCGCAAAATCGCGCCGCATGGCCATCGCCTTCATGCCGCGCGATCTCCGAAAGTGGCCCGTCGCCCGGGTGCTCGCCAAGGCCTACAAACGCGGGGTCAATCGCTTCTCCGAGAGGCTCCTCGCCGAAGACTCCGGCGTGTGGACGGCGGTGCAAAAAGGCTCGGAGCACAGCGCACACGCCGGCGTGCTCAGCGCCCGCGAAGAGCGCGTCTACCACTTCCAAAAGTACGTGGCTGCGAAGGTTTCGCTTTAGCCCTTGAGCATCTCGCGCACCGTGTCGGCCTGGCGCGAGTAGGTCTCGGGCGTCGCGTGAAAGTGGAGCACGCCGCTCTCCTCGCGATCGAACACGTAGCCGAGGAGCGTGTTGTAGCGGAGCGCTCGGCGATTGGACGGGAGCACACGCGCTTCCATCCGCTGAAGCCCGAACTCGAAGAACATCCAGTCCATCCCCGAGATCGCAGCCCGGAAGGGCACGATCGATCGATGGTGGGCTTTGTCCCAGATGAACATCCCGCCTTCGCCGGTCATGGTGGCGAGGTCGACGTTCTTGGTGTTGGTCACGCCGATGGCGTTCCCCTCGAAGACGACCAAGCTGTAAAAGTTGAGCTCGTTGTCGATCGACGCAAACCACTTCTTTTGTTGCTCGTCGGTGATGATCTCGCGGCGCAGCATTACGTTGCGCACGCTCGGATGATTGCGCCAATAACGCAGAAGCTCGATGTCCGACGCCTGCAGACGGGCGAGCGAGACTCCGTAGCGCGTGAGCGATGCGACGATTCGCGTGGCCTCGTCAAAGCGGTACGCTAGAGGGGATTCGTCCACCATACGCGGAAACAGAGCGTGCCATACTCGCCTCCATGAGAGAAGGCCGCGCACGGGTCCGCAGCATCGCGGCGAGCATTCGCGAGGATCGTTACCGCTATTTTCCCGAGTGGTACCGGCGTGACGGCGGACGGGATCTGTCGAAGCGCCCACTCTTCATCGTTGGCACCGGGTTCGGCGAGGCGGAGTTTCTCGCCCGAGGCCAGAGCGGCGAGCTCGACGTGCGCGGTCTCGTCGACACCCGTCTCACCGAATTTTTCGTCGATGGACTGCTCTGGCGAGCCACCCCCGCGCTGAGACGTCTACCCGCGCTGCTCGGGCGTGACGCGCCCCGGCGCATCGGAGCCCTCCGGCGCCTCGCCGTCGAGACTCTCTCGTCGGGCATCGGCCTCACCGGCAACGCTCCCTTGCTCGCCCTCACCCAGTGGGTCGAGCGCGCGCGGAAGACCCCGGGCTCTCTCTCGATCATCATTGCTCAGGGCCCCGATGCCCTGAGATTCAAGCGCATTGCGAGCACCGCCGGCATCAATGCAATGGTGGTGACGGAAGCTCTGCGCACGCCCGACTTCGCGCACTGCGCCAACGGCCAGGTCAACGATCTGCTCGGCGACATGCCCGCCCGCATCGAAGAGTTTCTCGCTCTCGAGGAGGCCCTCTCCGACGAAGAGTCCGTTCGCGTGCTTCATGCCGTGCTCCGCTACCGGCTCACGCTCGACCACGACGACATCGATCCGGTGGTGCATCACCCGTGGCGAGAATATTTCGCCTCTGGGCTCTTCGACTGGAACGACGCCGAAACCCTCTACGACGTGGGCGCCTTCACGGGTGACACGCTCCTTCGCTTCATGGATTCCACCGCCGGCCGGTTTCGCCGCGCGGTGTGCCTCGAGCCCGACGACCACAATTTCTTCTTTCTCGAAAAGCTTCGCTCCACCCTCGAGCCGAGCGAGGCCGAGCGCGTGGTGTGCCGCAAGCAAGGCGCGTGGAACAAAGTAACGCGCCTGCAGTTCTCGGCCACGGGGGACACCGCCGCCCGCATCCTAGAAAACGCCCCCTCCGGCACGTCGTCGATCGACGTCACCACGATCGACGCCATGGCCGCGGAGCACGGCGTCCCCACCTTCGTGAAGGTCGACGCCGAGGGCGCGGATCGCCAGGTGCTCGAGGGCGGACTGAAGACCTTCGCCCAGCACCGCTCGCGGGTTGCGGTGAGCGCCTACCATCTGCAGGACGATCTCCTCGTCCTCACCCGTCAGCTCCGCGACGCGAACGCCGACTACCGTCTCTCCATGCGCCAGTACTTTCCCGGCCACTGGGACTCGATCATTTACGCCTACTGAAAGCTGCACACCGCCTCGACGACGCGATCCTGTTCTTCATCGGTGAGCCCATTGAACAGCGGCAGCCGCAGGAGACACGCGCTGGTCATCTCTGTCACCGGACAGGCCCCGGGCTTTCCGTCAAAGGTTTGCCCCATCGGAGACAGATGGAGTGGCTGGTAGTGAAAGACAGCTGAAATCCCCCGCTCGGCGAGATGAGCAATGAGCGCCTTCTGCCGCCCGTGCGACGACATCACTACGTAAAAAAGATGGAACGCTTGCTCGCAATGGGCGGGAACGAACGGAAGGCGCGCGTCCTCCTTCGCCGCCCAACCGGCAAGCTCCGTTGCGTAGCGGGTCCAGAGATGCCGACGTCGCGTCTCGATGGCTTCGCGCGCCTCGAGTTGGGCGAACAAGATCGCGGCGAGCACTTCGGAGAGGACGTAGCTCGAGCCGAGATCGCACCAGGTGTACTTGTCGATCTCGCCGCGGAAAAAGCGCGCCCGCTGGGTCCCTTTGTCACGCACGATCTCGGCGCGGTCTGCGAAACGGAGATCGTTCACGACGAGCGCGCCGCCTTCGCCGCACGTGATGTTCTTCGTCTCGTGAAAGCTCAGCGTCGAGAACGCCCCGAAGGTGCCGAGGGAGCGGCCTTTGTATTTGCCGAAAATAGCATGCGCGTTGTCTTCGACCAGCGCTGCCGGGTGCCCCTTCATCACGCTCGCCAGACCATCCATGTCGCAGGCGATGCCTGCATAGTGCACGGGAACGACGACCTTCGTGCGCGGCGTGAGGAGCGATGCGACGTGCGCCGGATCGAGCCCGAGGGTCAGAGGATCAACGTCCGCGAAGATCGGCTTTGCGCCGCGCAGAGCGAAGGCATTTGCGGTCGACACGAAGGTGAACGACGGGACGATCACCTCGTCGCCCGGGCGCACGTCGAGAAGGAGCGCGGCCATCTCGAGGGCGTGGGTGCACGACGTGACGAGGAGCGTTCGCGGAGCGCCGAGGGCATGCGAAAGAATCGTTTCGCAGCGCTGCCCAAAGTCCCCGCACCCCGATATTTGCGCGCTCGCGAGGGCCTGGCCGATCCGCTCGAGCTCGCCGCCCATCAGTCCTGGGCGGTTGAACGGAATCCGGGGACCGCTCATCGCCATCATCCTACCTGAAGAACGTTTCCGCCCCCTTGACCAACGAACTGACCGAACTTATAAAAGAGTTCGGCCCAACTGAAGTTGTTTGGGCTTTCTTTTTGATCGATGGTGACCAAATATGAAAATTGGTCACTGGCCGATTGCAACCCCGAAAGAGCGTTTTGAACCATGGACCTGAACGAGCGGCTGACCCTTCGTTACATGACTCATCTTCTCGAGACGCCCGCGGGGCGCGCGCACGTGCTCAACCAGTGTGCCGACGCGGAGGCAACGGACGAAGGAGAAATGTTCGATCGCATCCTCGCCCAGGTGGACGATCCGGATCTCGCGCGCCTCGTGCGCCGCCATCAGGCCGACGAGCTCGGGCACGCGGAAATGTTTCGTGCGTGCGTTGCCCGCACCGGGGTCACGCCTCCGCTGGTTCCAGAAAATCTGAAGCTCCTCAGTCGCATCGACAAGGCCGTCGGCGGACCGAGGCCGGTCGAAACGCGGCAAGACGTGATGCATGCCTACCTCCTTCTTCAGGTCATCGAGGAGCGCGCAACCACCCAGTTCGCGATCTTCGAGCGCGCGTTTCGGAGCGTCGATCCCAAGACGGCGGACACCTTCCACAGCATCGCCATCGACGAAGCTCGGCATCTCAAGTACTGCCAAGCGATCTCCAAGCGCTACGCCCTGAGCGAAGCCGTCCGCGAGAAAACCCTCGGTCACTTGCGTGAGGTCGAAGCCGTCGCCTTTGCCGAAAATTCTCGGGCAAACATGGAGTACGCATTTGCGCGCGGATACGTGAGCATGAGCTCGATCGAAAAGGCGTTCTGGTTCGGCATCACCGCCGTTCGGGGAGCTCTCGGCCGCGGTCAGCCTACCCCGTTCGCTCGAGCTCAAGCTGATTAGAGATCGCTTCGAGCGTCGCGGAGGAGAGCGCGCCCTCCGGAAATAGCTTATTTTCAGCCGTGAAACGCGCAACGCTGAGGGCATTCACTTCGCTCCGCGCGCGCTCCCACGTACGTTCGTCGAGGCCGATGGCGGTCTGATTGAGCCGGAGCCACACCAGCGCCGCCGCGTCGCACTGGAGCTCCGTCCAGGCCCGCTCTTCGAACGGGCCGTGGTTGTGAAAATGCGCCCAGTCGTGGAGGCCCCATACGAGCGCATTGAGATTGTCGGCCGCGAGCCAGAGAAGATCTCCCGGGCAAGCACGCCTGGCGTAAAGCTCGTCGGTCGCTTCGTCGATCGCGTATGGGGCGAGCGCCCACTCCTCGGCGAGACCAAGTCCGAAGGCATGGAGGCGCGCAAGCTCTCGCGGCAAAAAATCGCAATCCGTGCGCATGACGAACACCATCCGCGCCGGATTGGTTCCGTCCACCGGCGTGTGGAGGTCGATCGGTTGTGGCGCCCTCCACTCGATGAAATCGCTCTCGCACCAGGCAAACGCATCGAAAACGCCGGCCGGTACCATGCGGGGAAGGGATGGGGTTCGAAGGCGAAGTGATATGACCGCCGCCGGCATCGTACTCCTGTGGCGCGAAGCCGCCCCAAGCGTAGTACCATGTCGATCGTTGGCCGGCGCTGGCCGGAACCCGAGAAAAGATCCTAAATGCCGCCTGTGCAACCGTTGCCGCCGAAGAAAGAGGTCGCCCTCGCGCTCCTCGAGCGTTCGAGCGTGCACATCCATCTCGATCCACGCGCTCCGGGCGTTCTCGTGCCCATGGGTTTCAAGTCGCAGCCGCAGCTCGTCTTGCAGGTCGGGCTGAACATGCCCGTGCCGATCCCCGATTTGCGCCTCGATGAAGATGGCCTCAGCTGCACTCTCAGCTTCAACCGCACTCCGTTTCACTGCGTCGTCCCTTGGCAGAGCGTCTATGCCATGGTCGGTGACGACGGTCGGGGCATGGTGTGGCCAGACGACGTCCCGCCGGAAGTCGCGCGGCAGACACCCGCCCGCAACCCCGTTGCCGCAGCTCCCGCTCCGTTGGAGCGCCCGGTGCGCGCCGTAGCCAACAAGAAGACGGCGAAGAAATCCCAGCTCGACGACACCCGCGCCGACGATTCCAAATCGCGCAAACCCCGAAAAAAGCCGCGCGTAGTGCCAAATCCGCGTGACGAGCGCCGCCTCGTTGCCGTTCCTGCGCCGGCCGTCTCCGATCCCAGGCCGCCCACGCGCTCGAGCCGCGATGCCCCCGCACACGCAAAGCCTCCCACGCGTAAGCCCGGCCAAGGACCAAAGCCGAAACGCGAGCTGCCTCCGTATCTCCGCGTCGTGAAGTAGTGTTTCGTCCGCGCACCGTGCTCTTTGCCGGGATTGCGCTCGCGGCCGTTCTTGGCCTCGAGTTTTCGCTCGACACGATCATCCCCGACAGCTCAATCCGCCAGCTCTTGATGCTTGCAGCATGCAACATGCTGGTCGCGCTCTCTCTCAACGTCATCAACGGAATGGCGGGGCAGTTCTCGATCGGGCACGCGGGTTTTTTGTGCATCGGCGCGTATGCGGCGGCGATCGTCACCTCCCATCTTCACGAAGCCCTCGGCGGCGGCGCGGTCACCTTCGCACATTCGTTCATCGTGGTGCCGGTCGCGCTTTTGGCGTCGGCAGTTTTGTCAGGCATTTTTGGCCTTTTCGTGGGCCTTCCGAGCCTTCGCTTGAAGGGCGACTACCTGGCGATCGTGACCCTCGGCTTTGCGGAGATCGTGCGCCTAGTGATCGCCACCGCCCGGATCGGAGCCGCAGAAACACCCGCGCATGCCTGGGAGAGCATCGGGAAAGAGGGAGTCGTCGGTCCATTTTTTCACGCCGTCTCGGTGAGCATCACCAGCCTCGGCGGACAGAATGGATACGCGGGCCCCCACAACGCGGGCGTCCCGCTCTACGCAGGGCCGTTCTGGGTCCTCGGGCTGACGATCATCCTCGGCATGCTCGCGTGGCGCCTGAAATTTTCAGGTTGGGGGCGCGCGCTTCGGGCTCTCCGCGAGGACGAAATCGCAGCCGCGGCCGTGGGCGTTGATCCCACGCGCTACAAGGTGACCTCCTTCGTGATCTCCGCGACGGGTGCGGGCATCGCTGGCGGCCTCATCGCCATCATGCGCGACGGCACCCCGATCGTTCAGCCCGACAGCTACAATTTTCAGACCTCCTTCGACGCGATCACGATGGTCATCCTCGGCGGCTCGGGAAGCGTGACGGGAGCCATGATCGGCGGCGTATTCGTGACATTTACCGTGAAGGCCATCGAGCTTGCGCAGGGGACCAGCGCGGTTCAGGCCTTGAAGAGCCAGTTCGAAGGGCTCGATCTCAACGCGCTCCGCATGATCATCTACGCGGCAGTGCTCATCGTCCTCATGATCATGCGACCCGAAGGGCTCCTCGGCGAGCGTGAGCTCTTCGCCAAGAAAAAATCAGGCGCGCAACGGCCGCCACCACCAGAGGCCGTGCCCCCTGCCGAGCTCGGAGGCGCCGCCGCGTGACCGAGTCGAAGACCAGGGATGTCGAGGTGCTTGCTGCTCCGCGGCGACTCGAGCTCAAGAACGTAACCAAGAATTTCGGTGGGCTCCGCGCCGTCAACGACGTGAGCTTTACCGTTCCGGAGAGATCGATCTTCGGTTTGATCGGCCCAAACGGAGCTGGAAAAACCACGGTTTTCAATTTGATCACCGGCGTCTACAAACACGATACCGGGAGTATCTCGTTCGGAAATACGGATCTCTTTTCCCTCAAGCCTGCCCAGATCGCAGCCGTCGGGATCGCCCGTACGTTCCAGAACATCCGGCTCTTCGGGCAGCTCACCGTGATCGAAAATCTCCTCGTCGCGTGCGAGCTCCAGAAGCGAGCGCACCTGGGCTCCGCGCTCTTTCGCACCCACGCGCACTTCGACGACGAAGAAAAAATGAACGCCCGCGCCTTCGACCTCCTCAAGGTGTTCGACATGGAGGCGATGGCGCACGAAGCGCCGACGTCGCTCTCGTATGGTAACCAAAGGCGCCTCGAGATCGCGCGGGCCATGATGATCGCGCCCAAGCTGCTTCTCCTCGACGAGCCCGCCGCGGGGATGAACTATGGCGAGGCCGAGGGGCTGAAGACGCAGATTCGTTGGCTCCGCGACACCTTCGATCTCTCGGTGGTTCTCGTCGAGCACAACATGCAGGTGGTGATGGGCGTGTGCGAAGAGATCCACGTTCTCGATCACGGCGAGACGATTGCCCATGGTGAGCCCAAGGAAGTGAAGGCGCACCCCAAAGTGCTTGCCGCCTACCTCGGCGAAGACGACGACGAAAAACCGGAAGCGGCGAGCGCATGAGGGTCAAGCATCCGACCCGCGTGACGGAGAAGCTTGCGCCGGGCATGCCACTCCTCGAGCTAGACGATCTCCGCGTTCACTACGGAGGCATCAAGGCCCTCAAAGGAATCAGTCTCACGATCGAAGCCGGCGAGATCGTAGCGATGATCGGCGCAAACGGCGCGGGCAAGACCACCACGCTGAAGACCATCGTTCGCCTTCTCCCGATTGCCGGTGGGACGCTTCGCTTCTGCGGGCGCGACATCGCCGGTCGGTCGACCGAAGACCTGGTCGAAGCGGGAATTTCCCTCGTTCCGGAAGGTCGTGCGATTTTTCCGAACCTGAGCGTGCGCGAAAATCTCGAGCTCGGCGCGTATCTACATCGCGATCCGCAGGCCATGAAAGAGACGCTGGAGGACGTGACCAATCTCTTTCCGCGGCTCGGGGAGCGCATGTCGCAAGAGGGGGGAACACTCTCCGGCGGTGAGCAGCAGATGCTGGCGATCGGCCGCGCGCTCATGGCCCGTCCTTCGCTGCTTCTGCTCGATGAGCCATCCCTCGGGATCGCGCCGAAGCTCGTGCAGCAGATCTTCGCCGCCATCGCGAAGATCGCCGAGGCCGGCGTGACCATCCTGCTCGTGGAGCAAAACACCCGGATCGCGCTCAAGGTCAGTAAGCGCGCGTACGTGCTCCGGACCGGCGAAATAGCGCTCTTTGGTGCGTCGAGCGAGCTCGCCAAGGATCCCGAAATTCAGGCGGCTTATCTCGGCGGCTGAGTTTGCCCCGTGCGGCAGCCGTGGGCGATGGCGTCCGCTGCGCGATCTTTGGTTCGACCCGGAGCTTTTCCGCGGAGCACGATCGGGAGCGCGCCGCAGGTCGTCTTGAGGTCTCCCATCTCGACGCCGTACGGATCGATCCCGCCCACGACAAGCGCGTGAGCCGCCGGATTTTTCGCGATCGTCTCCGCGAGCAGCGGATCGAGGGCAGTCGGGCACCGCTTCACGCCATGACCGAGGGGCACGGCGAGCGCGGAATACGTGGCCGGCTGCCGGCTGGCGATGGCTTGCTGCCACAGGACCTTCAGGCGGGGGCAAGGCATCGAGGCGCTCTTGCCGATCGCGCTGAAGAGGCCTGATTCCCCGCTCGCTGCCATCCACGCGAGGGTGGTGTCGTCAGTGGCCACGATGCGCATCACTGCGTCCACGCACTCCGCGTTGTCGCGCGAACCTTCGCCGACGGAGAGGAGCGTCTTTCGTGCATCGTCGCTCGCGTCGGGAGATGCGATGCCGATGCACATGAGCCCGCGGGTTTTCGGATCGTTCAGTCGACGCTCGACCGCCGCGTGCGCGCCCGCTCCCACGCTGGCGAGTGCACCGGGCACGGCGACGCTCTGTGCACCCGTGGAAGGGCCCGACAAGGCGGCCTCGAGCTCGGGCACGAAGATCGCGAGGTGGGCATCGCGCCTGGCCATCGCCGAGGCGGCGCTCTCCGCGCGCGTTGGATCGGCCAGCCCCGCCTTTAATGTGGCCGCGCCCCACGCAGCACCTCGGAGCGTCGCCGTCCACGCTGCGATGTACGCGTTCACGTCGGTCTTCGCGCGCTCATTCAGCGCAGCAAGAGCCTTTGGGTTCTTGTCCGACAGCCGACCGAGCGCAGCGGCGGCTTCCGGCGATCCGTTCACGACGAGCCAGTCGACGTTCCCCTTGGCTTCAGCTTCGGCCACCGTTGAAGGCTTGCAACCCGTAAAACCAAGCGCAAACCCCAACGCTATGCTCGCAACCGCGTGCATTCGCATCGGTGATCAGGTTACATCGTCGATCTTAACACTGAGGAGTTTTGTGCATGAAGTGGGTGATCAGCGGAGGAACAGGGTTCATCGGAACGAAGCTCGTCGAGTCTCTGCGCGCGCGGAAGGCGCCGCCGTCGATCGTCGTCTTCTCTCGAAAATCCAAGCCGTCGAACGATCCGTCGCTTCGGTTCGTCGCTTGGACTCCCGAGGAGCGAGGCTCCTGGATGGACGAGATCAACGGCGCCGACGTGGTGGTTCATCTTGCTGGGGCTGGGGTCATGGACGAGCGCTGGAGCGCATCGCGTGTCGGGGTGATCCTCTCGAGCCGCGTCAAGCCGGCAAAGCTTCTGAGCGAGGCCATCGTTCACGCCGCCACGAAGCCCAGCGTATTTCTGAGCGCCTCGGCGGTCGGCATCTATGGAATGCGAAAGGACGACGTGATCTGCACCGAGAGCACGCCGCCCGGAGACGGCGTCCTCGCCAACGTGTGTGTGGATTGGGAAAAAGCGGCTCACGGTGCGCGTGAGGCCGGAGTGCGCGTCGCTCATCCGCGGATCGGCATCGTCTTCGGAGACGGAGGCGCGCTCCCCCAGTTGATCGCGCCCTACAAAGCGTTCGTCGGGGGACCGGTGGGGGACGGCAGGCAGTGGACGAGCTGGGTGCACTGGAAAGACGTCGTTCGCGCGATCGAATTCGCTGCTGAAAACACGGCGATCAATGGACCGTTCAACATGACCGCTCCTCACCCCGTGACGATGAACGAGCTCGCGAAAACCATCGGCGAAGTGCTTCACCGCCCCTCGGCGCTGCGGGTTCCGGCCTTCGCGCTCAAGGCGGCGCTCGGGGCGGATAGGGCAGAAGTCCTTCTCACGGGGCAGCGCGTGGTGCCGAAGGTCCTCGAAGAGGCGGGGTTCACGTTCGAGTTTCCCGAGCTGCGCGCGGCGCTGGAGAACCTGGTTGGAAAGAGTGGCTGAGCGGACGCAGTAGATCAGTTGCGCGTGGAGCACTGACATCCATTACGATCGAGGGGCGTGAATGCCTCGGTCCGCCGGCTCTTAGGAGCGCTCGGTTTTTTTCTGGTCCTCGTCTTCGGCGGGGCCACGGGATATTTTTGGCTGGGCAACGGGCGTTGGAAATTCGGCGAGTGCGTCTACATGACGATCATCACGCTCTCCACCGTCGGTTTCGGCGAGCTCAGCAAAATGAGCGAGGTGCCGGGCGCGAGGGGTCTGACGATCGGCCTCATCGTCGGCGGGATCGGCGCGCTCGCATACGTTCAAGGTAATCTCACCGCCCTCCTCGTCGAGGGGGCGATCGGCCAGGCCATAAGGAAAAATCGGATGCGCAAGAAGGTGGACGGTCTCTCCAAGCACATCGTGGTCGCAGGCGCGGGCTCGACAGGCAAGCACGTGCTCGAGGAGCTCCTACTCACGCAGACGCCGTTCGTGGTCATCGATCGCGATCTCGCCCATCTCGAGCAATTGTCCGAGCTCCTCGCAGGCGGAAAGATGCTCTACGTCCACGGGGACGCCACCGACGATCACTTCCTCATCGACGCTGGCGTGAAGCGCGCCCGCGGGGTCGTTGCTGCCCTCACCCACGACAAGGACAACCTTTACGTCACGTTGAGCGCGCGGAGCCTGAACGCGACGGCGCGCATCGTCGCCAAGGTGACCGAGAACGAAGCCGGTCCGAAGATGATCAAGGCCGGTGCCACCTCCGTCGTCAACCCGACGATGATCGGCGGCTTCCGCATGGCAAGCGAGCTCATTCGCCCCGAGGTAAACGAGTTCTTGGATCTGATGCTCCGCGACAAAGAGAAGAACCTTCGCCTCGAGGAAGTCATCATCCCCGCGAGCTCGAGCTTCGTAGGCCTCATGCTCAAAGACACGCCGATCCGCCAGAAAACCAAGCTCCTCGTCGTCGCCGTGCGTGGGGACGACCGCGCCTTCACCTACAACCCCGAGCCCGACTTCGTCATCCTCGAGGGGACGACGCTCATCGTCATGGGCGAGACGGAGAGCGTTCTCAAGCTGCGCAAGATCGTCTTTGGTGACGACTTCGAGCCGGTGCCCGCGAGCAGAATTTGACGACGCCCGAATCCATAGGCGTAGGCATCGGAGAAATCATCGACGGAAAATACCGCGTCGGCGCCATCCACTTCCGATGAACGACGGCCTCAGGCGGCGACGCCCCGCGCGCGCAGGACATCGCGGAGGGCGGCTTGTACGTCGGGAGTGCTCGTAGGAAATGAGGCCTTGGCCAGCTCGAGGAAACGCGCGCCGCGCGAGCGTTTGAGGCTTTCGAGCGCTGCGTGACGATCGCCGGGTGCGCCGTGCTCGAGGATGCCGAGGAGAAATTCCGCGGCCTCTATCGTATCGACCTTGGCGAGGGCGCGAAGTGCGCTGGCTCGCACGCTCGGCGTGGCGGACTCGCGGACGATGCGCGACAGCGGATCGAAAGCATGCTGAAAATAAAGGGATTCGACGGCCTTCGCGGCCTGGCCGACCACCGCCGGATCGGGATCGCGCAGAGCGGCTCGCACCGTGATGAAGCTGCGCTTGAAGAGGAGGGTCTGCATCGCCGTGAGCACCGCGACCTTCACGGGACGCTCGGCACGCATGAAGAGCGTCTCCAGCGGTGAGAGCACCGCATAGAGCTGGAGTTGCGCGAGCTGTTCGGCGAGACGAACGCGCGCCGACGTCGCTGCTGGCCCGCCGTCGTCGAGGGCCGCGGGGTGCTCGGTGGCGAATGCCGTCAGCCGGGCGAGGAGCGCTTTTCGGCGGATCAAATCGGGCCACCGCTTGTCGAGCAGAACGTCTGCGCACGCCTCCGACGCGCTCCCGCGCTGTTCCCACTCGATGAGATCCACGTGCCACACGTCCGGGAAATGATTTTCTTGCCGGAGGTGCGCGGGGAGGGGAGCCGAGTCGATGCCTTCGTCGTTCACTCCGACGTAACGCCTCGCTGCGCGCGCGTAGTGCGATTTCCGGGAGGGCTCGAGATCCATACCCGCGAGCTCCCCGTAGAGCGCCCCCACGCGGGCGAACTGCCCGACCTCTCCAAACGCCAAAATAGCCGCTAAAAGAGCGTTTTCGGCGATCTCTGGGGGCGCGCCTCGAGCCAGCTGACGGTGCGACACGTCTTGCCAAAGTTGGGCCTGCACGATGGTGTAGTGCGCGCTCGCCGACCCCATTCCGAGCGAACGCGAATACTCCGAAGCCTCGCGCGCGAGGGTCGCCGCCGCGGAAAACTCGCCCTTCTCTTTGGCCGCGGTGAGGGCGTCTTCGAAGTACTGCAGGGCGAAATATTTCAGGTGGTCTTCGCGCAGAATGCGGATGCAATTGACGAAGCCCTCGAGGACGTCCTCGAACATTCCGCCCTCGCGACCGATTTGGATCAACACCTGGAAGCAATCGAAGGCGCGCTCGCGTTGGCCGACCGACTCGAAGTGATCGGCGGCCTCCTCGAGGAGACGCACCGCGGCCACGATGGCCTCGCGCGACTGGCGCGTGTCTTTGCATTGCTTCGCGCACCGCGCGAGATTGAACTGCACGAGCGCCGCGTTATAGGCGTCGGCGCCGCCCATTGTGACCTGCGCGAGGCGTGACCACAGCGCGCGCGCACCCTGAAAATCAGCCGCTTTTTCGCGGAAGATCGCCGCTGCGGCCACCAGGCCTGCCTCTTCCATTTCCTGCGCGGCGGCGGGCATCTCTCCAGCGGCGGCGAGGGTCCGCGCTCGATCGACGGGGGGCGTGTTCTTCATCATGGCGTACGCGCGTTTCCAGCCGTCGCGATCGGTCGGCGCCACGTACCAATTGACGGTGAGCGCGCTCCGAAAATCTCCGCGCTTCGCGAACACGTCCTCGAGCGGCCTCAGCACCGACAGATAGTCGTGCTCGGCGATGTGCGTCTGCTGCGCCGCGGTCATCAGCGCATCGGTTGCGTCGTCGAGATCCCCTCGGGCCACAGCGTGACGCGCGCGCTCCCGGAGCGAATACAGATCGTCGAGCATCGACTACGCCCGCTCAGGGGACGGGAGGGATGCTCTGTCTCGCGGCCGCGGCGGCAAGGCGCTCCCGGCGGCGGCGCGGGAAAAGGATCACGGTCTCCACGAGTCCGATGCCGACGTAAAACGAGAGCAGCCAGACGAGGACGAATGCGGGGCTGGTCTGCATGGAGACAATCGCGCTCGAGCCCACCGCGAAGCCAACGAGGGCCACGGAGGCGGCGTTGAGGCGGAGATCTTTGAAGGAGCGGAACTTGATGGTGGAGACCATCAAAAAGGCCAAAAAGATGGTCAGCGCCATCATCGGCCACACGTACTTGGGGCCGGAGAGGGGACCAATAGCCGCGTGGTTGGCGACGACGAGCGAGATCAAGATCCCCGCCGCTCCAGGGACAGGTAGACCAACGATGTACTTTCCGGGCTTGGTTGGCGCACCGCTCACGCCCATGGACAGAACGTTGAAGCGCGCGAGGCGGACAGCACCGGCCCCTGCGAAAACGAAGGCCGCGACGAGCCCCGCGGTTCCTTTTTGGTACAGCGACCAGC
>JAYTOU010000023.1:0-230696 GCA_043747615.1 Myxococcales bacterium | reverse complement strand
GCGGTTTCCGTGGATCCCTTATGACACGAACCAGGGAGGCAACGACCGTTCTCTGTGCACGCCGGGCCGCGTCACTCTCACAAGGCGAAAGCCCGTCGTGGGTGAAAGGATAATCTCGGAAGCCTTCTGAATCGTCGGCGCTTCCCACCTAGCCGTGAGGCTAGGGGTTCATGCGATCCGCATACGGCGACGGCGGTACGGAACACTAACTCCGGCGGGTCCTTGCGAAAGTGAGGACCCGCTTTTTTCCGAGAAGCATCCACGATACAGACGTACCGTGCGCGAAGGAGTGCTGGTCCACGGAGCGACGGGCTTCACCGGAAAGCTCGTCTGCGGTGCGCTCCGCAAGCGCGGCCTGTCGTTCGCGATCGGCGGACGTAGCCAGGAGAAGCTCGATGCGCTCAGCCGCGCCCTCGGCGGCGTCGAGACGAGCCTCATCGACATTCGCTCTTCGGACTCGATCAGAGCCGGACTCGAAGGGCGCACCGTGGTGTGCGCGTGCGCGGGACCGTTCGTGGACGTCGGCGAGCCAATCCTCGCCAGCTGCGCGCGCATGGGAATTCACTACGCCGACACCACCGGAGAGCAGCTCTTCGTCGCGCAGGCCGTGAGCCGTTACCGCGCGACCGCCGAGGCGAGTGGCGCGTGCATGGTGCCGTCGCTCGCTTACGAGATCGCGCCTGCCGACTGGGGGGCGCACGAGGCCGCAAAACGACTGGGCGGAGCGCCCGACGACATTTCCATCCTCTACGTGATCGACTCCAAGAGCGGGTACGGCGCGGGCACGTCCCAAGGGACGAAGCAATCGGCGCTGCGCATGATCGCCGCGGGGGACGCCAAGCAGTTCATCGACGGAGCGCTTCGTCTCGAGTCGGTGGGCACAACGGTCAAGGCCTTCTCGCTGCGCTCCGGCCGAAGAGTGACCGGAGCGTCCTTTCCAAGCCCGGAGTCGGTGGTCGTCTCCTCCCACACCGGCGCGAACAACGTCCGAACGTTCATGGCTATGGGCAAAGGAGCGGCGCGCGCGCTGTCCGTGACCAAGGGGCTACTGCCCTACGTCGCAAGATTCGGAAACGGGCTTCTGACACGGGTGATCGCCCGCTCCACCGGCGGTCCCAAAGGTGAGGCCCGCGACGCCGCCTTCGAAATCTTGATCGAGGCTCGGCGCGGTACGAGCTGCGTACGCGTCTTCGTTACCGGCCGCGATCCCTACGGCCTCACCGCAGAAATCCAGGCGCTCTACGCTGCGCGCGCGCTCGCCGGTACCCTCGAATCACGAGGGGTGGTCGCGCCGAGCAAGGCCATCAACACCGCCGACGCCTTTGCCGCTCTTCCCGAGCTCACGATGCACGTCGAAGACTGAGGCGCACGGGAGGGCGAGACGAACCTCCGCATCGGCCCTGGGTTTCGGCCACAAGTCGTGAGCGGGCCCTTCACCGGGATGCACGAGCCGACCACAAGCCACTTCGCGCTCCTTCAGGCCTTCGCGCCGTTGGATGTCCTCAGCCGCGCCTACGCGTTCGCCGAGCGCGCCGGCTATCTTGGGCACGAGTTCGGGTACTCAAACCTGATCCTCTAGAAACCTGGGCTTGTCGAACGCGCGGAAGTGGTGTTTTGTGTGGGGATTGATGGCTACGAGCGACGCGAAGAAATCGGCCCCCAAAGCCGCCATGGTTGCGGATCCCACGATCAGCGAAGAGGAATGGACGGGCCCCCGCCTGTTCGTGATCGGCGTGATCACGCTCGCCATCGCCCTCACGATTCTTTACTTCATCAGCGGCAGCACCACCCCTCACTAGTCCGAAGGGCCTCGCCGCCGAAAATGTGACGTCCGGAGTTCTCGGTGTCACGATCAGGCTGTGAGAGAAACTAGCGATCTGGGCGAGCGTCTCCTCGCGCTCATGGACCAAAAACACCACTGGGCGTTTCCGTTTCTCACGCGACCGGGGCTGTCGCGCTCCCAGCTCCTCGTGCACTTTCGTCACGAGTACGCGGTGTACGTGCGCGACTTTCCGATCTTGATCGCGCGGGTGCTCGGCCAGGTTCCGCCGCTTCCGAGCGTGCGCGCTTCACTCGCCGAGAACATCTACGAGGAGCAAACGGGCGGCCTTTCGAAGAGCGCGCCGCATCCGGAGCTCTTCTTGCGCATGATGGACGGGCTCGGCTACTCCCGGAGCGACTTCGAAAACGAGGACGCGTGGCTGCATCCCTCAGCCCGCTACTACCGCGATTTTTTGCGGCAATCGACCGGCGTAGCTCCGTGGCAGGCGGCGGTCGCACTGATGACGATTTTCGTCGAGGGCAGCGTCAACGAACGCGCAGAGCTCGCCGGTACGTACACGCGCGCGCAAGGCGAGGAGGCCGTTCGCCGGCATCCCCTCGTCCTTCACTATGGCTGTCCGCCGTCAGCCATGGAGCTTACCCGCGCGCATGCCGCGGTCGAAGGCGGTCACCGCTCGGATGCCTGGCGCATCGTCATCGACCACACGCGCGACGGCAGCGACGAAGCTCGCTCGGTGCTCGACGTTTGCCAGCGGGCGCTCGCGGCGTGGCATCGCTACCGCGACGGTGTGGCTGAGCACATGAAGGTGTCCAGAGACGCGACCGCCGCCTAGGAGATCATCCTTGTTCTACGTTTTGCCACAGCCCACATCCTCGCGATCGTCGGACTCACGGGAAGCTCACTCGAACGAAAGTACGGTCGTTTCTCCACGCGTCGCGATTTTTGCGTCGATGATCGAAATCGCGCGTTGCCTGCGTTTTTCAGCCTGTTCCAGGACGCGCGCGGAAAGAAGGGGCACACCGGGATCTTCGTCGCCGATGACCGCGACGAGCGCGGGGAGTGTGAGCGAGCGCAATCGCGTGACGAACCTTCGTGAGAAGTGCTCCGTCTTTCGCAGGAGCGCAATCTGCAACTCGGCGGGCCGCGCGGGAACGGGGTCGAAGAACGCTCCGTCGTTGTCGATGAACAGGACGCGGTTCGCGCCTCGGTCGAAGCCCACGTTGCCGCCGCTCCAGCGATCCCAGTTTCCGGTGAGCACATCGAACACGATGAGCGTGCTGATCTGGGAGGCGAGCGCGGGGTCTTTCTGCAAGAAGGCGTTCGACGCGGAGAGCGGAAGAAACTCAAGCCCCTGAATCCACGGGATGATCGCGCCTCTGATCCCTCCGTTTCGGTCGATGACCACTTCGTAATCGAACAGGTCGGCCGATTCCCCGGCGAGCACGGACCGAAGCTCCGTCGCCCGGAAGCGGCGGACGAGCGCCGCGGGCACGTTCGAGAGCCCGAGCCCCTGCCCCAGACGATAGGCTGCAATTTCTCCTCGATAACGCGCCTTTCCGCGATGCGACTCGGGCTTGAAGGCGGCTTCGCTACCGCCCGTGAAGGTGATCTTGAAGACGACCGAAGTGTGCCCGATCGATTTTGCGCGCGTGACCGTCGGTGCATCCGTGGGGGGCGCATCGTTCGCAGCGTCGGGGGCGGCGGTGGATGCCGATGATTCCGGTGACGCGGCGACTTCGAGTGTGTTCTCCACCGCGGGCGCCGGACGGCAGCCCGAAAACAAGAGCGCCGCGCAAAGCGAGATCGCGCCTACGACGTCTTGCAAACGCGGTCCCGGAAAAATTTCACGATCCTCTCGTTGACCAGCTCGTGCTGCTCGAGCGAGGCCACATGAGTCCCGCCTTTTACGAGGAGAAGCTCGGCCCCCGGGATCGCCTCCGCCATCGACTCCGACAGAAACGCCGGGGTGAGCGTGTCTTTTTCGCCGGCCACGATCAGCGTGGGCACGTTGATCTGCCCCAGAAAATCACCCGCGGAGTGCTCGCCCGCCGCCCGGAGCATCCGTAAGAACATAGGGAAGTCGACGTGCGTCATGTGCTGGAGGTAAGGGAGGATGTCCTCCGGGTGAATTTTTTCTGGATCGACCTCACCGGCACGTAGCGCGATTTTGAGAGCCATAGCCGCGGGAATACGAGACCAGATAGCGCGCACGACGTCTGGTTTTTTTTCGACCAGGTTCACGAGCTTCGGGAGGACGAGATCCAGCACCGGGACGCCGCGGATGGTGCTCGTGATTTTTCCGAAGCTGCCGCAGATGAGAACGAGCCCGCGCACTTTGTCGCGGTGACGGCGGTACTCTTCGAGCGCCACCTGGCAGCCCATCGAATGACCGACGAGGACCGCGGGAGGATCGCCGACGTGACGTCTCACGCTCATCAGGTCGTCGGCGTGGGCCTCGATCCCGATGCGCTCGGCATCGCGCGGAAGAGCGCTTCGACCGTGACCGCGGTAGTGCCAGTGCGTGAGCGGGGCGACGGGCGCGAGATCGTTCCAGAGATATTTCCAGATGAAGCCGTCGCAGAGGATGCCGTCGCAAAGAAATGCGTGGACCGTCCTCGCGTCGTCGCCCGGGGGGCCCAGCTTCGTGTGAACGAAAAGGCGCGTGCCGTCCTCCGCAATTGCGAAGGAATGCGCTTCACCAGCCGTCGGCGGGATCGAAGGACTACTCGCCGTCGTCGTCTTCGCCGCCTTCGACATCGTTCACGCTCGGAAGCTTCTTGATCTCTAGGCGCGAGATCTTCCACGCGCGCTGCACGACCCAAGAGAGCGATCGGTCCAGGCGCGCTGCCTCTTCCTTGATTTCCTGGAGCATCGACTCCGGGAAGTAGAGACTCTGCTTGCGCTTATCGGTCTTGCTCTCCGACGTGCGGATGTTGGGGACGCTCGCGTCTTTGTCACCGATCGCCAAGGTGAACCTCCTTCAGGATCAAATAGATCATCTACCTACAGCCCAGGCTATCAGCTCTGTTTCATCACAATCAACGCCATTGAGGCGATCTCCTTCACTATCTGTTCGGCTAGCCTCGAGGGGTGAAGCGAACCACCGTTTTTGCTGCGTGCAAACTTGCCGGATTCACCGCGATCGCCTTTGCAGGAGGGGTCTGCGGGTCGCTCCTCCAGCCAGGTGCCAAGGCCACGACGCAGGACGAAAATCCGTACACGGCGATGGCGCAGCTCGGTCGAGTGCTCGTGCAGATCGAGAACAACTACGTCGAGCCCGTCGACCGCGCCAAGCTGGTGAACGGCGCGATCAAGGGCATGGTCGAAGAGCTCGACCCTCACTCGAGCTACCTGCCGCCGAAGGAGTACACGGATTTTCAGGAAGACACCGAGGGCAAGTTCGCGGGCATCGGCATCGAGGTCGATGCACGCAACGAGATGGTCACGGTCATCGCGCCAATCGAGGGCTCGCCCGCCGAGCGCGCCGGTCTGAAGAGCGCCGATCGCATCGTCGCCATCGACGGAGAAATCATCCAAGTCGTCGCCCTCGACAAGCTCGTCAAAAAAATGCGCGGCCTCCCCGGGACGCACGTGAAGCTCACCGTGAAGCGGCCGGGCACGCGCGATCTCATCACGTTCGATCTCGTGCGCGAGGTCGTTCACGTGCCGAGCGTCGCTTCCAAGCTGCTCACCGGAAACATCGTCTACGTGCGAATCAAGCAGTTCCAGGATCACACACACGACGAGCTCCTCCGCGCGTCGGCCAAGGTGCGGAGCGCGACCAACGCGCCAATCACCGGAGTGATCCTCGATCTGCGAAGCAACCCCGGCGGGCTGGTAGACGAGGCTGCCGAGGTCGCAGACGAGTTCCTCTCGAGCGGAGTCATCTACACCACGCGGCATCGAGGCAAGGTCGTCGACGAGGTGAAGGCTCGTGGCGGAGGCGCGTTCAGCGACGTGCCCGTGGTGATGCTCGTGAACCAGTACAGCGCGAGCGCCTCAGAGCTCGTCGCCGGCGCTCTTCAGGATCAAAACCGAGCCCTCGCACTCGGGACGAACACCTTCGGAAAGGGCAGCGTGCAATCGATCATCCCGCTCCCCAACGGCGCAGGTCTCAAGATGACCACCGCGCGCTACTACACGCCGAGCGGGCACTCCATTCAGGCCGACGGAATCCATCCCGACGTCACCCTCGATCCGACGAAGCTCGATCCGAACGCCCTCCCGCCACTACGCGAGCGAGACCTGGAGGGACACCTCCCAGCCGAAGGCATTCCGGGCGTCGACGTGCCCGCTCAAGACGCTGGAGTTTCGGCTTTTACCGGCGATGCAGGAGTGCAAATCGAAGCGGATGCGCGAACGATGCCCAGCGATCCGATGCTCGGTCAGGACTACACGTTACGTGCAGCATACAAGCTCATGCGCGAGAAGCTGGTCGGCCACGGCAGTAAGGTTCGATGAAGCGGCTGCGCTCGACGTAGCTAGGCGGAGACGAGGGCTGCGGCGGCCCTTCCGGCGCGCACTCCGGAGGCGAGCGCATCCAGCCAGGCGCGTGGACGGTCAGCGACGAGATCTCCGCAGGCGAACAGGCCCGAAGGAGCGCCCGTGACGCGCGCGTCTTCGCCCACGAGGACGCCCGCCCGTTCGAGGAGGGGATCGTTCGTGAAGGGCCAGGCCAGCGACTCCGGTGCCGCGCCGAAGAGCGAGCCGGGAAGATCGAGCAGGCGACCGTGCGCGCCGATCGATACCGGAGCATCGATGGTCGCTCGAAATGTCAGACGTGAAAACGGAGGGACGGCCGAGGCCAGGATCGCTGCGCTTGGTTCGTAGCGAAGGCCGCCGCCGATGAGACCGCCGCTTGCGAGAATGACCGCCGCAGCCTCGTGCACCGTTCCGTCCTCGAGCTCGACCGTCCAATGGTCGGCTTCGCGCTCGACCCGCTTCACCCAGCCCGCAGTGGTCTCGATGCCCGCCGCATCGAGCGCACGATCGCGCGCTCTCAGAAAACGCGCCCCCGAAGGACCCGCGAGCCCGACCACCGCTTCACCGCACGAGATGCCTAGTTTTCTAGAGACCTCCGCGGCAAGCGGGCGATCGATGCCCAACCACGGCGGGACCATCATCCCCAGAAACTCTCCCTGGTTTTTCACTTCGCTCAGTCGTTCGGCCATCCAGGTGAGGCGCGCGGCTTCGTCGTGACGAGCAGCGATCTCCGCGTCGCGCAGGGAGTGCTCGTCGCGGAAGCGAGTGATCTGGGCATCGACGGCGACGAATGTGAGGCTGCGCTCGCGGGCCAGCGGCGCATCGGACCATGCTCGGGCGAGAGCGCTCGCGTCCCAGCCGTGATGATCGCTGCGGGGGACCGCCACCGCCCCCCCTCGCAACGGCTCGAGATCGAGGATCGCGCGATCCGTGCCGCGCGCCCGCCGGACGGTCCCGGCCATCGTTGCCACCAAGGAACCCTCGGCACGCAGCGCGTAGAGACCGATCTGCGCGAGGACGGATTGCTCATGTTCCGAGACCGGACGCATCCGCGGAGCCATCTGCTCCCAGGGCACTTCGTCGATCGCTCCGGAGCTCAAGGTGGTCGCGCCGCTCGTCCCGAGAATGAGACGCGTGCGTGCTCCCGCGGTCGCTCCGGCGAGGGCCGCTGCGGTGCCCGCGATGCCCGAGCCGATCACGAGAACGCTCCCCAGAGCCGGCGCGCCGTCCATCACGCCGAGCCCCTCGTGCCGAGTGTCGAGCGCAGGTGAGCGAGAGCGAGCGCCTCTTGCCGTGCTTGGTCCGGGCCGAGGGCCACGATCCGCGTGCGAGCCTGGCGTTCGAGAAATTGCCGGGCTTGGTCGAGCCCATCTCGCGGCGGAAGACCGAGCTCCTCGGCCACGATCTGACCGCAGCGAGCAGCGCAGCGCATACCCCCGCACGCACCGAGCCCGAGCCGCGTTCGCCTGGCCACGTCGTCCACCGTGCGCGCCATCTCTTCTTTGATCGCGTGACGCACCTCGGCCTCGAGGACCGGCTCGCACGCGCACACCACTTCGCGCTCGCGAGGACGCTTGGCGATGCGCTGCAGAATGCGAATGGCGCGCGAGCCGTGGCGGTAGACGAGGCGGCGCGCGGCGATGGGAGTGAGCTCGTGCTGCTCTGCGATCGCCAGGGCATCCGGCGCGCGATCCCCACCGGGCAGAGGCTTGGTGTGCGTCGTACACGTAGTGGACGGCGCCAGATCCTGGGCGATGCGATCGCTCATCTCCTGGGCGAAGAGCCGGTAGCTCGCGAGCTTGCCGCCGATCATCGAGTAGATGCCCGGAGCGCCGTCGGTCGCGTGATCCACGACAGCGTGCTCGCGCGAGAGCGCATCTTCGTTGGGGCCGTACTCGTAGAGCGTTGGCCTCACGCCAGCGTAGGTACCGATCGCGCGCGCCTCACGAATGCTCGGAAAAACACGGGCGATTCCTTGCACGAGGTAACGAACCTCTTCGCTCGTGGCGACCACGTCGTCGAGGTCACCGAAGAAATCGTCGTCGGTCGTTCCGAGGACGCTGATGTTCTGCCACGGCTCGAGAAAAATCTGCCTGCCGTCGATCGCTTCGCTGAGGATCGCGTAGTTCGAGAGCCTTCGATCGTAGGTGACGTGGATGCCCTTGCCGGGACGGATGCGCACCTTGGTAGTCGGGAGCTTGCCCAGGGTCGCGGTGATCGGGCCCCACGCGCCGCTGGCGTTGACCACCGCACTTGCCCGCACGCTGACGGCTCGCGACGTCAGGCGATCGCGCGCGCGCACCAGGTACCGAAGGGGAGCGGCGTCTTCCTCGCGCAGCTTCGAGATCGATTCCACGGTCGTGTGAAGGTGCACGACCGCGCCCCGCTCCTTCGCGTCGAGGGTGTTGAGAACGCAGAGGCGCACGCCATCGATGCCCCACTCGTCGAAGCTGAATCCTCCGGACATCGCGCCCACCAGGCCGGGCTCGAGTCGCGCCATGTCCGCCGCGTCGAGCCGGGTGTGCGGCTTGCCGCGCTTCAGAGGCTGGTAGTCGTCGTACGCGCGGAGATACGCGTCGACCAGTTCCATCATGATCCGCCCCTTCGCCCCCGCGGGGATGGGCATGAGGAACGGAATGCGAAAAAGCAGATGCGGGGCGATCTGCTGGATGAAACCCGAGTCCTGACAAGACTCGCGGGTCACCTTGGGGTTGGTGGACAGGTAGCGTACGCCGCCGTGGATCATTCCGCTCGAGTTGCCGCTCGCGCCGAAAGCGAGATCGTTGCGCTCGAAGAGCACCACTTTCAGCCCTCGCAAGGAAAGGTCGCGCGCGACGCCCGTGCCATTGACCCCGCCGCCGATGATCGCAACGTCGTAGGTGGCCTCGAAGGCGGGCGCATCGCCGACAGAGAGCGAGAAGCGCTCGGACGCGGCGGAGACGTCTTCGAGCATCAGCTTCGGGGAAGCAGCAGGAAGGCGTGCACGAGGGGTATGAGCAGCAGCGTCGTCAACGCGAGGAGCGTGAGCGTTACCCAGGTCCAGTCGGCGATCGGGCCGACGCGGATGAGCGACGCGAGGACGACCGCGATTCCCGCGAGCACATGACTGCGCGACGGCGCCCGCCACACGAGAGCGCTCGTGGTGACGCCCCCCATGCACGCGCCAAGCGTGAGGACGCTCCGCCAGCTCCACGGGTCTGCCATGCGCAAGAACCAAGCGGCGAGCGCCACACCCGTGAGCGTGCTGAAAGCCAGCAGCGATAGCGACGCTGCATAGACCGACCGCTCGACGTTGTTCAGGGGCTTCGGTTCCAACGCAGACCTATCCGCGAATGCGTATCGCGTAGGTGAGCTTGGCCATGCTCTTCATCACGTTCGGTACGCGCTTGAACAGGTTGATCGAGGGCGGCCGCTTCTCGATGACGCGGATCGGAATTTCTTTGATCTTGACGCCGCCGCGATCGGCGCGGATCACGAACTCGCTGGCGAACACGTCCTTGTCGACGAGGCAGGCCCGGACGGTGTCGAGGAGGGCAAGCCTGCGAAAGGCCTTCAGTCCGTGGGTGTCGGTGCCGCGGAAGCCGAGGACCAGACGGAGCATCCCCGTGTACGCCTGGCTAGCGATGTGCCGGAAGATCGGGCGATCGTCTTCCGCGCCGGCGAGCAGCTTCGAGCCGATCACCAGATCGGCCTCGCCGGTCTCCAGGATGTCCACCGCGCGCCTATGAAAATCGGCGTCGCACAGATCGATCTCGTCGCAGATCACCAGCTCGCCACGCGCGAGGAGGATCCCCTGCTTCATGGCTTTGCCGTAGTTCGGCTCGCCGAGGCTGATGATCTTGATCTGCCCGTCGGCTGGGTCGGCGTATTTGCGCGCGAGCTCGTGGCCGATCTCGACGGTGTCGTCCTTCGAGCCGTTCTCGGCGAGGATAACCTCGTAAGGCCAGCCGAAGGGCTTGAGGCGCTCACGAAGGTCGACGACGGCAGCGTGGAGAATGCCCTGCTCGTTGTAGATGGGGATGACGATGGAAATCCGAGGGATAGTCACTTCGGCCTCATGTGCGGTTACGCTTCTTATCAGGCGAAACGAGCTCTTGCGAGGCGGCACCGTTGACGCGGGTGCAAAGGCGAACCAAAAGGTCCGCGTACGGGTTCCTGTTAGAGGAGAGAACGCTCATGGCCGAAGGGTTGAATAAGGTACTGCTGCTCGGAAATCTCGGCGCTGATCCGGAGCTCCGTGTCACGCCCGGGGGCCAGGCCATCCTCAAGCTTCGCCTGGCAACCTCGGAGACCTACCTCGATAAGGCCAGCGTCCGCCAGGAACGGACGGAGTGGCACTCAATCACCGTCTGGGGAAAGCGCGGAGAAGCGCTCGCAAAAATCCTCACCAAGGGCTCGAGCATTTTCGTCGAAGGCGGCCTACGCACCAGCAGCTACGAAAAAGACGGCGAAAAGCGCTATCGCACGGAGATCGTTGCCAACAACATCATCCTCGCCGGCGGCAAACGTAGCGGCGGCGGCGACGCGCAGTTCGATCAAGGCGAGCGCAGTGGCGGCGGTGGCGGTGGCGGTGGCGGTGGCGGTGGGCGATCCTACGGAGGAGGCGGCGGCAAGCCCGCACCCGCGCCCCAACACGACGCCGGCGGAGCGGACGACTTCCAGGGCGGCGGTAGTGACGGCGGGGACGACGAAATCCCTTTTTGACCGAAGACCTTGCGAACCCGGGGGTCAAGCGTTAGGTTCCGCGGCCCTTTCCTATCCCCGGAGAGGCTGTTCGTTACCTGATGGAGCTCGCCATGAAAGAAGCAATTCACCCGGTTTATCCCCCCGCGCGCGTCGCGTGCGCATGCGGCAACGCCTTCACGACGCGTTCGACCCGCGGCGACTTCCAAGTCGACGTGTGCGCGGCCTGCCACCCGTTCTACACGGGTACGCAGAAGTTGATGGACACCGCTGGCCGCGTGGATCGCTTCCGCAAGCGCTACGAGACGAAGGCCGTCAAGCCCGGGTCGACCACCGCGAAGACCGCGCCTACGGCACCCGCGAAGGACGAAGCTGCGCCCGCGCCCAAAGAAGCGCCCGCCGCCGAATCCTGAGAAAAACTGACAGGCCCTGTTTCGGCCTTATATTGAGCGCATGAGTCAACCCGTAGCCGCGCGTCCGTACATCGGAGGGCAAGCCGTCCTCGAGGGGGTGATGATGCGCGCCCCGAATTCGTTTGCCGTCGTCCTTCGGCGGCAAGACGGCTCACTCATCGTGCGTGAGCGGGCGGTCACCGACACCCGCACCGGCTGGGCAAAGTTGCCTCTCCTACGCGGGATGCACTCGCTCGTCGAGTCGCTGAAGCTCGGTAGCGAGGCGCTCCGTTTTTCGGGCGAACAGATGGAAAAAGATTTCGCAGCGCAGGTCACGACGGCGCTCGGCATGTCGCTTTTTGCACTGACGACGGCGGACGCCGATCTCAACGGATCGGGCAGCGAATCGGACAAGAAAGCTGCACGCGGCCCCATGGGCCTGATGCTCGTCGTCGCCATTCTCTTCTTGATCGCGCTCCCGCAGGCGGCCGCTGCCGGGATCAACCGCGCCTTCAACCTGAACCTCGACGTTCAGTCGCCGCTCTTCCAGGTGATGACCGGCGGGCTCAAGCTCTGCGTCGTCATCGGCTATTTGCTCTTGATTCGCCGCGTACCGGACATCCGTCGCGTTTTTCAGTACCACGGCGCCGAGCACAAAACGATCAGCACCTACGAGGCGAACGAAGAGCTCGTCGTCGCCAACGCGCGCACGAAGACCACCCTTCATCCCCGCTGCGGGACGACATTCCTGGTGATGGTGGCGCTGGTGTCGATCCTCGTCTTCACCGTGGTGGGGGGGCTCTTGCCGCGCATCCACACGGGGAGCGTGGTGCTCGACAACCTGGCCTTCTTCCTCGAGAAGCTCCCGTTCCTCCCGCTCATCGCCGGGGTCACCTTCGAGATTCAGCGGCTCTTTGCCCGCTACTGCACGACGGGCCCGCTGCGCGCCGTCCTGTGGCCCGGGTTCCTCGTCCAGAAGATCACGACCATCGAGCCCGACGACGATCAGCTGGAGGTCGCACTCGCCTCGCTCCGCGCCACTCTCTTCCGTGAGAGCGGTGAGGTGCCCACGGTCGCTGACGACGTCGAGTTCGCAGACTACGCGGCGTTGACCGCTGCAAATCGCCTGCGCGCCGCTTAGCTACGGCCGCTTCGTTTGGCAGAGCCCGTTTGGCGGCGTGCCGACGCACACCAGCTGGACTCCTGCGTCGGGCAGCCGGCCTGCATCGCCATCTTCGGTGACCGTCGGCCCCGCGGTGCAGGCTGCGCACGACTTGCAGCTTTGGGCGAGGGTCGCGCGCCATGTGGCCTCGAGTGCCTGGGCCTCCGTGAGCTTGCTGCTCGCGACCCCGACGACGACGCTGTTGTCACAGCAGTCGACGTGGTGAATGAGGGCCGCGCAGCTCAGCGCCACGACGCACGGCTTGTCAGGCGTGAAGTCCGGCTGCGTGCCGGCGTCGGAAACGCAGGTGTCCGCTCCGGCGTCGGTGGTGGTGGTGGCGTCCCCCGAATCGCTCCCGCCTTCGTCACCCTGCGTGCGGTTGCCGTAGAACGGGTCGCCGCCGTCCTCGCCTACGTACGTGGGGTATCCGCACGCAAACGCGATGCAAGTCAAAAGGGACGGGATCAGACAACGCCGCACGCCCAGATTTTCTAGCGCTTCGGGGACGGAGTGGCCAGCACATCGATCTAATTTGATAGGCCGGGTGTGGTTTCACGTCGGCGACACGTCCGGCGAAATCCCTCTTATGCTAAGAGGAACGTCTCCCGATGCTCCCGATCGAAAAGCTCGAACAGCTGTCACGACGCTACGTCGAGCTGGATGATTTAATGTGCCGGCCACAGGTCCTCGCGGACCGCCATCAGCTCTCCAAGTTGAACAAGGAGCGCGGAGAGCTCGAGTCGTTGATCGGCCAATTCAAGCGCTACCAAGCTCTCGGGCACACCATCAGCGGCCACGAAGAGTCGCTCCGAGATCCGGACCTGCGCGAGCTCGCCCAGCTCGAGCTCCCCGAGCTGCAGGCCGAAAAAAATGCGCTCGAGCAGAGCATTCAGCTTCTCCTTTTGCCGACCGATCCCAACGACAAGAAGAACACCATCCTCGAAATCCGCAGCGGGGAAGGGGGCGAGGAGGCGGCGCTCTTCGCGGCGGATCTCTTTCGCATGTATTCGCGCTACGCCGAGACCCAGGGTTGGAAGATCGAAATCCTCAGCCAGAGCGAGAGCGCGACGGGTGGCTACAAGGAGTGCATCGCGCTCGTCACCGGAAAGGACGTCTACTCGCAGCTTCGCTTCGAAGGCGGAGTGCACCGCGTCCAGCGCGTTCCTGCGACGGAGACCCAGGGGCGCATCCACACGTCGACCGCCACGGTGGCCGTCCTCCCCGAAGCCGAAGAAGTCGACGTCCAGATCGAGGACAAGGATCTCGAGATCTCGATCGCCGCGAGCGGTGGACCGGGCGGGCAGGGCGTGAACACCACCAATAGCGCGGTCCAGCTTCTCCACAAGCCGAGCGGACTCATCGTCAAATGCCAAGACGAGCGATCGCAGCTCAAAAACAAGGCAAAAGCCCTCAAGGTGCTTCGGAGCAGGCTCCTCGATCTCGAACGCGAGAAGCAGGACGCCGCCGTCTCCGCCGAACGCCGCGGTATGGTCGGCACCGGCGAGCGGAGCTCGAAGATCCGAACCTACAACTATCCGCAGAACCGGGTCAGCGATCACCGCATTCGGCTCACGCTGAACAAGCTCGACCGCATCATCGCGGGCGATCTCACCGAGCTCATCACCTCGCTCCGCAGCGAACGTCAAGCTGCGCTCCTGCAGCTGGAAAGCGGTCAGCCCGTGCGGCGCCACAACAGTGACGACGAGGACGAAGCTTGAGGAGCGCGATCGACCGCGATGCCTTGCTCGTGGCGATGACCGTCGTTCCCGGTCTCTATTCGCGCAACCGGATGTTTGCGCTCTACAACGAACCCCACGTGAAGGACGCGAAAGCGCGCGCAGCCATTCTACGCGGTGTGGTGCGGCATCTCGTAGGCACGGCGGGCGAGGCCCAAATCGAGCTCGCCAGGGCCGAGAGCGGGAGCATCCTCCGTTACCGGATCGAACGGATGCGCATGGAGCGGAGAATCGAGCTGAGTGAGCTCGAGGCGGCGTGCGTCGCGTACCTGTCCGGTCGCGGCGGCTGCCTGGCGCTCCACGCCACGGAGAGGGATCGCGCGCTCATCGAAGCGGCCTTGAAGCGTCTCGCGCTCGGGCTCCAGCTGAGCGATGCCGACGGGAATGCTATCCTCAGTCAATGAGCTGTCTCTTCTGCAAGGTCGTGGCGAAGGAGATTCCGGCGGCGATCATCTTCGAATCGGACGAGGCCGTCGCCTTCCGCGACATCCACCCGGCGGCGCCCACACATTTTTTGGTGATCCCGCGAAAGCACATCGCGAGCGTGCACGACGCCATGCCTGCGGATGCCGCGCTCCTCGGGCACTTGATCATGACCGCGCGCGATGTTGCCGAGAAAGAGGGGCTCGCCGAGGGCGGCTATCGGTTGGTCATCAACACCGGGCTCAACGCAGGGCAGAGCGTGTTTCACATTCACGTGCATGTGCTCGGCGGGCGAACTCTCGCCTGGCCGCCCGGCTGATCAGCGACGTGTGAGCTCGCGGGCGATCGCCTCGATGAGCGCGGTCTCCCCCTCGGCCAGCGGCGGATTTCGCGGATGGATGAAGGACGCGGTCGCCGGCCTGCGTGCACCAACGGGATGAACTCGGAGCCACGCGGACGTCACCGTGGCGAAGCGGCCTCGCATTCCGATCACGAGCGCGACGAGATCGGGCCCCACAGCGCGGCGCGGTGCAGGCCGCACCGAGAGCGCCTCTCCGTTCGTGAGCGTCGCGTCCAGTCCAGCGACCAGGTGGTCGGCGGGATCACGCCAAGGATCAGGCGCACCCGGCGCTCCTTCGGCGAGCCAAGCGTCGATCGTCAGTCCCCCGTGATCGGCGAGTGATTCGATGCTGAGGGTCAGCCCTTCGCACCGCAGCGCGCCTTCTGCGTCCCCGAGCAGCGTCGTGCCCGCGATCTCGGCCAGCAAGCTTTGGCGATCGATGTTCATCACGCGTGCGGTCGCTGGTAAGCGTCGTCGACGAACGGATTGGGGCTGATCGGCGGAATGAGATTTCCGGGATTGAGGATCCCCTTCGGATCGAAGGCTCGCTTGAGGGCGCGCACCACCTCGACCCCCGCGCCGAGCTCGTCGACCAAACGCGGCGCCTTCGATCGGCCGACTCCGTGATGATGAGCGAGCGTGCCACCGGCAGCGACGGCCGCGGCGAGAGCGCGTTTCCAGGTGCCGTCGTAGACCGCTTCGCTCGACGCGTCCCACTCGCCGTGCTTTGCGCCGGGCGCTGCGCTCCCCGCGAACGAAAAATAGATGCAGCAACCGTCGGGGTAGGCGTGGCTCAAATGCGCCATCACGAAGACGCTCTCGCCGAGCGCTTTGCGCACGCCGTCGTAGAGCGCGCCGAGACGCGACCACGTGGCAGCGACCTCCATGGTGTCGATGAAGAGGCCCGCAGCGATGCTCGGCGCTTGGCGGTAGCTGATTGAGTAGCGATGTTGCAGCCACCGGCGCGCAGGTCCTTCGCCTTCGTTGGTGCCATGAAGCCTCTCGAGTAGGCGCTGCGCTTCGTCGGCATCGCGGCTCGGTCCGTCGCCGTGGCCTTCGAAGATGGCGACGATCATTGCGCCGCCGAGAGCGCGGTTGCCCAGGCTCGTGGCGAGGAGCTCGTTGAACGCCGCTGGCCTCCGCAGAAGCGATCGAAGCGCGGCTGCCCCCACGCCCGGCGAGCCCCCGTGCTTCTGCCCGCGCTTCACTGCGCCTTTGCGGGCGATCATAGCGTCGAACGGATCGTAGAGACGGCACACAGCGGGGCGGAGACCTGCCTGGAACAACACGCGCATGGCATCCCAGCCTTGCTCGGTGGTGGGAAAGGACCACGAGGCGAACCCGCGTGCGGTGGGTGCAGGATGAAGACGCAGTCGCGCCGACGTGATGATGCCGAGGGTCCCTTCACTGCCGACTACGAGAGGAATCAGATCGGGCCCCGACGCGCGCCGCTTCAGGGTGACCACTTCGCCGGTGCCGGTGACGAGCTCGAGCTCGGCCACCATGTCTTCCATTTTTCCGTAGTACCCCGAGCTTTGCCCTGCGCTTCGCGCTGCCACCCAGCCGCCCACGGTGCTGCACAGGATCGACGATGGAAAGTGCCCGAGGGTGAAGCCGCGCCGCACGAGCTCCTCTTCGAGCGGCATCCCCATGGCGCCTGCCTCCACGTCGAGAGACGGTGCGCTCACATCGAAATCGCGCCAGCGCGACATCCGCTTCAGATCGACGATGACCACGTCCTCACGCGGCAAGATCCCCGCGCACACGCCGCTGCCGGCACCGAAAGGAACGAGCGCCGTCGACGTTGCATGCGCCCACTTCACGAGCTCTTGCACCTCGGACGTCGAGGTCGGCCAAACGATGACCCCGGGCTTGTGCTCGGCGACGTTCCCAGCTCGCACGGCGAGGTGATGCCTCGGCCACAGATCACGTGCATACGCGACGCGATCGGCGGGATCACGACTGACGCGCAGCGCGGGCAGCGCCTTCACCAAATCGTCATGAAGCTCGAGCATCGGCCCTACGGCTTCTTCTGCCAGAGGATGACGTTGCGATCGGCGGCAGTTCCAGGCCCGCAGCACGACCATCCGATGGTGTAGTCGAGGATGCCGAGCTCGCGCCCCGACGCGGCAACGCGGTTGCCCTCGGTCGAGTAGTCGACGACGACCGAGCGGATCGACAGCCACGTGTTGTCCTCGTCCCAGATCTCGACCAACCGAAGTTGGTGCGGATAGTCGGCGATGGCGTCCGTCTGCACTTCCCAGAAGCCCCCCGGTGCCTGACCCAATCGTCTGATGCGGTGGTCGTGAGCGTGACCGACGAGGTCGAGGATCACGTTGTGGTTCGCACCGAGGGTCTTTTCCCACTCCTCGGGGAGGATCGCGTCGGGCTGGAGCGTGCCGGTGCCTGCGACACCCGAGCCATCGGTCAAGCGATCGATGGCGTGATGCGACGCGAGCACGACATATTTTTGCTCGGTGACCGCACGCGCGAGCTCCGGAGCCACGAAGGCATCGACGTCGGCGCGATGCAGGACGCCGTCGGCCCCGCCGGTCTCTGCGGACGTGTCGAGCACGAGGAATCGTACCGGCGATCCCGGCAGATCCACCGTGTAAAAAGCCTTCTTGTGCTGTTCGGCGTACGCGCCGAGGCCGTGCCCGCGCGGTCCCGCTCGTCCGGTGTCTGCGGCGATCCGCGCCATGAGCTCTGATCGGTACATCATCGTGCGAGCTGGATCAGGGACGACCGTTCCCTGAACCACGCTTGCCCCGGCCTTCGAGTAGACGCGCGTCCCGCCGGTCGACGTGTCCGACACGGCCTCCATTCTGCGCGTTGCCGTTACCTCGAAATTTCCCTGCGACAGAACGTCGTGGTTGCCGGTGACCCAGTACCACGGTGGCGCAAGTCCCTCCGGAACGAAGGGATCTTTACCGTCGTTGTCGGGGCCGGGGACGGGGTCGTCTTTTGCGCCCGAATCGCACGCGAGCGTGGCGCCGCCATCGAGCACGCCGAAGAGCCACGTGAGCTCGTTGCCTTGCGCGTTGTCGACGTTGTCGCCGCCGAGAAGCACGAGGTCGAGGGGACCCGATTCGTGGATGCGGTTGATGGTGCGCGCGACGGCGTCGATGACACGGCAGCCCATCGATTCCTGAGGACGGAAGCTTCCGTCCACGGCAACCGGTGTATCCAGGGCGACGACGCGCGCCGGAGATTTGTCGTCCGCAAGCTGGAAATCAGCCAGGTGAACGAAGCGAGCCAAGCGCACCCGGTGGGCTCCGGGAGGCGGCGGCGAGGCGGACGCGTTGGGCAGGCGGACGACCGGAGCTTCTCCGGGGCCACGCGAAAAATTTCCCCATCCCTCGGAGAGCATTGCTTGAAGGTTCGTCGCGTCACTCGGCTTCCGCTTGTCGGCGTTGGCGCCGCGGGGGCGCGCTGGAACGAGCGTCTCCTGGTCGGTGCCGCGGATCGGACCGGTGCTCGGTGCAGCCGGCGGGTGATCGTCGGAGCCCTTCGCGCAGGCCGCGACGAACGCGATGAAGAGGACACGCGCGGGCCATCGACTCATGACGCGAGTATACGCCGACTTGCGACAGGGCATCAAAAGGCCTAGATGCAAACGCGTCGCCCATGAGCTCAAGAGCCTCGAACCCAAAAAATCGATCATTCCTCGAGGCCCTCCAGAGCGACGTGCTCGTCGTCGATGGCGCGATGGGAACCCAGCTTTACGAGCGAGGCATTCTCTACAGCACCTGCTTCGAGGAACTGAACGTGTCGCGTCCCGAGTCGATCTCGCGCGTGCACGAGGACTACGTCCGCGCCGGCGCCCAACTGATCGAGACCAACACGTTCGGTGCGAATGCGTTGCGTCTCGACAAGCACGGCTTCACATCGCGCGTCCGCGAGATCAATCTTGCGGGAGCACGCTTGGCGAAGGCGGCTGCGGGGGGCCACGCGTACGTCGCGGGCGCCATTGGTCCAAGCGGCTATTTTCTGGGAGATGCGAGCGTCGAGGATCTCGCGAAGGTAAAGGGGGCGCTCCTCGAGCAAGCCGAAGCCTTGGTGGAGGGAGAGGTGGACTGCCTCATCGTGGAGACGATGCGTCAGACGAGCGAGCTCCGCGTGGCCATCGAAGCCGCGTGCGAAGCCGCGAAGGGGCGGATCCCCGTGATCGCCGCCGCCTCGCTCGATGAGCACGGGCGCATGGCCGATGGAACCAGCGCGCGCGAAATCGGCAAAAAAATGGCTGATGCGGGCGCGTCGGTGATCGGCGTGAACTGCTCCGACGGTCCGATGCACGTGCTCGCCGCGGTCGAAGAGATGCTCGACCTCGGTCTGCCCGTGTGCGCGATGCCGAACGCCGGCCTTCCCCATCGGATCGACGAGCGCTTGGTCTACGTGTCGACGCCCGAGTACTTCGGAGTCTATGCGCGTCGTATGTTCAAGCTCGGCGTGCGCCTGGTCGGCGGCTGCTGCGGAACGACGCCGGACCACGTCAAACGCATCGCGGCGTCGGCCCGCATGGCCCACGCGTCGCGCGAGGTCCCCGAGGATCCCGCTCCAGAGGTTGGCGTGCGCGACACGAGCGACAGCCTCGGCGTCATCAAACTGCAGGGCAGCGCGCCTCCAACGCCGATCGCCCAGAAGAGCAAACTGGCCGCGAAGCTTGGCAAACACTTCGTGGTTTCGGTGGAAGTAAATCCTCCTATCGGGCTGGATCCGACGCGGGCCATCGCTGCGGCGAAGATGCTGAAGGCGGGCGGCATCGACGTGATCAACATTGCCGATGGTGCGCGCGCTCAGTCGCGGATGGGCAACTTGGCGATGGCCGCGCGGGTGCAAGCGGAGGTCGGGATGGAGACGATCCTCCACGTCTGCGGGCGCGATCGAAACTTGCTCGGCACGCTGGCTCACCTGCTTGGCGCGCACGATCTCGGCATCCGCAACCTCGTGATCATCACCGGTGATCCGCCAAAGATGGGCGATTTCCCGGATGCGACGCCGGTCTACGATCTCGACTCCATTGGGATCCTCAAACTGGCGACGCGCTTGAATCACGGCATCGATCCTGGCGGCAAGCCGCTCGGCGGCGTGACCAGCTTTCTCCTGGCCACGGGCGCCGAGCCTGCGGCGCTCAACTATCCGCGCGAGATCGCGCGCTTGAAGCTGAAGAAGGCTGCCGGCGCCGAGCTTGTGATGACCCAGCCGGTCTACGATCCGGAGGTGCTCCTGCGTTTCCTCGCCGACGTCGAGCCGCTCGGGTTACCAATTCTCGTCGGTCTTCTGCCGCTCGCGAGCTACCGCAACGCCGAGTTCCTGCACAACGAAGTGCCGGGAATGCAAGTGCCCGAGCACGTTCGCGAGCGCATGCGCAAAGCAGGAAGCGGAGCTTCGGGCCGCAAGGAGGGCGTAGCGATCGCGCGCGAGATGCTCGCGGCGGTGCGCGACAAAGTTGCCGGCGCGTACATCATGCCGCCGCTCGAAAAATACGAGCTCGCGCTCGAAGTGATCGACGGCTTTACTGGGCCCGTCGGTGCGGAAGCGAGGATCGTCCGAGCATGACGGTCCGCACGGAACACGTCGCTCTCGCGTCGGCGCTCATCGCGTCGGGCTCGTGGGGCGTCGGTTGCCGCTCGAAATCTACCGAGCCATCGGTCGAGCTCAAAGATGCTCAACCGACGAGCCGTCAAGACGTCGACGCTGCGCCGCAGATCGCACCTTCTCGCTGCGTCGCTGAAGGTGACACCGTCGCCCTCGCCGAGCCGGGAAGAAGCGGAGAGCTTTCGATCGGCGAAGCGATCGCGACCCCCGGCGGATTCGCTCTGGGCATCGTGCGGGGGGCCGCAAAGGGGCGCGTGGCAAGCGTCGCTTCCGTCTCCGCCGATCTCAAGAGCGTGTCTTTCGCGGACATCGTGGCCGTCCGCGGTGACGACCCGCCGCCGCGACCGCTCCTCCTCGGTGCGCAAGCCTTCGCCCTTGCCTACGAGCACACGCCGAAGCGCCAAATCACGCTGTTTCGTGCGCTCGCCGGAAAACCCGAGACCATCCAATCGTTCGCAGACGCGACCGATGACTCGCAGGCCTTCGATGTCGCAACGAACAACGACACTGGTCTCCTCGCGTGGGATGACGATGCTCCCGGCGGGGTCGGGGTCGTGAAGGTCGCGCCCCTGAGTGCGAGCGGCGGAGGCGCGGTCACCGCCATCTCCAAAGAGGGAAGCGACGCCGAAGGTCCGCGTGTAGCAATCCGCCCCGGTGGCTACTGGGTGGCGTGGATCGCCAGGCGTGCGGAGCCTCTCCCGGAGGCTGGCCGCGAGCGCATCGAACGTGCGGGTGAAAATCGAGCCTACGAATGGCTCGAGCTCGCCGCCGTCGACACGACCGGAAAGCGCATAGGGGATGTGCAGCGTCTCACGCCGCAAAGCGGTCACGTCACGAGCTTCGATCTCATCGCGTCCGCTGACGGCATCGACGTCTTTGCGCGCGACGAGGGCGAGGCGAAAGAAGGCGACGGCGCGAGGCTCGAACGCATCTCCGTTCATGGCGACAAATCCGATCCTCCCGCGGTGGTGGTCAGCAATGGGGTTGGAACGGGAGTGCCCGCTGCGTCCCTCGCGAACGGCGGCAGCGCCTGGCTGGCCTACGTCGATCTTGCCGATCACACCCGCGTCATCCCTCTCCAAGCGGCTCCCGGCTCGCCCTCGCTGTCGAGCGTCGAGCCCGCCCTCGAGGGGGGCCGCGTCCTCCTGGCAATCCCCCCAAAAGACACCCACCGCGAAGGTTCGTCCCTCCTCGTTGCGCTGCCGACCGACGAAAAAAGGCAAATCGTTCGCGTTTTTTGCGGGCGTTGAATAGAAATGGCGCTTGGATTACCTTCCCGTCGTGGCAAACGTCGGGGCCTATAGCTCAATCGGTCAGAGCCCCCGGCTCATAACCGGGTTGTTCCTGGTTCGAACCCAGGTGGGCCCACATCTTCCGTCTTACAAATCGCGCCTCAACCTTTCCCGATCTTTTTAGCGAATTAGGAGTCTCAGTTTGAGCATCACGGAGCAGATTCGTTCACTCGAAGAACTCGCCGCTGTCGACGCGGAGCTCAAAATCCTCGACGAGCAGCTCACGCAGGAGCGCACGGCGCTCAACGTAAAGAAGGGCAGCCTTCACAAGCTCGAAGAGAAGTTGAAGGTCGAGCGTGCGAGCGTGGCTATCCTCGACAAGACCCGCAACGACCTCGTGATCGATGTGCGAAACATGATGCAGCAGCTCGATCATTCGCGCGAGAAGCTGAATCGTTCGCGCAACGAACGCGAGTCGAACGCGGCTCAGCGCGAGCTCGAGGAGCTCCGCAAGCTCGTTCGCGATCGCGAAGAGGAAGTGGGCAAGCTGACGACCGACGCCGACGGCGCGCGCCAGCAGATAGAAGTCACCGAAGCGGAGGCCAAGAAGATCGCCGACGATCTCGGGCTGAGCGAGGGGGACATCAACTCCAAGCTCGGTGAGGTCGAGCAGCAGCGCGCCGCCTCCCAGCACACCCGTGAGCTCGTGCTGAAAAAGCTGCCTCCGGCGCTCTACCGTCGCTACGACACCATTCGCGCCAAGAAGGGGACCGGCATCGCGCAGACGACCGACGGCACCTGCAAAGCGTGCAACATGTCGCTACCGCCGCAGCTCTTTCATCGGTTGCGTCGCGAGCCGGTCCTCGACCAGTGCCCATCGTGCTTTCGGATCATCTACTTCGTACCTCCGACGTCCGGTGTTTCGGACAAGGGCTAGCTCGTGAAAAGCTGCCCCACCTGCCAGCGGGTCTACCCGAACGAGGGAGGCTTCTGTCCGGCCGATGGAACGAGCCTCGTATTCACGAGCATGCTCCCAATTGCGCCGCACGACGACGCACGGATCGGGGCACGTCTCGGAGGCCGGTACGAGATCCGTCGCGTGGTAGCAGACGGCGGAATGGGTCGCGTCTACGAAGGCGTAGACAAGCAGACCGATACCCGGATCGCGGTGAAGGTCCTCCACGACGACGTAGCCCAAGATGAAATCGCGCTGGCGCGCTTCAAACGCGAATACGAGATCAGCTCTCGACTGCCGCACGACTACATCGTGCACGTGCTCGATTTTCAGCGCGACACTGATCTCGGCGTTTGGTTCCTGGCCATGGAATTCTTGGACGGCGAGGAGCTGCGGCTCGTCACGAAGCGCGAAAAGACCATTCCCGCCGAACGCATCGTTCGCATGCTCTCCCAAATTGCGCTCGGCCTCGACGTGGCTCACGCCACGAACATCGTTCATCGCGATCTCAAGCCCGACAACCTCTTCCTCTGCGGCACGCGCGAAGGAGACATGGTGAAGATCCTCGATTTCGGATCGGTCAAGGACAAGAACAGCGACGCGAAGAAGCTCACCGTCCTCGGCACGACCATCGGATCGCCTTATTACATGGCCCCTGAGCAAGCGCAGGGGCTCGACACCCTCGATGCAAAAGCCGACGTCTTTGCGCTGGCCGCGATCGCCTACGAGTGCATGACGGGGTCGGTTCCCTTCAACGGAAACAACGGCCCCTCCATTCTTCTGTCGATCCTCACGAAGGATCCGGATCCGCCGAGCAAGAAGGCGGCAGGCCAGCCGAACCCCCCGCCGCCTGCGATGGACGAGGTGATGGAGGAAGCGCTCGCAAAAAATCCGAACATCCGCACGCCAAGCGTCGGAGCGTTGGCCGATGCGATCGGGCACGTCTACGGCCTCACCGGCGACCACAAGCAGTGGGCCACGGTACCGCAGGCGGAGCTTGCTCGCTTGATCGCGGAGGCGCGCCCGCGCGTGATGCAGAAAAAAGTCGGCGCGCTCGAGGCCGCCGTCGATCCGTTCGCCCCGCCCCCCGCGCTCTATGGTGCCGCACCTTCCGCACAGAACGCCCCGGCACCAAATTACGACCGCGGGATGGACCAGGCCTTTGCCGCGGCGCGTCCCAGTGCCGATCAATACGAAGGCGACGTCTCCGGATTGCCAGGAGCGCGCCCGGCGTGGTTGATCCCGCTCATCGTAGGTTGCGCCGCACTGGTCGTCGGCGGCGGCCTAGCGTTGGTTTTCGTCCTAGCGCGCTAACGATTTGATCGTCGTTCCCCCCTGCGGGCGCAGCGCTCGAGAGCAAATGTCAGCGGCGTTCACGGCGCTTTTTTGCGAGCAGCTCGGCGGCCGTGAGCGTTCGTTCGGTAGGCTGCGTGGACGGCGATGGGGGGACGGCCCGGTGTCCAGTGAGAGGCGCAGGAGAACGAGCATCGAAGCTCCCGAGTGAACGAGGGGCGCCCGTGCTCGCCGCCCGCTGTTTCGCGACCAGGGCACCGAGTCGCTCGAGCTCGCCGGCACGTTGCTCCGAAGAGAGGCGCGATCGCGCGCGCTCCTCGCGCGACTTTCGGGAGCGTGCCCCGAACGCTTCGAAGCGCGCCGTCGACGCGGCGATGAAAGCCGGAACCGCCAAGCGCCTCGCCCCCACGCCGAGGATCATCGCCACCCCTGCGAAGAGAAGGAGCGATGCCGCAAGGGGCGTGTAAGCAAAGCGCCGCGCCGCGCGATCGTCGTAAATGCCAGCGAGCGTATCGCGAGCTTTTCCGCCGGTGATCGTCGCTACCCGCGTGAGCAGGGTGCGATCGCTTCCCGTTGGACGAAGCTCTTCACCCGCAGTGAGGAAAGCGCCCGTGGTCCCCACCGCCTCGTTCGAGACCTCGTCCTTCGCCGTTGCCACGTACGTCCCCGGTCGCGAAAGGGGAATCGACGATGCGTACTGTCCAGCGCCGACGGCTTCGAGCGCGACGTCCCGCGAAAATCCATCGGGCCCCGCGACGTGCACGGTGAGGCGCCGGAAGGTCTGTGCCCGTCCGTCGTCACCCACCACGTCGGCCCGCACGTGAAGCGAACCGCCTGAGGCATCGCTCTCCAGTCGCACCCGCGGATCATCAGATTTTCTGGCGGTATCACGCGCGAGCTGGCCAAACATTTTAACAGCTCCGGGCCAGCGAAGCCACGCGCTGCCCCAGCGATCCTTGAAGTCGCTCGTGAATGCGCTCGCGCGTCCGATGCCCACGGACCACGTGGCGAGAATAGGATCTCCCTCGGGGCCGACGAGCCCGACGGTCGCGCGCGGCTTGGCAACGGTCGTCACGTACCCGCGGAGCTCGGGTGCTTCTGCGAAGTTTACGGCGCGTGTGGCGGGGAGCGGCGCGCCCATCGAGATCTTGAATGGGTCCTCGTGGATGGCCCCCTTCGATGCGAGGATGGTCTCCTGAGTGAAGACGGCGGGAAGCTTCGTCGCATCGTCGATCAAGTAGAAACGCCCGTTGCCGATCTTGGAGAGCACCTCGAGCTCGGGGGTGTCGTGGCCGCGCCCGAGCGAGATGACGCTGGTCGTGATCCCCTTGTCCAAGCCTCCTTTCACGAGAGCACGGCACCCTGCGATCTGCTCGGCGTCGTCTCCGTCGGCGAAGAGAAGGAGGTGCTTCAAATTCACCTTCTCGTTTTCCAGCGCGCCGTACGCCGCGCGCAGCGAGATGTCCGTGTAGATGCCGCCTCCGCCCACGCCGACCGCGCGTATTTTTGCAGCGATGGCGTTGACGTCGACGACCGGGCCGATCGGCACCGTCCACTTCACTACGGTGTCCACGTGCTCGACGCCCAGGCGGTCTCCGGCGCCGAGAAGAGATGCGCTCTTCGCTGCGGCCTCGTTTGCGAGGGCAAGCTTCGTCTGACCTCCCACGGTCATTCCCATCGAGCCCGAGATATCGATCGCGATCACCTCCGCGAGGGATGCGCGCCGCTTCTCCTCTTTGAGATCGAAAGCTACCGGCGAGACCTCTTCGATCGGCGTCCGCGCATAGCCGCCAGGGCCCATCGAGCGATCTCCACCCATCAGAAGAAGGCCACCGCCGAGGTCCTTCGTGTAACTGGCGAGGGCGTCGATCTGTGACGTCGCGAGATCGCTCGCCCGAACATCGCTGAGGACGACCAGATCGAATCCTGCGAGACCGCCCACGTCCGCCGGCACACCGGTCGTCGATCGCTCGATCACCTTGAATCCGTTGGCCTCGAGCGCGCTCACGAGAGGCGCGCCTTTTCCAACGTCGCCCTCGAGCACGAGCGCGAGCGACGGACCACGCACGCGGACGAACGCGCTCCCTGCGTTGTCCTCGGGGGAACCGTCAGCCTTGGCATCGAGAGCGGTCACTTCCACGTCGTAGCGATGGAGGCCAGGCTCGTTCGCCATCTCTCGCAAGCGAAGTACGTCTTCGCCCGCCGCAATTTTCGCGCGTCCGGTGTGAATCACCTCGCCGTCGCGCTTGATGCGCACTTCGACTTCGGTGGGGACCGCGCTCGACGTCACCACGCGAAGATCGAGCGGCTCTCCCTCGTTGGCTCGGGTCGGAGTGCGCACGCTCACCACCCGAACGTTGGCGAAGACCTTCTGCTCGAGGATGACTACGTCGACGGGTACGTCCGCGGCCACTGCGGCTGCCGCTGCTCCCAGCGCGTCGCCTCGGGTCTGCACGCCATCGCTGATCAGCACGACGCGTCCGGCGGTGTCAGCCGGCAGCTCGGCGAGCGCACGCCGGATCGCGGCTTCCACGTCGGTCCCATCGCGCCCGATCTCCACGCGCTGTGGGGGCGGAAGGTCGCTCTTTGGACGCGGCGGGTCCTCGGTGGCTGCCTCGGCGCCGAACACCACGACACCGATCCGATCGTCATCTCGCATGCTTTTTTCAGCCAGTTTCAGCTCGGTGGCGATACGAGCTTCAGCGCGCGGAACGAGGTCCGTCGAGCGCGAGCGATCGACCGTCAGGATCAGCGTGAGTCGATCGAGGGGATGACCGAGCTCCGGTGCGGCAACGGCGATGGCCGCGGCGAGGACGGCGAGAGACGAGAAGGCGATCACGAGTGCGCGTCGGGTTGCGCTCATGCGGCCAGGTAGCATCGAGAAGCGCCACAGGACGAAGACGCCCGCGGCACCGACGAATGCGAGCGCCGCCTCGTTGTTGAATCGAACGTACGTTTCCTTGAGCACACCCGCGCGAGCGAGGCTTGCGTATGCGAGCGGGGCGAAGAAGAGCGCCCCCACGACGTAGGTGCCCCAGCCGCGTTTCGTCGGCGGCTCGGAGCGTGACGACAAGGCGCGCGTTCGTCGTGTAAGCCAATAAATATCGAAGGCAATGACCGCCGCGGCGAAGAGCGCGAGCCACTGTCCCCACTCCTGATGGGAGTCGGCGACGCGACCCGTGCGTAGCGCCGTAGCCCCACTCGAATCCCACTTCACGGGCCGAGGGCGAACGTCGCTCTCCCTCTCACTCGTGAGATTTGCCGCAACGAGAACATTTCCGAGGTGAGGCGCTGTCCACCGTAGGCGGTAAAAACCAGCCTTTTCGAGGGCCGGAAGAATGACGAAGCCTCCCTTCGCGGCGACCTCGCGATCGACCGGCGCGCCGGACGGAGCATTCGGGCTCTCCACACGCACGGAGGTCACGCCGTTCGGTAGCGCGATCCGCAAAGGGTCGCCCGTCTTTACCGGACCTGTCGTTCCTTGCGCGCGATGGAGCTTCGACATCTCGACGAGGTTCCGCACGAAGAGAACGAACGACGCCTTGAGAGGCCAATCGCTGTCGCCAACGTCGAAGCCAATCACCGTTACCGTGCGGCCAGGGAGAGAGGCGTCCGCGATCAAGGTGGACTTGCCCGCGCGCACGAGCGACCCTCCCGCGCCTTCCGCCCGCAGGGGCGAGCCTCGCGACACATGCACTCCATCGAGCGTCAAGAATCGTAAGCGCGGATCGCCCGCCTCCCACGACGTGAGCTGAGGCTGCTCTACGGCCGCGGCGACGTCGATCCCCGCGCACGTCCCCACCGGTGGCGCGAGGAACACGACGTCGTGCCCCGGTACCACCTCCGGGCAAACGCCCTCGAGGATTATCAAGGCGTCCGGATCGATGTTCACGGTCGCGAGCTGCTCGGGTGCCAGTCGCTGGAGATCCACGTCTCGGTCAGAGTCGAGCGCGCGCGCCATCCACGAATACGACGCACGCGTCACGAGTACGACCGGCATCTTGTGGCCAGCCGGAACGCGTCCGTAAGCCGCGTCGTCGATCGAGAGCGCGTCGCCCGGCGAAAGCTGGACGGTGAGAGGGGCGCCTTGATCGCGGAGGTTCGGTTCGAAAGTGACGACGACGGGCGTCTTCTCGTTCGGCGCGAGGAGTACGCGGCGTGAGGCCACGGGATCGGGGTGTCCTTCGATGGTGAGGGTGACGAATGCGTCGCGAGGCTTGGCGGCGTAGTTCTCGACCATCACGAAGACCTGCGCTTGATCGCGATGGGTTGTGGGATCAATCCCAGCACGCACGTCGACGCGCACGATGCCCGCGTTGTCTTCCGCGTCGCCCACCGTCACCACCTGCGTGTCGATCCCCGAAGTGGTGAGCGGAGTCTCGTGCGCGAGGGCGCCGTCGGTGACCACGATGATCCGCCGCCGCCCGCCAAGCGTTCGCAGGCGATCGACCGCGAGAGCCACGGCAGCGGCGAGATCCCCTTCCACCTCTCGCACTGCGAGCGCGGAAATGGCTGTTTTCAAGTGTGGCGTGTCTCGCTCGAGGGGAGACACGATGCGCGCCTCGCGGCTGCCCTCGATGACGATCGCGTCCGCCCCGGGCTCCAGGGAACCAACGACGTCGATGGCTGCACGCTGGGCGTCGAGCATGCGTGTCGAAGGCTTTCCATCGACGTGTGACAGAGTGCCCATCGACGCGCTCGTGTCGATCACCACCGCGACGTGGTCTCCCGCGATCTTCTGTCCACGCACGGCTGGGCGCGCCAAGGCCATGGCGAGCGCGGCGAGCGCCAGCAACTGGAGGAGCAACGGGAGCTCCGCGACGAGCTTCTTGAAGGGTTGCTTGGCGAGCAGATCGCGCTGAGCCGCGGCCCACAGCCACGTCGAGGCAACACGCACGCGCTGGCGCTTGATCTTCAAGATGTAAAAGAGCACGAGCGGCGCCGCGCCCGCGAGCAGCCACAGGCCTCGCGCGTTCAAGAGCTCCATGTCAGTCGACCGCCCTCGCCACGAAGCGCCTCACGGCTGCGATCGTCGGCTCCGCGTTCGAGGTGCGCACGTACGTGGCGCGATGCCGCTTGGCGAGTGATCGGAGCGTGAAAAATAGGCCGTTCAGCCTCGCCAGGTAGGCGTTTATGGCGCGCCCGTCCACCGTCACCTCGACGATGTTGCCGGTCTCCGCGTCTTCGAACGCCAGGTCGCCCTCGAGGTCCGGATTCAGCTCCTCACCGGAGAGGATCTGCACCAGCGCAAGATCGTGCCCGGCCGATGCCGCCCGGGTGAGCGCAGCTTCAAACGGACCAGGATCCAGAAAATCGCTGATCACCACGAGCATCCCTGGACGACGTGCGCGAAGGAGCACCGCATCGATCACATTGGCGAGATCAGTCCTGCCTTTGGCAGCGATCAGATCGAGCTCGCGGAGGATCTTTGGGAGCGACGCTCTGCCGCGCGACGGCTCGGTGATGCGATCGATGCCCTCGCTCGCGGCGATCACTTGCGCCCTCTCCGACTCGGCGAGCGACATGTACGCAACGCTCGCGGCCAGGCGCTTCGCACACGAGAGCTTGGAGGGTGAGCCGACCTCGAGCGACGCGCTGGCGTCGACGACGAGGCGAACGATGACGTCTTCTTCCGCGTGAAAAAGCTTGAAAACAGGCTCCCCCGTGCGCGCGAAGGCCAGCCAGTCGATGCGTCGCAGATCGTCACCAGGCGAGTAGGGTCGGTGCTCGAGAAACTCCGCGCTGCCGCCGCGCCGCTTGGCGACGTGATCCCCACCGGCCCCGGAGCGGGCGCGTACTTCCATCCGACGACGGAGCGCCTCGAGCTCTCGTGCGAACGCAGGATCGAGGAGAGACGACGCCATCGTCAGGTGGGCTCAGTCGCCGCACCGGCTTCAACGTGCTCAGTCGCCGCACCGGCTTCGTCCTCCGCGAGGAGCGCGGCCTCGGCCTGCGCGATCGCTCCGTCGTGCACCCGGACGGTGCGTGCGCAGCGCCTTGCCGAGCCGATCAGCAGACCGATTCCGACGAAGCCCCAGATCATCGCGCAGCCAAGACCGCACGCGATGACCGGAGCCGTCTCGGTCGAAGCGCGGTCGAGCCAGCCCACCATGGTGAATGCGAAAAACGGGCTTGGAGAGGCAATGACCAGCCAGTCCTTGTCGTGCGTGTTGACGAGGGCGCCGCCGATCGCCGCGACCACCCACGGCCCCGCGGCTATCAAAATGAGTATCGCCGAGGCGATGAGCCGCGACACCCATGGCGAATTATTTCGCGCGCGGAACCAGGCTGTGAGACCGGTGACGAAGACGAAGAAGAGCGAGGCGTACGCCGTGTAGACGAAGATCTGCTCGAGGTGCATCTCTTTGGAAGCGGTCGTGCCGAGCGCTTCGAGGAAGACGGCGTCGATGGCGGCTATGGCAATCATCCCGAGAAATCCGAGCACCGCGACGAGGATCGATGACTTCATCAGTCCGGGGCCAAAGAAACGCTTCAGCGCGCCCGCACCGGTTCGCTCCCAGTGTACGCGCACGCGACGGGAGGGACCGGCCGGCTCGAACGCGAACAGAAGCGCGCAGAAGGTTGCGTAGGTGCCGAAGGCCGAGACTCCGGCGATCGCCCAGCCACTCCGGTCGTCGTCGACCTCGGCGATCAAGCTCGGGACCGCACACGCCATCGCTACGAGGGGAGTCGAGACCAAGAACCAGCGCTTCAGCCCGCTCGAGCGATCGTCCGCCTCGCCGGTTAGGTTGGAGATCGTGGCCTCGTAGAGAAACCAGGCCGGAACGATGATCAGCAAAATCGGAAGGGCGATGAGCAACGCGAAATATTCGGCACCGAAGCTGGCGCGCGAGTAGGCGAGGGGAAGCCAGATCGGAAACGCTTCGGGCACTTCGTTCCAGACTTTGTGCATGGCGAACGAGCAGCCGAACCCGAAGATCGAATAAAGCGTTGGCCCGATGCAGATCGCGAGCATGAGGGTGACTACGATTGCCCCGCGCAAGCTGGCCATGAGCGAGCTCACGGCGAGCCCAAAGGCAACGCCGAGAGCGGCGACCATGAAGAGAAACAAGAACGCGACTACCACCTCCGTCGCCGTCACCCCTCCGAAGAGAAACGACAGCGCACCAACCGGCGCGAGGACGACGATGTAGAGCGCGATGGTCGTGTAGGCCGCGAGGAATTTGCCGCGAGCGATTTCCTTCGGCGTGAGCCCCGTCAGGAGCACGGCTTCCCACGTCTTGCCTTCTCGCTCGGAGGCGACGCTGTTGGCGGCGACGGTGGGCCCGACGATGATCACCACGAAGTAAGCGACCGAGAAAAATGCTTGAAAAAGAACTTCTCCAATGTTCGCGGGTGAGGTGTTCTCCGCCGCTGCGATCCCGCCGATGGAGCACATCAAGAGGGAGATGGTGAGGGTGAGGGCGAAGAGGATCCACGGCGTGCGTCCAAGCCGCGCTGATTGACGCATCTCGCGCATCCAGATTGCGTTGGGATCCGCAAAGAGGCGATCGAAGAGCGTCTGCTTCGTCTGGAGGCTTCTGAGGGACACCGGCGACACTTCGGCGCTCACTGCACTTCTCCCTTCGTCACTTCGAGGAAGATCCGCTCGAGCTCATTTCTCTCGGGCTCGACGCCGGCGACGGGTACGCCCGCCATGACGATCGCGCGCACCACGAGGGCCACGGTTTGGTCGTCGCCCGCGTAGGTCACCACCACCGTGCCGCCGGGGCCAGGCGCCACTTTGTAAACGAAAGGAAGCCCGATCAGTGCGGCGGCCACCGCTTCTCCAGGCGCGAGCACGCGGAGCTTCACGTTGCGCTTGGGGACCTCGGGCTGGAGCACGGGCACGTGGGCCGCGGTGCCGTCGGGCCCAACCGCGGGCGGAGGCTGCGGCGCTGCAGAGCGACCACTCATCTCCAGACGGCGCGCGATCTCCGAGATCGGTCCTGCGACAATCAGTCTTCCACGCTCGAGGATCGCTACCGACGTGCACACGTCGGCGAGCTCCGTGAGGATGTGACTCGAGAGAAAAATCGTCTTCCCCATCGAGCGAAGCTCCACCAGAAGATCGCGAATTTCGATCCGTGCACGCGGGTCGAGATCGCTCGCGGGCTCGTCCAGAATGAGCACTTTGGGATCATGGAGGAGTGTGCGCGCGAGCTGAAGCCGTTGCTTCATTCCCTTGGACATCGTCGCCACGAGCTTCTCGCGGAGCTTCGTGAGATCGGTGAGCTCCATCACTGCGTCGACGACCGCATAGCTGGTTCCAGCGGTCGGTACGCGGTAGGCGTCGGCGAAGAACTCCAGATACTCGCGCACCGTTACTCGCTCGTAGACACCGGCGTGATCGGGCATGTAGCCGATGATCTTCCGCACCCGCTCGGGATCGATCGTCACGTCGAGCCCGTCGATCTCGACCCGCCCGGCCAGCGGCTCGAGGAGCGTTGCCATGACTCGGATAGTCGTGGTTTTTCCCGCGCCGTTCGGACCGATGAAACCGAAGATCTCTCCGTGCTGCACGTCGAAGCTCACGTCTCGGAGGACGTCGAAGCGCCCGAAGCGATGCCAAAGGTGGCGAACCCGAATCGCCGGCTGAATGCTCGGTTCGGTCACAACGCACCTCCGCGACCGACGACGCGGAAGAGAAGCCGATCGTGCTCCACTACGAGCCCCGAGTCGCGGAGGGTGTGCTCGCCCCCCACCATCTCGCCGATGACGACCGGCGTCGCGTCCGGCCACCAGTCGACGGAATCTCCCGTCGCGGACTCGAGGGGCTGCCAAACGCGCACGAGATCGTCGGCGACGGGGCCACCAAGTCCCGCGGCCAACACCGCGCTGCCGAACGGATGCACCGTCATGGCGCCGGCGGTCGACGTCGGTCGGGTCGCGCCAGAGATCACGCTCCGGCCATCGGCCCCGTGGATCTTCTCTCCGTCCTTTACTGCGGCAAAGTAGTGAACGCCTTCCTTGGGGGCGTACACGAGGACGTCTTTCAGCGCGGTTCCAGTGTGGTTGACCACGTCGACGCTCCCGTCGCTCGCCGTGATCACGCTCACGCCACCTTTGAGGTCGGCGAAGCCGTCTTCGCGGATGACGACCGTCTGCCAGGGGAGGGATGTAATATTTTCGAGCGTGACGCCGTTGCGATCGAGGCGGAGCGCGCTGAGATCGTGGACGATGGAGTCGGTGGTTGCGAGCTGGAGCACGCTCGAGCGGTCCATCGAAGCGACGGTGAGGCTGCGCGTTTCGCTCGTGAAAAAGCCTCTAAATCGAGTGATCGACGCCCGCCCCATTCCAGCGCCCGCTTCCACGAGAGCCAGGTGCCGAGCCCTTCCGCGCCAGCCCTTGCCGGCGAAACCAACGAGCACGATCACACCGAAGGTCACCGCGCTCCAGATAGGAGCCCACTTGAGCGGTGAGAGCGGCTTGTGCGTCTTCGCCGCGCGCATGAACGTGAGCGGCCCGGCGATGATGGAGTAGAGGACGAGGAGGATCGCAGCGATGCCGAGCGCAGGGCGAAAATTTTCGTTGGGGTCGAGCGCGCGGCGGACGTCGTCGAGATTTGTACGCTCCATGCCGGCGTGCTGCATGACGATCGTAGAACGGCGTTCCCAGGCATGCGCCACGAGATCCACGATTCGCGCGTGCACCCACGGATCATCGAGCATCGGCGTCGCAGAGGGATCGAAGGCCAAGAGGTGAACCTCACCCAGCCCGTACGGCGCGCTTGCGCCGAAAATAGTGGGCGCCAAGTTTCCGCCCGCATAGCCCGCGAGCTTCGCGCGCACGTCGGCGGTCGGACCGAGCTTCGGCGAGCGCTGCGTACCCGTTCGGATCGGAATGAAGGGATTCGCGCCGTGCTCACTTTCGAACTTCAGCGGCGCGCTTCCGTGATCCGGATCGTCGAACGGCGTCGCGGGCTCTTCGAGCGGATCGGCTGGAAAAAGCCCGGGCGGAGGAGGCTTCGCCGTCGACGGAAGGGACATGAGCACTGGCGGCGGCGGAGTGACCGTGACCGCGCCTCCGACGAGTGAGGCCATCATGGGGCTGCGAAGATCTTCGGGCCGCGAGGGGATGATGGCCACCGTGCCACCCGACATGACCCAGCTTACGATGGCATCGAGCGCCACCGCGTCGAGCTTGGCGAGAGCGTCGGAGTGAATGAGAAAGACGGTGACCGCTGCGTAGCCCGCGGCGCGATCGGGCAAAATCGGATCTCCTGTCGAGCGATCGATCGTGGCCGTTCCCACCGTCAGCGTCGCGTGCGCCCCGCCGCCTCCCGTGCCGTAGTACGTCCCCGGAGAGTAGAGCGTAGGGATCGGCCAGCTTCGCATCACCACCGAGAGACGCGAGGGATTGTCGACGTCGACGAGAAGCGGGTTGCTCGCTCCATTGGTCGGTACGTTGACCGTCGTGATCTTTGCCCCGGCTTCGTCCTTCACGGTGAGCGTGATCGTCGGCGCCTGGGCGCCAAAGCCGTGCGTCGGGAGCTTGACCACGACGCTTCGCGCAGGCGGCACGTTGAACGGAGCGCGTGTCGTGAACTCGTGTTGGTGGTCCCACGGCAGCCCGGTCACCAGCTCGATCGAACCTTTTTTTGCGGTGGCTCCCGTGTTGTCGAGATTCACGGCGACTTCACTCCATCCGTCGCCGACCGCCGCTTCGTTTCCGAAGAGCGGAGCCGCACGAACCGTCAGCGTGGGCGTCTTGGTGCTGGGTTCGGGGGTCTCCGCGATCGCAGGAAGCGTCGCTGCGAGCACCGCGATCGCGGCGGCCGCCGCCGACCATCTACCCGCCTTTGAGCCAGCCACGTGCTGAACGAGATCGCCTCTACTCAAGAACGTCCTCGCTCTGCGTCGACGTTGGCGGGACGAGTCGGAACGGCCGCGAGGAGCGCCTCGATCACGGAGTCGGTGGTGATGCCGTCGGCCTCCCCCTCGAACGAGCGGATCATGCGGTGACGGAGCGCGGGCCCAGCCACCTTCGCGATGTCGGCGAAGGATACGTTCGCGCGTCCTTCGCATAGCGCCACGGCCTTTGCCGCGAGCACGAGTGACTGCGCGCCGCGCACGCCCGCTCCATAGCGCAGCCCCTTCTTCGCCAGATCCGGGGCATCACGTGCTCCCGGGTCGCTTGCGCGCACGAGACGCGCCGCATAGCGGGCGATGGGCTCGGCCACCGCGACGTCGCGGCACATGGCGCGAAGCTCGAGGACTCCATCGCGTCCGAGAACGCGCGGCGGTACCTCGCCCCCGCGGCCGGTGGTGCGCGCTAGCACCTCTACGAGCTCGTCCTCCGTCGGATTTGGGACGACCACCTTCAAGAGAAAACGATCGAGCTGCGCCTCGGGTAGGGGATACGTCCCCTCCATCTCGATCGGATTTTCCGTGGCCAACACGAAGAACGGCTCCTCGAGCGCGTGTCTCGTGCCGGCGATCGTGACGGCGTGCTCCGCCATCGCCTCGAGCAGCGCTGACTGGGTCTTTGGTGTCGCCCGGTTGATTTCGTCGGCGAGCACGATCTGCCCAAAAATAGTCCCTTTTTGCACCGCGAACATGCTCCCCGCAGCACGCTGCGCTGGGTCCATGACGAGGACGTTCGTGCCCACCACGTCGCTCGGCATCAAGTCGGGCGTGAACTGGATGCGCGAAAATTTCAGATCGAGGCACTGCGAGAGCGTGCGCACGAGGAGCGTCTTACCGAGGCCGGGCGCTCCTTCGAGAAGCACATGACCGCCGGCCACGAGCCCCCACATCACTTGATCGACGACGCCATCCTGCCCGACGACGACCTTGCCGATCGCGTCTCGCAAGGTGGCGACCGCTGCTGCTGCTTCCTTCAATCTCGACTCGAAATTTTCGGACATGGTGGGAGTTCTCTTGGCCTTCCGAAGGTCCGCTTAGGGTTGGAAGTACTGCCGAACGTGCTCCCGGTACTCTTCGGGGACGTCGCTGCGCTCGACGCCATCGACTTCGCTCGGTCCGACGACGCGCAGATCGCCCGTTCCGCGGGTGTTTGCGGTGCCGCCCGCTTTTCCCGGCACGAAGGTGGTGATCGAGCCGGGCATCGCTTGCCCCTTGTTGAGGGGGCCGCGCGCGCGCGACTTCAACGTCTTTGCGTCTACGACGCCGCTGTTGCCGCTGTGATCGCCGGTGCCCTCGTCGTGGCTGCCGTGACCGCCGGTGCCTTTTTCTCCCCCCTTGCCATTGCCGCTGCTGCTGCCGCCATTCGCGTTGTGGGGCATGGGAACGCTTTGCGTACCCTGGCCATTGCCTTGCGCTTGCCCGTCCTGCCCAGGCTTGCCCTGTTTCCCGATGTCGCCTTCTGCACCTTCGGCCCCTTGCTCGGCGTCGTCGAGACTTTTCTGGCGCTTCGCCTCACTGCTTTCGGCATCGTCCTTCGCCATCTCTTTGAGCTGCTCTTCGAGCTTCTTTTGGCCCTCGGGCGTAGACAGGTCCTCGGCCAACTCTTTCAGCTGCTCTGCGTCCCCGGCGGTCGCGCCCTTCTGCTTCGACATGTCCTTCAGCTTTTCCGCCAGGCGCTTCCGCTCTTCGGGAGTCAGCTTTTCGAGGGCCTTGGCCATCGACTCCGCGAGCTTCTTGGCGGCCTCGTCACTCCCTTTGCGATCGAGGGCTTCGCTCTCCGATTTCAGCTCATCGCCGCCTGCCGTCCCCTTCATCGCGTCAGCGAGATCGCGGAGCTTGTCGCTTCGCGCCTCTCGCTTCTCCATGGCCTTCCTCTCGTCCTCGAGCGCCTTGGCTACGTCCGGCGCGCCGTTCTTCTTTGCGGCATCGGCGGCCTGGTCGAGCGATTTCTTGGCGAGCTCGCGGTCCGCGTGCTCTCGCTCGTTTGCGATGCGCTCCATCTCCTTGTCGACGGCTTCGAGATCGTGGTCGCCGAGCGCCTTGCCGGCCCGCTTCGTCAGCTCGTTCTCCTCGAGCTTGGAGACGGCGCTCTCGAGCCCCGCGCGCTTTTCGCCGCCGCCGAGCGACAGACGCTCCTCCGAGATCGCCTCACGAAGACGCGCGATCTTGTCTTGCGCATCGCGTTTTTCCATTCCCTTGAGGAGCTCTTCTCTGAGCTTCTCGGCGTCCTTGGAAATTTTATCGAGCCGTTCACGCTGCGCGTCGTCGCGGGCTTGAACGCGAGCGAGCTGGGCGATCTTGTCGAGCCCCTCGACCTGAGCGATCTGAACCTTCGTCGTCCCCGGCGGCTCGACGCTCGCCTTCGCTTCGGGGAGCGGAACGCGCGCAAGAACGACGAGGCCCGCAGTTGCCAGCGGGAGGAGCGCATGAATCGGCTTGAGCAGGCGAGGGCGGGCCTTCGAAAAAGCGCCCGCAGTAAGTGCCGCCGTTGCCTTCGTCACCACCACAGCGCGCGTAGCCGACGCGTCGTCGCGCGATTGGTTCTCGAGCTCCACCGCCGTCGCGATCGTCTCCTCCGTATCGAGACGCTGATCGAGATAGAGCGCCACGTCTTCGTCGCTCCACCGCGAGCGGCGGGCTGCGACGAGCCCCGCCATGAGCCCGACCGCTCCGAGGATCGGAGCAAGCGATCGCACTTCGGCGTGTCGCGTCTTCCAACCGAGAGCCGCGAGCATCACGGAGAGCACGAGCCCGATGGCGGCGCCCGTCAACGCTTGGCGAAGCGCAAGCCGCCCGCGAACGCGACGCGCCCATCGCTCGAACAGCGGATGAAAGCCACGCAAAACAGGGCCTGGTGCCATCGTGCTCCTCGGGTCTCCAACCGCTCCACCCGCGATTGTAGTCCCAATCCATGTTTTGACGCTGGCCGGACTTGCAGGGTTGGGGATCACTGGATCAACCGACCCCCAAGTTTGTTCCATCGGCAACGGTTTCGGACGGCGTCGGTAGAAGGGAAGTCTCCCACACTGGGCCGAAGCCGGGGAAAAGGTCTATTTCGCCGCCCCCGCTGCACAAGCCCGAAGTTGGCTCGCCGGCTGCATTCAATGAGGACAACAACGTAGAGCTACCCGGAGGATACCGTGCTCCCCTTTCACAAGCGCCCCGCAAAGAAGACCGACGACATCGCAGAAGACCTCGCCACCGGCGACATCTACGAAGTCATCAAGGCCCCTCATGCGATGGCCGCGCTTCGCGCCCCGAAGAGTCAGTTTCCCTCGGCCCCCGCGAATCGTCCGCGCGTGTTCAACAACCATTACCCCGACGAAGTCACCACATTGATGCCCGCGAAGGGGTCCGACTCGTTCCCCGCGCCGCCCGTGCCTGCGCCCCCGCCGTCGCGCACCTTCGTCAAGGGCCGCACGCCCACGCCCGCTCGATCCGTTGCCACGAAATACCAGGGCTACCAGCGCCCCTCGACGGAGACGAACTACCGCCCGATGGCCGGCATGCCCGTCACCTCGCTGGCTCCCATCCCCGCTCCCCCGCACTCCCTTTCGCCGATGGCGATGCCGAGCGACTCCTCCGGCTCGATCCCCGGAACCGTCATCACAACCCGTGCAAAGCGCATTGGCAGCCCCACGATGTCGTGGTCCGCCGCCCTCGTTGCGATGGGCGTTTTCGCTGGGTTGGTCACCGCCGTGGTTGCCCGTGGCGACGGCGACGCGCTCGTCGATGCAACGGCGGCGTTCGTCGATCCGGGCCACTCCACCCAGGCCCCCACCCAGCTCGCCGCAGCCATTCAAGCTCCGATGGCGCCGATGACCCTCGTGTCCCCCGCGGTCGCGCCCGTCGTCCTCCCCGCAACGTCGGCCGTGATTCCTCCCGCTATTTTGCTCGCCGACATTCCCGTCATCGCGCCCAAGCCCCGCACCGCGCCGGTCGCGTTCTCAGCGCCCTCTGCGAAGAGGGAAGTTGCCAAGGTCGCTCCGCCCCCGGCGAAGCCTGCCGTTGCTCCTGCGGCGCCGAAGGCCGAGAAGCCAGTCGTTGCCGTTGCTGCAGCTACGCCCAAAGCCTCGAAGAAGCCTGCCGTAAAGGGCGACCTCGATGCAGAAGCCGCCAACGCCCTCGCCCAAGCCCAGCTCGCGCAGTCCCTCTGAGATCCCGAAACCGCGAGACCTACATCTCTCACAAAAACCCATGGACCCGGAAAACGGGTCACTGGATCTCGTAACCCCCAGTTTTGGCGAGGTTTAGGGATTCTTGGGCGGGTTGATCCGGCGAGCGTCGGGAAAATCGAGCCCTTTCCGCCGTGGCTATCGAGCGCGACCGCGACTGGGACTTTGGCGCGCCCAATGCAATGATGGGAGACATGCTCCCCCCCAAGAAAAAGCACGCGAATCTCGAAGACGCCGTGACGACCGTGGTCAAGGGCTCGATGCGCCCCGCGCTGCGCTCCGAGCGTCCCGAGCCGGTGAGCGAAGTCGAGGGTGAGTCGGCCGACTCCGTGACGCGCATGATGCCTTCGCGGCTGGCGAGCGAGATGCCGCCCCCCCCGTCGTCCAAGCCCGCCAAGTCCGTGCGACCGAATGTCAGCTTTCGTCCCTCGACCGAGGTGACCACGTACCGTCCGCTCGCGGCCCCCGCAGCCGGCCTCCCCGTCGCTGCATCGGTCAACGATGCCGAGCGCGTCAAAGCGCAGATCAAAGCCGTCCGCGCAGCACGCGCCGCAGAGAAAGCCGTTCGCGACACCGACAGCGATCCTCGCGTTGATCCCCCCGCGTCCACGGTGACGGCAGGCATCGTAATCAAAGGCCGTCCGACGGCTTCGTGGGCCATGGCGCTCGTGGCCATGGGCCTCTTCGGTGGCCTCCTCACGGCAGTCGTCGCGCGTGGCGACGGCGACTCCATCGTCGCGGCCGGAGCAGCGTTCGTTGATCCCGGTCAGGCCGCACAGATCACCGCAGCTCATGCGCTTCAGCCCTTCCAGCCGACGGCGGCAGCGACCACGCCGGCGAACGGCGCGCAGGCCCCCTCGGTGATGGACACGAGCGACGTTATCCCGACGGTCGTCGTCGCCCCCGTCGCCGACACCAAGGTGATCGCCAAGCCCGCGCCGGTCGCGGCGGTCAAGCCGATCGCTCCCAAGGTCACTGCTCCGGCCGCCGAGAAGACCGTCGCTGCGATCGCCCCCGCTCCCAAGCCTGTCGTCGCTGCCGCGCCCCCCGCGCCCAAGCCGGCCGCGAAGCCCAAAGCCGCCGCCAACGATGACATGGCGTCCGCCGCCGCCGCCGACGCGCTCGCGAAGGCCCAGCTCGAATCGTCCCTCAAGTAAGAACGTCTACGGTGGCGCTGCGCAGGCGGCGCGGTCGCCGTCGGCGGTGGTGAACGTACGGCAGGCACCGAGCTTCAGCGCTTGGCAATCAATTGGCGTCGATTGCGCGCCGCGTACGCAAGCAATGAGCTGCGTGCCACTGCAGACATCGTCGCTGCATCCGCCGGCATCGTTCACCCGGGCGATGGTGCACGCTCGAGAGACGTCGTAGGCCTTTCCGCCTTTGGTCGGAGCACATCTTCCGGTGAGCGCGGCGCAGTCGACGCGGACCTCCGTTCCGGTGGGACACCCGACGGCGACGTTCCCATCGCAGGTGACCGCGCCGCTCGCCGTGCACGCGGTCGTGGTTCCACTGGGAACGCAGGCCGGCCCCGCATCGTCCGAGTACGCGCACGTTCCGGCACCGAAGGACGTGCAGTCGAACCCGTTGTCGACGCCGGCCTCCGAGCAGACATGAATGCGGGTCGCATCACAGCGCGTGTCGATGCACTGGTGGCCGTCGGTGCCCGTGCAATCTACGCTACCGCCGCCATCCACTTGGTCGCACGCTCGGCCAGATGCCGCGCAGCTCTCCCCGAAGAGTCGGTGATCCGTTACCTGGCAGTCGACGCGGGCAAGTCTGTCGCACGTCGTAAACGGGAGACGGTCTTTCATGATGACGCACGTGCTTGCCTTGCCGCCAAAGATGGCGCGGTCGACGTCCTCACAGGTCTTCGCTTGCCAGAGGCGATCCCAGTGCGCGTGGGATGCGCCCTTGACCTGGAAATTCGGGTTCGCGAGGCAGTCGTAGGCGAGCGTGGCGTTGGCGATGCACGCGCCGGTGGCGTTGTTGCCAACGGGCGAGTCGCACGCGGCGAGTCGGGTGCATGCTTCGGTCGCGCGATCCGCCGCCTCTTTCGTAGTCCATTTGCAGAAGTCCGTCGGAAGGGGCGTCGCGGGTGCGTCGCACGCCAGCGCGCTTGCGTCGAGCTGGCAGAGCGTCGGAAAATCCGTGCTGTGAAAGAGATCGACGCAACCGGCGAAGAGCCCAAGCCCAGCGATCACGGACCCAGCAACGAGCGAACGGCGCACTAGAACGTACCTTCGAAGCGCAGCGTGCTCGGCCCCGCCACGATGCGCGTGTCCGAGGAAGGGCGAAGCCAGAGAATGACCGCGACCGTGCCAACCACGGCAGCTCCCGCCCACGCGCCGAGCGCGACGCCGTCCCACAGCTGCACGGGGCCCTTGGCGCTTGCGCAGGTCACGCTCGTCGCGCACGTCGATTGCGCGTCGGATTGCTTTCCACCAGCGACGACGAACGCGCCGAAGCCCGCGCCCGCCATAAGAACGGCGCCGCCCGTCGCGACGATCGCGGCGGTATGTTTCGGAGCCGATTCCTCGCGTGGTGGCGCGATGACGGTAGACGCGGGCGTCGCGGCGGGAGCCGGTGGTGCGGCGACGAGCCTCACCTCGAGCGTGCTGGCTTCGCGATCTTTGACGACGAGTGACGTCGTGTACGGCGTGCGCCCGGGAGCGCGCGCATCAATGCGGTGCGTGCCAGGCTCGAGTGGGATCGACGTTGCCCACAGCGCGCTCGGCAGGAGCTTCCCGTCGAGCATGATTTCCACGTCGGTGACGTCGCTGGGAACGCGGATGCTGACCGTCGGAATTTTTGCGCGCAGAGCGGCGATCGCTTCGGCAGTGGCGTCAACGACGTCCTTGTTGTGCTCCTCGCGCCCAAGCTTCTCGGCGGCCGTGTAGTCCTCGAGCGCAGCAATGTCGCGACCGAGGCCCGCTTCGCAGTGCGCGATGTGGAAGCGCACACCGGCCGTCATTTTCACGCCTGCGACGCGTCGGAGGTCCTCGAGAGCGACCGCCCAATTCTCGCGGTCCTCTTCCTTCTCGGCTCTGGCGAAGGCTTCGCGCGCCATGGCCAGCTCCTTCGCCGTTGGATCGGCCGCAGCCTTCCGAGCCGAGCAAAAAACGACGGATACGAGCAGCGCCAGCGTCAACCCACGAGACGGCGAGATCATTTCGTCGTTGTCGGGCGAGGGATCAATTGCCGCCAAGCCCGGGAAGAACCCCGCCGCAGTCGCCTCCGCACTTTCCGGTCAGGCACTGGATGATCTGAAACGCCTCGATCGCGGCCGCGGGATCGCCGCTTCCGCAACTGATCAGACAGGCCGGGTCGAGCTTGCCGCTAGCGAGGCAGGTCTGGGTGACGCAGGTAAGGACGGCGCGGCACTTCATGTCCTGCAAGCACTTCAAGACGGGCTGCCCGCAGTTCTGGACCACGCACACGCCGCAGTTGACCGGGTTGGGTCCGCTGTCCCTTCCCGCGTCGGCCTGCGGCGGCGGGTTCGCGTCGGGCACGCCGGCCTCGGGGATGTCGGCTTCGATGCCGGCGTCCATGTCGTTCGGCGGACCGATGTCGAGCGGTCCACGGCTACCGCACGCAGCGATGACGGCTGCGAATGGCAATGCCAGGAAGCCGCGACGAAGAACGTGGAGCACGGACATGGGCGCAGAAAGGTACTACGATTCGCGCGGAATGAAACAACCGCGAGTTCTGCGATCTCCCGACGAGTTCCGGGCCGCGTGCGACGAAGCGCGCTCGGCCGGGCAGCGCGTGGGGTTCGTTCCGACCATGGGCGCTCTCCACGACGGGCACCTTGCGCTGGTCGCGCTTGCCCGCGAGAAATGCGACTTCGTCACGGCGTCGATTTTCGTCAATCCGACCCAGTTCGGCCCGAACGAAGATTTTTCTCGTTACCCGCGGGACCTCGATGGAGACGTCGCCAAGCTCGCCAGCGCCGGCGCGGACGCCGTTTTCGCCCCCGACGCGCGTGCGATGTACCCCGCGGGAGAAGAGACACGGGTCCACGTCGGCGCGCTCGCTGAGCCGCTTTGCGGGCGGTTTCGTCCCGGACATTTCGCCGGAGTGACCACGGTGGTGGCCAAGCTCTTTGCTCTGGTAGGCAGCTCGGTCGCCGTCTTCGGAAAAAAAGATTACCAGCAGCTCAAGATCCTCGAGCGAATGGCAAAAGACCTATTTTTCCCGGTCGAAATCGTGGGCCACTCGATCGTGCGAGAGGCAGACGGCGTGGCCATGAGCTCGCGCAATGCCTACCTCTCGGCGGAGCAGCGACTGCGCGCGCGCGGACTTTCGAGGGCGCTCATCAAAGCGGCGGCGGCCTTCGACGCGGGGGAGCGCGACGCCGGAGCCCTCCGCAGCCTGGCGCGCGCCGAGGTCATTTCCACGGCCGACAAGATCGATTACGTCGAGGTCGTTGATCCCGAAACGCTCGTTCCCGGCGTGGAGGGAGCTACGGTGGGTGATCGCGCCCTCGTGGCGATCGCCTGCTACGTCGGAGCGACTCGCCTCATCGACAATGCAGTGCTCGGTACGAGTGACGTGCCGCGAGAAGGAGCAACATGACGATCGGTCGTCTCGTGGTCCTCGAGGGGATCGATGGTGCAGGAACGACCACCCAGACGCAGCGGCTCGCCACGCGTCTCAGGCGAGAGAGCGTTCCCGTGCGCACGACGCGCGAGCCAAGCGATGGGCCAATCGGCGCGCTCATCCGGCAGGTGCTCACGGGACGCATCGTAGTGCCGGGCGGACGGGCGCCAGGTTGGGCCACGATGGCGCTGCTCTTCGCGGCCGATCGCATGGATCACGTGGAGACCGAGATCGATCCCTTCGTGAGCAGCGGAGGCGTGATCATCTCCGACCGCTACGACGCGTCGAGCCTCGCCTACCAGAGCGTCACGAGCGGTACGGCGGGCGCCGGGGCCGTAGAGTGGATTCGAACGCTCAACCGTCACGCCCGCAGGCCTGATCTCACGATCGTGCTCGACGTGCCCGCAGACGTGGCGGCGACGCGGCGCGCGCAGCGAGGAGATGCGGCGCAGCTGTACGAGCAGAACGAAGTGCAGAGGCAATTAGCTGCATTCTACAAGGATCTGGCCAGCCACTTGCCGAACGACCGCGTCAGCGTCATCGACGCCCTCGCCCCGATCGACGAAGTCCACGCGCGCATCGTCGCCGCCTACGACGCGGCCTTCACGACCTAAGAGTCGATGATCGAAAAGCGGAGCTCGCGGGGGAGGCCGTCGCGCTCGTAGTCGACCCGGAGCTCGCTGGCGACGTCGAGGGATTTAAACGCCTCCATGGCTTGCTCGGGGCGCTCGATGGTGAAGCCGTTCACGTGGGTGACGACGTCGCCCGGACGCAGGTCAATCCCCCGCCAGCCGTCGCCGTTGAGCGCCGCGATGCGGAAGCCGTGGAATTTGCCTGCGAGGAACACCGGATGATCGTCGATGGAAACGCGCTGGAGGAAGTAGCCTAGTCCTTTGGCCACCACCTCGTGGACCACTGAGCGGCGAAGCTCGTTCGTGGGCGCGTCTGCGGCTCGTGCGACGGCGACGGGCTCCTTCGGGGTGCCTGCGGCGGGCACCGTCGCGGCGGCTGGCGGGGGACTCGACCCGCACCCAGAGAGGCCGATAGCGAGTAGAAGCGGAAGGCAGCGCAGGAACGTCATCCTCCGAACCTGCCCTCGCGGCGGAAGATGCGCAACTTTCAGGCGGTCGACGCGGCAAGGCGGGGGAGGGCGATGCGGTCTAAATCCATGGTCGCGGTCGGCTCGACCTCGGGAACGAAGCGTAACGTGAGTAACTCGTCGGCCCCGACGAAGACGTGCGCGCGATCTACTTTGCCGTGCACGGCGCCCGCCGCGTGAAGCGCCTCGATGGCTTCGCGCAGCGTGGCGATCTCCGCCGGCTTGAGCGGGCGATCGAGCACTCTTCCGAGGGGATGCGCCAGCCAAATTTCCCTCGATTCAGTATTCACGCGGAGCACGGTCTGGAGCGCCACGTGACCTGCCCGCGCGAACGCACCCGCCCGCGCGAGCGATTGCGGAGTGACCGGAACGCGTTCGACGGCGCGGCCCGTCCATCGATCGAGATCGGGCTCGGTCGGGCTCGTTTCGAGTCGCTCGGCAGGAGGTCGCTGCGACGGGGGCGCGTCGAGAGGGCGCGGAGCAGCGGGCTCCAGCGTGCTCGGCCACGGGAGCGCAGTCAGCGAGCGTCGCGCGACGAAGGCATCGGCAGGGCGGTCTGCTGGGTCCTGGGCGACGAGCGCGAGGACGACCGCATCGTGTTTCGCTGCGAGGTCGCGATGCACACCGCTCGGCCGTACCTTCGTCGTTCCATCGGTCGCCAGCCGCTCACCGGTCAGCATCTCGAAGAGAATCGCTCCGACGCCGTAGAGGTCGCTTCGCACCGTGGCCGGTCTTCCTTCGCGCTGCTCCGGACTCATGTACGCGAGGGTCCCGATGAGACCCGCCGTCGCCGTGGCGGAGAGATCCCCGAGGTGGGCGACTCCGAAGTCACCGAGACGAGCCACGCCTGCGGCATCGAAGAGCACGTTGGCAGGCTTGATGTCGCGATGAAGGACGCCGAGCCGATGCGCTTCTCCGAGCGCGCTGAGCACGGCACACGCGATCTCGATGGCCCGCGCCGGGGCGATCGAGCGAGCTTCGATCATCGTCTCGAGCGTGCCACCGGACATCCATCCGAGGACGAGCGCGGGGCCATCTGGGAAATAGTCGCGCAGGGGGACCACGTTCGGATGATCGAGGGCACCGAGCACCTTCACCTCGCGCTCGAAGCGCGCAAGTACGTCCCTCCCACCGCCGCGTGTGTCGTAGCCCGCGAAGACCTTGAGCGCGACGACCTCTGCGCGAACTGCGTCCGTACACTGAAGGACCCGGGCTGTCGCCGTGGAGGCCACTTCGCGCACGACGTCATAGCGTCCGAAGAGGCGCAGCTTGATCTCGCCGCGGTCGTCAGAGATTTTTTTTTCGTCGGGTGCGCCGCCGAGCCGAGCAAGCTCGCGCGCTGCCTCCGTAGCGGCTTGATCGAAGCCGAGACGTCCGAGCGCCTGCGCGAGAAGGCCAAGCGCGCTCGGTCTCTCGGGCGCAATCTCGGGGATGGGCTGGAGTGCACGAACCGCAGCTTCGGTCTTTCCGTAGCGAAGGAGCAGTCGCCCGAGCGCGAGGTGATTTTCCCAGCGCGTCGGCGTTCGCCTCACCGCGGCCTCGAGTACCCGCGCAGCGCCCACGGCGTCCTTCAGCTCCTCCAGGATCTCCGCCGAGCGCACTGCCTCTCCTGCTTTTTCCCAAGCCTTCGCCGCGGCCGCGCGCTGTCCGGTCCGTTCGAGCACGCGCGCTGCCCAGCGGTGTTCCCCACGTCGTTCGAGCGTGCCGGCGACCCGCGCCGCCATGGCACTATCGCGCACCAAGCGCTCGAGCGCGGTCTCGGCTAGCGCGTCTTCCTCGGCCACGATCGCGAGCGGGAGCGCACGGGCATCGTCGCCCGCCCGGACGGCCTCCTCCGCCGCCCGTCGCCACTCGCAGGCGCGCTCGAACAGCTCGCTCGCTGTCCGTGCATCTCCGCGTGCGCTCGCGAGAGTCGCAGCGGCCGCGATGCGCTCTTCCTGTACTAGCCGGGCAACGTCCTCATCCTCTACCTCATCCATGAAGGCGTCTCGGCGTCCTCGTCTTCTTCTGGAGCCGAAGGCGTCGTCGGAGTTGCCTGGGCCGTGCGCGCCCGGAGGAACGCATCGACGTCGCTGGCGATCGCGTACGCGGGCGTCGCATGCTCTCCGCGCGAAAGAGCTCGTTCGTCGCTCTTTTTGGCCGAATCGCCCATGATTCCGCGCTCTCGATTTCTCCGACCGGGCCCGCTGCTGTCTACCCAGAAGTAGCTTCGGGCCCGAGCGTCGATGTGGACGAAGCCGCCCGTCGGATAGATGCCGACCCCGACGAAGCCCACCTCGCGGGCGAACTTGGCAACGTCGGAGTCGCTCGCGCCGGGAACCACGAGATCGATCGCGCGACCTTGTCCGTGGTTCGACGACCCGCCGTGCGGCGTGCGGTACGCGGAAATCACGCGGACTTCTTGCGCTGCGAAATGCGTCTGGATCCGGTAAAGCACGTCGAGAATTCGTGGCTCGACGGGATGCTCGTTGCCGCTCGAGGGCTCGCGAAGAACGAAGGCCGCGCGATCCAAATCCCGCGCTGAAAAGCCGCCGTTGTCGCTCGCTGCAGAGAGCTCCACGCGGTCGTTCGTGTTGATCGAAAAGATGGCAAGCATCGGACGCCCCGCGGCATCGAGCGAGGGCACCTTACCGACGTTAGGCGTGTGCCAGTTTCTGACGTAGGTCCCGTACGTCGGGGGCGCTGGCTTCGCCGCCGTTCGTGGCTTCGGCGCTTCGGCCCACGCAACAGAGGAGACGAGCACGAACGCGGTGGCAAGGACGTGCGCTCCGTTCATCGCTCCTGTCCTTTCGGCGCCCGTGGGTGCGAGAAATTACCTGCGGCGGAAGGCGACGGCGCGCGCGAAGTCGAAGCGGAGCTCACCTGCGTCGATGCCACGAGCGTGAAAGACTTCGCGATGGAGGCGGTGGGTGGTGACCGTCCCGTCGCCGTCACCGAACGCAGAGCCGCTCAGAATCGCGCGACCATTGTCCGCGAAGAGGCAGCGTGTCGTGGCGGCGCTCGCGGAGGTGACGTCGATGTAGACGAGGTCGTCGGATTCACCGTCCGTCGTCGAGGCGTTCGTCGACGGGCGTGTCCAGGTTACGTCGACCAGGCGGGTCGCCGGCACGAGGAGCTTTTCTCCCGCGTGCGGCTCGAGCCCACCGACGCGCACGTCCGTGGGCTCGCCGATCACGGTCGACTCGACAGCGAACGGAGCGACGTCGAGATCGGGCGATCCTGCAGCGCGCAGGACGTAGTGGCCACGCACCGGGAACGCCACTCGGTCGTCATCCCGCACGCGAACCGTGTAGACGACGCCGGAAACGAGATCCGCGACGTCTGGCAGGCGGCGCGCGACGAGGCTCGTCTTGGCCGCTTCGGTCTCCAGCGAGACCGCGCCTACGTCCATGAGGTCGAGGGCATGAAAGACGGTTGGCCCGCCGCCGCTGGACAGTCGCGTGCACGTGCCCAGCGCGGGAAAATCGACCGCCGCGCCGACCGAGCGGAGGGCGTCGTCGTCCACGGCACCGGAGCGCATACGGACGAAGCGGGCCACGGCCTCGCCGCGGGCGTTTTCAGCCTGATTCAGAGCGTTGCCGCTGGTGCGCTCGACGACCACGACCGCTGTGATGGCGCTTGCTTCGGCATCTGCGGTTTCTCCCGACGCGGCGACGTTCCCCGTGCAACCGAGCGTGAGCGCGGCGAGTGAAAGAACGATGGGGGCAAAGCGAAGGAGACGCATGGACGGTTGCCCTTAAGGGTAGACGGAGCGAGCCCCCGGGGCAACCGCTTTGGAATCAGTGAAAATGTAAATAGGTCTACGGAGGCCGCAGGCCGACGTGCACCGCTTTGGGCTACGTTGCTTTGGGTGGGCACTTCGATGACCTCTTCCATAAGAATCGTGGCGGCCTTTCCACCCGAGCTCGCGAGCGCGAGCAAGTACCGTGACTTGACCCGGGTGATCGGCATCGGATTGTGCGAAGCCTCCGCCCGGACGGCTAGCCTGATCGCCACCGAGAAGCCTTCTGCGATCGTCCTCGTGGGGACGTGCGGCGTGTACCCGGGCAAATCCTTTCCCCTCGATTCGGCCATCGTCGGCGATCGCTTCCGGCTGATCGACGGCGGTCACGTGACCGATCGCGCGGCCTTCCCGGAGCCAATGCTCTTGGACCTCACGCCTGACGTCGAGCTCGCGAGCGCCCTGGCAGGGGGCAACGCGCGGGGGCCGGTGGCCACGACGCTTGCGATCACCACGGACGACATGCTTGCCGGCGAGCTCGCCGCTCGAAGTCAGTGCTCCTTCGAGCATCTCGAAGCGTTCGGCGTCGCTCAGGCGTGCGCTCTCGCGAAGACGCGCTTCGCGGCCGTGCTGGGGATCGCCAACGTGGTCGGGTCACGTGGGCGCGCGGAGTGGCGGGCGCACAACCAAGCTGCATCGGCCGCTGCGCTCGCGATTGTCGAAGCGTGGCTATTCGAGCGAGGAGCCTAAAAATCCCACCAAACGGCGCTCGCCGGGGTCAGCGATACGCCCTTCACGTTGACGGGCGTATCGTTGTAGCGGCCGTTCACTGTCTGGTAGCTCACGTCGAGCTCGAGAGCGACGTGGACGTGGCGGAAGCCGACGGCGAGCCCAAGGAGGCCGCCCCCATAGAAGCGATCTGCAGCGAGAGAGATTGATCCAGTGCCGATGGTCACCGACTTCGGCTCGCTCGTGAGGTTGTCTATGCCGACATGCTCCGCGCCCGCGCGTGCGCCGATCCACAGCGAGTAGAGGCTCGCTTTGCTCGTCCAGCCGACGAGGAACGGGATGTCGGCCCCGTAGCCGTGCAGCGCCGAGAGATCCACGTTCGGAAGTGGCGAGCCCTGCTGCCGACCATAGAACGGGACGGTGACCCCGGCGCCGATCGAGAGCTGAACAGATCCTGTTTCGAATGAGCGTCGCATGTCGAGGCGCGCTGCCCTGCCCGTGTACGTGATGCCCCCTTCGGCGTTTCCGCCGATGCCGACACGTCCGGCAACGAACGGCGCCAGACCGGGCGCGACCGCGGCGGCAACGAGGGCCCCCTTCGCGTATGCGGGGTTCGAACCGGGCGTGCCGGGGAGATCGGCGTTGGATGCCGCGAGAGCCTTCGCCGAGCGGAGATCTTCGGCGATCGATCCGATCGCAATTTGACCGCTCAGACCACCGGCGGCGCGGACGTCCCCGGCAGGAAGAGTCCGCGCGGGGTGGAGGAGGGGCATTCCTCCGGCGCATCCGCTCGATCCGAGCTCGAGAAGGCCGAGCGCGAGGAGCCCAGCGAAGCGGCTGGCCGCCAGGGGACTACTTTCGAAAGCGGGACGGATAGACGTTCTCACCGGCGCGCTTCTTCAGCTCTGCGTCGTCAGGGTGCAGCCGGAGGGCGCGCTCGATGAGCAAGGCCTCGTCTTCGGGATGGCTCGGATCCGGGAGGCAACACTCGACCGGACACACCGCTTGGCAGGCCTCATGATCGTAAAAACCAACGCATTCCGTGCAGAGCTCGGGGTCGATGACGTAGATCTCGTCCCCTTCGCTGATGGCTTCATTCGGGCATTCGGGCTCGCAAGCGCCGCAGTTAATACAGTCGGCTGTGATGTACGTCGCCATGTCGTCTTCTTAACCTCGGGTCCTGCGAGCGCAACCTAATAGGTGTCGTAGGTTGCCCTGTCAAACGCTTGGAAATGCACTTGCCGCAGACGTAGGAGGGGAGCTACGGTCCGCCGCGTTTCGATGCAAGACGCTTCTTGGTCCGCCCTTCGCGCCGTCGGTGTCGCCTTGTTTGCGTTCCTGACCGCGTGCACGCCTTCCATCGGCGACAAGTGCGTCCTGTCGACGGATTGCTCTCTCCGCGGCGATCGCCTCTGCGACACGTCGCAGCCCGGCGGGTACTGCACCATCTTCAACTGCCGCGGAAACCTCTGCCCCGACAAGGCCGTGTGCGCCGAGTTCGATCAGAGCGTCCAGGGCTGCATGTACAACGACCGCACGCCTTCGCGCACCGGGCGAACGTTCTGCATGGCTCTGTGTGCCAGCTCGAGCGACTGCCGCGCGGGCTACGTCTGCGCCGACATCAAAAGCGCACCCTGGAACGCGCGGGTGCTCGACGACAATCAATCGCAAATGGTGTGCATCCCTCCGCCCGACCAGGCGACCAGCGGGACGCCCGACGACCCGAACGCGCCCGTCTGCCGTGCCGCTGCGCCCCCCGTGCCGCCGATCTCCGTCAGCGACGCGGCAATCGTAGACTCCGCGGCAACCGACAGCGCGATCAACGACGCCGGCGCGCCCGACGCGTCCGACGCGTCCGATGCTGCCGACGCCGCCGACTAGCCGACGTTCGGAAGCCTGGCGCACGGTCGCCCGAAGTGGCGCAGCGCTGGTCTCACGAGGGCTGGAGGCGCTCGCAGTGCTCCTCGTCCTCGCCTCGCTCGTCTTCTTCGCGCTCCGGGTGCTCCCGGGGGATCCCGCCGCGCTCGTCCTCGGCGATCAGGCCTCCGAGGCGGAGCTCCACGCCCTGCGCGCCCGCCTTCACTTCGACCAGCCGCTTTATGTGCAGTATGCACGTTTCTTGGGAGGGCTCGCTCACTTCGAGTTTGGAGAGTCGCTGCGTCGGCCTGGCGTGCGTGCAAGCGCGCGTGCGTGGGAGGCTCTCGGGCCCACCAGTGAGCTCGCAGGGCTCGCTGTCCTGCTAGGTGCCATCGTGGGCGTGGGGCTCGCGCTCCTCGCAGAAGGGCCGTGGCTGGGTGCGCGCCGCCACTGGATCGAACGCGCATTCGTTGGCATCGCGGCGTCTCCGCTCCTGGCCTTTGCGCCCCTCGTCACCTACTTGCTCGCCGCGAAATGGCGGATCGTTCCGCTCCCCGGTGACCCGGATGCTGGCCTCGGAGGTCTCCTCTTCGCGAGCGCCCTCCTCGCGCTGCCGCTCGCCGCGCAGGTGGGGCGGGTGGGTCGCGCGGCGCTTGCCGAGGTGGCGCATGCTCCGTTTCTCCAGGTCGCAATGGCGAAAGGCGCAGGATCGATCCGGGTGTGGGTCGTGCACGCGCTCCCCGCTTCGACCGGCCCGATCATCACCGTCGTGGCCACGCAACTGGGGGCGCTCCTCGGCGGCGCCGTCGTCCTCGAAAGACTCTTCGAGCGCGCCGGTCTCGGCACCTTGATCCTCGAGGCGTACGCGTCGCGCGATCTTCCCGTTCTCGAAGCGTCGGTGATCCTCGCGGGCGCTCTCTTCGTCGTCGCCCAGGGGGTCGCGGGCGCGCTGCATGCGGCGATCGATCCCAGGGTCCGCGCGTGAGGCCGCGATGAAGCGCGCTCTGCGTCTGCTCCCTCTTGCGGTGATCGTCGCCGTCGCCGCGTGCGTCGTACTCTTCGGTAAAACAAGCCCCAATCGTCTCGACCCGCTCGACGCGTGGTGCGGGCCGTCGCTTGCGCGTCCCTTCGGATGCGGCGAGGCCGGTGTCGATCTGTTCTCTCTCGTCGCTCACGCCGTCCTGCGCGGTGCCGTGCTTGCTGCCGTGGTCGCTCTCTTCGGCTTCGCCGTGGGAACTCCACTCGGCGCGACTGCCGCCCTCGCTCGCGGACGCACCGAGCGCTTCGTCGCCCGCGCGTGCGACCTCCTCCAGGCCTTTCCGACGTTCCTCCTCGCCCTGGTGGTGCTCTCGGCGGTGCGGGTCCCGACGCGCGTGCACCTGGCGTTCGTCTTTGCGCTCACCGCCTGGGCACCGTTCGCACGGTTGGCGCTGGCGCAGACCCGCGTGCTTCGTTCAGCTGCGTTCGTCGACGCAGCCACGGCGCTCGGGCTGTCACGCGCGCAGATCGTCGTGCGACACATCGTTCCCAATCTCGTCGGGATCGTCGCCGTGCAGCTCGGCTCGACGGCGTCGTCGATCGTCGTGAGCGAGGCCGCGCTCGCCTTCGTCGGCTTCGGTCCGCGGGACGGCGTCTCCCTGGGAAACGTGCTGGACCAGGGAGTCGCGTCGATGCTCCGTGCCCCGCATGTCCTCGTCGTAGGCGCCGTCGCGGTCTTCATCACCAGCGCGTCCGTGCTCATCGCGGGCCGCGCGGCGGAGACACGCCTCCGCGGATCATGACGTGCTAGTGATCGAGCTTCGATGCTTGCGCCGCCGCCGCTTCCGCGAAACCTCGAAGCCTGTCTCCGCGATCTGTCGTCTGCGCGGAGAGAGACGCGCGTGTCGGCGGTGACCGATCTAGTCGTGCACGCCGCGCGCGACGAGGCGACGCGGAGGCAGGCGATTCCGCTGTTGGAAAAGGCGCTCTCCGATGAAGCTCCTCCGGTCCGCTCCGCCGCGGCGGTCGCCCTCGCCGATCTGCAGGCCAGCGAAGCCCTCCCGAAGCTGCTCGTCGCGGTGGAAGATCCCGATCTCCACGTGCGTCAAATGGCCCTCAACGCGCTCGGCGAAATCGGGGACGTTCGTGCGGCGCCGCGTCTTCGGCGAGCGCTCGTCGATGAACGTCCGGAGGTCCGCTACCAGGCGGTGATCGCCTTCGCGCGCGTGTCCGACGGCATAGATCTGGCGGCGGCGTTGAAGACGGCGTTGGGCGACGCCGATGACGCCGTTCGTTACATCGCGCTCCGCGTCGGCGAAGAAAAAATAGAGAGCGCAGACACCGAGCCCGCGGTGCGAGAGGCGCTGGCCGCACTCGCCGTGCGCGCGAAGGAGCTCCTTGGCGATCCCTCGGATCACGTGGCGATCGCCGCCGCGATCTTCCTCGGCAAGGTGGCGGGAAGGGGCGGGGACGCGGCCGCGAATGCCCTTATTTTGAAGGCGATCCGTGGTGACGGCGGAAAGCTCGAGAAGGAGGACGAGCGTGCAGCCGTGGAGATGGCCGGCCAGCTCGACTTGAGACAAGCCGTGCCCGATCTCGAGCGACGCGCGTGGGGAGTGAAGAGCAAGCTCCTCGATACGTGCGCCTTCCACGCGAAAATCGCGCTTGCCCGACTGGGGCACGAGCGCGCGGTCGCCGAAGTCCTTCGTGACCTTGGTTCGACCGATCGCGACATCCGCACCGCCGCCGTCGTCGCGGCTGGGCGGGCACGTCTCACGGAGGCGAAGAACGCCATCCGGGCGCTCTCGGCCGAGGCCGTCGACGTACGCCTCCGGTCGACGGCGCTAGAGGAGATCGGTGAGTAGCACCATGGAGACGTACGCAGGATCTCGCTTCGAGCCGAGCGCACCCAGCGGGCACGTCGAGAGCTATTTCTTGAAGGCAAACGACCCCCACAGTCAGCGCGCGATCTGGCTGAAGTGGACTATTTTTGCACGCAATCGCCTGCCGCGCGCCGCCAGCGCCGACGTCTGGGCCATTGCCTTCGACACCAAGCGCGGTCACGTCGGCGTGAAATCCAGCGTCCCTTTTGCGGAAGCGCGCTTCTCCAAAAATGTGCTCGATGTCCTCGTCGACGGATGCACGCTCGACGCGACCTCGACCGCAGGCGACGTGGCCTCGGGCGGGCGAAGCGTCGGGTGGGAGCTCTCGATCGCCGGTAGAGGACAACCGCTCGTCCAGTATCCCTACCGCTGGATGTACGAAGGCCCGCTCCCCACGTCGAAGACGGTCTCGCCCATTCCCGACGCGCGGGTGAGCGGGCGCATCGAAGTGAACGGCGCGACGTGGGAGCTCGACGCGTGGCCCGCGGTCGTCGGACACAATTGGGGCACCGGTCACTACCAAGAGTACGCCTGGGGCCACTGCAACGCGTGGGACGACCCTTCGCTCGATCTGATGCTCGAAGGCGGAAGCGGCCGCATCAAGCTCGGGCCGGTCCTCTTGCCGCCGAGGACCATCCTCTTCGTTCGTCATCGCGGCGTTCGCTACGAGCTGAACACCGTCTTCGACCTCGTCAAAAATCGCGGCGAGATCTCTACGCGGCGCTGGAAATTCCAGGGTGAAAGCGCGCTCGCTCGGATCGACGGGGAGATGCGGGCGGAGACGGAAGACTTCGTCGGCCTCTTCTATCCGAACCCCGACGGGAAGATGACCTACTGCCTCAACTCCAAGCTCGCGCGGGCCGACGTCTCCTTCACGTTGAGCGGCCGCGCCCCCATCATCGCGAGGTCGCACAAGGCGGCGCTCGAGCTCGGAACGCACAATCCGCATCACGGCGTCAGGATGTACGTGTAATATGCATGTGTCTAAAATCTCCACTGCGGTGAGCTTGATCGCCTGCGCGCTGTGGGCGGGCGGCCTCGTGGCCCTCGGGGCGATCGCGGCTCCGGTGGTCTTCGGGATGGTGCCCGCGCCTTCGAGCGCCGACGCAATGACCGTCGTCTTTCGCCGCTTCGACAAGGTGGCCATGTCCTGTGCCGCGCTCCTCGCCGCGGGCGAGTTCGTGCGCGTGCGCACCTCGGCGAAGATTTCGCGCTTGGATATGGCCCGCGGCTTCTCCGCGCTCGCCGCAGGGTCGCTCGCCGTGATTGAAGGCGTCTATCTGTCACCCAAAATCGAAGGGCTGCACCTAGCGGGGGCCATCCGTGGCCTGAATGATCTCGGGCGGGATCTCGAAGCGGCGCATCGCCTTGCCGAGCTCTCGGGAAAAGGGCAGCTCGTTTTTCTTTTCGCCTTCATCGTTCTGTCCGTCTACACGCTGCCCCCCACCGCTCGCGCCAAACCGGCGGGTGGCAAGGCGGTTTGAATCAATTTCCGGGGCGCGTCGTCTTACCCGCCGTGCGGAGTTTTTTAACTCGCCCAGCACCTTCAAAACCGGCGGGGCACTTTTCCCGACTAGGTAGTTGACGCATCTCTTTCGGACCGTATACTCCGCCAACTTTTCCGCCCGCCAATGGAATCAGTGGAAAATTCCGCGGCTTGCACGAAGGTAAAACGAACGTCACGGTAACGAGCCCCCGGGAAGGTTGAATCGCTTTTCATCACGACCGAGGTCTTTGATTGCTTGCGGCGCTCGCGCCGCGGAAGGTTTTAGGAGGATTACATGATTAAGAAGGCTCTTGTTTTTGCGTCTGTCGGAGTTCTCGCGATTGCGTGTTCAGCGACGGTCGTCAACCCGGTGGTCGACAACGGCGAAGGCGGCATCACCAAGGACGGAGGGCGCGAAGCGAGCCCCGTCGCTGACGCCAGCAAGGCCTGTATGGCCGGCGACGTCGCGACGTTCATGCCGACCTTCCTCCCCCCGGCCCTCACGCTCGGCGCGTGCACGGACAGCCAGGTCGACGCGTACGTCGACTGCCTCTTCGACACCCTCCCCGACGCGGCGACCTGCAAGGCCTTAAGCAAGAACGCGGCAAACGCCGCTTGCCTCAAGTGCGCGGGCCCCAACGCCGCGGGCCCGATGATCTCCCAGGGCGGTGGGCTTGTCTCCCTAAACAACGCCGGCTGCATCGGTGTAAAGGACGGCAACATTGCTGCCGGAAGCTGCGCCTCCAAGGTCCAGGCCTCGACACAATGCGCCAACGCAGCATGTGACGCCAACTGCCCCGTCGAGCAGCTTGCAGCAGACGGCTCGAACCAGGCGACAGTCGACGCCGAGCTTGCTGCGCTCAACGCCTGCACCGCCAAGGCACCCACCGGCGCCTGCAAGACCTACGGCGACGCTGCAGCTTGCGCCGACGCAGAAGAAGCCGACGGCGGCCCCGCAGCTGCGTGCACGGGCCCCAGCGGCGAGACCTTCCAGGACAGCGCGAAACGCCTGACGAAGATCTTCTGCGGCGGCGGCGTCGCGGTCGACGCAGGTCCGGGCTGATTCAGTAAATCGGCGCTTAGCGCTGAACGAGATTGAGGGTGGAAGGGAAATCCCTTCCGCCCTTTTTTTCTTTGTGCGACACAAATGCCCCCATGCGAATTTTCTGCTTCGTCGTCTTCCTCGGAATTTCCTCAACCGGATGCTCAGGTTGCGATGACGACGAACACCGCTCGCAAGAAAAGCTCGAGACCCCGACGACCCCCTTGAACAACAAGCGCATGCTCGTGAGCCCTGCGCTCCGCCGTGCCTTCGAAGATGCGGGCGCGACAGACACCGGAGCCGGCCCCTGAACGTAGCGGCGGAGCTGACATGGGCTACGATGCAGGAGACGGCTTGACTTGTTCGTGAGGGTACTTTGAAACAGCGTATTTTTCCTTTCGTGGTGGCCGCACTCGTCGGCGGCGCCAGCATCGCCGGAATTGCCTGCAGCTCGATCCCCGCGGTCGACGCAGGTGGCACGATGGACGGATCGATGAGCGGCGATGCCCCATCGGGCGATCAGTCGACCGGCGGAGACGCGGGCACCGATAGCGCCGCCAACGCCGACGGCATGATGATGAAGGGCAACTGCAGCCCAGCGAGCGGCCCGGCATGCGATCTCGTCCTTCAGGACTGCGCGGGCGGAAAAGAGTGTGTCGTGGCTCTCGGCACCGATGGCGGCCCGACGACGACCTGCCAGGATCCAGGAACGGGCAACCGCCCACTCGGCTCGACCTGCTGCCCCGGTCAGCAAAATCAGTGCGTCCCTGGTCTCGAGTGCATCGGCCCCGCGTGCACCGACGGCGGAACGCCCACGGCACGCTGCACGCCGCACTGCTGCCCCGGCGACGACAGCGTGTGCGGTCAGAGCGTCCCCGAAGGATTTCACGGCTCCTGCGACATCACCATCGTCGAAGATTTTCCCGACGCCGCCGGGCTCCCCGTGTTCCACGCCTGCACGTACAAGGGCGTCTGCAAGCCATTCCACGTCCAGTCCTGCCCTCCGAATTACGCGTGCTTGCTCCAGGGCGACAGCGTCAGCTTCCGCTGCAGCGAAATTTTCATGGCACCAGGCAAAGCCCAGGACACGGTCTGCACGATCGCTAACGAGTGCGCGGACGGCCTCGAATGCCTCGGCCCGGGCGACGGCGGCCCTTCGAAGTGCACGACGACTTGCTACCACGCCGATGGCGGGCCGCCGCCGTTCGATGCCGGCGGTCTCTCCACCGGTGGCGCCACGTTCGGCGGATGCTCCGCGGGCAAGGGCTGCGGCGGAACGTTCACCGGGGCGCCCGCATGGCTGGGTTTCTGCACGCCGTAATGAGCAGCGCGAGCGGAGAAGTAAACGAAACGGACGCGGACGTGGGGCTCTTTCGGGTTCTTCGCGACGACGGCTCCGTGGATCCGGCGAACGATCCGGCGCTCAGCAAAGAGCTTCTTTTGCGCGGGTATCGGGAGATGCGTCGCCTTCGCGCCATCGACGCGCGCATGATCGTCCTCCAGCGCCAGGGACGCGTAGGTTTCTACGGTGCGTGCACCGGGCAAGAGGCCGTTCCCATCGCCACCGGTCTCGCCCTCGGCAAAGACGACTGGGTCTTCCCCGCGCTCCGCGAACAAAGCGTGATGCTCGTGCGCGGCTTCCCGCTGCAGCAGTTCATCGCTCAAGTCTTCGGCAACAGCGGCGACGTCCTCAAGGGGCGGCAGATGCCGAGCCATCACTCGGGCAGAAGCGTGAACCAGGTGAGCTGGTCGTCGTGCATTGGTCCGCAGATCCCCCAGGCCGTCGGCGCCGCGTGGGCCATGAAGCTTCGTCGCGACCCCGCCGTCTCGGTCGGTTTCTTGGGCGACGGCGCAACGAGCCAACCCGATTTTCACAACGCGATGAGCTTCGCTGCGCGCTTCAAGGTGCCGTGTCTTCTCATCTGCCAGAACAACCATTGGTCGATCAGCGTACCGACGGAGAAGCAGACGGCGTCGCGCACGCTCGCCATCAAGGGGCGCGCGTACGGCGTTCCCAGCGTCCGCGTCGATGGAAACGATTTGCTTGCAGTCTACAAGGTCATCACCGACGCCGCCCAGCGCGCGCGCGCCGGCGAGGGGCCCACCTTCATCGAGGCTCTCACGTACCGCATCGGCGCCCACTCCACGAGCGACGACCCAACCCGCTACCGCTCGAACGAAGAGGTCGAGGCCTGGGCGAAAAAAGATCCCCTGGACCGCTTGCGAAAGCACCTCGCGCTCCTCGGGCTGGTGACCGAAGCGAGTGACGCAGAGCTCGACGCCGAGCTGACCGCCGACATCCAGACCGCGGTGAACGAGGTGGAAAAATTGCCGCCTCCGCCCCGAGCATCCCTCTTCGAAGATGTTTACGCTGAGCTCCCGTGGAATTTGCGTGAGCAGGCGGAGGCCTTATCCAAGCTTCCGCCAGCCCCTACGCATTAATTCGACCAGTCATCCGCACCCATCAGAGGACACATGGCGAACAAGAGTTACGACGCAGTTGTGATTGGCGGAGGCCCCGGCGGATACGTCTGCGCGATCAGGCTCGGACAGCTAAAGCAGAAAGTACTCCTCGTCGAGAAAGACGAAGTGGGCGGCGTGTGTCTCAACTGGGGGTGCGTCCCGTCGAAGGCTCTCATCGCCACCAGCCACACGTACGAGAAGGTAAAGCACGGCGCGACGATCGGCCTGATGACCGACGGGCTCCGCATCGACGTCGCCAAGATGCAGGACTGGAAGGGGGGCATCGTGAAGAAGCTCACCACCGGTGTCCGCGGTCTTCTAAAGGGTAACGGCGCCGAGCTGATGATGGGCGAGGCCAAGGTCACCGGCCCGACGACGGTGGAAGTGACGACCAAAGAAGGAACGAAGGAGACGATCGATGCCAAGGCCATCGTCATCGCCAGCGGCTCGTCGACCATCGAGATCCCCTCCTTCAAGTTCGACGGCACGCAGATCATCGGCGCCAAAGAAGCGGTCAGCCTGCGAGAAATTCCGAAGCGGCTCCTCGTCATCGGCGGCGGCGTCATTGGGCTCGAGCTCGGGATGGTCTATCAAAAATTCGGCAGCGAGTTGACGGTCGTGGAGATGACCGCGGGCCTTCTTCCCGGCGTCGATCCCGATCTCACGGCGGTCGTCGAAAAGAGGCTCACCAAGCTCGGAGCGAAAATTTTCAAGAACGCGAAAGCTCTCGGCGCCGAGAAAAACAAAGATGGATCGGTCTCGGTCAAGGTCGACCTCGGAGACGGAAAACACGACACCATCGTCTGCGACGTGGTCCTCGTGGCGGTGGGAATGCGGCCCAACGGCGCGAACCTCGGTCTCGAAGCGGCTGGGGTGAAGGTCGAGCGCGGGTTCGTCCCCACCGACATCTCCGGACGCACCAACGTCCCGTCGATCTACGCGATCGGTGACGTGAGCGGTTTCCCCATGCTCGCGCACAAGGCCAGCAAAGAAGGCGAGGTCGTGGCCGAGATCATCGCTGGCCACAAAGCTGCGAAGGATTGGGTGTCCATTCCCGCGGCCATCTTCACCGATCCGGAGATCGCCGTCGCTGGCCTCACCGAAGCGGAAGCGAAGGCCAAGGGCATCGACGTCAAGATCGGCAAATTTCCGTTCTCAGCGCTTGGTCGGGCCATGGCGGTCAACGAGACCGACGGGTTCTTCAAGGTCGTCTCCGACAAGAAAACGCACGAGCTTCTGGGCGTTCACATCGTCGGCCCTGAGGCGAGCGATCTCATCAGCGAAGGAGCGCTCGCGCTCGAGATGCACGCCTTCCTCGAAGACGTCGGTCTCACCATCCATCCGCATCCCACGCTCGGCGAAGGAATGATGGAGGCCTCTCTTCACGGCCTCGGCCAAGCCGTTCACATCTTGAACAAGTAGCCGCTCGGGTCGTGCCTCACCTGCGCCCTTTGAAGCCCATCATGTTCTGCACGACAGCCTCGCTGGCCTCCGCTACCTCGCCTTCCTCGCGGACGCGATCGGCGCAGTCCTCGCACATCTTCTTGGTTTTCCCGTCCACTTTGACGGCCATCAGGCTATCGGCTTCGTTGTCGCACACCTTGCACGTCGGCATGTGAGCCTCCACTTTGCTGAAAATGGTAACCTTAGACCAACTTCATCTGCAACGCAGGAGCCACGGCTAATGGGAATCTTCGATCGGATGGGGAAGGTCATCTCGAGCAACGTCAATAACCTGCTCGACAAGGCGGAGGACGATCGCAAGTTGCTCGATCTCACGGTCGAGGAGATGGACGCGCAGCTGAAACGCGGACGGCAGGACGTGATCAGCGCCGTTGCCGCAGAGAAGCAGCTCAAAAAGAAGGCGGAAGAGCTCCTGGCCGAGACGGCGAAGTGGGAAAAGCGCGCCGAGCTCGCCCTGAAGAGTGGCGACGAAGCGCTCGCGCGGGAAGCTCTAAAGCAAAAGAAGCGTGTCACCGGAGAAGCCGCCGCCGCCGAAAACGCCAGGCTCGGCCAGCGCGATACCGCCCTTGCCATGAAGGCCGAGTTCGAGCGCATGGAGGCGAAGCTCGAAGAAATAAAGCTGAAGAAGGGAAGCATCGCCGCTCGGGCGACGCAGGCCAAGGCCGGCCAGGGCTCCGAAGGTCTCGGTGCGCGCGGCGGGTCGAACGCCTTCGAGAACTTCCGGAAGATGGAAGAGAAAATCGAAGGGCGCGAGGCCGAATCGAGCGCGATGAACGAGGTCGAAGAGGCGCTCGGCAAAGGGGAAAAATCCCAGGACCTCGAGGCGAAGTTTCGCGATCTCGAAGCGGGTCGAGGCGAGAAAGGCGCAGCGTCCTCCGACGTGGAAGACGAGCTTGCCGCGCTGAAGAAACGCATCCGTGTCTGAGGCTTGCCAGCCGTCGCGGCGCGGGTCCCATGAGTGACAAAATCGTAGTTTGCTGTCGGATGTCGCCCGATGGAATTCGAGCCGGCGGGTTCTCCGAGTACCTGCCGCGAGCACGTGCGCTCACCCAGCGTGCCGAAGCCCTCGGGGCAACGCTCGCCGCGTGGAGCGCGCTCACCCTGGCTTTTTCCTGGGATCCCGACGCGGCCGAAGAAGCCATTGCTCTCGCGGCGAGCCTGCGGGAAGACGCGATGACCGAAGAGGACACCTGGGCCTGCGGGATCGCCCAGGGAGACATGCAGCTCCTCGCCCACTCCGGCGCGCGCGCGGATCTCGCGTGGGGAGTGCCGCTGGTCGTGGCTCTCACGCTGTCGCGCATTGCCCGGCCCGCGGAGGTCTTGCTCGATGCGAGCTTCATCCAACGAGCGCAGCTCAATCTCCTCGCGACGCGCGAAGAGACCGATGGCGGCCTCACGGTAGCCGGCGCGCAGCTCGACAGCCGCAACCCTTGGAAGGTCGAAGTGCACGCCGTCGCGACGAACGAGCCCGCGCGCCACGCGATTCGCTACCGCAGCCCGTCTTCCTTCGACATGGAAGAAGTGGACCCGGAGGCGCTCGCTGCGCGCCTGATGCAGCTCTCGAAAGAGGCGCTCATCGGCGGAGATGCCCACTCGCTCGAGAGATGGAGTGATGGCCTGAAAGCCACCGGTGAGAAAGATTCGTTCGCCGAGCGGATGCGGGCGATCGCTCGTCTGTCGCGAGGTCGCGTGGGCGATGCTCTGCGCGCCCTACAGGAAGCCAGGCGCGCGGCGGAAACGGCGCCGAGCTCGACGCGGTGCCAGGCGTCGCTCGCGCTCGGCGTCGGCCTGGCGTTTGCCGGTCGCTCCGATGAAGCGCTCCTCGAAGCGCTCGATGCGTTGGCTCGCGCGCGCGAAGGTCACGACGAGCAGGCCACCCAAGCTTGCCTCGCGCTGCTGGCCAAGCTGTTCACGAGCGTCGGCCGTGCCGAGGACGCCGCGTGCTTCGCTGTGCGTGGAAGCATCTCCCAACCGTAGCTAGGTGTCTTCCGAGGCCTCGCGCAAGATCTCCGCGACGGCTTCGTAGAGCGCTTCGGGGATCGCATCCCCCACCTCGAGCTCGATGAGCGCGCGGGCGAGCGGTACGTCGCGCACCACGGGCACGCCGTAGTCGTGAGCGGCGCGGATGATGCGCTGCGCGAGATCGCCTTCCCCGGACGCTACGACGACGGGCGCCGCATCGCCTTCGGCGTCGTCGTAGCGAAGCGCGCAGGCCACGTGCGTCGGGTTCACGACCACCACGGTGGCGTGGCGGACGTTGCCAACGGTTGCCGCCGCGAGCATCTCGTGGCGAGCACGCTCGCGCGCTGCCTTCGTCTGAGGATCTCCTTCGCTCTCCTTGTGCTCGCGTTTGACCTCGTCTTTCCCCATCCGCAGCCGCTTCATCCACCCGCGCCGGACCACGATGATGTCGAGCACTCCGAGCCCGAGACCGACGAGCGCGGCGTCGCGCGCCAAGCGAGCGGCGATCTCTCCGGCGACGAGCGGCAGGTACTCGGGTCGACCGACGAGGTGCGCAACGTCGACGGCGTGGGCCCGGAGCGCCCGATACGCCAAGTACGATACGATGGACGCACCGAAGAGCGCGCGCACCACGGAGAAGATCCGCGCACCCGAGACGAGATTCTTCACGCCTTCGAAAGGGTTGAGGCGCTTGAGATCCGGCGCGAGCTTCTTCGCGCTCATCCTTCCGCCCGACTGAACGAAGCTCGCCACCGCCCCGGTGATCCCCACGGCGAGGAGGGCAGGGATGGAGAGCGCGATCACCTGTCCGGCAAGCGCGCGCGGATCAATCGTCGCGGACACCGAAGCATTGGCAGCGGAGCGAATGGCTGCACGCAACGCATCTGCGCCCCACGAGGCCGCCGCGTGCACCGCCGAAGGAACGGCCACGATGGCCACCAAAAATCCGAGGGACTGAGCCGCGAACGCGCTCGAACCGGAGTCACCGTCCTCGCGCGCTTTGTCGAGGCGCTTTGGGGTCGGCTCTTCGGTCTTCTCGCTCACTTCGGGGCTCGCGCGCGCCCTTTCGGACCGACGGGCTTGCGCGGCACGTCCGCTTTTTTCGCTTCGGCGACGAGGGCGAAGAGCTCGCGGAGAACCTCCTTCACACCCTCACCGGTGGCGGAAGAAAAGAGTCTCAACTCGATCTTCTTGCGCTTGAAGCGGGCCTTCAGCTTCTTGTACTCCTCGCGCACCTCGGTGATGTCGGCCTTGCTCATGGCGACGATCGTCGGGCGCTTGGCGAGCTTGGGATCGAAGCGTTTGAGCTCGTTCAAGATGGCGTCGTAGTCCGCGACCGGGTCGCGCCCTTCGGTGGGATCCAAGGTGACGATGTGAAGGAGCGCCCGCGTCCGCTCTACGTGCTTCAAGAAACGGATGCCGAGCCCCGCACCCTCCGCGGCGCCGGGAATGAGGCCGGGAATATCGGCCAGGACGAAGTGGGCATCCTCGCCGACCGACACGACCCCGAGATGCGGGACAAGCGTGGTGAACGGATAATCGGCGACCTTCGGAGTGGCCTTGGAGCACGCCCGAATGAACGTGGACTTTCCGACGTTGGGAAATCCGAGGAGCCCCACGTCGGCCATCACCTTCAGATCGAGACGGAGCTCGCGCTCCTGGCCTTCTTCTCCAGGCTCCGCTCGCCGAGGCGCGCGGTCGAACGGAGTTGCGAAGTGCATGTTGCCGCGACCGCCTTTTCCGCCGCGGGCGACGACGGTGCTCACGTCGGGCTGATCGAGATCGAAGAGGAGCTTGCCCGTCTTCTTGTCGATGATCTGGGTGCCTACGGGGACGCGGCAGACGAGATCTTCGCCGCCTCGCCCATACATTTGTTTGCCCTTCCCGTTGTCACCGTCGTCGGCTTTGAGAGAGCGCGCGTGCGTGAAGTCGAGAAGCGTGGAGCGACCTGGGTCGGTGTGAAAGATCACGTCGCCGCCCTTGCCGCCGTCCCCACCGTTCGGGCCGCCGTGCGGAATGTACTTCTCGCGAAGAAAGGCGACGGCGCCATTTCCCCCACGACCCGCGATGACTTTGAGCTGGCAGCTATCCACGAACTTCATCGGCGACAGACCTCTTCGACGGACTCACACTTTCCGAGTCGATTCGTCTGCGCTGCACCTTACACACTTTGCGAGCGCTCTTTTTGCCCTTTTTCGTCGTGAAATGAAATGGGCGCCTGTATACGTATTTATAAGTCGTGTCAAAAAAATGCGCGGTAATTTCGCGGTGTCTATTGACGTCTCCCGGCGGCGCTCGCATTTGGGTGCCTCGCCGGGCTCACAGCCCACTTGCTTTTTCCAATGGAGGCTGGATGACCCTCGAATCAATGGCCGCATGGCTTCTCGCAGCGATGATTGCGTGGAACCCGCCGGCGCAACACCGGGAGGGGGAGGTTGCAGCAGTCGCGCGCTACGACAGCATCGCGCACGACATTGCGAGCGTCGCTCTCGAGCCCGACGAGGCACCTCTGTTCGACGGCCCCGTTGGCCGCGCCCAAACCGCACTCTTGATCGCGTCGGTTGCGTCCTTCGAGTCGACGTACCGGAAGGACGTCGACACGGGCGCCATCCAAGGCGACCACGGACGCAGCTGGTGCATTCTTCAGATCCAAGTATTCGGGCACACGGCCGAGGACTGGACGGGTCGGCAGCTGGTCGAGGATCGCAAGCGCTGCGTCAAAGCGGGGCTTCATCTGATGCGGCAGTCGTTCACGATGTGCAAGCGTCTACCGCTCATCGACCGACTCGCCGGATACACCATCGGCCAGTGCAAGGAAGAGCCGAAGGCGGAGTGGCGAACGCGTCGCGCGCTCGGCTGGTGGAAGGGCCATCCCTTCGTGATCTCCGAGAGCTAGCTCGTCTGAAGAAGCTTTTTGCGATCAGCGATTTGCATGTGGGGTTCGAGGCCAACCGGCGCGCCATCGAAACCATCGTGCCACATCGTGACGACTGGCTGGTGCTCGCGGGCGATCTCGGCGAAACCGAGGAGCACCTGTCGTTCGTGTTCCGGACGCTCGCGCCGAAGTTCGAGCGTCTCGTGTGGGTTCCTGGAAACCACGAGCTGTGGACCCTCCCTTCCGATACCTCGGCCAAGCGCGGCGAAGAGAAGTACGAGCAGCTAGTCACGCTTGCGCGTTCACGTGGAGTGCTGACGCCGGAGGACCCGTATCCGACGTGGCATGGCGATGGCGGCCCGTGCGTGATCGCACCGCTCTTCCTACTTTACGATTATTCGTTTCGTCCGGACGACGTGCCTGCCGAGCGCGCGCTCGCGTGGGCGCTCGAGGAGAACCTCTATTGCAAAGACGAAGTGCTCCTTCACTTCGATCCGCATCCGTCGCGCGAAGCGTGGTGCGCCGCACGCTGCGACCTCACCCTGGCGCGCCTCGAGGCGATCGATCCTCAGATGCCGACGGTGATCATCAATCACTATCCGCTCCGCCAAGAGCTCGCGCGACTTCCGCTCATTCCTCGCTTCTCGATCTGGTGCGGGACCCGGCGCACCCACGACTGGCACACCCGCTTTCGCGCGGTCGTCGTGGTGAGCGGACACCTGCACATTCGCTCCACCCGCTGGATCGATGGAGTGCGCTTCGAGGAGGTCTCGCTCGGCTATCCGAAGCAGTGGACCGCGGCGAGGCCCGTTGACGGCTACCTGCGCGAGATCCTTCCGGGCATCACTCCCTGATCAGTCCTGCGCGAAGAGGTGGACCGTGCGCTCGACGATGCGCACCACCTGCCCGCGCGGCGTCGCCGTCGGTCGCCGAACGGCTGTCGCCACGAAGTGCGCGGGGCCTGGCCAGAACGAATCGAACTGCCACGTGCTCGGCTCGTCGACGAGGCGCGGGTCGAACGAGATGCGCGTCCGCACGCCCTCCGCAATGTGAAACGAGAACTGATCGAGCGGGAGTGCGAGGCCCATTCCTCGCGCCTTGATGTACGCCTCCTTCAGCGTCCACAAGTGGAAGAAGCGGTGATGCTGGTCCTCTGCGGGGAGCGCACGCATGCTCGTCGCCTCGGACGGAGAGAAGAAGCGGTCGGCGATCCCCAGCGTCTCTCCACGCCGCTCGAGCCACTCGACGTCGATCCCCACCTCCGGTGCGCGTCCGACGATGCAGGCGATGAGCCCCTTGGTGTTCGAGAGGTTGAAATAGAGATCCGTCGACCCGGTGATTTCCGGGCGACCGTGCGGACCAAAGGAGAATTGCCAATCCATCGGTGCCACGTCCGCATAACGCGAGAGCGTGGTTCGAACGAGCGCGCGCGTGAACGCGAACTCGCGGCGTCCTTCGGGAAAAACGAAGCGGTCATGCCTCGCGCGCTCGCCGTCGTTCATGAGCAAACGCGCCTCATGGAGCGCATCGTCGGAAAGCGCGTCCGGAAACAAATACCAAACATGCGCCTCCGTCTCATCCAGTTGCTGCCGACTCACTCGAAGAACATTACCCGCAAATGTCCTGAAATTTCGCTCAATTGTGCGCCCAAGGGGCCTCTAGTGAGATGCGTAGAAGGAGAAGTGGTGAGCGCAGCTTCTCTTTCCAAGACGATGATGTGCACCAAATAATTGTAGGGAGATTTTGTCGGCGCTCGTATCAGCGACCTATGCGTGGACTCCACTTCGCCTCGCTGAATCCTGAAAACCTGAAAATAGGCCTTGGATCGGGCCGTGATTTACAGACGCCCTAAAGACTGATAACCAGCCTTCCGCTTACTCACCCTGCCGCCGTCGCGAACGGGCGAGTCAGACGAGCGGTGCTGAAGCGTCTGTAAAACAGACGGCCAACCCCTCGAGATTCGTGGTGTAACGCGCCCTAAGCGCGCCACCCCCCGACTACTCGTGAGAGGTTCATTTCCATGAAATCCGCGCTTACACAGGTGAGTCGAGCTGCCCTCGGCATCCTGACGACCATTTGTCTCCTCATGTCCTCCTCGGCGGCCTTCGCCCAAGGTGAGGCCCCGCATCACGGCGGCGAAGCCGATCTCGTCGTTCCGTCGCTCAGCGATCCCGCGGTCGCCAGCTTCTTCGGCATGTCGGGGAGCACCCTCCTGACGATGGGCGTGGGGATCACGATCCTCGGCCTCATCATGAGCATTAGCATCTACATGCAGCTCAAGAACGCCGAGGTTCACTCCTCGATGCTCGAAGTGTCCGAGCTGATTTACGCGACCTGCAAGACGTACCTTGTCACCCAGATCAAGTTCATCCTCTACCTCGAGATTCTCATCGGCACGCTGATCGTCGTATACTTCGGCGTCTTCGAGAAGATGGAGGCCTTCAAGGTGGCCATCATCCTCGGCTTCAGCCTGGTCGGTATCGCGGGGAGCTGCGCGGTCGCCTGGTTCGGTATCCGCGTGAACACGTTCGCGAACTCGCGTACCGCCTTCGCTGCCCTCCGCGGCAAGCCCTTCCCCTGCTACGCCATTCCCCTCAAGGCCGGAATGAGCATCGGCATGCTCCTCATCAGCATCGAGCTCGCGCTCATGCTCGGCATTCTCCTCGTCATCCCCGGAAGCTACGCCGGCCCCTGTTTCATCGGGTTCGCCATCGGCGAGTCCCTCGGCGCCTCCGCCCTCCGCATCGCCGGCGGCATCTTCACGAAGATCGCCGACATCGGTTCCGACCTCATGAAGATCGTCTTCAAGATCAAGGAAGACGACGCGCGTAACCCCGGCGTCATCGCCGACTGCACGGGCGACAACGCGGGCGACTCGGTCGGCCCCAGCGCCGACGGCTTCGAGACCTACGGCGTCACCGGCGTGGCTCTCATCTCCTTCATCCTTCTTGCCGTCCCCGACCACGCCGTGCAGGTCCAGCTCCTCGTCTGGATTTTCGTGATGCGCGTCGTCATGGTCATCGCGAGCGCGCTTTCGTACTTCGTGAACGAAGCCATTGCGAAGAGCCGTTACGAGAAGGCCGACAAGATGAACTTCGAAGCGCCGCTCACGATGCTCGTGTGGATCACGTCGATCGTGTCGGTCATCCTCACGTTCGTGGTGTCGAAGGCCCTCATCCCGAACCTCGGCGACGGCACCCTGTGGTGGAAGCTCTCGCTCATCATCACCTGCGGAACGCTCGCCGGTGCGATCATCCCCGAGCTGGTCAAGGTCTTCACCTCGACCGAGTCGGCGCACGTCAAAGAGGTGGTCACCGCATCGCGTGAAGGCGGCGCGTCGCTCAACATTCTTGCCGGGCTCACCGCCGGTAACTTCAGCGCGTTTTGGCTGGGAATGACCCTCGTTTTCCTCATGGGAGCCGCCTGGCTCGTGAGCCTTCAGGGCCTCGGCGCTCTCATGACGATCGGCAAGATCGACGCGTCGGCGGTCTTCGCCTTCGGCCTCGTTGCCTTCGGATTCCTCGGCATGGGCCCGGTCACCATCGCCGTCGACTCGTACGGCCCGGTCACCGACAACGCCCAGTCCGTCTACGAGCTCTCGGTCATCGAGACGCTTCCCGGCATCAAGGAAGAGATCAAAGAGAAGTTCAAGTTCGATCTCAACTTCGAGAAGGCCAAGCACTTCCTCGAAGAGAACGACGGCGCGGGCAACACTTTCAAAGCCACGGCAAAACCGGTCCTTATCGGAACGGCCGTCGTCGGAGCCACGACCATGATCTTCTCGATTATCGTGCTCCTCACCGACAGGCTCCAGAACGTCGAGAAGATGGCAATGCTCTCCATCCTCCACCCGCCGTTCCTCCTCGGCCTCATCTCTGGCGGCGCGGTCATCTACTGGTTCACCGGCGCTTCCACCCAGGCCGTGGCCACCGGCGCCTACCGCGCCGTCGAGTTCATCAAGGCGAACATCAAGCTCGATGGGTCGACGAAGGCGTCGATCGAAGACAGCAAGCGCGTCGTCGAGATCTGCACGATCTACGCACAGAAGGGCATGATCAACATCTTCATGACGGTCTTCTGCGCGACCCTTGCCTTCGCGTGCGCCGAGTCGTTCCTCTTCATCGGCTACCTCATTTCGATCGCCCTCTTCGGCCTCTACCAAGCGCTCTTCATGGCCAACGCCGGCGGCGCCTGGGACAACGCGAAGAAGGTCGTCGAAGTCGAGCTCAAGGAAAAGGGAACGCCCCTTCACGATGCGTGCGTCGTCGGCGACACCGTCGGCGATCCATTCAAGGACACTTCTTCGGTGGCCATGAACCCGGTGATCAAGTTCACGACGCTCTTCGGTCTTCTCGCCGTCGAGCTCGCCGAGCAGCTGAGCACGGACACGCGTCACGTCGCGTCGGGTATCTTCTTCGTCGTAGCCTGCGCGTTCGTCTACCGCTCCTTCTACGGGATGCGCATCGACACGCAGATCAAGTCGGCTCCTGCTGCAGCCGCGGCGGCACCTGCGGCCGAGTAACGAGGAACCGAGATGAACCTGGGGGTGGAGGGAGCGCTGCTGTGCCCCCTCTTCCTCCTCCTCGGTTGTGGGGGCGGAGGCGCAGCGAGCGCGACGAAAAGCGCATTGCCGAACGGTATGCTGCTACTGTAGAGGCGTGAGGAAAAACTCGATCGCGCGCGCCGTAGCCCTGACTCTCACGCTCGGGCTCTGCGGCTTGGGTGGTTGCGAGCTCGCCGTCGACTTCGATCGCTCGCACATCGACGGCGGATCGCTCGACATGTTGCCTGATGGGGCCTGCTTCGGTCCCGCTTGTGATGCGGCCGCTCACGACGCCACGATGGACTCGTCCGCGGACGTCAGTATCGATTCCCCCGCCGACACGACCGTCACCGACACCAGTACGGACACCACCGTCGCCGACGCAAATGACGCCGGAACGGACACGACAGTCGACGCGGCGGACGGCAATTCCCCAGATGCGACCGAGGCGGGGCCAGACGCCGCCGACGCGACTACAGCGGACGCTGACGACGGTTCGACGCCGGATGCAGCCGACGCCGCGGTCGACTCGGACTGAGCGTTTTCGGCGCTTCCGGACGCGTGCTCCTTGCGCTAAAGCGAGAGAGAACGCCGGTCCGTCGGATGAAAGGAGCCTTTTTGTGAGCACCAGCTTGGTCCAAGGTCAAAACGGGGAGGGGCTAAAAATAGCGCCCGATCTGCTCGTCACGATGCACGACCTCATGCTGAAGGCGCGCCTCCTCGAGGAGCGTCTCATTCGCATGCAGAAGCAGGGCGACGGATACTTTTGGATCGGTGGCCCCGGCGAAGAGGCCTTCAACGTTCCGCTTGGGCTCCTCGTGGACAAGGGGGAAGGGCCGAGCCACGACTATCTGCATCTCCACTACCGATCGAGCGCGACGCTCCTGGCGATGGGCGCCGACCCGGTCGATGCGCTGCGGCAGATGAAGAGCACGGCGAGCGATCCCTACTCGGGCGGCCGTAATTTCGCAGGTCACTACTCGGTGCGAAAATGGAACGTCGTGCCGGTCTCATCGCCCATCGAAGTGCAGTACGCGATGGCTCCGGGCACGGCGATGGCGCAGAAGCGGGCAGGCGGTCGGGGGATCACGATCGTCCAGGGTGGTGACGCGGGTACGGCCGAGGCAGATTTTGCATCATGTCTGGTGTGGAGTTCGCGACCGAAGAACGAGCTCCCGATCCTCATCATCGTCACCAACAACCAATGGGGTATCTCCACTCCGGGCGCCACGCAGCACGGGGAGAAGCGCATCGCCGATCGCGCGAAAGGCTTCGGCATCGAGTCGATGGTGATCGACGGCAACGATCCCGAGGCTTCGTACCACGCGCTCAAGCACGCAATGGACGTGGTGCGCACCGAGCGGCGGCCCTTCTTCGTCGAGGCCATGGTCTCCCGTCTCTACGGGCACTCCTCGTCTTCGGGAGCGAACTACATCTCCGAAGAGGTGGACTGCTTGCAGCGCTTCGAGACGCGACTGGAAGAGCGGAGCATTCTCACCCGCGCACGGATGGACGAGCTACGGACCCGGTACACCCAGGAGCTGCTCGAGGCCTCCAAGCGCGTACGCGAAGAGCCTCCGCCCGCGGGCTCGACGATTTACGACCATGTGTTCGCCGAAAAGCGAGGTCACTGATGGCGACGATGGTGCAAGCGATCCGCATGGCGTTGCACGTGGGCGAGGAACGCCACGGGGTGACCGACGTCTTCGGTGAGGACGTGGGGCCGCCGCTCGGGGGAGTCTTCACCGCCACGCAAGGGCTGAGGACAGCCTGGAATACGCCGCTCGACGAACGCGGCATCGTAGGAACGGCGATCGGCCTCGCACTCGCGGGTCAGCGCCCCGTCGCCGAAATTCAATTTTGCGACTACGCGTTCAACACCATCGATCTCCTCAAGCTCGCCGGTGGAATGTGCTGGTCTTCGAACGGCGAATGGAATCTTCCGATGGTGGTGATGACCCCGGTCGGCTCTGGCATTCACGGAAGCCTCTACCATTCGCATTCCTTCGATGCGACGGCGACGCACATTCCGGGTTGGAAGATCGTGATGCCCTCGACGCCGCGCGACGCGTACGGGCTACTCCTGTCGGCGATCGCCGATCCGAACCCGGTGATGTTTCTCGCGCCGAAAGCGCTTTTGCGCGCGAAGGGTGCGCCCGGCGAAGAGATCCCCGGCGAGCCCGACGAAAAGACCCTGAGCAAGATGATCGATGCGCCGCTCGGAGACCGCTCGCAGTGGTCGCCGAACTGGCCAGACACACCCGACTTCTTCATTCCGATCGGCGAAGCGCGCACCGTGCGCGAAGGGCGGGACGTCACCTGCGTGACGTACGGACGGATGGTCGCGATCTGCCGCAAAGCTGCCGACGAGCTCGCCACCGACGGCATCGAGGTCGAGGTGATCGATCTTCGCTCTCTCTGGCCGTACGACTGGGCGAAGGTAAGAGAGAGCATCAAGCGCACCAACCGTGCCCTGTTCGTGAACGAAGACACCGAGGTCACGAACTTTGGTGAGCATCTGATGCGCCGCACGGTCGAAGAGCTCTTCTACGAGCTGCACGCACCTCCGCGTCTCCTCGCCGGGGCGTGCGTCCCCGGGGTTGGCCTCGCCGACAACCTCGAACGAGCGTCGGTGCCTCAGAAGTCCGGCATCCTGCAAGCGATGCGCGACCTAGCGACACACCAGCCCTGAGTGCTGAAGGAGCCCCATGTTCCGCGCGGGTGAGAAGTTCGACCGCTATAGGATCGACGCGCTGCTCGGAGAGGGGGGCATGGGCCTCGTGTATCGGGCGTACGACTCTCGCCTCCGCCGCAACGTCGCGCTCAAGGTCCTGCGCCCGGAGTTTGCGCACGAGCCGGGGAACGAGAATTTGAGCGAGCCGGCCGCCCGACTCATTCGCGAAGGCCGGTCAGCGGCGGCGCTGAACCATCCGAACGCCGTTCACATCTTCGATGTCGGAGAGTTCCGGGGCACACCGTTCATCGCCATGGAGCTGGCGGTCGGCAAGCAGATGAGCGAGTTCATGGACGACACGAACGTGTCTCTGCGCACGCGTATTGAATGGCTCATCGCCATCGCCAATGGCCTGGGCGCCGCGCACAAGCAGGGGCTCGTGCACCGCGACGTCAAGCCCGACAACGTGATGGTTTGCAACGATGGCTCTGTAAAAGTGCTGGATTTCGGGGTTGCCAAGGCCATCAAGGACATGCCAGACGCGGTGGGGATCCACGACTCGTTCGTCACGCGCACGGGCGTGGTGATGGGCACGCCGCTCTACATGGCTCCGGAGCAAGTGATCGGCGAGGCCCTCGACGGGAGGTCCGATCAGTTCTCCTGGGGAGCCGTTGCGTACGAGCTTCTCACCGGTGGTCTGCACCCGGTGGCGACGAACAATCCGCGTGGCCTTCCCGTCGCGTTCGCAATTCTGCAAGAGAAGCCGAAGCCGCTCCGCCACGTCGCGCCGCAGGTGTCGAAGGAGATCTCGGCGGTGGTGATGAAGGCGCTATCGAAGACGCCGGACGAGCGGTACGCGCAGATGGAGGACATCTCGCGTGCCCTCGAGCCGCTCCTAGAAAGAGCGAGCAACGGTCCGCTCCTTCGTGTCGACTTCAGCCCTGACGATGACAACTCCGTGACCAGGGTGTTCGCGCCTCCACCGCCCTCAGCGCCTTCGTCGCCGAAGATCTTCAGTCGCGCGGCTGGAGGGAAAGTCACCGAGCTTCCGATTTTGCGCGCGGCCGATCGGCGGCCCACGGGCGTACTCTCGTGGGTGGCGCTTGGACTCCTCGTGATCATGGCGGCGATCGTCGCAAACTTCATCTTCAAGTACGTCTTGGTGCCGCGTTATTCCTCGACCGAAAAGGTCGCACCCTAGAACAAAGAAACGAAACGTCGTCATGTCGATCAGAGATTCCATCGAAGAGAAACTCCGCGCAGCTCTCGCGCCGTCCGTGCTCGAGATCATCAACGACAGCGGGATGCACAACGTTCCGAAGGGCTCGGAGACACACTTCAAGGTGGTCGTGGTCTCCGCCGAATTCGACGGGAAAAGCGGAGTCGCGCGGCATCAGCTGGTGTTCGCGTCGCTCGCCCACGAGCTGCGCAACGGCGTGCACGCGCTCTCGATCACGGCGCGGAGCCCGGCTGAATGGGCCGCGGACATGGCGGTGCAGGAATCTCCTGCCTGCCTCGGTGGATCGAAAAACTAGGTTAGAGCGGCTGCGCGATGACGACCGAGCAAACGCCTGCGCACACCAAACCCACGCGTGTCGGGCGCTACGAGGTCGGCGAGAAAATTGCGGCGGGCGGCATGGCGGCCGTGTACCTGGGCCGCCAAGGACCGCTTGGAAATCGTTTCGTCGCACTGAAGGTACTTCACGACGAGCTCTCGGCGGACGCTGCCTTCGTGGCGATGTTCCAGGATGAAGCGCGCCTCATGGGAAAGCTGACCCATCCGAACTGCTTGCAGCTCTATGAAACGGGGGAAGCGGACGGAAGGCACTTCATCGCCATGGAGCTCCTCATCGGCGAATCTCTTCTTCATGTGTGGCGTGGGTTTCAGGCGAAGAACCTGCGGCTTCCGTGCAACGTCGTCGCGTGGATCGGGGCGCGCGTGGCCGACGGCCTTCACCACGCCCACGAGATTGGAGCCGCCGATGGACGCCCCGAGAACGTCGTCCACCGCGACGTCAACCCCAGCAACATTTTCATCACCTTCGATGGCCGCGTAAAGATCATCGATTTTGGTCTCGCCCGATCGGACGCCCGCGTCTCGAAGACGGCGACCGGGGTCGTGAAGGGGAAAGTCGCTTACCTCTCTCCCGAGGTCATCGATGGAGCGGCGCCCGATCGACGCGCTGACGTGTTCGCGCTCGGGACATCACTCTGGGAGATCTCCGTCAATCGACGTCTCTTCAAGCACGAGAACGACGTCGAGACGGTGCGCGCGATTCACAACGCAGTTATCCCTGATCCGCGCACGCTCGTGCCGAGCTACCCAGACGCATTGTGGGCGGTGCTCTCGCGCGCGCTCGAGCGGGACGTGGGCCTTCGCTATGCAAGTGCTGCCGAGATGTCGCGCGCGCTCGACGCGTGCGTCGAGATAAATGGGCGGACGGTGAACAGTGCGTCCGTGGCGGCGATGATGGCGCAGTTCTCCGCGGCCTAGATTGTGCCGTCGTCCTCGTTCGTGTTAAAAACCGCATCGTGACGCCCTATCTCGACCTTCTTCGTCACGCCCTAGAGGACGGAAAAGACCGCGCGGACCGCACCGGCACGGGGACGCGAGGAGTCTTTGGCCATCAGATGCGCTTCGATCTTCGTGAGGGCTTCCCGCTCCTCACGACGAAGAAGGTTCATCTGCGATCGATCATCATCGAGCTTCTCTGGTTTCTTCGCGGAGAGACCCGCGTCGAGTCACTGCAGGCCGAAGGGGTCCGCATCTGGAACGAGTGGGCGACGGCGGAGCAGACCGCGCGCTTTGGGCGCAAAGAGGGAGATCTCGGGCCGATCTACGGACATCAATGGCGAAACTTCGCCGCCACGCCCCTGGCCGACGGGACGTACGCAAAAGACGGCGTCGATCAGATCCAGCGCGTCCTCGATCTCATTCGCACCGATCCCTCGAGTCGCCGGATGATCGTGACCGGGTGGAATCCGAAGGAAGCCGAGCAGGTCGCGCTTCCGCCGTGCCACACGCTGTTTCAGTTTTACGTGCAAGACGGTGAGCTCAGCGCGCAGCTCTACCAGCGTAGCGGCGACATCTTCCTCGGTGTCCCCTTCAACATCGCGAGCTATGCGCTTCTCACGATGATGGTCGCGCACGTCACCGGTCTAGGGGTGGGGGACTTCGTGCACACGCTGGGGGACGCGCATCTCTACAAGAACCACTTCGACCAGGCGCGCGAGCAGCTCTCGCGAACGCCGCGCCCCCTTCCGCGCATGCTCATCAACCCGACGGCAAAGGATCTCTTCGCCTTCCGCCTCGAGGACTTTACCCTCGAGGGCTACGATCCGCTGCCGCACATCAAGGCCGAGGTCTCGGTCTGATGCGTCCTCTGTCGCTCATCGTCGCCATGGCGCGCAATGGAGTGATCGGAACACGCGGCGCACTTCCCTGGCATATTCCCGAGGACCTGAAGCATTTTCGACGCGTGACCATCGGCCACTCGATCATCATGGGTCGCACGACACACGCCTCGATCGGAAAGCCGCTCCCCCATCGGCGTAACATCGTGGTTAGTCGCTCTTCGTCGTTCGTCGCCGAAGGGTGCGAAGTCGTTCACGGGCTCGACGAAGCGATCGCCCTTGCCCGCCAGACGGACTCCGAGCCGGTGATCATCGGCGGCGCGATGATCTACGTCGAAGCGCTTCCCCTCGTCACCCGGATGTACGTGACCGAAATCGCCCGTGATGTAGACGGTGACGTGCGCTTCCCCGAGTTCGATCGCGGTGCGTGGCGCGAGGTCGAGCGCACCTCAGGCGAGACCGCCGACGTCGCATTCCTTCTTCTCGAGCGCGTGCCCTAGGCCTGCGGGGTTGGATCGGGCGACCACCAGGATTGAGCGCAGCGGTCATGGTTATCCGCGTACAACGTGGGCAAATTAGCGCCCGCCGCACGCGCCGACGACGGCGCAGAGTTTGCTGTAGAGGGTCGCATGCCCACGATGCGTCTCGTTCTCGCGATGGCGACCGGAGTGCTCTCGATGGTCGGCGCGACCGACGCGCAGAGTAAAGAGACCTCTGACGCGTTCGATCGCGAAGCGGCGTCGACGGCGATGAAGGCCGTCGACGTCGGCGTCTGCAAGAAGAAGAAGGGCCCCACCGGGGACGGCCACGTCATCGTGACTTTCGTCGCCAGCGGCACCGTATCTGCAGCCGCGGTCGACGCGCCCTTCGCGGGAACCAAAGTCGGCGCCTGCGTCGTGAACGCCTACAAAAAAGCCAAGATCCCCGCGTTCAACGGCGCCTCCGTCAATGTCGGCAAAAAGTTCAAGATCGAGTGACGCCCACGAGCGTCTCGCTTCTACGATAGCTTTGCTGTCCCGCGGATGGCGGGAGCGAAGAGGTCGCCGTATTTTGCCACGCGATCGCGCACTGTCTTGATCGTGAACTTTCGCGGGTCGAGCGATTGCGTCACCTCGCTCCACATAATCGGCGTCGACACGGGCGCGCCGTCGAGCGCGCGTATGGTGTAGGGAGACACGATGGTTCGGCCGCGTCCATTCTGGGCCGCGTCGACGTAAAGCCGCCCTTTGCGCTTGTCGATGGTCCGCTCCACCGTCGCGATCGTTGAGTGAACCTTGGCGACCGCCTGGGCGATGCTCGCGGCGAACGCCGTAGCCTGCGAATGCGACGGCCCCCGCGCGATAGGAATCACGACATGAATTCCGCGCTTGCCGCTGGTCTTCACGACGCTCTCGAGCTCGAGGGCCTCGAGGAGCACGCGCACTGAGCTCGCCACTTCGATCACGTCCGACCACGGACCGTCGCCCGGATCGAGATCGATCACGACGTAGTCTGGAAGAGACAGAGCGCTCTCCGCCTCTGCTTTTGACTCCGTTCGCGCGTTCGGCGGGGCGTGACTCGTCCAACCATGAAGGGTGATCGCCGCGAGGTTGGCGAGCCAGGCGAGCGTCTCGACGTTGTCGACCACGACGCGCTGCTTCTCACCGCGCTCCGATTGCCCGCTGTCTTCAAAGCGCAGTAGCCGGACGAACTCCGGCGGGTCGAGCGGCACGCGGTGCTGGTACCACTCCTTGCCGTGGATCCCATTAGGCCAGCGCTGAAGCGTCAGCGGTCGCCCGGCGAGATGAGGAAGCATGACGGGGGCGATATCCATGTAATATGCAAGCACGTCCCGCTTGCTGAAGCCGTCCTTTGGGAAGAGGACTTTGTCGGGATTCGTCAGTTTTACGACGAGCGGAGAGCGTGCAACCTCCGCCTTGGGAGCCTCGACGTCTGACGTGCCTCCCGGCGTCTCGCGCACGCACTCGAGTGGTGACTTGTCCTCGCGCAGCCCTAGGAAACGCGGGTGAAATGGGCTTCCGCTGCGTGTCCAGCCCGCGTGCCCGATGTCTGCGACGAGCTCGGGCGCCGACCACACCGCCGAGAGGCGAGGAGCGCCGGTCACTGGCGGCGCTTTGACCCGCGATTGGTCCAGACGCCGCGCGAGGTCTCGCCGCATCTTGGTGTCGAAGCCCGTACCCACCCGCCCGGCGTAGACCAAGCGGCCGCCGGGCTCGACCACCGCGAGGATGAGCGCCCCGACCACGTTCGTGCCGGTCATCGGTACGTAACCGACGATGGCGCAGTCCTGCCGCTGTTGAAACTTGATCTTGAGCCAGTTCGAGGTGGGCCCTTCGACGTACGGAGACCCCTTGCGTTTGGCGATAATCCCTTCGAGCCCGGCGGCGCGCGTGACCTTGAGAATCTCGGCGACGTCGCCGTCGATGGATGCGGAGAAGGAGAGGGGAGGAACCGCGTCTCGCAAGAGAGCCTCGAGGACCTCGCGCCGCTCTTCGAGGGGAAGGCGCCGGAGGTCGCGCCCGTCGAGCCACAGAAGATCGAACACACAGAAGGCGAGCGTCCCGTCGACCTTCTCCCCCGCGAGCCACTGCTGAAGGCGCGCAAATCCGGGAGCCCCTTGGGCATCGACGACACACGCTTCGCCATCGAGCACAGCTTCGCGCGCCGAGAGGTTCTTCATCGCCTCCGCGATCGGCTTGAAGCGATCGGTCCAGTCCTTGTGCGCGCGGCTGAAGAGCTTCACGTCCGAGGCCGCTTTACCGGCGATCAGACGGTACCCGTCGTACTTGATCTCGAACGAGAAGTTGGAGAGATCCATGGTGCCGCCGGCGTTCACAGCCGCCGCCGGGTCGCCCATGCTGAGGACGAGCTCTCGCGCGCCCTTGAGCTTCTCGCTGTCGAAGCGCATGCGCGTAGCGTCGTGCTTCTGGACGACGAAGGTCAATTTCTTTCCCTTAGCCGCGGGCTCCTGAAACGATTCAGCTCGTGGCTCGGGAGTTACGTCAAAGCGACGTTTCGCTTCATCTTCATCAAGCCGCGAGCCCCGCTTCTGGGCCGGATCGCTAGCCGCGCGTGCAGTAGTGGGACGACGCCCTTTCGGCATAGACTTTTTTATCTGGTTTTGAGGAGATTGCAGCGATGCGCGCGATGTGGTCAGGAGAAATTTCCTTCGGGCTCGTCACCATTCCCGCCAAGCTTTACTCGGCGACGAAAGACCTGACACCGCAGTTCAATCAGCTCCACAAGGAGTGCGGCACGCGTATCAACCTCGTGCGGCGATGCCCGAAGTGCGCGCGCGACGTGGAATATTCGGAGATCGGCAAAGGCTACGAGGTCTCCAAGGGCGAGTACGCTCTCTTCACCAAAGAGGAGTTGGCGAAGCTCGAAGGGGACGAGGCCGCGGGCGGCGTCGACATCGTGGAGTTCATCGACCCGAGCGAGGTCGACCTCGCCTACATCGACAAGAGCTACTGGGTCGGCCCGGGCGGCAAGAGCGGCCACAGCTTCAATCTTCTGCGGGAGGCCCTGCGCAGCAGCGGGAAGGTCGCTCTCGCCAAGGTGCGGATCCGGACGCGCACCCGGCTGGCCATGCTGCGGCCCCGCGGTCGGCTATTCTCGCTCGACATGATGCGCTTCGCCGACGAGCTGGTTGCAGACGACGACATCGTCCTCCCTGATGGGAAGCCGATGACCGCGCGGGAAACGCAGCTTGCCCTCGATCTGGTGAGCACGCTCACCGCGCCCTTCGATCCCGCGCGACACCCCGACGAATACCGCGCCGCAGTGGAAGCGGCGGTGGACGAAAAAGTCGCCGCAGAGGAGACGAAGAAGGGAGGCGGCGAAGTGGAGGAAGTCGTCGCCAAGAGCCAAGGTGGTAAGGTCATCGACCTCGCCGAGCTTCTCGCGCGCTCCCTCAACGGCGCCAAGGGTGGCGTGAAGAAAGCGGACGTCAGCGCTAAACATCAGGCGGACCTCGAGGAAACGAAGCCCGCGAAGAAATCCAAACCCACGAAGAAGCGAGCATCCGGCGAGTGAAGCGAGTGACACAATGACGAACATGAGGGGGTTTTTCGTACTTTCGCTGGGTCTGATGGCGTGCGCGTCCGCACCGGTCCGACAGCGTCCGGCGGAGGTCGCGCTTCGAGACTTCAAAGCTACGCCGCCGCCATCGAAGGCGGAGTCGGGCTCGTCTCCGCCGTCGTCTCCGAGCTCCGACAAAGATCCGAAGCCTGCCGAGAAGCCTTCGACACCTGCCGAGGCCCCCGCGGACACCAAGGCGACGACCCCTGATGTCGTCGCGGGCTCCCCCAAGCTCGACGCAAAGAACGGCTTTCTCGGAGTCAGCTTCGGCGCCAAGGTGAAAGACATTCGCGGCCTCAAGCAAACCGAAAAGAACGGGGACCGCGCGTCCTACAAGCTCGCCAGCGACCGCAGCTACTCCGGCATCCTGCTGAAGGATGTAAATTACACGTTTCAAAAAGGTCGCCTCGCTACGATCGGGTTCGGCGTGCGATTGACCAGCGATTGCAAGACCGTCGCTGGTGCGCTCAAGAACGATTTTGGTCCGCCGCAAAAGATGGCGACGCTCCCGAACGAGGCCTACGTCTGGAAGGGCGACCGAGCGGGCATGCGTTTCGCGATTTCTTCCGCCGGTTCCTGCGGCGGCGTCGTGGTCAGCAAGGATCTCGCGCCGCCGGAGTTCGCGGGGCTCGAACCGTAGACGCCTTCGACGAGGAGCTCCAGGCCGCGAAAAAACAGGACTAGAGTACCGGCTGAATGGACGCGAACGCCCAAACCTCCGAGCTCGTCGGATCCGTGCTTGGAGGGCGCTACAAGATCATCCGCCTTATGGGGGCGGGGGGGATGGGCGCGGTCTACGAGGCCGTCCAAGAGGATCTGAATCGCCGCGTGGCCGTCAAGGTCTTGCATTCGCACCTCGCCCTCGACCCGGACCTCGTGGAGCGTTTCAAGCGCGAAGCCCAGGCAGCCGCTGCGCTCGGACATCCGAACATCGTCCACGTCACCGACTTCCAGGTGAATGCCGGGGAGCCTCCGTTTCTGGTGATGGAGTACCTCACCGGAAAGTCGTTTCGCGAGCTGATGAAAGAAGAGAAGCGGATCGCCCCGAAGCGCGCTGCCTTCATCGCCTCTCAGGTGCTCTCGGCGCTCGCCGCGGCCCATGACGCGAAGATCGTCCATCGGGACATCAAGCCGGACAACATCTTTCTCAGCTCGACGTCGGCGATGAACGATCTCGTAAAGGTGCTCGATTTCGGCATCGCCAAGCTCCTGCGGGACACCGACGAAGGCCCCCTCACCACTGTCGGCACGGTGCTCGGCACGCTCTCGTACATGGCCCCCGAGCAAGCGCGCGGCGATGTGGTCGACGGTCGAGCCGATCTCTACGCGGTCGGGGCATGTATGTATTATGCAATAACTGGTCGGCGCCCTCTGGAGTTGCCGGATCGCAATGACCTCGAGGTCGCGATCCAGGTGACCGAGCCGCAGCCCCTCGCGCTCGCCTGCCCCGAGATTGATCCGCGCCTCGGCAAGATCGTGGATCGCGCGCTTCGCAAAGATCCCGCGGATAGGTTCTCCACCGCGCAGGAAATGGCGGAGGCCATCGCCACCTGGCTCAAACCTGCACCGTCGAGCCCCGCACTCTCGCTTCAGACGGCAGCCTCCGCGCCGGCGACCGTCGTCGATTCGCCCTCGGAGGTGATGACTGCCCAGGAGGGACCGCCGCAGTCGCTCTCGCCGGAGACACACATCGCGAGCCCGCGGGCGCGTCCGAATTCGGATCCCGCTCCGGTCCGCGCGCCGCAACCGAGGACCATGCTGTCTGCCCAGGCAGCGGTCTTGCCGGTGAGGCAGATCACCCAGCGTCTCGTGCGAGCTGCTGCGAGCGCAGCGCCCGTCTCGCAGCCGCGTCCCGCGCCCTCGCCGCCGATCTCAAAGAAGAAAGCATCTGCTTTGTCGCCGTGGCTTTGGGTCATCCTGGTGGTCGGAGGTTTCCTCTTCGCCGCGACGGCCGTCGCCCTCGGGTTGTACTTCGACCGTCCCGCCGTGGTGGGGCCGAAAGCAGAGAGCAACGAGGTGCCGTCCACGAGCGCCGCGGCTTCGGCACCGCAGGCAGCCGCGGGAGCCCCTGCGTCTTCGGCAGCGCATCACGCCACAAGTGTCGTCGCGTCTCCGGCTTCCGCGCTCGCCCCATCGCCTTCGCCCGCCCCCGCGAATCCAAAGGGGAAGGGCAAGGGTGGCGGTCGGTGAAGCTGAGCGCCCTAAGGTAGACCTGTGCTAGAACGTCGCGATGAGGCCCTGGCTGGCGATCATCTCTGTCGCGTGCGGATCCGCTATAATTTGCGGCTGTTCGTCAAAGCAGGCATCGGCCACGAGCGCTGACGCAGGTGGCGACGACGCTTCGTCCGGCGAGGCGAATGGCACCGGGCCAGAGCTTCCGGCGTGCGGCGCGGCCCCCTACGTGACGGTCGGCATCGTGGTCAGCGGCGTCACCCTGAACCCGCCGGCTCCGCTCGTCGAAGGCGCCGTCCTCACTTCTCCGCTGTGTCCTGGCATCGCGCTCACGAGCGCGCACGACGGGACGATGAACGGTCGCATTGCGCAGAACGTCCCGTTCTACGGCCGAGTCGAAGCCAAGTCGTACGCGAAGACGCTCACCCCCGAACAGCTCTTCAAGGTCGACACGCCCGCCGTCGCGCTTACGTTGCCACCGGCGCTTCTCACTGCGCTTATCCCGGGTTACTCGGCGACCTCGACCACCATCTTCCTCAACATGTTCAAGGACGGAGGCCACGGCGCGTGCAATGCGCTCGACGGGACGACGTTCGACGTGATGGGTCATCCCGAAGCGGTGGTCACCTATTTCTCGGCCGACTCCGTGCCCGTGGCCACCACCGGCACCGCCACGACTACGGGAGGCAAAGCGACGATCACTGGGCTTTCCGCGGGTGATCCAGTGACCGTGCTTGGCCACAAACCGGGATGCACCGTCACCCTCGTCAAAGACAATGCTACCGGGCGCTCTCCCCTGGAAGCAGGCTGGGTCACCCTTGGTGGAGTTTGGATCCACGATTGAAGAAGCAGATCGTCGTCTCGCCGGTGGCGTCGCGTCGCCTGGCGTCGGCGGCGCAGTGGCTCGTCGCCCGCGGCCGCTCGGAGCGCGTGCTCATCATCGGATCCGCGGAGGCGACCAGTCATGTCTCCCGGTCCGTTGCGCGAGATCTCGGATCGTCGTTCGGCTGGGAGCGACTCACTCTTGGTCGCGTGGCGGGTGCGCTCGCCGGTCCCGCCCTCGCCGCTCGAGGTCTGACCCCGGTCGGCGCGCTTCCCCTCGAGGCTCTCTGCGCGCGTCTCGTGCACGTTCTCGGCGCGTCGCTCGGTCGCTTCGTCCCGATCGCCGAGCGTCCCGGCTTACCGCGCGCGCTCATGCGCACGCTCGACGAGCTTCGTCTCGCCGCGCTCGGTGACCCTGAAAAAGAGCCGCTTGAAGACGAAGACCTCGCGCGCCTGCTCGCCGCGTACAGCCAGGAGCTGACGTTCGCCAAGCTCGCCGATAGAGCGTGCGTGCTCGCGCTCGCTGCCGATGCCGCGAACGACGCCTCGTGCTCGAACGCCGTTCTCGGGATCCCGCTGCTTCTCCTCGATGCGCCCGTCGCCAACGTCCGCGAACGGGATCTGGTGGCAGCGCTCGCCCGTTGCGCGGGAGAGGTGCTTGCCACGGTGCCCGAGGGCGATGACCGCACGCTCCTTCATCTTCGTGACGCGATGAGCACCACCGACGCACGCCCAGATGCGGGAGAGCAAGAGGTGCCGGGGCTGACGCGGCTGCAGTCACGCCTCTTCTCCGTCGAACGAGCGATGACCGCGGACGCGGCTGGCGAGGAAATGGAAATTCTTTCTGCCCCTGGCGAGAGCCGCGAGTGCGTCGAGATCGCGCGCCGCATCCGTAGGGAGTCGGAGCGGGGGACACCCTTCGACGCGATGGCGATCCTCCTTCGCTCACCACCGCAATACCGCGCGCACGTGGAAGAAGCCCTTCGCCGCGCGAGCATTCCCGCCTATTTTGCGCGTGGAACGGTGCGTCCCGATCCCACCGGACGAGCGTTTCTCGCGCTCCTTGCCTGCGCAGCGGACGGCCTGTCTGCGCGCCGATTCGCAGAATATCTTTCTCTCGGCGAGGTTGCCGACGCCACAGAGAAGGGCGCCCCTCCGCCGGCTGCTGCCCCCGGTGATCGGTGGGTGCCGCCGGAGGTCGACCTCATTCCCGAAGCCATCGCCCGCGCGGGAGCTGCACCCGAAGAGACGAGTGACGCGGCGACCTCGCCCCGCCCCGAGGTGGTCGCGGTGCTCGATGGAACCTTGCGCACCCCGCGTCGCTGGGAGCGGCTTCTCGTAGAGAGCGCCGTCATCGGCGGCCTCGACCGATGGACGCGGCGTCTCGAGGCGCTTCGTAAGGAGCTCGAGCAAAAAGAGGCGACCAATCCGGAGCCCGCCGACGCCGATCGCATCCGGCGCGACCTGTCGGATCTCGAGGCTCTGCGCGGGTACGCTCTACCTCTGCTCGAGGCGATGAGCGCACTGCCCACGGCTGCCACCTGGGAGAAATGGCTCGATTCTCTCTCGGCGCTCGCGACCCGCTCTCTCCGTCAGCCCGATCGCGTGCTCGCCGTTTTGGCCGAGCTCGACCCGATGAATGCCATTGGACCCGTCGAGTTGAGCGAGGTGCGGATGGTGCTCGAGCGGCGACTCTCGGAGCTCGTCGTCAGGCCCACCGGGCGGCGAAGCGGACACGTGTATATTGCATCAATCGAGGAAGCCCGCGGGCTCTCCTTCGAGGTGGTGTTCATCCCCGGGCTGGCAGAGAAAATATTTCCCCAGAAGGTGAGCCAAGATCCGATCTTGCCGGACGCGGCGCGAAAGAAGATCGGCAGGCTCCTTCCAACCAACGACGAGCGCGCGGCCGAGGAACGCTTGGCCCTCCGCATCGCCACCGGAGCGGCGACGAAGCGTCTCGTTTTTTCGTACCCGCGCCTCGACATGGAGCAGTCGCGTCCTCGTACGCCGTCGTTTTACGGGCTCGAGGTGCTGCGTGCCGCGGAAGGGAAATTGCCAGGGTTCGATGAGCTCGCTCGCCGCGCAGAAACGGTTGGTGCCGCTCGCCTCGGGTGGCCGGCGCCCGCGCGCTCGGTCGACGCCATCGATGAAGCGGAGCACGATCTCGCGCTCCTCGAGTCGCTCTTCAAGAGGCCCGAGGCGGACACGGTGGGGACGGCACGCTACCTTCTTTCCGCCAATGCGCATCTCGCGCGTGCTCTTCGCTTTCGCGCCAATCGTTGGCTGAAGAAGTTCACCTACGCCGACGGTATCGTCGAGCCCCACGCCGAGGCGAAGGCCGCGCTCGCCAAACACACCTTCGAAGCGCGCTCGTTCTCGCCGACGGCTCTCCAGAACTACGCCGCGTGCCCGTACCGCTTCGTTCTCCAGGCTATTCATCGTTTGTCTGCGCGCGAGGACCCTGCGCCGCTCGAGGAGCTCGATCCTCTGCAGCGAGGCTCGCTCATTCACGACGTGCTCTTCAAGTTCTACGGAAAGCTGCGAGCGGCGGGGCAGCTCCCAGTCACCGTGACGAATTTCGATGCCGCGCTCGCTACCCTCGAGCAAACACTCGACGAGGAAGCGGAGCGCTACAAAGACGATCTCGCTCCGGCAATCGAGCGTGTGTGGCAAGATGGAATCACCTCGATCAGAGCTGATTTGCGGGAGTTTCTCCGACTCTCGAAGCACGACACCACGTGGGTCCCCGCTTACTTCGAGCTCGCCTTCGGGCTCCCGCCGGACCAGAAAGACAAGCGCGACCCCAGGAGCGACGACCAGCCGCTCGAGCTCAGTGTGGGAATGAAGCTTCGCGGGTCAATCGATCTCATCGAGCGACGCGCCGACGGTGCCCTTCGCGCCACTGACTACAAGACCGGAAAAAAGCGAGTGAAGGGCGATCTGGTGATCGGCGGTGGGCAGACACTGCAGCCGGTCTTCTACGCGCTGGCGGCAGAGAAACTTTTTCCTGGCGAACGGATCGATAGCGGACGCCTTTACTTTTGCACCTCGGCCGGTGAGTTCGAGCCCGTCGACGTTGCCTTCGACGCCGGTGCACGCGAGGCCGCTGCCGCCGTCGTGAGCACCATCGGACGTGCCCTGAGCGAGTCCTTCTTGCCCGCCGCGCCCGCCAAAGGCGCCTGCCAGTACTGCGACTACCTCCGGGTATGCGGCCCCTACGAAGAGCACCGCACCAGCAAAGTTAAGAAGCAAGATAAGCTCCTGCCGCTCGTCCAGCTTCGGAGACGACCATGACGATGCTTGCCGACGGCGACGCGCGCGCGCGCATCCGGAATGATCTCGAAGCTACGCTGATCGTCGAGGCAGCCGCGGGGACGGGGAAGACGACCGAGCTCGTCGGCCGGATCCTTTCGCTTCTCCGCACCGGCAAAACTACTCTCGGAAAGCTCGTTGCGGTGACCTTCACCGAGAAGGCGGCCGGGGAGATGAAGCTCCGGTTGCGAACGGAGATCGAGCGCGCCCGTGTTCACGCCGACACCACGACCGCGGAGAGGGCCTGCTTCGATCACGCTCTGGCCGAGCTCGAGGCCGCGCACATCGGGACCATTCACGGCTTCTGCTCCGACCTCCTTCGCGAGCGACCGGTCGAGGCCAAGATCGATCCGCTATTCGAAGTGGCCGCCGAGGACGAGAAAGAGCGGATCTACGAGGAGTGCTTCGAGCGCTGGTTCCAGAGGGAGCTGAACGATCCCGGAGAAGGCGTGCGGCGAATGCTCCGTCGTCGGTCGCGCGACCGCGATGCGAGTGGACCGCGTTCGGCTCTTCGGGGCGCGGGAGCGGCGCTCATCGAGCAGCGCGACTTTGGCACGCGGTGGAGGCGCGATCCGATCGATCGTCCGCAGAGGATGGACGCCGTTCTCCTCAAGATCGAAAAACTAGGAGCGCTCGCCGATCGCGCCGACTGGAAGGACAGCTGGCTTGCCAAGAACCTCGGCGACATCGATCGCTGGTTCAAAGAGCTCACCCGCCGTGAAGAAGTCCGCCCGCGCGACTACGACGGCCTCGAAGCCGAGCTCCGCGCGCTGTCGCGGATCAAGGGCTGGGAGTGGAAGGGAAGCGGACGCTACTTCTGCAAGGGCCTCGAGCGGCAGACGGTCATGGATGAGCGCGCAGCGGTGAAGGCCGAGCTCGATTCCGTCCTCGAAGCGGTCGACGCCGATCTGGCGGCGTGCCTTCATGCCGAGCTCAAGCCGTTGGTCGTGGAGTACGAAAAGCTCAAAGCCCGCGCAGGGAAGCTCGATTTCCTCGATCTGCTGGTGGTGACGCGGGATCTCATTCGGGACGACGCGGTCGTGCGGAAGGAGTTGCAGGTAAAGTACACGCATCTCTTGGTCGACGAATTCCAGGACACCGACCCGCTCCAGGCGGAGATCCTCCTCCTGCTCGCGGCCGACGATCCCCAGGAGACCGACTTCACGGTCGCGCGCCCCGTCCGCGGAAAGCTCTTCGTGGTCGGAGATCCGAAGCAGTCGATCTACCGCTTTCGCCGGGCCGATGTGGCTCTCTACGAGATGACCAAGCGGCGCCTGGTCGCCTTCGGCGGCGAAGTCTTGAACCTGACCACCAGCTTCCGGAGCGCGCCGTCCATTCAGCAAGCGGTGAACGCGGCGTTCGCGCCGATCATGCAGGGAAGCGCGGACGGCAGTCAGGCGACGTACGTGGGGCTTCAGCCGTATCGCAAGGAGCCGAACCGGCCGACGGTGATCGCCCTCCCGGTGCCCCGTCCGTATGGCGACTACGGGAAGATCGTGAGCTGGAGGGTCGACGAATCCTTGCCCGATGCCGTCGGAGCGTTCGTCGACTTCGTCATCAACAAGAGCGGCTGGACGCTGACCGAGCGCGACAGACCCGACATCGAAGTACCGATCGACGCGCGTCACATTTGCCTACTTTTCAAGCGGTTTCAGAACTTCGGCGAAGACGTGACCCGCGGGTACGTGCGTGCCCTCGAAGCGCGACGCATTCCTCACGTGCTCGTCGGCGGCCGCTCGTACCACGCGCGCGAAGAGGTGATGGCCATCCGGAATGCTCTCACTGCTGTCGAGTGGCCCGACGACGAGCTCAGCGTCTTTGCCACGCTGCGCGGCCCCTTCTTCGCGATCGCCGACGACGCTCTCCTCGCGTTCCGGAGCACCCAAGGGAGCTTGCACACCTTGAGGCGCTGCGACGAGACGACGCTCACTGAGCTAACGCGCCAGGTCGCGGACGCGCTTGGCATCCTCGGAAAGCTCCATCACGGAAGAAATCGACGCCCCATCGCCGACACCATCACCCAGCTGCTCGAAGCCACCCGCGCCCACGCCGGCGTCGCCATTTGGCCCACGGGAGAGCAAGCGCTCGCCAACATCCTACGGGTTCTCGATCTCGCGCGTCGCTTCGAGAGCTCGGGCGCGACCTCGTTTCGCGCGTTCGTCAATCGCCTTGAAAATGAGGCGGATCGCGGGGGCGCAGCCGAAGCCCCGGTGGTGGAAGAAGGAACCGACGGCGTGCGGATCATGACCGTGCACCGCGCCAAGGGGCTCGAGTTTCCGGTGGTCATCCTGGTCGATCCGACGGCGCCGAGCACCCATCGGGATCCGTCGCGCTACGTCGACACGGAGAAGAAGCTCTGGGCGATGCCGCTCGCGGGCTGCACGCCGATCGAGCTCAAAGAGCGCCGCGAAGAAGTCCTTCGTCACGATCGCGAGGAGGCCCACCGGCTTGCCTACGTCGCCGCGACGCGGGCGCGCGAGCTCCTGGTGGTGCCGGTCTGCGGAGACGAAGAAATCTCAGGCTGGCTCGACGTGCTCAATAACGTCGTCAATCCTAGCCCGGCGAAGAGACGCGACGCGGCCGTGGCGCCGGGCTGCCCAGCATTCGGCGGAGACAGCGTGCGTGAGAGACCGGACAACGTCACCCGCCGGGTGGAAGACTCCGTCATGCCAGGCCTCCATCGCCCACGCGCCGGTGAGCACCAGGTCGTGTGGTGGGATCCGTTTGCGCTCGACCTCGACAAGGATCATGACGTCGGACTACGGCAGCAGAGGATCCTCGCGGCCGACGAGAGCGGCGCGGTGGCCGAAGAAGGCGCACGCCTGCACGCCGAATGGCAGGGAAAAAGAAGCCAGTCCATTGCCTCTGGCTCCAAACCGTCTCTCTGCGTGCGCACGGTGACCGAGGCCAAGAACGATCCGAAGCTCCGCGCTGCCGCGGTCGGATCAGCGGTCGTCGCGCTCGAGAGCACCGACGCTTCGCGCAGCGGTCGCCCGCACGGAAAGCGCTTCGGCGTCCTCGTACATGCCGTCCTCGCGACGGTTCCTCTCGCCGGCGATCAGGCTGCGGTCGAGGAGGTCGCGCGAGCGCAAGCGCGCCTCGTGGGAGCGACGGCGGAAGAGATCTCCGCGGCCGTCTCCTCGGTTCTGGCGGCGCTCCGTCATCCGCTCCTCGTGCGCGCGCACACGGCCGGGAGGGAGTGTCGACGCGAGTCTCAGGTGTCCCTCAAGCTCGAAGACGAATCGATGCTCGAAGGGGTGATAGATCTCGCGTTCCGAGAAATCGTCGGAGGCGCGCCGCGCTGGACCGTGGTGGACTTCAAGACCGACGTCGAGATCGCGTCGAGGAGGCCGGAATACGAAGGACAGTTGACTATGTATGCCCGCGCCGTTTCAGCGGCGACCGGCGAGGCTGCCGTGGCGGTTCTTCTCTCGGTCTAGTGACCTTAGCCCTTGCGGCAGTGCAATTCGAAGACGAGAAGGTCGCCAAGTAGCTCGTGGTCGCGAAATCCGGCGCGGTGCATTCCGCACTTTTCGAGCACGCGAATCGATGGAATGTGGAGCGGGAACGTCGTCGCGCTGACGACGCGGACACCGGGTTGCGCGACGGCCCACTCGATCGCTGCGCGCACCGCTTCGGTCGCGAGGCCTTGCCCTTGCGAGCCGTCGTCGACACCGTACCCGACCTCGACGAGCCCGCTCTCGTCAGGCTTTCCGTGGAAGACGACGCTGCCGATGCATCGTGGAGGATCGGAGCGGGTGATCATCAAGCGGTCGCCCCACAGTCGCCCCTCGGGGTCGGCGCGAATGCGCTCCGGCGACGCGGTGAATGCCCGCTCGATGAGCGCGCGATTGGGCCACGCCTTCGGAAGCGACGCTTGCATCAGTCGCTCGAACTCCACGCGATCGCCTGACCATACCGCTTCGAAGAGTGGCAGGGTGATGGCTCGAAGCTCGAGTCGATCAGTGACGATGGCGCGTTCGTCGGGGCCCACAAACTAAGCGTAGCGCCTTTGTTTTCCCCGCGTCGCGCGCCGACGAGCCGGTCGGGCCGCGAAAGTGGTAACTTGACGATCCATGGGCGTCGGCGAGAAAGAACCTGAGGCCCCCCCGCCTCCGCAGCCCCAGAGAGCGAGCATCATCATCGGGGACCCGATCCGTGTCGGCGGCGCGCGCCCCTGGGTGTGCATCGGGAAGGTGAGGATGCCCGTACGGGCGCCCACCGAGGATCTCGCAACTGGAGAGCCCGATCCCTCCGAGACAGCGCTCATTCGAACCGGCTTCGGTAGCTCCGCCGCCGAGTCGAAGCGGGACGTGGTCGCGCAGCTCTCGCGCACCTATGGCTCGCCCGATACCTCGATGGCCGTGTGGACGGGACTCAGCTCCGACGCGATCAAGCACGCCGCAAAGCAACGCTGGTGGAACAAGCTCTTCAGAAAATAGCTAGACCGGGAACGCCTCTCGAAATGATCGCACGGTCTGGGTTTCGTCGAAGGCGTGCTTGAAGCCCGTTGCCTGATTGAATAGCGAAGCGTCGACCACCACGGGATACTTGATGTGGCTGAGCGCGCCCGGGGGAATCTTCGGCAGGCCAAAGCGGCCGAGGACGAACGAGTAAACGACTTCCGGGATCGGGATGACCTTGCGCCCCGCCGTCTTGGCAATGAGTGAGAGCGGCATCGGCTGCGGACCGGTGACGTTGTAGACGCCGCGGAGCCGCTTTTTCAGGGCAAGCGAGATCGCGCTCACCACGTCGTCCTCGTGCATGAACTGAAATAACGGGTCGTAGCCGAGGAGCGTCGGCACCCGTGAACCGCGAAGGAAGGTGGCGAGCGTGCCGTGCCCCGAAGGCCCGAGCGTGTAACAGATGCGCATGACGGTCGTGGCGAGCTCGGGATAGCGCCAAAGCGCAGAGCCCGCGTAAAGATCAGCGGCCACGAGATCGGTGAGATCCGGAAACGACGCCAGCGCCATCGGAGGCTCATCTTCGGTGTGAAAGAGCGGCGAGTCGGGGCCGGCGCCATAGAACGTATGCCGACCGACGAAAATCGTGTGCTTGACGCCGTACGCACGGCAGTGGTCGAAGACGGCGCGCGTCCCGCCGAGGTTGATGCGGTAACGCTCTTCGCCTTGCACGGCGAGTGAGGTGACCGTTGCCATGTGCACCACCGCTTCCGGCCGGCGCTTTCGGAAGACGTCTTCCGCCGCGCGCTTGCGGATGTCCACGTGGTGTACCTCGATGCCCGGCGGAGGATCGTTCCATGGACGAGCGTCGATGCCGATGATCTCGTGTCCTTCCGCGAGCAGGCGCGCGCCGACTTTTCGTCCGATGGCGCCCGAGATCCCGGGAATGAGAATCTTCATGTGAGGGCCGCCTTGGTCGAGCCATCGGACAAGCGCGGAGGCTCGCCTCGCCGATCGCGCCTTCCAGCGTCGATCATCTTGAGGATGCGGGCCTTCACTTCGTCGACGTAGCCTTCGATCACTTCGTCGTCTTCCGAGCCGGTGCCCTCGAAGAGGATCGGCTCACCGTAGTAGACTTCGAGTTTCACCGGCAGCGGCAACGCCACCAGGTAAGGCGTCACCGGAATGTACGGAACGCCGAGGAGCTTTCCGAGCGCGTACGCGTTAGAGATGGTGGGAACCGCCTCGCCGCCGCCGAGAAAGGCAAAGGGGATGATCGGGGCTTTTGCCTTCAGAGCGATGCGCATGAAGCCTTGTCCGAAATCGACGAGCGTGTGCCGCTCCTTGTAGAGCTTGGCCGTTCCGCGCGCTCCTTCGGGGAACACCATGAGTAAGCGCTCGTCCTCGAGCAAACGGATGGCGTGCTCGGGAAGCCCTGTAAACTGGCCAGTTCGATTGGCCCACACCGACGCGAAGGGGAGTCGGTTGATGAACTTTTCGACCATCCCCTGCGCGAGACGCGGCGGTTGCTTGTCGAGGAACATGGAACCGATCACCATCGCTCCGTCGATAGCTACGCCCCCCGAGTGGTTGCCGACGAGCATCGCCCGACCGCGTGCGGGAACGTGATTCACGCCGTGCGACACCACGGAGAAATAGTGGCGGTAGAAAACCGCGAGCGCGCTCATGGCGAGCGTCAGATGCTTCTTCGAGATCCCGTAAGGATCGACGCCCAGCGCATTGAAGGGGAGCTCGAGGCGATCCACGCGGTCTCTTATCGATTCGTTGATCGCCACGTCATATCCACCGTAGCCTGGTGCTCTCTTGGGTAGAAGGAACTTTGCAGCCGCGCTCGTTTGCCTCCTCCTCGTCCGGGCAGCTCCCGCACGAGCGCAAACGGCGCCGCACTCCACCGTCGGCGGCTACTCGGCTTACGAAAAAGAGTCGATCGTCGCGGCCCAGAAAGCGCTCGGTGTGCGGCTCGACTCGGCGCCTGAAGGAAAGGTCATCGAGCGCATAGACATCCTTCGCCTGGAGGTGATCGAGAACCGCGATCCTGCCCCCGAGTTTCTCAATCGTCTTCACACCACGTCGCGCGAGCGCATCCTTCGGCAAGAGCTTCTCCTTCACGAAGGTGACCGTTACGTGGGCGTCGTCGCCGACGAAACGTCTCGAAATCTCCGTCGATTGAGCCAGGTCTCGCTGGTGGTGGTGACGGCCCTCGAGGGGAGTCGCCCTGACCGCGTGCGCCTGCTCGTGATCGCCAAAGACGTGTGGAGCCTTCGGCTGAATTCGAATTTCACCGTTGGTCCGGGCGGACTCGAGTCGCTCCTCATCGAGCCCACCGAATCGAATCTCGCGGGTGAGCAGCAGTCGCTCGCCACTCGGTTCATTCTTTTCCCGCTCTCCTACACGCTCGGTGCCGGCTACCGGATCCCGCGTCTGAGTGGGCGGTGGCTGACGTTCGTCAGCGACGCAAACATCATCATGAATCGCGCGAGCGGCAGGCCGGAGGGCTCGTACGGCACGGTCTCGATCTCGAGGCCTCTCTACTCCACGCGTACCGAATGGGGCTGGGGGATCAACGTCGCTTGGCGCGAGGAGATCGTGCGCCATTACGTGAACGCGAAGCTTGCCGGATTCGACGCCGTCGGCACACCGCAGGTGTACAAGATCCCCTGGGAATACCGAGCCCAGCGCTACACCAATACGTACGGCGTGACCCGCTCGTTCGGCTGGGCGACCAAGAGCGACATCACGTTCGGGGGAGAGCTCAATCGCCGGGCCTACCGCACCGGTGACTTATCCAGGTTCGATCCCGTAGCGGTGACCGAGTTCATCAATACCGCCGTACCGGTGAGCGACACGCGGGTAGGCCCATTCCTTCAATACCGCGGGTACACCACGAACTTCATCCGCGTCCTCGATTTCGAGACCCTCGGTCTTCAAGAAGATTTCAGGTTGGGACACGATGTTTGGCTAAAGGTCTATCCGGTGACCCGCGCTCTTGGATCTTCGCGCAATTTCTTCGGGACGTACGCTGCCGCCCAATACACCGTGGCTCTTGGTGATGGCCTCGTACGCGGGGCGATCGAGTCGGACACCGAGGCGGAGGTCGATCGCCTGTCCGATGCCAGCGTGGTGGGGAGCGTGCGCATCGTGACCCCGCGTCTCGGCTTCGGGCGTTTTGTCTACGACGCCTACGTCGGAAACCGGTATCGCAACTTTCTCAACCACACCGATTTTCTAGGTGGCAATGGCCGCCTTCGGGGATATCCAAGTAACTTCTTCGTAGGCAAAGACGTCGTCGCTTCGAATCTCGAATACCGATCACGTCCGGTCGAGATTCTTTCTCTCCAGCTCGGCGGCGCGGTATTCTACGACGTAGGCGACGCGTTCAGCGGCTTCGATCACCTCCGCCCGAGGCACTCGGTAGGCGTCGGTTTTCGCGCTCTGTTTCCACAGCTTGATCGCTTCGTGTTTCGCGGCGACCTCGGCTTTCCTGTGGGGCGTCCGCTCCCCTCCGGCGTGTTTGCGACCTCCTTCTTTTTCGCGTTCGAGCAGGCGTTCCCGGTGCCCGGAGTCGGCTCGACCGCACCTTACGGTGTCCCGACGGTCGGCGGAGTGGGCGCCCTCGGCCAGTAGACGAGTCGTGGCCGGCGCACGGTGGCACACGAAGTCACCTGTATTTGCCCTGTAAATCGTGCGCTCTGCGTTGGCGTAGATCTTGGAGACGCACGGCCCATGAAGGATGCACGACTGGGGACCATGTTGAGGCGGGTGTTGATGATGTCCATGGGCGCACCGATCGCGGTCGGCGCGGCGTCGTGTGGCGGAGCGATCGAATCGATAGCCGCCGACGAGGATTCGGGTTCGGCCGGCCACGAGCGCCCCGACGCGCGGGCAAAGGGCGACGGCGGCACGTACACGGACGCAATGTTCTCGTTCGATAGCCCAGGTCGCGATCAGTTCGTGGGAGACGCGGGCCCCGGCACGTGCGGCGACGATGCGGCGGTACTCCCCGATAGCGGTGGATTCTGCTGGAAGTACGTCCCCACGCCATGCGACGTCGACGCTGCCGCTCCTCTGTCTTACGAGCAGTGCAAGATGTATTGCGGCGCCGACTCGGGCACCGCGTTCTGCTCCTTTCGGAACATAGAAGGCCACTCCACGATCGAGTGCACGAGCTGCGCGGTCGGGCGGAGGCCGGAAGGCTACGTGCTCGCGTCCGGCGCAACGACCTCTTCGCTCGGAGACTATTTCGCCGTTGTCGCGGAGCTCGAGGCGGCGTCGATCGATGCGTTCCTCATCCTCCGCGATGATCTCATCCAACATGGCGCACCGAAAAACTTGGTTGCGGGCGCAGAGCGCGCGGCGCGCGACGAAGTTCGCCACGCCCGAATGACGGCGAGGGTCGCCAAGCGAAACGGAGCGACGCCGAAGGCCCCGTCAGCAACCCCGCGCCGATCGGAGCGCTCGCTCGAAGAAATCGCCATCGAAAATGCGATCGAAGGTTGCGTGCGCGAGACGTACGGCGCCGTCACTGCGATGTGGCAAGCGGAGCGCGCCGAGGATCCGAGCGTCCGAGCGCTGATGAAGCGCATCGCCGTAGACGAGACCCGGCACGCTGCGCTCGCGTGGTCGGTCACCCAGTGGATGAAGGGTCAATTGAGCGGAGACGCCTGCGCGAGGGTCGACCAAGCCATGCGCTCGGCCGTGCACGCGCTGTCGAAGGAGGTCGCGTGGGGCGGGCCCGAGCTGACGCGGTCGGCAGGCTTACCCACGGCCGTCGAAGCTCAAAAGCTCCTCGCCGCCATGCGCGACGTGGTCTGGTCGTAAGGCTCGGACTGGATCCTCGGCGCTCTAGTGACTGGATGAACGAATAGCCAACGAAGCAACGCGCTTATCCAAATAGCGTGTCAAGTTTTCGACAAATAAATCACGCGTTCGAAAAGTGATTGGAGACTGCATCGATCGAATTTGCGGTCGATGTAGGCAAAATTGCTTGATCTGTGAACCTTCGTGGGCCAAGGAGGCCGAAGTCACAGCACCGAACTTGCCAATCCATTCAAACCGTTTTCCGAACGGATCCATGTTTGCAAGGACTCGAACCGGAGGCAAATCATGACCAACTCGATATCTTATCAAGCACTCTCGGCTCACATCCTTCGTCATGCCGCTGCGGATCACGTGGCGGGCGCAACGCTGAAACCTGCGCAGCGTTCGAGCGCGTTGACGGCCGAGCGCCTCGCGATCGACCTCGGTGTTCGCCGGGTAGATGTCCGCCGCGCCCTCTCCGCCCTCCACAAGCAAGGCCTCATGGACGTGGCGCAAATGCGCCTCACGCTTGCCGGGTTCGCGCTCGGGAAGGCCCTGGAGGGCCGGCAGCTCAAGGCCCTCCGCGTATCCCGGGCCTCGAACGTGGGCGCCGCCCGCGCTGCGTGACGATCTCAGTTGGATCCAACTGGGAGGCTCGCTTATTCTCCGTTTGCAGTCCCCACACCGACGGAGGAAGCCATGGCCAAAGGTCAAGAGAAACCCAAGAAGAACAACAAGCCCAAGATGACCACCAAAGAGAAGCAAAAGAAGAAGAAGGAGAAGACCGCCAGCAAGTAGCAAGTGAAAGCCGCGCGGCGATGAGAGCGGTAAGGCTGAGCGCGATGAGGTCTCTGCATCGCCCTCCGCTGCGTGTATGGTGAAGGCATGGCCAACGAAGCATTGGTGGCGGCGATCAAAGACATCATGGGTCTCGCCAAAGCGGGAAAGACCGACGAGGCGTACGCGGCGTACGCGCAGCTCTATGCGAGCCCAGCGTTCGCCGAGTACCGCCCCGAGGACCAGCGCCAAGCCCTGAAGCTCATGGTGCTCGCCAAGGGAATTCCGTTCCCGACCCCGCCTCCGATCCAAGCAGCGCACGAGGTAGCGAAGGCGCGGCTGCAAGCCCTCGTCGACGCGCACAAAGAGCCCGCCGACTACGAGATGCTCGGGATGTGTCAGGTCAAGACCGGGGATGAAGCTGCTGCGGCGATCACGTTCAAAGCGGGGCTCGACATCGAACGAGAGCGCGATCCGCAGTCGAAGCTATGCGGAACACTGATGAAGCTCGTCGCGTCCGTTTGAGCTGAAGTGAGTGCGCTCGAAGGCGCGCCCCTCGCGCGCAGACTGCCTCCGGTAGGGAGCGCGGACGACGACGCCATTCTCAATGGCTTTCTCGCCTACGTCGCGGAGCAGAAGCTCGAGCTCTATCCCGCGCAAGAGGAGGCGCTCCTCGAAGTGGTCTCGGGGAAGAACGTCATCCTCAATACGCCCACCGGCTCGGGAAAATCGTTGGTGGCTACGGCCATGCATTTCGCCTCGATGGCCCGAGGAAAACGCTCGTTTTACACCTGTCCCATCAAGGCCCTGGTCAGCGAAAAGTTCTTCGCGCTTTGCGAGGATTTCGGTCCCGACAACGTCGGGATGATGACCGGAGACGCGAGCGTGAATCGCGATGCGCCGATCATCTGCTGCACGGCCGAGATCCTCGCCAACATGGCCCTTCGCGAGGGCGCGGATGCCGACGTCGACTTCGTGGTGATGGACGAGTTCCACTATTATGCCGATCGCGATCGCGGAGTGGCCTGGCAGATACCGCTCCTCACGTTGCCGAACGCGACCTTTCTCCTCATGTCGGCGACGCTCGGAAATACGGAGCCGTTCGAGAAGTATTTGAACGACCTCACCGGAAGACCGACCGCGGTGATCCGCTCGACCGACCGTCCGGTGCCCCTCGACTTCGAGTACCGCGAGACGCCGCTCCACGAGACGGTGGCCGACCTCATCGAAAAAGGAAAGTCGCCGATCTACGTCGTCAACTTCACGCAGCGGGCGTGCGCCGAAGAAGCGCAGAACTTGATGAGCACCGACTTCTGCACGAAGGACGAAAAAAAGGCGATCTTGGCGGCAATTTCGGGGATTCGCTTCGACAGCCCCTACGGCAAAGAGGTCCAAAAATTCATCAAGCACGGCATTGGAATCCATCACGCGGGACTCCTTCCAAAATACCGCTTGGTCATCGAGAAGCTCGCGCAACGCGGGCATCTCAAGATCATCTGCGGGACGGATACGCTCGGCGTCGGCGTGAACATCCCGATTCGCACCGTCCTCTTTACGAAGCTCTGCAAGTTCGACGGCGAAAAGACGGGGATCCTCAGCGTCCGTGATTTTCATCAGATCAGCGGGCGGGCAGGGCGCAAGGGCTTCGACAACCAAGGAAGCGTGGTGGCCCAGGCCCCGGAGCACGTGATCGAGAACCTGCGTCTCGACGCCAAAGCAGGGAACGATCCGGGAAAGAAGCGCCGTCTCGTAAAGAAGAAACCGCCGGACAAGGGATACGTTCATTGGGATAGAGCGACGTTCGTGCGATTGACCACTTCGCCTCCCGAGCCATTGCAGTCACGATTCCAGGTGACGCACGGAATGCTCCTCAACGTCCTCGAGCGCCCGGGGGGAGGATGCAAGGCCATCGCGCATCTCATTCGCGATTCGCACGAGCGGCGCGCCGAGAAGCGAATCCACGGCAAAATGGCCATGATGATGCTCCGTTCGCTCATCGACGCGGGGATCATCGAGCTCGGCGAAGGCAAGCGTCTCACCGTTAACCAGGACCTCCAGGTCGACTTTTCGCTCAATCAGACTTTGTCTCTTTATTTGCACGAGACGATACCGCTTCTCGATCCCGAGAGTCCCACGCACGCGCTCGACTTATTGACGCTCGTGGAGTCCATTCTCGAAAATCCGGAGCTCGTGCTCATGAAGCAGCTCGATCGGCTGAAGACCCTGAAGATGGCTGAGATGAAGGCCGCCGGCGTGGAGTACGACGAGCGCATCGCCGAGCTCGACAAGATGGAGTACCCGAAGCCGAACAAGGAGTTCATCTACCTGTCGTTCAATGCATTCGCAGCGAAGCACCCCTGGGTCGGAGCCGCGAACATCCGGCCCAAATCGGTAGCGCGTGAGATGTACGAGACCTTCCAGTCCTTCGCCGAGTACGTCCGCGAATACGATCTACAACGCGCCGAAGGGCTTCTTTTGCGCTTCCTTTCGGACGTCTACAAAGTCCTCGTGCAAACGGTGCCGGAGCGCGCGAAGACCGAAGAGATCGACGCCATCATTACCTACTTCGGGGCCGTCGTTCGCCAGGTCGATTCGAGCTTGCTCGACGAGTGGGAGCGGATGCGCGATCCGTCGCGAGCGAACGAAGCCATGCCACGCGTCGGAGCGGGGGGGGCAGAGGCGATCGCCGAGCCGTCAGGCTCCCAGGACATCACGCGCGACGAAGGAGCGTTCACCGTCCTCGTGCGAAACGAGATGTTCCGCCTCATGCGCGCTCTTGCCCGGCGGGACTACGCGACCGCGGCGGAGGTGGTGGAACCGAGCGACGCAACGGGCGACGAACGCTGGACCGCCAAACGACTGGAAGATGCGTTTCGTCCGTACTTCGACGAGCATGCGTCGCTGCGGGTCGACCCTCCGGCTCGCAGCCCCGCGCTCACGAAGATCGAAAAGGGCGACGCGAGCTGGGAGGTCGAGCAGATTCTTCTCGACCCCGACGAGGCCAATGACTGGCTCCTGTCGTGCACCATCGATCTTGCACGGGCACGTGAGGCGGGGCGGCCCCTTCTGCAGCTGAGACGGGTTGGGACGTGAGGCTCGAGAAGCGGGAAATCATCCTGGCTCTCGAGGCGGAGATTGCTCGCGAGTCAGCGATCATTGCCAAGGCCGCGCGTGATGCGCGTGAAGCCGCGACGCACGAAGAGTCCAAGCCGGAGAACGACAAGGACACCCGCGGCCTCGAGCTGTCTTACCTCGCCGGAGCTCAAGCCAAGCGCGTGACGGAGCTCGAGAAGGTCACGAATTCCCTCAAATTCATGGTGCTCCGCCAGTTCGCGAAGGGAGATCAGATCGATCTCTCGGCCATCGTCGAGGTCAGCCTCGAGGGGGCGCATCTAACCTATTTCGTATGTCCGTTCGGCGGCGGAATGCGGGTGACCGTCGGCGGTACCGAGGTGCAGGTGATCACCCCTCAGTCTCCCGTCGGCCAGGCGCTTCTCGGCAAAAGCTCGGGTGACGTCGCCGAGGTGCGGGTGCAGCAAGGCCTCCGCGAATACGAAATTCGCTCGGTCAGCTAGTGGCCTCGGCTCACGCCAGAAGTAAAACCTTACCCATCGCTTTGCGGTCGTGAATGTAATGGTGGGCGAGCGGCGCCTCGTCGAATGTGAAGGTCTTGTCGATCCGCGGTTTGATCTTCCCTGCGTCGTACATCTCGAGCAGCCCGAGAAACTGTGGCCGCAGGAGATCGAGGCGGTCGAAGAGGTGACCCATGTTCGTGCCGCCGACGGTCTTGTTGTCCTCCATCAGCTTCATCGGGCTCCACTTTTTGATCCGAAGCAGCTGGCCCGCGGCGTGGAGCAGGTTACGCGTCTTGCCCGACGAGGCGGAGGACAGACCGAAGGCCACGAGCCGCCCGCACGGACCGAGGAGATCGTAGCCCTCCGTCCAGGATTTTCCGCCGACCGGATCAAGCACCAGATCGAGGCCGCGACTATTGCCCATCACAGCGCGCATCTGTGCCGTGAGATCACCGCTCGAATCAATGGGGTGATCGCAGCCTTGCTCGCGGAGAAAGGCGTGCTTCGACTTCGACGCGGTGCCGTAAATCACGCAGTTTCGAGTCTTGGCGATCTGGATCGCTGCGAGCCCGACGCCGCCCGCTGCGGAATGGATGAGGACGCTCGAGCCTTCGCGGAGGTTCCCGTTGAACAGCATCATGTTGTAGGCCGTGAGGTAGACCACCGGGAGCGCGGCCGCCTCTTCGAAGCTCATCGCGCGCGGCATCATGAAGGTCATCTCTGCTGGAATGACGAGCGTGTCGGTGTAGCCGCCGAAGTGGGGCATCCCGAAGACGCGATCTCCCGCCTTGAAGTCCGTGACGCCTGCGCCCACCTCGTCGATGGTGCCAGAGACTTCGTAACCCACCACGCAGGGGAGCTTCGGCGCGTCGGGGTAGAGGCCCACCCGCGCCATCAGGTCGGCGAAGTTGATCCCCGCCGCGTGAACGCGGATGCGGACCTCGCCCGCCGACGGTTTGGGATCGGGAGCTTCGCGCACTTGAAGGACTTCGGGAGAGCCGATTTTGGTGATCCAGATTTGGCGCATGGTGCACGAATGGTTACACGAAAGGCGCGCGCCATGACGCATTGTCGCCGTTGGCTGAGAGTCGCACCCGCTTCGTCACCACTCTCCACAGCCGCGGGCACCTACAACATCGACATCACCCGCTGAGCTCGCGCGGTCACAGCTGCGGTATGCGCGTCGAGATAGCGATCAGCCTCAGCGGCAAGATTTCGAGGCGCTAGCTGCGAGGCAATCCCCGGTACAACAGTCGGAACCGGAGGTGCAGGTTGCCCCGCTTTTTCCGCAGTTGCTGCCGCCACCGCCGCCCCCCACCGCGCAGGCGTTTCCGCCGCTCCCGGTCGGAATGCAAAGCCCAGTGCAGCACTCGGCGGCCGTGCCGCACGGCTCCCCGCCGCCCGCACACGTTCCGCCTCCGCCCGCGACGGCTGGCTTGCAAGCCATCGCGCCGGGAGACCCATTGCAGACCTGGCTGCAGCACTGTGCCGCCGACGTGCACGCCGACGTGATTCCGTGGCAGCTCGGCGTGCTCCCGCCGGAGGAACCGACGCACGCGCCCTTGTCGCAGAGCCCCGCGCAGCAGTGGCGGTCCTCGGTGCAGAACTCCTTGTCCTGCGAGCACTGGGCATCCTGCGCGGCCTTCTCCTGGCAGTACGCCGCCTGTCCGGTGAGCATGCAGTACGACGTGCAGCACTGCACGTCGGTCGTGCACGCGTGACCGTTTCCGGTGCATGCTTTGGTCGCCGCGGGGTTGCTTCCGCAGCTCGCGAGCGTGCTCATGAGCACGACCCCGGCCGTGATGATCGCTCGCCACCGCACCGGCCGCACCATCCCCCAAAGCGACGACGGGCGCAACGTTGCGCGCTACGGCCTCGGTGGTCGTGTCGTGAAAAAAAACGACCCGCGAGAGGGGCCGGATTTTTTCCGGAAATACAGGGAAGAAACGCAGCTGGGCGTCGTATCAGTCAAAGATGAAGCGCATTCAAATCAGCCAGCCTGGACTTGCGGCCTACGAGAGCCGGAGGCCGCAGTGAATTCTTCCTCGCCTGCCACTGCGTCGCTGACCCCGTCGGTCCTGCCGCCTGCCCCCGCGGAAGGGGCCTTTTTTGGTGGAGATTTCCGCCTCGTCCAGCTGCTCTCGAAATCCGAGTACAGTGCGCTTTACGTGGCCGACCGGGTGTCGCGTGGGACTCGCTGCGTCGTGGAGCAGCTCTTCGCCCCCGTCGTTCCCGGAAAAGCCTTTCGCGAGCGCTTTGCCGAGCAGAGCCTGGAGGGCGCGCGCGTGGCAAGTCCCCAGGCCGCGGTCGCCTTTGCTTCCGGTGTCGACGATGCGTCGTCGATTCCCTGGCTCGCATTCGAGCCGTTCGTCGGCGAGGATCTGGCAACAGCCGTGAGTCGCCGGGGCCCACTTCCCGTGGCGCATGCGGCTGCGGTGCTCGCCCAGGTGGCGGGCGTCCTCGCCATCGCCCACGCGAACGGAGTCGTTCACGGCGCACTTCGCCCGGAGAGCATCATTCTGACCGACCAGTCGCGTTCGGTGAAGGTCCTCAACTTCGGCATCTCGAAGATCCTCGCCAACGCAAAGCGCGCCGTCGCCCCAAGCGCACCGGCGTCCGATCCTCTGTGGGCTTCGCCGGAGCAGTGCAGCGCAGGCCGCGTCGACCTCACCTCCGACGTCTGGTCGCTCGGGCTCCTCGCATTCTTCCTTCTCACCGGCCATCGCTTCTGGCGCGCGCAAAAGAACGGCGTTCTCCTTCGCGAGGTGACCATCGATCCGCTTCTCGTTCCCACCGCCCGCGCTCATGAGCTCGGCTGCGTCGATCGTCTCCCGCCCGGTTTCAACGCATGGTTCGCCCGCAGCGTCACGCGGGATCCGGCGCAGCGTTTCGGTCACGCCGGCGAAGCGATAGCGGCCCTCGATCAGGCGCTCCGTGGTAGCGGCGAAACCGTCACCGGCAGCATCACCCCTCTCACGTTTCCCGCGCACGCACCGGTCGCCCGGCACCAGCCTTCGTCGTCGGGGCGCGCGCTCGTCATCGCGCTAGCCGCGGTCGCCGGACTCGCGATCATGGGCAGCTGCGGGTTTTTCGGCTTCCGAGCAGCGCGCGCATACAAGGCTCGTGAGGCATCGATGACGATTTCGGCGAAGGCCCCCCTCGTGAGCTCGCCTGCAGCAGCGGAGCCCGAAATACCGCCGCCGTCCGATGGGATTCCGGTCGTCGCTCTGGAGGACTTGCCCCGCACGGGCGTGAAGCCTGCGGCTGCCGCGAAGCCTGCTGCAAAGGCCGACGCGCCCGGCGTCACCACGACCACCACCGCCCCGTCGAACATCCCCGCAGCGACGACGACCGCGCCGTCGACCGCACCCGCAACCGTTGCCGCTCCCGCCGCGCCGACCCGTCTCGTCTCCGAGAATCTCGCTGCCGGCAAAGGCCCCGCGGCAAAGACAGGCGACACGATCACCGTCCTTTACGTCGCGAAAATCGACGGTGGCGCAGAGTACGACGCGAAGCACCGCACCGCGCCTTTTTCGTTCACGCTCGGTAAAGGGAGCGTGACGAAGGGCTGGGAGCAGGGAATTCCTGGGATGAAAGCGGGCGGCAAGCGAAAGCTCATCGTGCCCCCGCAGCTCGCGTACGGCGAGAAAGGCCTACCCCCGGCCGTCCCGCCGAACTCGACCCTGGTCTTCGAGATCGAGCTCGTCTCGATCGGCGCCGCCGCACCATAGCAGACTCGCGTTTACAGAAAGCCCTGGACGAAAAAGTAGAGGCCGACCACGCCGCCGGCGAGGCTCACCATCCACATCATTCGCTTGCGGGTGAGCGCTGCGATGGCGGCAAGGGCGATCGCCACCTGGAAAATGGTCACGGACTTTGCGAACTGGTGATGGATGTGGAGGCTGTGCTCCGACTCCTTGTCGGACTCTTCGACCTTCTTCTCGAACTCTTTGGCCTTTGCGCTCAGCTCGGCTTGCGCGGCATTCTCGCGCTTGCCCTCTTCGCGAAATTTCGCCGCCGCCTCGGCGTTGCCGCTGATGGCTTCTGATTGAGCGGTGTAGATGACGGCCTTGATCCCCTTGGCCTGGTAGTAGGCCCACTGATCGCTTGCCCTGGCTTGGTTGAGGATCGACTCGTTTTTCTGGACGATCGCGTCGTTGGCGTACGACCCTGACTCGAGCGAGGCGACCGCCGCGAAGACGGCGATGAGGGCCGTCGAGAGGGACAGGTAGAGAATCCACGCCGCTCCGCTGCCGTGCCCCGCATGTTCCGCGTGCTCGCGCGCTTCATCCATCTTCTCTTTGAGCTCTTGGGTCTCGAATCCTTCTTCCATCGCCGCATCCTACCTGCAGTGCGCGAAGGTTAGCTCATCAATCACTTCAACGCGTCGTATCGGGAATGTCGCGGCGGAGCGCCACCTGCTCGAGGAGAGTGTCGGACACGAACCGCAAGAGCGGCGTCTTGTGCTCGCGCGCTTCTTTCGCGCACGTCGCGGCGTGGCGGTGAACGCCGTCTACGTCCTCGCGCACGAGCGCGATGTGGAGGAGGTGGAGCGTCGCCGCAAGCGCAGCTTCGCGATGACCGACCCGCATGGCGAGCGTGCTTCCTTGTTCGAGGAGGACTAGTCCCTCTTCGGGATCTGCGCTGAGCGCGACGGCGGCCCCCAAGTGCACGCTTGCCTCCGCCACCGCGATGGGATCGTCCGCGTCGCGCGCGAAGCGCAGCGCTTTTTCTAGAACCTGGCGCGCCTCCATGTACCGCTCGTCCCACAGAAAGGCCTGGCCGAGGTGGGTCAGCTCGCTCGCGAACTGAGACCAATTGCCGAGCGAGCGATCGAGCTGCAGCGCGGCTTCGAACCCCGCGCGTGCGCGGTCGAATTTCCGAGCGTAGAGGTCGCAGCACGCCGCTCGGTTCTGCGCCATCGCTGCGATATGCAGGAGCCCGTCCTTTCGAGTGGAGCGCTGGATTTCGAGGCAGGCCAGGCGCACCTCTTCGAGCTTGTCGGCATCGGTCTCCAGACCGGCTTGAAACAAGTGGACCAGCGAGGCCCGAAGAGGATCGTTGACCGTCAGAAGCGCCGCGCGATCGAGCCAGCGGCCCGCGGCCACGTGGTCCATCGCGTAGGCGTAGGTGCGCGCCATCTCGATCGCCGAATCGCAGCGCATCGCTCCATCCTCGGCGTGCTCCCACACCTTCTTCAAGCGATCGCGCGCGCGCACCGTTTGCCCCATCCACGCGAGCGAGCAACCAAGCCAGAAGTGGACGATGAGCTTCGCTTGAGAGCCTAGCGCGTGCGAGTGGTGCGTGGCGACGTGACGACCTTGACCGAGCGTCTGTGCAGGCAGTCGACGGCGACCGAGAGCTGCGAGCTTGATGAGGGCCATCTGCGCGGAGTCCTCCGGCGACGGTCGCTGTTCGTCGGGGAGCTTGCTCACGCATTCCTCCCAGCGCGCGTGAAAATGGCGTGCCTCGTCGTTGAGCGCGGATTTCAGGGACACCTGCGCGGAAATCTCGTACCAGCGCGCCGCTTCTCTCCATTGCCCCGCGCGGTCGCGGTGAACGGCGAGCGTCGCCGCGTCGCGCGACAGATCGAGATCCGTGCGCGCTTCGAGGGCGTCGGCGATCCGCGAGTGGATGTCGCGTCGCTTCCCTTCAGGCATCGTGCGATAGGCGGCTGCCCGCATCACGTCATCGCGGAAAGCGTAACCTCGCGGACCAGCGTCTGGACCAATGACCCGGCGCCCCTCGAGGCTGTCCATCGCCCAACCAATCAACTTGGGATCGAGCTCCGCGCCGGAGACGCTCTCGAGCAAATCACGCGAGAAATTACGGCCGATCGCGCTCGCCATCCGCACGATGCGCTTCTCGACTTCGCCGAGGCCGTCCATCTGGGCGAGGGCCGCGTTGGCCGCCGTTTTGGGGACCACGTCGTCGAGAAGTGCCAGGCCTCCCGGCGGCGCAACGACGAGACCGCCTCTGACTTGGAGTAGCTCGCGGTCGCGCAAGAAGCGCGTCACGTCGATGAGGTGAGCCGGGTTGCCGCCGGTGCGCCTGAGAACGAACGCGAGGACGGCGGGATCGACGGCGCTCGCATTCAGCTCGTGCATGAGAAGCGCTTCGGCCTGAGGCCCCGTCAGGTTCTCGAGCACCACCTCGTGATCGAGGGTTCTTCGGAAGGCGCCGACTGGAGCGTCCGGCATGTAGGTGGCCACGAAGAAAAAAGGGCGCTTTCGTCCGAGCCCCGTGGTGCGCGCGGCGAGCTCCTGGGTGAGACTGTCGCCGTAGTGAAGGTCCTCGATGACGTAGAGGACGTTCTCCTGCTCGACGCGCCGATCGAGAAACTCGATGATGCTCCCGAGGACGCGTTCGCGCGCGTGGCTGTCCGCGAGATCGATGAGCGCTTCGTGCGCGCCATCTGGGCGCCGAACGGGCTGCAGCAATGCGACGAGCTCCGGAGCGCCGTTCGCCAGGTGGAAGGGCTCGAGCCCCTGACGAATACGATCGCGGCGCTCGGCGTCGCCCCCTCCCCGGGTGAGACCGAGGAATCCGTTGAACATCGTGATCACCGGCGCGAGAGGCTCGGTCTTCGTGGCAAAGCGGCAGCGGCCGAGCATCCCCAGGCCTCCGCGCTGGACCCAATCGTCGACCACGAAGGAGAGGAGCGCGCTCTTGCCCGTGCCGTCCGAACCACAGAGACCGAGCACTTGTCCGTCGCCTTTCCAGGCGGTGTTCGCGATCTTGCGGAGACGCTCGGTCTCCGAGTCCCTCCCCGCGAGGAGGCGTCTTCGCGCACGCGTCTGGAGGTAGTGAGCGATCCCCTCCGAGGGAGAGTGAATGGCCTTGACCGCGAGCGGTTGTGAGACGCCCTTCAATCGCACCGACGGGCGCGGGGAGTGCTGAAACTCGTTGGTGATGTGCTGGTAGACGGCTTCCGAAGCGAGCACTTCGAACGGGGCCGCGGCTTCCACTACGCGCGCGCCGACGTTGACGGTGTTGCCTATGACGGTTACGTCGTGCCGGTAGTCGCTGCCGAACGCCCCGAAATATACCTGCCCGGCGTGTAGACCCGTGCGGAGCGAGATCTGATTGGCGTTCGAGCCAGCCAAGTAACCTTTCACGCGCGCCGTTGCTTCCAGCGCCGCGAGGAGTGAACGCTCGGCGTCGTTGCTCTGGGGCATGTGCAGCCCGAAGAGGACCATCAGGCGCTGGCCGTGCGGCACGATGCTGATGTTGACGCAGAGCCCGTCGTACTTTCGGTACGCCCGGAGGAGTGAGCGCGAAAGATCAAGGGCGACCTCGGGAGAGATGCCTTCCTCGAGCCCGCCGATCTCTGCGAACAGGACGACCACATTGCGCAGCTCGCCGTCGATTCTCCAACCCATCGGTGTGCTTCGCAGGCGCGCAGCGAGGGGAGGAGCTACGAAGGGCTCGAGGAGCGCGATCTTCTCCTCGATGCGTTCTTCGATGCGTCCGCCGAGCTCCGGGATGGGCGTGCGCGCGGGGTGCTCCAGGAGGGCCATCAACGTCCCGCAGTCGGGCTCACTCTTCGCGATTTGGGCCCGCTTGCCGAGAAGCGCGGAGACGAAGTTGTCGACGAGCACCGTCCCGGGAGCGGCTCGCGCCTGAAGTGCGACGGCGCGATGGGAGGCTGGCCCGCCGCACACCACTGCTCGCTGCATCAGATCCCCGACGATAGGCAGGGCGATCTCGCCCTGGGCGAGCCCCACGCGCATGAGGAGCGGCCGCCCGTTCTCTTCGACGTCCGCGAAGGGGGGGCCCGTCATGATCTTCTGCGCCTCGAGCGCGGCAGCAGCGGCGCGCAAAGCGTGACCTTCCCCCCTGAAAATAGCGGTGATCGAATCTCCGCCGAACTGCATGACGTAACCTTCGTAAGGGAAGAGCGTCTCGTCCAGGAGGCGGGTGAAGAGCTCGTTCAGCGCTTGGGTGAGCTTGCCGAGTCCGCCCGGACCGGCTGCGGCGAGGCGCTCGCAGAGGGCGGTAAAGCCGACGAGATCGGCGTTGAGGACGGTGCCCACCACGACGGTCGAGCAGACGGAGAACTCAGACGGATTGGCGAGGACGGCCTCCACCACGGCGTACGGAACGGTTCTACAAAGTGCCGTCAGATAGACTTGCCGTTCGTGCGCGCTGCTCATTTTTAGTTGGGTTGTGAGAATGCCCAGGAAACGCCGTCGCTGCCACCCAAAATCTGCAGTAGTGTCCGCCGATGGCCGGTCGCTACGGGATGTCGTTTGCACGAAAGATGATTGACGATGGTCTCTACGAAGAGGCGGTGATCGAGGCCACGAAAGAGATCGACGCCGGCACCACCAGCCCAGAAATTCTGGTCGATCGCGCGACGGCTTACGACTTTCAGGAGAAGTACGCCGAGGCCGCGATGGACTTTGAGCGCGCGCTCGTCCTCGATCTCGCCGAGCGCATTCTGGAGAGGGACGACATCGACGACTCTTATTTCAGCGCGCTCGTCTGCGCCGCGGAGCACCTCGCGCACGCCCACTCGGCGACCGGCGACGTCGAGAAATCTGTCTCCGCGGGGACCGAGCTCATCGATCGCTATGCCCGCGCGCTCCCCGCCGGTCGGCACCTGCGCGAAGCTGAAGAGTGGAAGCGGCGCCTCCGCGGCGAGCTTCCGTCGGCCCTCGACAAGACGGTCATGTGAGGGCGAGGGTAAGAAACGTCTCGATAGTGCGATCCAACCCGTCGCGACGAGGGGCCGTCGTGGTGCCCATCAGGTAGCGCCAGCCTCTGCCGTCGTGCACGAAGTCCGAACACTCGACGAACGACTGATCGGACCCGCGGTCGAACACCTTGGCCAGAAAGAGGACCTTCGCGATCCCGTTCTCGTTGGCTGCGCGATCGTCGCAGATGGTGAGGCCGAGGTACCGCTGCGTCCTCGACGCATCGCAAGCCGCGGCGATGAACTGCTCTTCGCGTACTGCGCGGTACTCGTGGCTCGCGTCCATCGTGCGCCACAAGTAGCCGTAGTCTTTCGCCGCGTAGGCCGCGAAACGCGAGCGCATCGTAGCCGTCGGCGTGGGCGGCTCTCGCTTACCGCGGTGAAACGGCTCGCAACACTGGGCGTACGCAATGGCAGAAAAACAAGGGCAAAAGCGCATTAGTCGGCCGTGAGCTCGTGGCGGGTGAGCGTGCCTTCGATGCTCTTGCCGTCGATGGTGACGTAGAGCGCGCCTTCGGTGCGCACCATTTCCCAGCGCGTGTTGCGATCGGTCGCGTCGTCGAGCGCGTCGAGAAAGGACGGCTCCACGCTGAACACCTCGATGCGTTCGCGCTTGAAGATCGTCTTTCCCTGTGTCTCTCGGAGCAGGAGCTCGGGGGCGTGGGTGAAAATCACCGTGCGTGGAGAGGCCTTGTTCGCCTTGTGAAGCCTTTCCGCGTTCGGATTGCCCACTTCGATCCAGGCCTTCAGGTTCCCCTGCAAATCGTGAATCCAGACGGCTGGCTCGTCGTTCGTCGAGAGCCCTTTGGAGAAGGCGATTCCTTCCTCGTGACAGAGGCAATAGGCGAGCGTGCGCGCGAGGAGATAGCGCATCGTCTCTGAGGGGTGGCGAGCGACACGGAGATCGAGTGACTCGTAAACGGCGCGGTCCACGTCCGACAAGTCGATCTTCAAACGGTACATCGTTGCGCCGAGGGCCATCGTCAACCTTCTCCTTCGTCCTGGTCGGGGCGGAGGGTACCCATTCCTGCCGCCCATCCCATGGAATAACGCGCGTTGATCTCGCACCGCGGGTTGAAGCGGATCTCTCCATTTTTTATTTTCCAGCGGAACGCATCGAGGCCGAAAGGCCCAAAATACCCGGCGTTGGTGAGAGCGAGGCCCGCCTGCGTGGCGGCGTGGGTGAGCGCACTTTTCTCCTCGGGCGCGAGCTCGCCGAACGCGGCGCGGGTCGAGCTTCGCCAAACGCCAGCAGCGTCGCACTCCTGATGGGCGGGCGCACCAAGGACGACGACGCCGGCGCGCGACGCGTACCCGTGAAGCGCGAAGTCTGCAATGCGCTCGACGAGAGGCTCCACTTGAAGCCCTTCGCCCGTCCGGAGAGAGGCCTCGATCCAGCGCTCTTCGCTCTCGAGGATTGCACCGGGGAGCACCCGCAGCCGACCGCGTCCGGCGTACCCGAAAGGGCGCTTCAACAGCCACCCCGTTGCCTCCTGCGCAAGCGTCGCATCGAGCTCCGTGCGATTGCGGACGAAGCGCGCGCCCGGCAACGTCTGCCCGAGCTCGGCCGAGAACGCGCGGTGGTTCACGCGACGAAGAACCTCGAGCGGCGGCGCGGGCAGCGGGCGAGCTCCGGCTTTGGTGAGCAGGCGAAGAGCGCGGGGAGTCGGACACCACGCTCGCCCGATGAGCGCGGCGGGTGCGAGCCTCGTGTCGTCGTGGACGATGAGGTCCCCCGGAGCGAGGAGATCGCGAACGAGGTCTTCAAGTGCCGCGCGTCTGGCCTCGAGAGCGCGCGCAGACGACTGACGATCCGGCTCGGCGAGCTCGTCCTCCGCGCCGAAGTTCAGAACCCAGGCGCTACGGGTGACCATCGCGTGAGCTCCTCGAGAAATGGCTTGGAAAAGCCTGATTTCAAGCGATCTTCGAGGTTGAGCGGAAGGCCCCGCATCACCATCGGTGAGAGCGGACGGGGCAGGTACGTCATCCACTCTTCGAAGCCGGCGCCTCCGGCCCATCGCGCGAACCAGCGCACCGCGAAGCGCACGTGCGGAATCTCTTCGCTGCACACTTTTTCTTGAAGCGCTGCTCCCTCGAGATCACCGACCGCTCGGAAGCGCTCGGCGAAGCGGCGGGTGTGATCGAGATTCCCCCCCTCGAAGCCCATTCCCATCACCGCTGCAAAGTGGGTCGCAGTCTCCGCTTGGGGCACGCGCTCCCAGAACCAATCACGGACCTCGAAGGAGCCGTACCGGTGACCCAGCTTCGTCAGGTAATCGAGATAGAGATTCATGTGCCGCACTTCGTCCCTCATTACGCGGAGGAGCCCGATGCGAAATGCGCGCGGCGTGTCCGGAAATGCAAGCAGCGCCCAGCACATCAGCTCGGCCGCTTGAAGCTCGTGGTGGAGAAAGGTGTGAACGAGCTGCGCGCGCTTGGCGGGAACGCGGAGCGCCTCCGGCCCCGGACTCTTCGGCGCACGCGCGGTGCACACGAGCTCGGGAGGCCTCCCCGGCCGAGGAATCCTGCGCGGCGGAGGGGCCTCTTCCCACGCTGTCGGTCGCGGCCGAGGAGCGAGCTTCGTTCCGAGATCGGTCGCGTGCACGTAGTCCCACGCCCAGCGCTCGACGGTGGCGGTCGGCGGAGGAGTCGTACCCACGGCGATGGCAACTAGCACGCGCGCTCAAGGCACGCACGGAGACTTGCGCCGTGCCCCGACCATGGTAGGCAGGCCGTACCCCTTCATGCGCTTGCGCCGATTCACGCCGTGAGCGAACCCACTCTCGTCGTTACCAGAGGGGCCATTCTCGCCTACCGAATTTTCGACGCAGGCGACGAGATCGCCCTCGACGTCGCGGAGAAAATTCTCGGAACGGCAGCGGGTGGTCGCCTTCGACTGGATCGCGCGGGCGCGCAGAACCTCGTCTTCTCTGTCCTCCCGCTCGACGTCACGCTCGGTACGCGCTCGATTTTTCTACCGGGCACGAAGACCGCCCTGGAGCTCGGCGTGTACGCGCGCCTCTTCGATTACGGCGCTGTGTCTATTCGCTTCGAGCTCGCGATCGACCAAGCCACCGAGCTCGCGAGCCTCACCCCGCTATGCGACGAGATCTATGATTCCCCGGTGCTGGAGGAGCACGCGCGGGTGGAGCTCGATGCGCTCGTCAAAAAGATCGACTCGGCGATCATCGGTCCACACGCTTGGCGCGGGGTCGAGACGTACACCGTGCTCTTCGTGCAAGAGGTCGGAGGCGAGACGTGCGCGGAGAGCTTGAAGCACAGCTCCGTCCTCGCCAAGCTCTTGGTCGGCGAGCCGGGCGCAAAGAACCTGAGCGCGCAGCAGCGCGACGACGTGCTCAAGCACGCCAACAGCTATTTCGAAGACGATCTCGTGATCATCGATTGGAACAGCGCGTTCGTCCTCGAGCCCTCCGGCAGCCGCGACATCCCCGACATCCTGGAGTTTGCGACCGCGCAGCTTCTCGAGCTTCGGTATTACGACGAGACGTTCGACGTCGAGCTCGGGCGAATCTACACCCAGTTCGCCGAGGCGCGTCGCTCTTCGATCTTTCGTAGTCCGTACGGCCGCCTGGCGCGCGGTGTACTGCGCCGTCTCGTCGAGCTCACCGAGTTCACCGAGCGGGTGGACAACGCCCTGAAAATCATCGGCGATTTTTATCTCGCGCGCGTCTACGACTCCGCCATTCGTCGCTTCCGGCTCCCCGATTGGCGCAAGAGCGTCGACGGCAAGCAGGCGCTCGTGGGGCGCGCCTACGACTTGCTGAAAGACGAGGTGCAGATCCGCAGGAGCACGATCCTAGAAATAATCGTCATCCTCCTGATTTTGATCGAGCTGCTCAACGCGCTCCGCTCCCACTAGGTGCGGGTGCCGGAGTTGCGCGCCGTCGACCGCCTTGCGGCAGATGATCGGAGCGTACTCGCGTCTTCCGGTAGGCAGGCCTGTCGCGGATCGACTGAGTGGACGCGTTTTAGGTCAAACCTCGGCGGTGTCGGCTTCCTCGTCCTCGGGGACGTCGCTCCTCGGGCCGCTCCGAGCCGCTGCGCGCTCTGCCATGTCGAGGATCTTCTTTCGCGCGGCGCGTGAGGTCACGTCGATGACGGGATCGCGAGGCACCCAGGTGACAGCAGTGCCTGCGAGGAAGGACGGGACGATAACTTCGATGGCCATGACGCGAGTGCTTCATCGGATTCGCGCGGCCGTCAACGTCGAGCACGAAAATAGGCGCGCCCCCCGGTACGATTCGCAGCACCCCCAAGAAGGCGAGCGCTGACCCCGAGTCCGTTCCTTGCGGGCTTGCCGCGTCGCGGTCTCCAACACGATCGCGAACAGACGTAACCTCGAAGCCCGTTCGGAGCTGACGCGCGGAGCTATTTCGAAGCGCGAGATGCAGGCGCGCTCGCGTCTCCCGCGCTCGCGTCGACGTCGAGGTTGCCGCCGGGGGCACTGCGTCTTTCCATCCGCACGAGCTCGGCGGCGGGGATCGGCCCTGCGGCGGCATGACCCTTAGCCGCCTCCTTCCAGTCGCGCTCCTGAAGTGTCGCCGGAGGTACGTCGCGAGAGCGATCCCCGAGGGCGTCGGAGGTCTGGCGTGCGGGCTCGCTCTGACCACCGATGCATCCGGCGGTGACGAGGACACCGAGCACCACGCACGCCGCTATCGAACGCGCGATCATGGCTGCAGCCCCGCCTGCGACGCCGGCGCGTGGTAACTTCGCGAGCGCATGTTTCTCGGTGACGTTTCGATGGAGGAACACGGCGCTCTGGTGGTGGCATGAGTCGCAGTAGAGCGGACTGCCGTCGACGAGCTGCATCTGCGCGACGAAGACGTCCCACATGAAAGCGGCGTCTGCCTTTCGTGCGGTCGCTGTGGCGAAATCGTTCTCGATATGACACCAGCTGCACCTCACGCCGAGCGCCTGCGAGAAGGAGCTCATGACGGCCTTCAGCACCCGCGAGATAGAACGTGTCGGGAGTTCCTGCGGGGTGTAGGAAATCGCGGCCGTTGACGAACGCCCACAGGCGACCGTCGTGGTCCCACGCCAGAGCCTCGCCGTTCCGCAGGCCGACCGCGAAGCGCTCTCCCGTGTCGTAAGGGATCGACGAACGCGCCAACAAGTTGCGTGAAACCTCAACTGCGAAGTTTGTCCGCAGTCTGATTCAAGGGACGACAACGCTCGCGAGCGGGGACGACGTGGACGGCGGCACTCGTGGCGGTGGTCGTACTCGTCGAAGGCGGCTCGGCCACGGGGGAGCGTCCTCGCGCGCCGCGGAGCGTAGGAAGAGGAACGCCCATCGAGACGAAAAGAGGCAGGCGAGATAAGGCGCGAAGTCGGATGTTGGTCGTCGAAATCGACCAAACCAAACCAACTGAGTTGAGGCGGTGCTGTCCGCTCGCAAATGGAGCTTTACTGAACCTGAAGCTCCTCGCTTGTTTACACAGCGCAGATTGTGCGGTCTAACTCGCCGAGGGCGGCGGACGGATCTCGCTGATGCACCAGGCCGGGTCAAGGTAGAGGAATCACATATGCGTATGACTCTGCGCTGGCGTTGGGCTTTTGCGCTGCTGACGGTTGCATTGGTCGTTACATGCGACGTCTTGACCATGTTGTGGTCGGGTCCCACGCCGCGTGTGCTCGGCTCGTTCATCCTTCCGGGTAGCCGCCTGACGATCGAAACGGCCTTGGCAGCGCTCCTGCTTGCTTCCTCGGTTGCCGTGAGCCCCGTGCCTCACAAGCGCTTGGTGTTACTTCTATCCAGCTTCGCGTTTTTTCTCGGCAACGGGCGATACCTCGGCTCCGGCGACATGGCCCCCACCCGCGTTTTGCCGTTGATTTTCTTGCGCGAACACACGCTCTTTTTGGACAGCCTCCATGACCGATCGAGCTACGCGTTTACCTTAGTGGGCTCGCACACTCTCTCCCGCTATCCGATCGCCACCTCGTTCCTCGCAATCCCATTTTATTTGCCTTCGGCACTCGGTCACTTCGATCCGAATAGCGATGCCCTATACGAACTTGACTCCATTGCTGCGGCCGGCCTTACCTCCGTCTCCGTCTTGTTCCTTTTTTCGGTGTTCACGCAGATTACGGGAAACGAACGCGATGCACGTTGGGTGACGCTTGCCTATTTCGCGGGCACCGCAGCGGCTACCATTTTCGGCAAAGCCCTTTGGCAGCATACCGGCGCGGGGTTTTCTCTGAGCCTCGCGGTCGCGGGACTCTATTGCGTTCGCACGTGGTGGAGACAGGGCTTGGCGGTCGGTCTTTGCGCCGGCCTCGCCGTGGCTTGCCGCAGTGTCGACATCATCTTGGCTGCCGCATTGATCGCAGCGCTCGCGGTCGAAAGCCGAAAGGGAGCGGCGTTGGCCGCCGGCGGCGTTGGCTTTTTCCTGGCTCTCGTCGGCCTCTACAATTGGAGACTGTTCGGTAGTCCGCTCGCGACCGGATACGGAGCCGAAGCAAGCGAAGGCTGGACCGGCTTTTGGCCCGGGGGGCTCGCTGGAATCCTAGTGTCGCCGGCACGTGGGATTTTCCTCTATTCGCCGTGCTTGCTCTTCGCCGTATTCGCGCTCGCCAAAAATCGCGGAATGGTGTTCTCGCGAGAACGTATGCTGTTGTCCGGGCTTTTTTTCTATTGGTTGCTGCTCGGCAAGTGGGGTGGGTGGACTGGCAGCTATTGCGCCAGCTATCGGATGGTAAGCGACACACTGCCACTCTTCGCGCCTGGTCTGGCCTTAGCCTGGCGCGAGCGATCCCGCCATCGGTTACAGGCCGCTTGTGTCTGGTCCGTTGCAACCCAGTGTCTCATTGCATTTGGTCTCGTGCACGGGGCGCAGAGCGATCGGTTTCTTTCGGGCGAGCCGCCATGGAGCCCGCTTACGTTCGGCCCGCTCGCTTACGTCGTCGACGCTTGGCGTTCGTTGTTCTGACCGCTCCGCAAAGCTGGTGAACTCGGGAGTTTGGTGTGCCAGGCCTGTGCCGCAGCGACCTCAAACAGAAACCAACTGCGCCAACCGAAGGGCACTTCCCAAAAGAAAGCGCGCCCCCGGCACGATTCGAACGTGCGACCTTAGCTTTAGGAAAGCTCTGCTCTATCCAGCTGAGCTACGGGGGCCCCCCAAAGAGAGTAGCCACGCGTTCGTCGCTTGTCGGCAAGAATGTTATACGTCGCGAGATGATCATCACCCGACACAGCCCGCCGAAGGCCAGCTAGGGCGACTCTTCATGTCATCTCTTCCTCCGGACGACGATACGCCTTTCCACCGCTTCTCTGCGCTCGTGATGCGCGAGCTCGGGGCCGTTGACGTTCGTATTCTCGAGTCTGCGGAAGAGCCGACGGCTTCCAACGCGCTCGCGGTCACGCTCCTCGATGGCCGGCAGGTGCTCGCGAGCTTCGCCGCGGCTCCGAACGATGCGCCGTCGACAGCGCGCCGGATGGAAATTCTCGTGCGTACGTTCGAGCAGTCACTGACGGAGCTGCCGCTTGATTCGCGCGCGGGCGGCCGTCCGATTCAGCGCTCTCTTCGCGACGAGCTCCGCGCTCTCGCCATGCGGGCCCATGCTGCCGACGCGCTCGTGCTCGATGCGCACTCGCCGGTCGTGTGGGGCTCCGCGCTTCAAGCAGGGTCGCTGCCCGAGTCGGTGAGACTGGTGGAAGTCGCGCGGCCCGAGCTCGTTCCTTCGGCCGTAGATCAAGACGTGCCGTTCCCGGAGCCCGTCGCGTCGGCGAGCGTCCTGCGCGATCCCGACGAAGTGCCGGCGTCGTCGCAGCGCGCCATTCACGAAGTGCGCGCCCTGCCGGAGATCTCGGCTCTTCGGCGCGGCAAGCCCCTCCACCATACGCAGCGCGGGGAGGACTTCGGCTACGTAGCGCACGCGTTCGCTGGAATCTATCTGCTCCTGGTGGTGTTCGAGTCCGCGTTCGACGAGCTTCGCGCAGAGAAAGCGATCGCCGACGTACTCCCGCGCATCGAGCGCCTCGTGGTCGCCCTCCCTCCGCACGATCCAGCGCCATCACCCACTTCGAACGTGGTCGCCTTCCGGCGTCCCCAACGACGCTGAAAGAACACCCAACCCGAACGCGATGCACGCCCTCCACATTTCTAGTCCTCGGCCGCTCCGGCACACAGATGCGACAAGGCGGCCTGTACGGGAAGGAGCGGGCGTAGAGCGCTTTCGGCATGCCCACGCTCAGCATTTTTTCAACGCACGACAACATCGTGCACCCGCTTTTTTGGTGCCGAAGGGGGCTCGGAAAAAAGCTCCACTGGGATGTAAGGCTACTTCTTGACGGCCTTGTCGGCCTCGGTGAGGGCGGCGTCGATGATCTTGAAGCCCTCCGCGAGCTCGTCTTCCGTGATGCAGAGCGGCGGGTTGGTCATGATCGTGTTCCAGCGAACGAACGTGTAGAGCCCGTTCTGCTTGAGATGATGATGAATGGCCTTCATCTCGTCGCTCGCCCCGTTGTACGGAGCCATCGGCTCGTACGTCTTGCGATCACGCACGATCTCGAGAATCCCGAAGAGGCCAATGCTCCGCGCCGCTCCGACGCAGGGGTGCTTGTCGTAGAGCGCCTGGTGATGCTTCTTCAGCACCTCGCCCATCTTGGCGGCGCGCTCGATGAGCTTGTCCTCTTCGTAGACCGCGATCGTCGCCAACGCTGCCGTGCAGCCCATCGGATGGCTGTTGTACGTGAGCCCCGCGAAGAACACGTTCTTGTCGAAGTGGTCGGCGATCTTGCGACGCATGCCGACCGCGCCGAGGGGCAGGTAGCTGCTCGTGAGCCCCTTGGCCATCGTCATAAGATCCGGCGTCACGTCCCAGTGGTTCACAGCGAACCATTTCCCGGTGCGCCCGAAGCCGGACATCACCTCGTCACAGATCATCATGATTCCATGGCGATCGCAGATCTCGCGCACGCCCTGCATGTAGCCGTCGAGCGGGATGAGGACGCCATTCGTACCGACCACGGTCTCGAGAAGGATGGCGGCGATGTTCTTCGCCCCCTCGAACATGATCACCTCTTCGATGTCGTGAAGCGACTGCGCGACGGGCTCCGGATCCTTCTTTCCCCATTTGTGAAAATCGGGAATGCGAACGACGCCCGGTATGCCCGGCTCGGCGGCCCACCTTCGCGGATCGCCGGTGAGAGTCATCGCTCCCGCCGTACCGCCGTGGTACGAACGATAGCGCGCGAGGATCTTGTTGCGGCCCGTGTAGAGACGCGCGATCTTGATCGCGTTCTCGTTGGCTTCGGCTCCGCCGTTCGTGAAGAAGAAGGCGTCCATGTCTCCCGGACATAGCTCGGCGAGCTTCTTCCCGAGGCGCGCGCGCGGCTCGTGGGCCATGAAGGGATTGGCGTACGCGAGCTTCTCCACCTGCCTTTTGATGGCGTCGATCACGCGTACGTCGCCGTGGCCGATGTTGACGCTCATCAGCTGAGAGTTGAAGTCGAGGTAGCGCTTGCCTTCGGGCGTGAAGAAGCACGAGCCCTTGGCGTGATCGACCGCGATGGGATCCACCGCCGATTGCGCCGACCACTCGTACATCGTGTACTTGCGGGAAAGGGCGACGATCTCCTCCGACGAAAGGGACTTTTCAATCATGTCTCCCTTGTCGCGCCGCGCCGTCAGAGAATCAAGGGTAAGCTACGATGGATGCACCGAACCACCTGGAAACCGATCCTGCTCGTTTCACTCCTCGGGTTGGCATGTGGCAGCACCAAAGTGCCTGATGCTCCGGTCGATCCGCGTGCGCCGACCCCCCCGGAATGGGACCGCAAAGTCACCCGCCCCGACGACGCCACCGCCGCGATGAAACGCGCCTCCTGCGGTTTTGCACGCGGCGCGATGCCCGCCGAAACGCTCGGCGCGAGCTCGCCCGTCGACGCCGACATTCCGGTGAAGACGGTCGTTGTTCTCATGTTCGAGAACCGCTCGTTCGATTCCTACTATTCGCACCTCAATGCGTTCGGTAACCGGACGGACATCGAGGTCGCTCCGGACGGCGTCACCAACCCCGACGCGATGGGCATGCCCCACGCCCGAAAGCACGCCGAGCACTTCTGTTTCCTCGACACGAACCACGAGTGGAACGGTACGCACCAAGAGGTGAATGGCGGAAAGATGGATGGCTTTTTCCTCGCGAACCAGGGCCCGCGCCCCGGCGAGAGTGGGGATCGCGCGCTCTGGTTCTACGATGAGAAAGAAATACCGTTCTACTACGCGCTGGCCAGCACGTTCGGGATCGCGGACCACTATCACGCGTCGCTCCAGGGGCCGACCTGGCCGAACCGGATGTACTTGTATTCTGCAACGAGCTTTGGGCGCACGAGCAACGCCCTTCCGGACACGAGCGCGTTCACCTATCCCGAGAGCGACGGCTTCATCTTCGACGAGCTCGAGAAACGGCACGTCGACTGGAATATCTACGGAGACGGCGCGATCGGCGCGGCCGTGGCGGTCGGGACCCGGCTCGTCAATCGGTGGGGATCGGATCGCGCAGCGGTCCTGCGCATCGCGGATTTCTTCACGGCGGCAGCGGCGGGCACGCTCCCGTCGGTGGTCTTTCTCGATCCCAAGCTGGGCATGGAGGGGCCGAACCAGAACGACGAGCATCCTCCCAGCGACCTGCAATTTGGAGAAAAATTTGGGAGCGACGTCGTGCAGGCTCTCATGAAGAGTCCGCAGTGGAAGCAGCTCGCGCTCTTCATCACGTACGACGAGCACGGCGGTCTATACGATCACGTCGCTCCGCCGAAGGCCTGCCCGCCCGACGACAAGGCTCCGCTCTTCGATCCCGGTGAAGCGCCCGCGGCCGGCGGGTTCGACGCGCTGGGCGTTCGGGTCCCGCTCCTCGTGGTCTCTCCCTACGCGAAAAAAAGCTTCGTTTCGCACGTGAAGTACGACCACACGAGCATCACGCGTTTCATCGAGACGAAGTTCAAGGTGCCGGCGCTCACCGGGCGCGACGCCAACGCCGACCCGCTCCTCGACTTCTTCGATTTTAAGAACCCGCCCTTCATGACTCCGCCGTCGCTCCCGGATGCGCCCGTCGATCAAACGGAAGCAACGTACTGCAAGGCGACCTTTACGAAGTGACGGCCCTGCGGTGTCGTCACTCCTTCCGCATTTTGATTCGGAACGTGACGCGGGGTGAGCCGTCGGTCGGCTTCTTGAACGTGGCTGCCTCGATCCGCTTGATCAGGCAAGGGACGGCGCCCTCTGAGAATTGCGTTCCGCCCATCGAGTCGGAGCCGGTGACGGCGCCCTTCGCTCCGACCTTTGCGGTGATCTCTACCACTGCGTCGAGCTCGCCTTTGCCGTCGACGCATGCCTTGAGCGCCGGTCGCATGCCGGCCACGGTCTCCTCGTAATCGGGTATTTTTCCGCCTGAAATCGAGCCTTCCACGTGAGGGAAGACTGGAACGCCGCCGTCGCCTTGGGGCTTTGCTTCGCTCTTTGCGGGTGCCTGCGCAGACGAGGTCACGTCTACTTTCATGCGGCCTGCGTCGAGGGACGGCGGGGGCGCGGCGAAGAGAATGGGAGCAGGCGACGGAGGGGGCGGGGGCCCTTTTGGTCCACCCCAGTCCTCGCCTCCGCAGCCGAGGCCGAGACCGACGGCGGACATCGTCATCGCGAGAAAAAGCTTTCGCATCATGGTCCTCACGATGCCGGAAAGAGCCGCCGGGTGTCGAGGCACAGCTAGGGCGACCCTCCCGCGACGATTTGTGCGAAACTGTTACCCGAGATCATGGCGTCCATCGTCCTCTACACGTACTGGCGATCGTCCTCCTCCTACCGCGTACGCTTCGCGCTCTCCGCGAAAAAAATCGAGTACGAATCACGAACGGTGAATCTGGCAACGGGTGAGCACAAGCTCGATGCGCACGCCGCGCGGAGCCCGACGGGGTTCGTGCCGTGCCTGGTGATCGACGGTAAGATGGTCGTCGAGTCCGTGGCCATCATCGAGCTCGTGGAGGATCTCTTCCCCGATCCGCCGCTCTTCCCGCGGGACCCATGGGCACGCGCGCGCGTACGTGCGCTCGTCGAAGTGATCAACGCGGGGACCCAACCGCTGCAAAACCTGAGCGTGCTCGACCACCACTCGCTCGAGCCCGAAGCCCGAAAGACGTGGGCATGTCACTTCATCGCCCGCGGGCTCGCGTCCTTCGAACGGCTGATGGCCATCCACGAGAAAGAAGGAATCGAGGGAAAGTACGCGTACGGCGACGCCCTCACCGCGGCCGACGTCTTTCTCGTTCCGCAAATGTACAACGCGCAGCGCTTCGGGGTGGACCTCACGAAATATCCGCGCGCTGTGGCGGCGGCCGAGTCCGCTCTTGCAACGGATGCCGCGCAGCTCGCCCTTCCTGAGCGGCAGCCGGACTTTAAAGGGTAGCCTCGACGCGCGTGGGTACGAGGGCGCGGGTCAGACTTGGAGCGGGGCTCGTGCTGTGCGTGGCGATCGCCCGCTCGGCGTCTGCGCAGCCGATTCGCACCTGGGGCGGAGACACGACGCCGCCTCCGCCGCCGACTGCTCCCGCCGCGGAGCCGTCCGGTCCGGCGCCGCTCCCTCCACCTTCTACGATCGGCACGCCGGTCGACGCTCCGCCAGCCTCGACGCCCCCGCGGCCCGACGCACCGCCGCCTCCCGAAGAACCGTCGCAGGCGATCGTTCGCGCGCCTGGGAGGGTCGGCCTGCGCTATCTCCTCGAGGGGATCGAGATCCGCGGTAACACCAGCACGCTCGCCCGCGTCGTCCTTCGGTACGTGCCGTTCCATTCCGGCGACACGCTCAACGTCGACGACGCCGAGCTCGAGCTCACCCGCTTCCGACTGCTCGGAACGGGCTTTTTTCGCGACGTCCAGCTCTCGCTGCGAAAGGGCTCGCGCCGTGGTTCGGTCGTTCTCGTCGTCAACGTCGTCGAGCGAAACACCATCGTGGTCAACGACCTCTGGCTCGGGCTCTCGGCCGATGCAGAGCCCAACGGTGCCGCTCGTCCGCTCACGGCGTACGGCGGGATCGACGTTGCAGAGACGAACCTCGCGGGCACGGGGGTCACGCTCGGCGGCGCCGTGGCTCTCGCCGATCGCCAGCTCGCGCTCCGTTCGCGCTTCGCTTCTCCGCAAGTCCTCGGCACGGAGTGGACCGTCGAGGCGCAGCTTCTCTACAGCCAAGCGCGCGACTTCTTCGGCAACAAAGACGTACTCGTCGACGACCCCTCCGTTCACGTGGCTCAAGACTTCGCCGTCGCGTCCTACCGCCGCTTCGGCGGCATGGTGGGCGCCGGGCACGACCTCAGCATCTCCACCCAGGTCTTCTTCGATTACCGCCTAGAGAAGATCGACGCGCTCCTCCCGCTCGCCGCGAGCCACAAGCGCGGTCTCGACGTCGAGCCGATCGATTTTCAGATCGCCTCCGGAAGCTCCGTCCTGTCCACGCTCCGCGCGGCTCTCGTGCACGACACGCGAGACGAGCCGTTTTTGCCGACCCGCGGCGTCAAGCTGGCTCTCCTCACCGAGGCTTCTCTCGCTCCGCTCGGGAGCGACTACCCGTACGCAAAGCTCCAGATCGATGCCGCGCGGTGGACGCTCCTGCCGTGGGGCCACGTCCTCAAGCTCGAGGCCTTCGGCGGCGCGATCATGGGGAACGCTCCGCTCTTCGAAAAATTCTACGTCGGCGACCTGAGCGATCTTCTCCCCGATCGCGTGCTCGATCTTGCGTTCGATCGCCGTGCCGCGCCTAATTTTCTCGGCACCGATATCGTCGAGATTCGCTACGGACAGTACGCCGCGAAGCTCAGCGCCGAGTATCGCGTCCCACTCTACCGCGGCCACCGCTCCGTGTACGGAGTCGATTTCTTCACCTCCGCGGGAATCTACGGTGTCGCCAACGAGATCGATCTCACCCAGCATGCGCGCGGGTACTCTGGCCTCGCGACCGTCCCCATCGATCTCACGTTCAATGCCGGGCTGCGCATCGAGACCTCGGCGGGCGGATTCACGCTCGGCGTCTCGAACTTCCTCGGCTTCGTGCCACTGCGCGGAAGCGGGAGGCCCTGATGCGGCTTCTCCGATTCCTCTTCTTCGCGCTCGCTCTTGCGTGCCTCGCGCCGCTCTCTGCGCACGCCCAGCAAGCAGCGCCTGCCGCCGTCGCCGCGCTCCCGAGCAGGCAAGCCAACTTTGCGTGGGACCGTACGCTCCTGCGCGCGAGCTTCTCTTACAGAGACGTCATCGACGCGGCGCTTACCGCCAAGCTCTCGAGCGGTCTGCCTACGGTCATCGCCATGCGCGCGTACGTGATCCGGGAGGGCGAGCCCGATCCGATCGCTCTCGCCGTGCGCACCTGCAAGGTCCGCTACGATCTCTGGGACGAGGTGTACCGCATCACGCTCACGGGTCCCGGCGGCGAGCGCGACACCGCGGTGATCAACGTCGAGGGTGTCCTGCGTCAGTGCGCCGAGGCGCGCGATCTCGCTGTCGTCGATCGCTCTGTCCTAACGCCGCGCACGCCGCATTTTTTGGGAGTGATCGTGGATGTGAACCCGGTGAGCCCCGAGATGCTCGAGCAGATGCGACGCTGGGTCTCGCGGCCAACTGGCTCCACCGGGATCGGTCCAAGCGACGCCCTCTTCGGCTCGTTCGTCGGCCTCTTTGTCCGCACCATAGGCACGAGCGACAAGACCATCCGCTTCCGCACCCAGACGATTCTTCCGTAGGTCTCGCGCCCTGTACCCTGCGCCAGAGCGTGCCGTCGAGGGCGTCTCGATCAGCATGGGGCTTCGGAAACCGCGCGTTTTCCACTGCTTTGGCCCCTGGCTCGCTGCTTGCGATGATGGACGTCAGAATGAAAACTACTTCGCTCGTACGAAGCGCGATGTTGGTGATGTTTGGCGTCGGCATGATTCACTGCGGTGGAGCGACGGCGGCTCCCGGAGGCGGAGATGGCGGAGGCGGCGACGGCAGCTTCACTCCCGGCGTACCTTACAAGCACCGGCCGATGGCGCCGACGTGCTCCATGAGCCGGCCCCCGCAGAACGTCGATGCGGGAGGCGCCGACTCCGGAATTCCTGGGAGCTGTGCAGTGGATGCAGACTGCACGCAAGGCAAGAACGGGCGCTGCGGCCGCTCCACGGGGAACCGCTCCGGAGACTACTGCACCTACGATGCCTGCTTCGCCGACGGCGATTGCGCTGCGGACCAAGCGTGTAGCTGTGCGGCCACCGGCAACCAGTGTGTGGCCGTGAACTGCAGGATCGACGCAGACTGCGGCCCCGCAGGTTACTGCTCGCCGACGACGGGAGGGAGCTGCAGCGGAACCGCGGTCGGCGGGTTCTACTGTCACACCGCGGGCGACGAATGCGCGAACGATGGGGACTGCAAGAACGCGACGCCAGCACCCGCGTCCTGCGTGTGGGCGCCAACCGCGAAAAAATGGACATGCCAGGCGCTTGTCATCTGCGCGGGCTGATCCCATCGGCGGCGCTCACACTCGCGGCGCTCCTCGGCGGGGCTTGCAGCAGTGAAGGCTCGCGTCCGTCCGGCACGTACCTGGACGACGCGGCCTACCGTCGATCGAGCCTGGAAGCATCGCTCGTCAACCCTACCAACGCCTACTCCGCGCTTCGCCTGTCGCATTACGAAGCGAGCGGGGCACGTGCGTGGCAGAACCTTCCGGAATGGAATCCGCGCGCGGAGATCGTGGGCGCGGGGGAGCTCGATGCCGCGGGTGGGGTGCATCCCAATGCTGTGCTCGGCTCCGGCGCGCGCGCCCTGGTGACCGAGGGCATTCGAGGAGACGACGCTCTTCGCGCCCTCGGCGAAGAGGCTTTCTTTCGCTATCCGATGCAGCTCGCCCCGTCGTTCGGGGCTGCAACAACGTCACGCGCAGAAGCAAAACGCTACGGCCTCTGGGTAGACGACGCCCGCGGCGTGAACGGCCTCCTGCGCGTGGAGCTCGCCGACGGGACGCGCGCTCTGGCGATTACCTGCGCCAGCTGCCACGCTCGCCGCGACGCAGACACGTTCATCATTGGCGTCGGGAACAACGCGCAAGATCTCGGCCTCTTGCTGGCCGAGGCCACCGCCGGCACCGACAATGAGCTCGTCGCGCGCCTTCAATCGTGGGGACCGGGCCGGGTCGACGTCACGACCCATCAAGCGATCGAGCCGGTGCGCATTCCCGATCTCCGTCCCACGCGCTGGCTCACGCATTTGCATCACGATGCTACCGTTGCTCAGCGCGATCTCACCTCGCTCGCTATCCGCATCGAGACGCTGATCATCACGTCGCACGGTCAGGTGCTCCGTCCGCCGCGGGAAGTTGCGCTCGGTCTCGCGACGTACCTTTGGTCGCTCTCCGCGAGCGTGGAGGGGAGGGTGCCGGTGAGCGACGCCGAACAACGAGGAGCGGACCTCTTCATCAAGAGCTGTGCGTCGTGTCACGCGCCGCCGTCCTTCACGGGCCCTCCCGTCCCCCTCGACGTCGTTGGAACCGATCCGCTCATCGGGCGCTCGAGCGACCGCGGTACTGGATTTTACAGGGTTCCATCGCTCCATGGTGTGTCCACCCGCGGTCTATTGTTGCATGATGCATCGATCAAGTCTCTCGACGCCCTCTTCGATCCGGCGCGCACGATCCCCGGCCACCGCTTCGGCCTCGACCTCGACGCATCCGCCCGCGCTTCACTCCTCGCGTACCTGAGGACGCTCTAACTATAACTAGTCTTCGATGTCCACGATGTTGCAGTCTCGGACCATAGCGCCCCAAGACCCCGCCAGCGCTCCACCGCGGGTGATTGGACGGAAGTGCGCTCCCCTCGCGTGGGCGTTCGAGGTAAAACAACCGGGTCATGCTCCCCGTCGCCGTCACCGAGAAGCTAGCGTCGCTACCCGCGCAGCCGGGCGTCTACCTCTTCAGGGACAGAAGCGGCGTCGTCCTATATGTGGGCAAGGCGAAGAGTCTGCGGAGCCGCGTTCGCAGCTATTTCCAGACGGGGCAGAGCGACAGCCGCTACTTCATCCCGCTTCTCCAGACGACAATCGGCGACCTCGAGACGATCGTCACCGGCACGGAGAAAGAGGCGACGATCCTCGAGAACACGCTCATCAAGGAGCATCACCCGCGGTACAACGTAAAGCTCCGCGACGACAAGGAGTACCTGTCGCTTCGCCTGGGCGTCGATCACTTGTGGCCCCGCCTGGACGTGGTTCGCAATCCCGCGAAGGATGGCGCGCGCTACTTCGGTCCGTACCACTCGGCGACGGCCGCGAGGCGCACGCTTCACCTCACCAACAAGCACTTTCAGCTTCGCACCTGCAGCGACCTCGAGCTCAAACAGCGGAAGCGTCCGTGCTTGCAGCATCAGATCAAGCGATGCCCGGCGCCGTGCGTCTACGACGTCGACAAGGCGTGGTACGTCGAGCAGGTGCGCTCCGTGGCGATGTTCCTCGAGAACCGTCACGACGAGCTCTTCCACGAAATCGCCAACAAAATGGCGGAGAGCGCGCGCACGATGCGCTTCGAGCTCGCTGCCGTATACCGCGATCAACTCCGCGCGATCGACAGCATCCGCGAGTCGCAGCGCGTGGTGAGCCCTGACGGAGGAGATCGCGACGTGCTCGGATTCTACCGCGAGGAAGATCTCGTCGAGCTCGCGCTCCTCTATATTCGCGCGGGTAAGCTGGCCGACGTCGCCACCTTCTCCGTGAAGGGAGCGGAGATCCCGGACGACGAGATCGTCGCCGCCTTCCTCGCCCAGCACTACGGCCACTCGGCGAGCGCGGAGGAAGATCCGGATGCGCCGTTCGTCCCGGTGCCCGAGGAGATCGTCGTGCCCTGTCTCCCCGAAGGGCACGTCGGCATCGCAGAGTGGCTCGGTGAAAAAGCGCAGCACAAGATCCTCCTTATTTTTCCGAAGCGCGGGCCTCGCGTCGATCTACTCGCCCTCGCAAATGACAACGCGCGCCACGCATTTCTCGAAAAGCGCCGCACCTCGGACGACGTCCAGGAGCGGCTCGCCCAGCTCCAGGAGAGGCTACGTTTGCCGACGATTCCGCGGAGGATCGAATGCTGCGACATCTCTCATCTCGGAGGTGGTGACACCGTCGGCGCGATCGTGGCGATGACCGACGGCCTTCCCGACAAGAAGCGTTACCGCACCTTCAACGTGCGCGGCGTAAACGCGGACGGCACCTCCGCCGAAGGGCGCGGGCTCAGCGGAGACGACTACGGCGCGATGTACGAGGTCCTCGCGCGCAGGTTCCGGAGGGCGACCGAGGAGCTGGAGTGGGATCTGCCGGATCTCTTCGTCGTCGACGGGGGTAGGGGGCAGCTCGCGGTCGCTCTCGCCGCGGCCCACGATCTCGGGCTCCACGCACTTCCGATCGTGGCGCTCGCCAAGGAGAAGGAGAGCGCGCTCGGCGAGGCCCTCGTCGATCGGGTCTACTTGCCGGGGCAGAAAAATCCGATTCCGCTCAAGACCCACTCGGCGTCCCTCTTTTTTCTCGCCCGCGTCCGCGACGAGGCCCACCGCTTCTCCAACTTCGCGCGCAAACGGCTCGGAAAAGCGCGCCGCATGCACTCGGCCCTCGACGACATCCGGGGCATCGGGCCCGTGACGAAGAAGGCACTCTTGAAAACTCTCGGAAGCCTGGCGGCCATCCAGCGCGCCGACGACGCCACGCTTCTCGGCGTCGCTGGGGTCACCCGCCGCCACGTCGCGGCCCTGCGTAAGGCCTTCCCCGTTCAAAACGAGCCACTCCCCCGTCCCGAGCCAACGTAAGAGGCCTCCGCCAACTCGGTTGACGACGCAGCCGGCGCCGATTCGCGAAAAGACCGCGTAATACGCACTCCCACTTTTGGCGTAAGACATGCTTTACTGCATGGCATGAACGAGAAGAAATCGACCTTGCGCGTACTTAGCCGCGGGCTGATGGTGGCTTCAATCCTCGGTGGCGTAAGCCTCGCCGGAGGCGGCTGCCTTAGCCGGCCAGTCACGCACCAGGAGCCGACGACGAAGACGAACTTCACCGCCGTCGTGCGCCAGGCCGCGATCGACAAAATCGATCTCCTCTTCACGATCGACAACTCGGCGTCCATGGGGGACAAGCAGTCCCTCTTCGCCGCGGCGGTCCCCGACCTGATCACCCGCCTTGTTACGCCCAACTGCGTCGACACCTCGGGGGCGGCTAAGTCCGTGTCCGCCGGCGGAAAATGCCCGGACGGTACGAAAATCGAGTTCCCACCGGTGCATGACATGCACATCGGCATCCTGTCCTCGTCCCTCGGCGGTCGCGGCTCGGATGCCTGCTCGGTAGCGAACGTGAACGAGACGAACCCGGCGCTGAACGGCCACAACGACGACTCTGGGCACTTGCTCAACCGTGGCGGTGACGACGAGCACCTCGTGAACGACGCGAAGCCCGTGAACTTCCTGGCCTGGCTACCGCCGCCGTCGGTCGCCCCGGCGAACATGGGCAAGCCCGCCCCCCCCGTGCCGGCGCTCTCCGATCCAGCCGTCCTCGTAAATGACTTCAAGGACATGGTGGTCGGAACCCACGAGCACGGCTGCGGCTACGAAGCCCAGCTCGAGTCGTGGTACCGCTTCCTGATTCAGCCCGATCCGTACGCGACGATCAAGAAGAACGGGGACGTCGCGGTTCTCGATGGAGTCGATGGCGATCTCCTCAAGCAGCGTCATGATTTCCTACGTCCCGATTCGCTCGTTGCGGTCATCCTGCTCACGGACGAAAACGAGTCGACGGTCGACCCCCTAAGCTTCGGCGGTCACGCTTGGTACTACGAGCAGTCCACGCACGTGAAAGGTGGCACGCAGATCTGCGCGACGGCTCCGAACGACCCAAAGTGCCAGTCGTGTTACTTGATGGGCACGGGGGGCGATACCGGATGCACCACGGCGCTCGACGACACCACCGACGGCATCAACGACCGCTTCTACAAGCCCAAGGAGCGTTTCGGATATGACCCGCGCTTCCCGATCGATCGCTATGTCAAAGGCCTGAGCGCGCGTCAGGTGCCCGATCGCAACGGCGAGCACCCCGCAGGCAAAGGCTTCAACTACGTGGGCACAGCGAACTGCTCGAACCCGCTCTTCTCGACGAATCTGCCCACCAGCCCCACCGCCGATCTCTGCCATCTTACGCCCGGGCCCCGCACGGCCGACCTCGTCTTCTACGCGATCATCGGCGGCGTGCCGTGGCAGCTCCTCACGGAGGATCCGACGAACATGACGGCCGGCAACAAGGCCCCCTTCAAGGCGTCGCTAAACGTGGACGACTGGACGCGTATTCTCGGAAAAGATCCGGCGAACTACGACACGTCGGGCATCGACAAGCACATGCTCGAGTCGGCCACCCCGCGGGCCGGTGTGGGTGCTGACGATGTGCACACCAACGAGTGGCAACCGACCAGCGCCGATTTGCGGCTACAGTTTGCATGCACCTTCAAGCTCCCGGCGCCGAAGGACTGCACGTTGATCGCAAACCACGGCGCGTGCGACTGCCAGACCGCAACGGCGTCACCGCTGTGCGGCGACGGCACTGCGAATCCGAAGACCACCCAGATCCTCGGAAAGGCATATCCGACTGTCCAGGAGCTCCAGGTCGCCAACAAGCTTGGCGAGCAGTCGATCGTCGCCTCTCTGTGCCCGCGTGAGCCGAGCGACACGACGAACCCCGATTACGGCTACCGTCCCGCCGTGCGCGCAATCGTCGATCGCTTGAAGAACGCGCTCGCCAACCAGTGCCTCCCCGAGGCGCTCACCGCGGACGAGACCGGCAATGTGCCCTGCCTCATCTTGGAGACCCTCGCAGCTGCGCCTGGCCTGAATCAGGGGAACGCATGCGACCCGGCGAAGGGGCTCACCCAGCCGGACCCCGCAGTCTTGGCGAAGTTCATCGAAGGCGTGAACGCAGCCAACGGCGGTGACGCCGGCGAACAGATGGGTCCGGTTTGCCAAGTCACTCAGCTCACGAAGAAGGACTTCGTGAACGACTCGTGCGCCGACTCTCCTAAGCCCGGCTGGTGCTACCTCACCGAAGGAGCAACGGGCGGCACCTGCCCGCAGGCCATCAAGTTCTCGACCGCCGGAAACCCTGGCGTTGGCGCTAAGGTGAGCTTGCAGTGCATCCAACAAAGTGCGACCGGCGACGGCGGCTGATTCACGGAAACAAGTGGTTCTCGTACTCCGCGCAAGCACCATGTTTTGTGCGGGGTTCGTCTTTTGTGTGGCCGGTTGCGCGCGTGAGTCCGCGGTTCACGGTGAGGACGCGGGAATCGATAGCCACGATGTATTTGGCGATATCGATAGCGGGGACCCTTTCACCCTCGATGCGTCACTCGGCAAGCGAACCCAGATTTTCCTGTCTGGATGCAACGGAATCGAAGGCTGCCACTCGAGCGGTGCAGCCGGGCTCACGTTTCCGCCGGGCGATGAGGCTCGGTATTTGATCGACGCGCCCTCCTCCGAGCGCCCGTCGTTGCTCCGCGCAAGGCCGGGTGATCCAAGCGCGAGCTATCTGTACTTGAAGCTTCTCGGGGACGGTGGCATCAGCGGCGCGCGCATGCCTCCTACCGAGAAGTTCGAGCCTCGGTTGCCCGCACTTTTCTTCGAGTGGATCGAAGCTGGCTGCCCCGCGCCCTGACCGCTAACCTCCGAACAGCTTGGCGTCTCTCAAGAAAACCATCCTCGTCATCGAAGATGAACCGCAGATCGTCCTCGGACTTCGCGACGCGCTGGAGTTCGAGGGCTTTCGCGTTGTGTCGGCGGGCAAGGGGAGGGAAGGGGTGACGCTCGCCAAGACCGAGAGCCCCGACGCAGTCATTCTCGATCTCATGCTCCCAGACATGAACGGCTACGCGGTCTGCGAGGACATTCGACGCTGGAACGCCTTCGTGCCCATCGTGATGCTCACCGCGCGATCGCAGGAGACCGACAAAATACGAGGCCTGGACTCCGGCGCCGACGACTACGTCACCAAGCCTTTCAGCGTGAACGAGCTCATAGCCCGGATGCGCGCCATCTTTCGGCGGGCGGCTCGAAGCGGCGGAGTCGCGGAGCTCGTGGAGATCGGAGGCTCGCAGGTGAACCTGACGGCGCACACGCTCACCACCAACGGAGAGAGCGTGCAGCTTTCTTTCTACGAGGTCGAGCTGCTGCGTCTACTCGCCGAGCGCGCGGGCCAACCCGTGAGCCGAGACGAAATCCTCTCGAAGATCTGGGGCCTCGAGTCGGTGACCACCAACCGCACCGTCGACAACTTCATCGTCAAGCTGCGGAAAAAGATCGAGCCGTCGCCCGACAAGCCGGTGCACATTTTGACGGTGTACGGGTACGGCTACAAGCTCGTCCAGTGAAGCTCAGCTCCCGGGCGTGACGAACACTACGTCCATCCGCGCGTTGCGGGTGCGGTGGCGAGCATCACTGGGATCGACGAGGGGCGAGCGAGCGCCGGCCATCTCGGCCTTCACTTTGTCCGAGCTCCCGGCTCCGCTGGCGATCGCCTTCACCGAAGCATCGGCGCGCTGCGCATCCGCGGTGCTTTCCTGCGCCGACGGCTGCGAAGCGTCGTGGATGACGACCTGCACGGCGAACCCCGGATGCGCCGCGAGGACCCGGCCGAGCTCTTTCAACTTCGTGTCGGCGGCGGGAGTGAGCGCCGTTCCCTTGAAGGCGTCGCGGAGGGTCACCACGACGCCACGCTCGTCGTGGATCGGGGCCCACGCGCCCGTGGCAGAAAGCTCGGTGAGAAGCCCATCGGCCTGACCGACGCTCGCTTTGTCGGCGCTTCGACGCGCTCGGGTGAGCACGGACAGACACGCCGCGCGCACACGCGCTGCCGGATCGATCGGAGCTGGCTTCGCGGCTCTCGCCGTGGACCCGCCCTCGTCGAGCTTCTTTTCTAGGTCAGCGAGCTCCTTCTCGCTCTCCGCGAGGTTCGGGAGCGACGGTGAAAGCAGGCGCGCAGCACCGCACAGGAGACGCGCTTGAACGGCGAGCCCCCGGGCCGCGACGAGACGCGCAGCTTCACGCGAAGGATCGGCCGGACCACTCGGTGACGGCGCTAGGGTCTCGCGCACGATCTTCAGTTTCTTGTCGAGCTCCTCACCGTCGCGATCGATCTCGGTGCGGGCTTGGGCCGTTTTTCGGGCTTCGGCGTCGGTATTGGAGAGCGAAGTCGCCGCTTCTCCTTCGGCCACAGTGGCCCGAGCGAGCCTGGCTTGGATGAGGGCGTGCTGGTACCCGGCGAGGGCGCGATCGGCGTAGAGACCGGCAGCAGAATCGTCGCCCGCCTCCGCGGCGGCGAGCGAGCGCTTCCGTGCGTCTTCTGCGGCGGCGTAGGTTTGCGGAGCGAGCGCTGCGCCTTCACGTGCACCGGGGCTTGATCGCGCGCGCTCCATATCGGCCATGGAAGACATACGCGGAGGAGATCCGCCACATCCGGTGAGCGCCCCCGTGAGCGTACCGGCCGTGAGCGCAACGAGAGCCAAAATCGTGGTAGTTCGCATCAGCGGCCTCCGTCGGAGAGAGGAGCCTTCAGCATCATTTTTTTCGCCGGCAACGGAGCCGCTCCAGCATCGAGGGAAGCACCGACCTTCGCGGTCTTCTCGGGCTCGTGCTCGCGCTCGGCCGCTTCGAGCTGTGCCCGCAGTCGTCCATTCTGGGCAATGCCTTCGTCGAGGAGCGCCCGCTCACGTTCCGCGTGGGCGCCCGCATCGGTTGCCGCGCGCCGGGTATCGGCGGCCTTCTTCTCGAGATCCGCCGTGGCCACGAGATCCCGCGCCAGCTCCGCCCACTCGCGGGCCAAGCCATCGGCGAGCCTCGCATGCGGCTCGTCCCCCGCGGCTCGCATCCGGGTACCACGCTCGAGCGCCGCACGAGCCCGCGTCGACGCATCGACCGTGAGGCTCTTGTGCGCGGCGTCGGCATCGAGCTTCGTGAGGATCGACTCCGCGACGCTTCGATCTTCAGGACCGGCGAGAGCGAGCCCCGCCGAGCCGAGGAGCGCGCCTGCGAGGACAACGACCAAGCCCATTCGGACGCGGTGCCGGATTTTATGCTTTGATTTCCCGGTCATTTCTCCTCGCGAGTCTCGGCAAACCCAAAGCGCGTTCGTGCCGCCCCCTCGCCCCCGCGTCAACCAAAAGGCGCGTAGAATGCATGAGCGTGATCACCTTCGCAGATGTAGAGCAGGCTCGTAGGCGCATCGGGGACAGCATTTTTCTCTCGCCGTGCGCGTACAGCGAGACGCTCAGTCGGGCCACCGGTACCAAGTGCTGGCTGAAGCTCGAGAACCTCCAGATGACAGGCTCCTTCAAAGAGCGCGGCGCCTGCAACAAGCTCAAATCGCTCACCGACGCGGAGCGCGCCCGCGGGGTCATCTGCGCGAGCGCCGGCAATCATGCCCAGGGAATCGCCTACCACGCCACGCGACTCGGCATCGACGCGAAAATCGTCATGCCCGTGACCACGCCGCTGATCAAGGTGCAAAGTACACGTGATTTCGGCGGGCAGGTCATCCTCCACGGCGCGAACTTCGACGAGGCACACGAGGAAGCCTTGCGCATCCAGGCCCTCGAAAAGCGGCTGTTCGTTCATCCCTTCGACGACGATCTGATCATCGCCGGGCAGGGGACGATCGGCCTCGAGCTCCTCGAGCAGAACCCGTACCTCGACGCGATCGTCGTCGCCATCGGCGGGGGGGGGCTCGCTGCGGGGGTCGCCCTCGCCGTCAAGGAGACGAACCCGAAGATCAAAGTGTATGGCGTGGAGAGCCTCGCTTTTCCGTCGATGCAAGAGGCGCTCAGGAGCGGACATCCGGTGACGATCGACGCCAAGCGGACCATCGCCGAAGGCATCGCGGTTCGGCGGGTCGGTGAGCGGACCCTCGAGCTCGTCCAGCGTTACGTGGACGCGGTGGTCTCGGTCGACGAGGAAGAAATCGCGGAGGCGATCCTGATGCTTCTCGAGCGAGAGAAAACAGTGGCCGAAGGAGCCGGAGCCGCACCCCTCGCCGCGCTCCTCCATCATCGGCTACCGCTCGCGGGGAAGAAGGTGGCCGTCGTGGTCTGCGGGGGAAATATCGACGTCACCATGATCAGCCGGATCATCGAGCGGGGCTTGGTGAAGTCAGGGCGCATGGTGCGTCTCCTCGTGAAGGTGCAGGACGTGACCGGCTCGCTCGCCAAGCTCACGCAGGCCGTGGCTGAGGTGAGGGCCAACATCGTCCAGATCCAACACGACCGAACCTTCGCGAACACCGAGCTGAATGAGGCCGTTGTGCAGCTCGTCCTCGAAACGCGGGGGTTCGAGCACGTCGCCGAGGTCCAAGCCGCTCTTCGCGCCCGGGGATACGACGTCGAGGTGCGATAGGGGCCGACACACTTGAGGGCTCGCATTCTCGAAACGTGATACTCCTACCTAGATGGGTGCGGCCGCCGGACAGGGCCAAGACGCGGTGGAAGGGCTCGGAGACGCGTCCGCCGCTTCATTCGGCAAATACAATTTGTTCGCGAGCTTGGGCCGCGGCGGGATGGCCGACGTCTTCCTTTCGGTCGCGCGCGGGCCGATGGGATTCAACAAGCTCGCCGTGGTCAAGCGCCTTCGCGCCGCGTTGGCAGACGATCCCCAGTTTCGGGAAATGTTCCTCGACGAGGCGCGCCTGGCCGCGAGGCTCAATCACCCCAACGTCGTTCACACCTACGAGGTAGGCGACCAAGACGGCGTGTACTTCATCGCCATGGAGTACCTCGAGGGGCAGCCGCTCAACAAAGTCATCCGCGAGGCCGTGAAGCGGAACCAAGTCTTCGATCAGTGCTTCTGCGCCCGCGTGATCTCGGACGCACTCGCGGGGCTGAATCACGCCCACGAGCTCGCCGACTACGACGGTCGCCCGCTGAACATCATTCATCGAGACATCAGCCCTCACAATATTTTCGTGACCTACGGCGGTCAGGTGAAGGTCGTCGATTTCGGTATCGCCAAGGCAGCTTTGAGCTCGACGGAAACCGAGGTCGGCGTTCTCAAGGGCAAGGTCGCGTACATGTCGCCCGAGCAAGCGATGGCCGGTCCCATCGATCAGCGCGCCGACATCTTCGCCATGGGCATCGTTCTCTGGGAGCTCCTCACGCGGCAGCGGCTCATGACGGGGGACTCCGCAGCGAGCACGCTCAATCGCCTTTTAAATGCCCCTATTCCATCGGTCTCCACGCTTCGCGAAGACGTGGATCCCGAGCTCGACGCGATCGTCGGTCGTGCGCTCGAGAAGGATCCCCAGTACCGATTCCAAACGGCGCAGGAGATGCGCGACGCCCTCGACACGTTCATCCGTGCGACGGGCGACAAGTTTCGCCAGGACGAAGTCGGGCGTCGCATGACGACGATGTTCGCCAAGGTTCGCGAAGAAGTGCAGCGCCAGATCCAGACGCACATGGCGACGCTCTCCGCGGCCGGAAATACCGTGGAGCTCGCGGCGCTCAACGTCGACGGCTCGAAGCAACGCAGCATGGCCACCAACGGCGGCAGCCTCCTCCAACTCAACGTGGGTGGCGGCAGCGGCAGCGGCGTCGTTCCAGCGTTCAGCCCTGGTCACTCCCAGTCGAGCGTGATGGCCTCGAGCCTGTCCGCGGCGGGCAGCAGGGTGGTCGGCGGCGTTCCGTTTCCGGAAAAAAATAACAACAAGATGCTCGTCGTGCTCATCACGGTGATGATGGGTCTCCTCGCTTGCGCGGTGGTCGCTCTCCTCCTGATGGGCCTGAAAAAGAAGCCTAGCGACGATGACGTCGTTGGACGGACGGCGGGCTCCGGGTCGGCCGCGCCCTCGGCGAGCGCAGTTTCGGTGCCCTCGGGGAGTCCGTCTGCCGTTGCGAGCCTTGGCCTCGTCGCCGTCCCGGCAGATCCTAATGTCGCGCACCCACCTGGCGTGAAGCCCACGGGTAACGGTGGCGGAAAGCATCCGACGCCGCCGATCAAACCGGTGGCGCCGCCGGTTGCGCCCGCGGGAGACGAAGGTCACCTCACGCTCGACACCTACCCGTTCACCAGGGTCAGCGAAAACGGCAAGGTCCTCGGAACGACGCCGATCATCAACGTGGCCCTTCCTCCGGGAACTCACAACCTCACGCTGGAAAATGCGGAGCAGGGGATCAAGCAAAGCTTCACCGTCACGATCAAAAGCGGCGAGACGGTTACAAAAAAACTCGGGCTCAAATGAATCGTCGGGGCTTACCTCCGGAAGACTGTGCTGCGTGATGACCAATCTACGTCGTAGCTCCGCCGTGGCGCTGTTTTCGGGTGCACTCGCGATCGTCTCCATCAACGCGATGTCGTGCAAAGCAACGCCGGTAACCGCAGCGCCGGACACCGGGGCACCCATCAAAATCGGCGTCACCATCGCTCTCACCGGCCCGTCGCAAGGCTACGGAGCGACCGTACAGAACGCGATCAAGCTCGCCAGCCAGCAGATCAACGCTACGGGCGGCATCCTCGGGAGGCACGTCGAGTTCAAGATCATGGACGACGCGAGCGACACCGACAAGGTCATCAAGACCAACGTGCAAGCTCTCCTCGACGAGGGTGTCTCCGCCATTCTCGGTCCGGTAGGGAGCAGTCAAGTCATCGCGATCGGAGACCTCATCGCCAAGCGGAAGGTGATTCAAATCTCCGGCAGCGCGACCTCGAGCACGTTGTCCACGTTTCAGCCCCTGACGGATCGGTACTTTTTCCGCACGGTGCCGCCGGACACGCTGCAGGCACGAGCTCTTTCGATCTTCGCAGCGCGCGGCCCCGCCGCGTTCAAGCAGGCGGACGGCGGGGCCTCGGGAATGGGCGCCGACGGCGGTCCGCCCAGCTCCGGCTGCAAGAGAATGGCGGTCGTGTACAACGACGACGACTACGGCAAGCCCTTCGCCGACGCGGTGAAGGTCGAGTTTCCGGCCAAGAGCGGCGGCAGCGTCGTCTTCGAGGCGAAGGTTCCCGCGGACATGAAGGCGAGCTACAACACGGAGGTGGCGGGCCTCGTCGCCGCCAACCCCGACTGCCTCGCTATGATCGTTTACGATCCCACGGCAGACGCCTTCATTCGCGAGCTGAAAAAAGGGCAGGAATCAACGCCCACCTTGCCGCCGACCTTCTTCATCATCGGCACCGACGGCAGCTACACGAACGATCTCATCTCGAACGGGCGTCTCGACAAGACCAACCCCAACTCACCCACCATCGTCGAAGGAATGTTCGGAACCAATCCGGATTCGAACCCCGAGACGACGCAGTACGGCGAATTCAAGAATCTTTATCTCACCCAGTTTCCTCTCGATCCGGGCGCGAACGACCTCGGTCCGAGCGTGGCGAATTTCTACGACGCAGCGGTCCTCGCGGCGTTGGCCATCCAGGCGGCGGGCTCGACGGACAATCCGGTCAAGATCCGCGACGCGCTTTACGACGTCTCGCGCGGCAAGAAAAATTCGGCAATGCCCGCGAGAGCGCTGGGGCCAGCCCAGATCGGCGAAGCGCTCGAGGGGATCCGAAACGGCGACAACATCGACTACAACGGCGCCTCTGGAGACTGCAACTTCGACGAGTCGGGCAACGTCGTCAGCGACTACATCATTTGGAACGTGCAGAACGGCCAGTTCACGACACTCGCTCCGCGCGTCAAGGCGAGCGACCTTCAATAGCGGCTAGGCCGCCTTACTAAGGCGTCTTGCAGGCTCCCGAGCACTTCATCGAGAGGGTCACGCAGTCCGAGTCTTTTCCGGGGATCAGCGTCATCGCGTTGATCGTGGTGAGCTCGACGTCCACGGCGATCGGCGCGTCTCCCACTCCCTGAAGCGTGCAGCCGACGAGAATGTCCTTGCCGGCGTGACGGGTGGCGACCAGGAAGGCCCGCTTGCCGTAGCCCACGTCGAGAGGCACACCCTTGCCCGCGAGAAAATCGCATGTCGGGATGGGGGTGCGGTCAATGAGCCCCGAGGGAATCGCCTGCGCTGTTCGTCGCTTCTGCACGAGGTCGAGGCAGGTGTTCTGGTCGGGCGCGTCGTACACGTGAAGCTCGATTTCGTCGCTGGCGACCGCAGCGTGCACGGATGGAAACGTCACGCTGATGGTTCCCCGCTGAGGAGTGGTGGTGCCGCCGCTGCACGCGGTCAGAACGAACGCAGCACCGACGATGGTGCTGATTCTCTTGCGGAGCGCGAGTCGTCGCATGTGAGCTAGTTGCATTTCATGGCTCCGCAGTTGAGGCCGGGCGAGAGCGATACGTTCGTTGCTTCGTCCTTGGGTCGGGTCGCGATCACCACGGCTGCGACGCCGCCCGCAACGAGGACGCCGCCGAGGATGCCCCAAAAAGCGGCGCTGGAAGTGACGCTCTTCGTCTTCTCTTTGCCGCCGCCCCCCACGCCGGGGCCCGCTGCCGCTGCCGGTTTTTCGACGATGACTGTCTTGGGCGACAACGCGGTGCCCGCTTCGAGGACGACGTTCTCTTTGTCGTCGAGGGCCTGCACGTAATAGTCGAAGCGCGTCGCGTTTCCCGGCGGCTCGGGAATGTCCAAGAGCACCGCCTCACCCGGCTGCACCGGCTTGACCGTGAACTCCCCCGTTCCGCCCCAGCGGTACCCGGCGCTCGCCTTCTTCACGATATGCGTCGGATCGCGGACCGTGATCTTCAGCGTACCCGCCTCTTTTGCTTTGACGGTGGCCGTCGCCTCTACGCCCGGTTTGATCGGCTGACCGCGCCAAAATCCGCGGGCTTCGAAGAACGGCGTGGTCACCCGGGGCCCGAGGTTCGGGTCGGCCTGGTACTCGGGATCATAAGTGAGGAGCTGAATGAAGGCGTCGCGCGACGGATCTTCGCGATCGAGAACCGCGTGGGACAGCGCCACGAGGCGAAAGGCGCGCACGAGCTGGTCGTGGGTGAGCCCATGTTGCTTGCTCACGCCCGCAGCGAGCTTGTTGGCCTCTTCGTAGTTCAGGTTCGCGTAGAGCTGCTCGGCGTTCTCGAGATCGGCCTTCGGGTTCCCCGCGTGGGCGACACCTCCGAAAACGAGCACACCCAGGAGCGTCGCGAGCACCGTTGCCGCGCGAAAAGTTCGGACTTCCATGGCCGAAGCATAGCGATCCGGCCCGAGTAGGTGTCGAACAATCGAAACCCGGTCGCGTGATGATTTTAATGTGCAGACGCGGTCTCCCGCGCGTCGCCTTGGTGTAATTTGCATTTCATGTCCGTTCATCGCGTCTCCTGGGACGAGTACTTCATGAACATCGCGAAGGAGGTGGCGACCCGTTCCACGTGTGAACGCAAGCACGTCGGCGCGGTGATCGTCCGCGACAAGTGCATCCTCGCCACCGGTTACAATGGCTCGATCAAGGGACTTCCTCACTGCGACGACGTGGGCCATCTGATGGAAGACGGGCATTGCGTTCGCACCGTCCACGCCGAGGCCAACGCGATCGTCCAGGCCGCGAGGAACGGCAATCGAATCGACGCTTCTGGGGTCTACGTCACGGCATCGCCCTGCTGGAGTTGCTTTCGCCTGATCGCGAACGCCGGAATCGTGCGCATCGTCTTCGGCGAATTTTACCGAGACGCCAAGGTGTTCGAGATGTCAAAGACGCTCGGAATCGAGCTCATCGATCTGTCGAAGTCCCCCGCAGCGTGATGTCGCGCCTCTGCGTCGCCGTCATTCAGGGAGGTCCGTCGTCGGAGGCGGAGGTGAGTCGCTCGTCGGCGTTGGGGGTGGCGAAGGCGCTCACCGATGCGGGCCACGTCGCCGTGCGCATCGAGCTGAATGCCTGGCTCTCGGAGACGCTCCGCACCGGCGGGTTCGACGTGGTCTTCCCGGTGGTGCACGGCGCGGTGGGCGAGGACGGATCGCTCCAGGGTCTGCTCGAGGTCCATGACATGCCGTACGTGGGGTCGAACGTGCTCGCGAGCGCCGTCGCCATGAATAAAGCGCTCGCCCGCAAGCTCTTGCAGCTCGCCGGGCTCCCGGTCGCCAAGGGGATCGCCGTCACGCGCGGGACGAACGCCGATGCGCGCGCAGCGGCCGAACGCGCTCGCAAGGAAGTGAGCTCTCGACTGGTGGTGAAGCCGTGCTCGAACGGGTCGGCCATTGGCGTCGCGCGTTTCGACGAAGCGGCGAGCCTCGAGAGCGTGACGCAGGCCATCGAAGCCGTGTGGAAGATCGACGCCGTCGCCATGGTCGAGCACTTTGCGCGTGGTCGAGAGATGACCTGCAGCGTGTTCGATTTTTTGGAGTCGGGCCCCACTGCCGTGCTCACCGAGATCCACGCCGCCAAAGATGCATTCTACACGTATGAGGCGCGCTACGCAGCGGGGCGTAGCATCCACACGGTGGACCCGAAATTTCCGGAATCCACATATCCAGAAAAGTTCGGATGGTCGCTCGCCTCGCGCGCTATCGATGCCCACATCGCCCTCGGCTGTCGCGATCTTTCCCGCGTGGACATGATCGTCGGTGACGACGGTGACCCCGCGGCCGTGTCCATTCTCGAGGTCAACACGATGCCAGGTTTCACCGCCACCAGCCTCTACCCCGAGGCCGCTGCGTACGCGGGCCTTTCATTTCCCAACCTTTGTGATGCGCTGGTCCAGCACGCCGTTCGCCGGGGGGCCACGGCGCGCAACACGGCCAGACCTTTGCCTACCTAGGACCCAATATTTCCGTGCTCAGCTACGTCTGTCTCTCTGGACAGAGTCGATCCTCAGGCTCAGCCTAAAGAGAGAGGTTGCCCGCGGGATGGCTCGTGATTCGCTTTATGGAGAGACGATTCTTTGGTCTGGCCGCCCGCGCGTTGTGGCCACTCCGCGCGCCTACAAACTAGCGGCGATAGCTTCGGCCGTGGTGTCCGTCGTCGCGCTCTCTTTTGCGCTCGTCGTGGGCACTGCGTTTCACGCCCAAGTGGGCGGTATGATCATTTTCTCCGCGTGGTGCGCGACGCTCGCTCTCGCCGCTTGGCGTGGGCCCGCACTCTGGCGGAGCGGGCTCGAGTACATCATCACCGACAAGCACGTCATCTGTCGGCGCGGGCGCATCCGGCGGACGATCGATCGTTCGGAGATCAGCTACGCCCTGATTCGCTGGGATTCGCAGGTCTCTGGCGCGGGGGATCTCGTGCTCGTTCGCGCCGTGCCCACCGGCGCTCTTCGTCGAACACTGAAGCTCACACTCGCTGGCGTCGCGGGCCCCGATCGCTTGTGGGCGATCGTTCGCGGGCTAACCCCGTCCGCTCCGCTCGGCGATGGTGCGCGTCCGCTCACCCAGAGGCTCGATCCAGGCGAGCGCGTTCTCTGGAGCGCGACGCCGCTCGCTTCGCCGTGGACGATCCGAAGGGTTCTCACTGGGCTCATCGCCCTCGTACTGTCCATCTCAGCGGCCCGCATGGTGGCCCATGCCATCCCGTCGCTCGGCCGCGTTTTTCGGCTACATGCCCTGCCCGCGACGAGCCTCGCGATCTTCGTCGCTGGGGTCGCGCTCACCGCGCTCCTGCTCATCGCGGTCGCGGTCGGCGTTGCGTACGCCGCATGCGTGAGGCCCGTTCGCCTTGCCCGGGCTACGCGGTACTTCGTGACCGATCAGCGCGTCCTCATTGCCCGAGCAAACGAAGAGCTTCACCTCGATCGCTCGCGCATCGCCTACGTGATTTCCGCGCCGTCGCATGGCCTCCACGACGTATTCATCGTCCTCGATGGACCGCAAGCGCGTGCCTTCGCGTCGAGCGGTGCGTTCGGCGAAAAGAGCGTCGACACGCTCGTTCCCGTGTTCGCCGCGATCGAAGATGCAGAGACCGTCGGGGCGCTCTTACATCCCGCGTTCGAGCCGCTCCCCCGCGCCGCTTAGGTGTAAACGCGTACCGAGCTCGACCGCGACGTCGAGCATCGCGTCGACGTCTGCGGCCTCGGTCCGGAAATTCACGATGCACGCCCGCAAGACGAAGCGTCCGTTCAAAATAGCGTTCGAGCAAAAGGCGCGTCCATCCATCTGAATCTCGTTCATGAGCCGTTCGTTGAGCGCGTCGAGGTAGGCGTCGCTCCCCGGAGGAAGCCCTTCGGGAACGTAACGGAAGCAGCAGATCGAGAGCGTGACCGGGGCCATCACTTCGAGGTTCGGGTGGGCTTCGGCCCGGCTGGCCATGTACCTCGCCAGCGCGACGTCGTGGGCGATGCGCTTCGTGTACGCCCGCTTGCCGTGAGCGAGGAGTGAGATCCAGATCTTGAAGGCTTGGAAGCCGCGGCTGAACTGCGGTCCCATCATGCTGAAGTCGATCCCCGCGCCGGTGCGGGTCTTGTCCTGCTGAATGTAGGTCGGCTTGAGCGCGAATGCGTCGGCGAGGCGCTGCGGCTCCCGAGCGATGACGCAGCCACCCGAGTGCGGCGTGTACATCCACTTGTGAGGATCGAAGGCGATGGTGTCTGCGCGTTCGAGACCACGAAATAAAGGCCTCAGCTCGTCGGTGAGGGCGGCGAGCGCACCGTAAGCGCCATCGACGTGGAACCACAGGTGGTGCCGGGAGCAGAGCTCCGCAAGCTCGCTGAGGGGATCGATCGCCCCCGTGGCCACGGTGCCCGCCGTGCCGACGACGATGCCTGGCTCGACCCCGGCCGCGACGTCCTTGGCGATCTCCGCTTCGAGGAGATCGACCCGCATGCGACCCGCATGATCGACCGGGATCTTGCGTACCGCATTCGTACCGAGACCGAGCATGTCTGCCGCGCGGTCGATCACTGCATGCGCCTCTGTCGAGGCGTAGAGGGCGATGGTGCGACCGCGAAGACCCTCCTTCCGCACGTCGAGTCCGATCCGCGCGTCTCGTGCAGCCTTGAGCGCCACGAAGTTCGCCATCGCCCCGCCCGACACGAGCAGTCCGAAGGCGCCCTTCGGTAGACCGAGCTGCTCGGCGAACCACTGGGTCAGGTGAAGCTCGATGCTCGTCGCCGCGGGGCTCAGCATCCAGCCGCCCACGTTCTGGTTGAGCGCCGCCGCGAGCAGATCAGCCGCAGCACCAGGCACCGTGCCCGCTCCCGTTATGTACGCCATGAAGCGCGGGTGACCGGTCAGCGTCGAATGCTCGAGGGCGACCGATCGCATGTGCGCGAGGAGCGCGTCGAGCGAGAGCGGCTCGTCCGGAATCGGAAAAGTTACTGCTTCGCGAACCGCAGCTTCTCCCTTGGTGTGGCGGACAGGTAGCGCCGGCAACTTCTCGAGAAGCTCCTGCCACAGCATGACCACGCGATCACCGAGCTCACGTGCGCGCGCGGGAGCCCAGTCGAGATCACGCGCGGGCTTGGGACGTTCCATCGTCACCAATTAGCACATCTAGAGCGTAATCACGCAGCCGCCCCACGTGTAGCCGCTGCCGAAGGCGGCAATGAGGATGTTCGAGCCTCGTCGGCATTTGCCTTCGCGCCACGACTCGCTCAAACCGATGGGAATGGTCGCCGCCGTGGTGTTTCCGTAGACCTCGATGTTCTTCACGGTCTTCGATTCGGGGATTCCGAGCTTCTGCCCCACGAACTGATTGATGCGCAGGTTGGCCTGATGCGGGACGAAGAGATCGATCTCGTCGGCGGTGACGTTCGCTTCTTTCATCACGTCGCGCGCGACCTCCGGCATTTTCTCGGTGGCCCAGCGAAAGACTTGTTTCCCCTGCATCGCCGGAAATTGCTTTCCCTCGTCGATCATCTCCTTCGTGATGCGCGGAATTTCTCCGCTCGCGGGCGCCTCCACCCACAGCTCCTTCGCACCTGAGCCGTCGGCGTGGATGCGAAGCGCTTTGATCCCCTGGTTGGGCTCGGTCGCAGCACCGATTACCGCGGCCCCCGCGCCGTCTCCGAAGAGCACCGTCACGTCACGTCCGCGATCGGCAAACTCGATTCCGGTAGAGTGAACCTCTGCGCCCACGAGAAGGACGTTCTTGTAGACGCCCGCGCGAACCCACGCGTCGGCGATGGAGAGGCCGTAGAGAAATCCAGAGCACTGGTTTCGAACGTCGAGCGCAGGGACGCCGGGCATGTCGAGCTTGTGCCCGAGAAAACAGCCTGATCCGGGGAAGCAATGATCGGGCGAGAGGGTTGCAAAAATGATCGCGTCGATGTCCTTCGTGGTCTTGCCCGCATGCTCGAGCGCCATTTTTGCAGCCGGAACCGCGAGGTCGCTCGCGCCAACTCCGCTGTGCTCGATGTACCGCCGCTCGCGAATGCCGGTGCGCTGCACGATCCACTCGTTCGAGGTGTTCATCATCTTGGCGAGATCGTCGTTGGTGACGACCTTGGTGGGGACGTAGTGACCGACGCCGAGAATCGTGGAGCGGGTGATCATGCCCCTTTTTGCCCTCAAGAGCCTCGGTTCTGCAAGGGGCAACCCCCCCACCGTGGTAGAACTGAACGGACGTGATTCAGATTGGCCAGGTCGTAAGCGGGAAATACCGGCTCCTTCGCCTCCTCGGCGATGGCGGCATGGGCTCCGTCTACGAAGCCCAACACGAGATCCTCGGGACGAAGGTAGCCATCAAGGTGCTCCATGCGGATCTCGCGCGGCGGCCCGGGCTCATCGAGCGCTTTCTCCAGGAGGCGCGCGTTGCGGCGCAGATCCGCAGCGCGAACGTGGTGCACGTGACCGACGTCGATCGCACTCCGGAAGGCGTGGCCTACATCGTGATGGATCTGCTCGAGGGGGAGCCGCTCTCCAGCGTCCTCGAGCGCGACCGGAAGATCCCGATCGCTACGGCGATCGATTACACGACGCAGGTGCTCGAAGCGCTCGAGGCGGCGCACGCGCTCGGTGTCGTGCACCGCGATCTCAAGCCCGAAAATGTGTTCGTGACCTTCGTGGGAAACAAGCCGGTCATCAAGTTGATCGACTTCGGGATCGCCAAGCTCCGGAGCAGCGACCCCCAAGCGCGCTCGCTCACGGTGGCCGGCGTGATGATGGGAACGGCCGAATACATGGCGCCCGAACAGGCGTATTCTGCCGATAAAGTCGACGCTCGCTCCGACATCTACGCCGTCGGGGTGATGCTCTACGAGATGATCTCGGGTGTGCGTCCGGTGAGCGGGGAAGACGCGCGTCTCATCGCCGTGAAGATCGAGCGGGGAGATGTTCGACCGCTCGTGCATGCCGCCCCCGAGGTGCCGCGCGAGCTTGCCGGTCTCGTCCATCGCGCGATGGCTGCGCGCGCCGAGCTCCGCTTCGGGAGTGCTGCGGAGATGCGCCTCGCGCTCGACAACGTATCGCTCAGCGTCGAGAAGCGGCAGGCGACGAGTCCGCTCGAAGCACAGGCGCGTCCGCCGCAACTCAGTGCCTCCACCGTGCTTGGAGCGCCTGCGGAAGGCGCGTTCATGCAGCCAGCGCAGCCTCCCGGCGCGTTGGGCTCAGCGAAGACCCAGGCCCGCTCTGAAGAAGTGCGAACCGCGCCGCCAGGGATGAACGCGCAGGCCGGTCGAGCATGGGTGCCCGAGCACGGTTCTCATCACAACGATCCGGACGCGCGTAGGCCGAAGCGAAAGAAGCGGTCGTCCATGTGGATGTTGATCGCGCTGCCGCTTCTCTTGGGCGTCGGCGTGGTCGTTGCCCTTGTCGTCAACAACATGAAGGAGAGCCCGACCCCGACCCTGCCGACGGCGACGCAGATCACGCCCGCGACGGCGACGCCGACCGCTCCCACACCGACCGCTCCCACGAACGATCCGGTGGCTCCCCTCACGCCGCTCGTTGGAACGACGACCCCCGCCGTGCGGCCGTCGCCTCCGCCGCGCACGTCCACGAGCGCAAGCAGCTCGGCGCGCCCGACCGCGAGCGAGACTCCCCCGAACGGACAGATCCCTCCGTTTCCTTCGACGTTCCCGAGCACGTTCCCATTCCCCTTGCCTTCGATGAGCGTGCCTCCGGGCTTCACCATCCCGAGTGGCTTTCCTTTTCCGCAGCCCCCCCCGCCTGCACCGAGCCCTCCCGCCTCTTCCTAAAGGCGTCGAACTCTACGGGTGGTCTCGGTCGCAGGAGTGCTAGATTCCAAGCGTGAAACAGGATCTCACGGCGCCACTTCGTCCGCTCGCGGATGCGTGGCTCGACGCCGTGCGTACGCCTCGGCAGCGTGCGGTGACGGCATTCGTGGTGCTCGTCGTGCTCGTCGCGCTCCTCGTCGCGCGTGAAGGAACGGCCCGCGCGCGTCTCGGCGCTGCCCTCGCGCTAGGGATCACGGCCGTGGTACTTGGCCTGCTCGCCCGTCGCGAGCGCCGCGTGTGGTCGGAGCCTGCGCGCGTTCTGCGTCGCGTTGGTCAGAGCGCAGACCCGGAGCGAACGGATCGCGCCCTCCGCGCGCTCACCCTTCTCGACGACGGCGGCAATGCTCGCAGCAAGGAAAACAAGACTCTTCGTCGCGACGGCACCTCGCGCGAGCTTGCCCGCCTCCACGTCGCGCGGTCCATCGCCGCGCTTCCCTACGATCGCATCGTCGACGCGGCGCGGCGTTACGGATCGCGCCTCAAGATCGCCGCCATCGTCCTCGCCGTACCCGCGCTCGTCCTCTGCCTGACCAATCCTTGGGCGCTCTTCGAGGGTGCGGACGTCCTCGTCGCTCGTCATCGTGTGGGCCCGCTTGCCATGCGCTGGTTGGACGATCTCGAAGTGCGGGCGCGCCCGCCCGAATATCTGCACGAAGACGAGTGGCGCGAGATCCCGTTCGCCGAGCTGTCCCTTCCTCGCGGCACGCTCATCACCTTTCGCGGCGTGGCGACCCACACCGGGCGCCGCCTCACGCTCACGGACGGCGCGAGCGAAGTACCCTTCGTCGACGACGGCGCGGGGGGAATGATCGCTCGCTGGCCGCTCGCTGAGAGCGTTAATTTACGGGTCGTCGCAAACTTCGGAAATGTCGTGATCGAAGAGCCGCAGCTCACGCCGGTGATCTCGATTCAAGATCGCGCGCCGGACGTGACCCTCGAGGGTGCACCGAAACAGCTCGTCCTCGCGAGCGGTGAAGAGGTGACCGAGATCCCGATTCGCTACGAGGTGACCGACGACCACGGTCTGCGCGAGGTTCATCTCGTCCTACGCTCGGGCACCCGCGAAGAGCGGCGGGTGCTGGCGCGGCTCGATGGCGAGACGCGTTTCGACCGCGGTGGGCACGTTCTTCGAGCGACCGATCCATTTCTCAAGAAGAGTCACGCTCCGGTGGAAGTGCGTGTAGAGGCCAAGGACAACGATCCTGTGACGGGGCCGAAATGGGGCGCGAGCGCAGCCATCACGGTGGTCCCGCCCGACGTCGGGGAGCCGGAAGCGCGCCGCATCGACGGATTGCGCAAGCTCCGCGATGCCCTGGTCGACACCCTGGGATGGCGCCTCTCCCACAGCGTGCCGAGCACCGCGGCGGGTCGGAAGGCGTTTCTCTCCGACGAGCTTCGAGGAGCGGATGAGAACGCCGAGCTTCTCGATGCGACCCTCACCGGCTCCTATGCGGGCGTGCGGGTGGCGCCGCGCCTCCAGGCGATGCTCCGTGGCCAGATGCGCAAGGTGCGTGAAGCGGTCGACATGGAAGCGCGCGCTCCCAGCGTCGGCACGCACGCTCTTCTCATCAAGACGACGGAGCGCCTGGTGCTGGTGATCGACGCCATGCTGCGGGGCCTCGGATTTCACGATGCCAAAGAATCCGCGCGCCAGCTCGCAGAGGTCGCCGACGAGCTCGCGGCGGGCGCGTCGCAGCTCCAGCGCGATCCGAAGCTCGAAGCCGCGCGCGGTATCGCCCGGATGGACGCGGCCAGCTTGGTCTTGAACGGCGGCTCGCGCGCCATGATGCATCTTGGATCCCTCGGTCGCGATCTCGGTGAGATCATCGGCTCCGATCTTTCGCGCGTGAGTCGAGCTCGAAAAGAGAATGACCTTTGGCACGCCGAGCTCGCCGCCCGCGATCTCGCCGCACGTCTTCACCAGCCCGATCCTTCCTTCGGATCGCAGGGAAAGTCAGGGCGCGGCGGAGGAGAGTCGGGCGGCGCACGGGGCACTCCGGGGGACGGCGCGGAGGGCGAGGGCGACGCCGATCAAGCGTTCAACGAGGCCGCGCAGGAGCTCGAGCAGCTCGCGAACGATCACGCCGCCGGCGTCGGAAATGTCGAGCGCGCGCTCAGCGGAAAATCCAGCGACGAGGAGCTCAAGTCGCTCATCGAGGAAGCGAAAAAGCACGCCGCCGCTGTGCGCGAAGCCGCCCGCCCGCTCCCGAGCGTAGGTGCCGGCAGCGATTCGTGGACGAGCAAGGGCGCCGCGGCCCGAGAGCACGCCGATCAGATGGCGCACTCTCTCGAGCAGGGAAATCCGGCAGACGCGGTCACAAGCGGCCGCAACGCGCTCCAGGCACTCGACGAAGCAAAGCGCACGGCGCAGCGCGAGCGATTTTCGAGCTTCGCCCCGTCGGGCGATACCGACGCAGAAAAGCGGATCGACGACGCACGAAAGAAGCTGGAACCCGAGGTGAAGTGGGCGGAAGAGCAGCTCGAGGGGCTGCGGAAAAAAGCTTCGGAACGCGCTGGGTCGGATCTCGCGACGAGCGGTGACGAAGAAAATAAGATGGCCGATCGCGCAAAGAAACTGGGAGAGAAGGGGAGGGAGCAGGCCCTTCCTGCGCCGGCGATCGATTCCCTCGAAGCGGCGGAGAGGGCGGCGCGTGACGCTGCGCGAGCGCTCAAGCGCGGAGAGGCCGACAAAGCGCTCAACAAACAACATGAAGCGCAGCGCCTTCTCGAGATGGCCAAGGAAGCGCTCGGAGCGAGCAACGACGGCGATCGCGGCAGTGAAGGGGAGGGGGATCCTTCCTCCGATCACGCGGAGATTCCCAAGGCCGATGCTCACAAAGGGCCTGAAGATTTTCGTCGACGGGTCATCAATGGGCTCGGCCAGCCTTCGAGCGGCAGACACAAAGACGCCGTGCGGCGCTACGCGGAAGGGCTCCTCCGATGAACACCAAGAGCTGGCTCGTAGGGCTCGTTGCGCTCACATCACTCACCGCGATCGGCGGTTCGGTGCATGCGGATCCGCCTTCCGATCACGCTTCCCGTGCCGAAGAATTGATCCTGGGGCTTGATCTGGATGAGGCGCGGAAGGAGCTCGCCGCCGGAGACCCAGACGATCCGAACATTGCGCTCGAAAAGGGTCGCCTCGCGCTTTACGAGGCCGACTGTGACGGCGCGGTCACCATGCTCTCACGGCCAGAGATCGCAAAGTCGGAGCAAGGCAGTGCACTGGCGGACATCGCTCGCGGATGCGCGCGCGTCACCGCGGCAACCGTGGTCGACAAGAACGTCGAGCCATCGGTGGAAGTTCGTTACCAAGACGAAGCGGATCGCGCGATGACCCCCTTCATCGTCGAGACCGTGGTCAAGGCGCGCGACGCGCTCACCCGAGACATCGGCGCAACGTGGCCGAAGCCCACCCGGATCATCGTGGTTCGCGATCTCCTGTCGCTCAGCCAAATGACTGGTCTGCCGTACGAATCCGCGCAGACCACAGGCACGGTCGCCGTCGCAAAATGGGGAAGGGTGACCCTCCTGTCGCCCCGGGCGAGTCATCACGGATACGCCTGGCGCGACACGATCGCTCACGAGCTCACCCACCTCGCGGTGACGCGGGCAACGGTCGATCGCGCGCCGCTCTGGTTGCAAGAAGGAGTGGCCAAGCGCGAAGAGATTCGCTGGCGAGAGCCCGGTGTCTTCGATGACCGCCCCCCCGTCGACGCGGTCGTTTCCCGAGGAATAGAGCTCAAGTTGGATCTCGCTCTCGACAAGCTCGGGCCGTCGATCGCCATGTTGCCGAGCGCGGACGCGGCGATGGTGGCCTTCGCAGAGGTCACGAGCTTCGTCCGCTTCTTCGCCGCCACGTCTTCGCCCGATGCGCTCCCCCACCTACTCCTCGGTCTGCGCCAGCGAAAAACGCCCGATGCGGCGTTGAAAGAGGCGAGCGGCTCCGACCTCAAACAGTGGGATTTGAAATGGCGGGCCCACATTGCTGCGAAGCCCAAAGAGGCGCTCCCGGCGCTTTTTGCGCTCGGTTCCGAACCGCCGAACATGAAGGAGCTTCGGGACCGCGTTCGTTTGGCGGAGCTCCTTCTCGGACGAAATCACGCACCCGAGGCGCTCGTCGAGCTCGATCACCTGAAAGGCGCGAGCCTGGACGATCCGAGCGTTCGCTACATTCGCGCGCGCGCGCTCGTCGACGCGGGACGCGGAAAAGAAGCCGAACCGCTCCTCGGCGATCCCAATGAGGTCGTCGCGTCATACGGGCCGTGGTGGGCTATTCGGGGAACGATGGCGCGGTCGAAGGGCGATGGGCCGACGGCGGACAGCTCCTTCGTGGAGGCGGTGGCCGCCGATCCCCTGGAGATCGAGTGCGCGTGCCAGTCGGCGGATCCACAGGCGGACCTCCCGGCGGATCCCGGTCTGCGCCTCCTCTGCGAGGCTGCCCGTGCCCGCGGCGAGCCCCCACTTGGCGCCGATTGAGGGGCGCTGCGCCCCAGGAACTGACTTATTGGCAAACCCGGAGAACTTCTCCGATTTGACCGATTCGAGCCGTGCCAGATACCATGAGGTACGCGTCTTTTCTCTTCGCTCGAGTCCGCCTTGAAGGGTCGGTGCCGTCCGCGTTCATGAGTGCGCTCACCTTTGCCACGGCCCAAATTCTTCGCGTCTTGCCGCGCGCTCACATGAGCCGTGCAGCGGGTCGACTTGCGGACTTTTCCTGGCCTGCCCCGCTTGGGCGCGCCGTCATCGGGCTTTACTCCCGGGCGTACGACGTGAGTGTGGAAGAGTGCGAACAGCGCGACGGATGGGCGAGCTTCGACGATTTCTTCACGCGCAGCCTCCGCCCCGGCGCTCGACCGATCGAGCCAGATCCCAGGGTGATCGTGAGCCCGGCAGATGGCCGTCTTGAGTCGATGGGCATGATCGACTCCGGTCGCACGTTCACGGTGAAGGGCCGCCCGTACCGCGTTCGCGATCTCGTCGGCGACGACAAAGAGGCTGCGCGTTACGAGGGCGGCGGCGGCTGCGTCGTCTACCTCTCGCCGCGCGACTACCACCGCGTGCATGCTCCCGTGTCCGGTCTCATCCATCACGTCCGCTCGATGCCGGGAGATTTCTTTCCCGTAAACTCCATCGGCGTTCGTCATGTTCCGAATCTCTTTGCGGTAAACCGCCGCATCGCGATCGCCATCGACACGCCACCCGAGACCGCTCTCGGCCGAGTGACGGTCGTGATGGTGGCGGCGATGATCGTGGGCCGGATCACCGTGAGCGGGATCCCGTCGCGAGACGTACCCGTGGGCGATCACCAGATTGATCCGCCGCTCTACGTCGAGCGCGGCTCGGAAATCGGCATGTTCCATCTCGGCTCGACGATCGTTCTATTCCTCGAGAAAAAAGCCATGGAACGCTGGGTCGCCGACGAAGGCCCCGTCCTCTATGGCCAGAAGTTGGCGCGTGCTCCGCAGCTCCGTCGCACCAATGGAACGGCCTCACGGGGAGACACGGGATGACCGAAAAACTTCCCCGCGCCGTCGCTGCCTCCGCCGAAGACGCCGAGCTCGCCGTGCAAAACACCGACCCGCCGCCTGGAGGAGATTCGCTGGAGACCGAGGGGCCGATCACGCCGCGTGCGCCGCCGCCGTCGTCGAACCCTCAGTCTGGAGTCCCGGCGCGACGGCGGCCGAAGGTGGGCGTGCGTATACCCGACGACGAAGTGGCCCGGCCGTCCTCGGTCACGCCGCCCGCGCCCGTCATCTACGAGTCGATTCGGCCGTCTCCGATCATTCAGATCAATGCGCCCCCGCGTCCGACGCCCGTCTCTCCTTCTCGGACTACCGCCAAAGAAGAAGAGCTCGCTGCGGGCGCACCCACGCTCATCAGGGGCCCGGTTCGTTCTCCGAGTGAGCGACCTGCGCCAAACGCGCCCGACACCGAAGTGGCGATGCCGCGCACGACAAACTCGGATTCCGAGCCGCCGGTAGTCTTCGAGGATGGCGGAGAATCGCCGACGCCCGTCGCCGGGATCCCGCGAAAGACTCCATCGAGCCGGCCCCCTCACGAGAGCTTCGATAGCGAGGACATTCCGGTCGACGAAGACGTCCCGCCGTCGTCGGGTGAGGACGTGCAAGTCACCAGCGACCCTCCGAAACCTGCGTTCATCGCCGCACCTTCACTCGCCTTAGCGCCACCGCCAACGGTCAGTAAGGTGCCGGTCAAGCAGCTCCGGGTCGCGAGCGCCGTTCCTCCGGGGGAGATCATCTCTCCCGTCGCCACGACCATCATGACTCCGCTCGCGGCTTCGCCCACGTCGCCCGCGGCGATCACCCCCGTGTCCGTTCCGGTCGTTCCCTCCGTGCAGAAGCCCGGCCCATCGGCCAAGGCGCTCGATGTTCCGCCGCCTCCTCTGCGTACCTCGGCGTACGCGCCGCCTCCTCCGCCCCCTCCGGGTGCGCTCGCCGGGCCTCCGCGTCGGGTCTCCGCGCCCCCTCCTCCTCCTCCGGTTGGAATCGCTTCGAGCCCGCAACTTCCCGATCCGCCTAGCCCGCAGGGTGGAATGCCCACGGGTAGACCGCTGGTGGTGCTTTCGCCGACCGGTGGAGGCGGGCTCGCGCCGCCGCCGATGAATGAAGCTGCTGCGGCGCGAAAGAAGGCGCGCCCGTGGTGGGAGGAGCTCTTCAACGACGACTTCATTCGCACCATGGCGAAGATTACCGATGCACAGATCGCTCGCGAGGCCGACTTCATCGAGGACAGCCTGGGCGTGGCCAAAGCCGCGATGGTGCTTGATTTAGGCTGCGGAACGGGTCGTCACGCGATAGAGCTCACTCGCCGCGGCTACCAAGTCGCGGGCTTCGATCTCAGCTTGGCCATGCTTGCGCGCGCCGCCGACGAAGCGCAGGAGAGAAATCAGAAGCTGAATTTCCTCCAGGGCGACATGCGGGAGATGACCTTCGAAGACACCTTCGACGGCGTCTACTCGTGGAACACCAGCTTCGGATTTTTCGAAGAAGAAAAGAACGCGCACGTCGTTCACCTCGTCCACCGATCGCTCCGCAAGGGTGGGCAGTTCCTGCTCGACGTCGTCAACCGCGACTACATGATGCGGGAGCAACCTTCGCTCGCGTGGTTCGAAGGTGACGGATGCATCTGCATGGACGAAATGTCGATCGACTGGATCACCAGCCGCATGCGCGTGAAGCGCACCATGATGATGGACGACGGGCGCTCGAAGGAGATCGAGTACTCGATTCGCGTCTACTCGCTTCACGAGCTCGGGAAGATTCTCCATGACCATGGCTTCCGCGTTGCAGAAGTGAGCGGACGCGTTGGGTCGCCGGGCGTGTTCTTCGGCGCTGAGTCTCCCCGCACGCTCATCCTCGCTGAAAAACGCTAGCCGCGCAAAAACTGAGCGCGCTGGAGACCCGCATGGCCATTCGAAAGATCGCGACCGTCGGACATCCCGTGCTTCGCCAGGTGGCGCGCCGACTGACCCGCGACGAGCTGCTAGCCCCCGCGACGCAGTCCTTCATCGACGATCTCATCGATACGATGCACGACGCGAACGGCGCCGGTCTCGCCGCCAACCAGATCTACGAGCCCATTCAGATCTGCGCGATCCACGTGAAGAACAACCCGCGCTATCCGTACAAGCCGAACATCGAGCTCACAGTGCTCGTCAATCCCGAGCTCACGCGTGTGGGCGACGAGACCTTCATGAACTACGAAGGCTGCCTCTCCGTGCCCAACCTCCGCGGCGAGGTGCCGCGCGGATGCGTCGTGAGGGTCAAGGCCTGGGACCGGCACGGCAGCGAGCTCGATTACGAAGTGAGAGGGATCACCGCCGGAACCTTTCAGCACGAAGTCGATCACCTGCAGGGAAAGCTCTTCCTCGATAGTGTGACCGACACACGAAGTCTCACCACCTGGGCCGATTTCGAGCGCTTTCACCAGGCCGACTTCGTCATCCGCGTTCGCGCCCTCGTAGCGAAATACGGTAGTTAGCGCGAAGCCGTCGTTTGCGGCGTTGACGTGTCTTTGCAGCAGCGCGCGCCGCTTTCGGTGCCGCCGTAGTTTGCGCCGTGGCCACCTTGAAAGCTTCGACACGCGTGACGGCCGGGGAGCCACCACGAGCCTTTCATCACCTCGCGCGATCCGACGGGGAGCCCGTCGACCGTGGCCCACTCGTCGACGTTGCCGGCCATGTCGCGGACGCCGAAGGGGCTCACGCACTTCGGATGCGCGCTCGCCGGCATGCGATGGTCGACGAGCCCGCCGACTTTGCCGAGCCCGGTCATCACGTCGACGTTGCACGCTTCCTTGTCGCGCTCCCAGCCGTATGGGTAGGGGCGCAGCTCTTCACCTTCGCATGCGAACTGCCACTCGCTGGTCATGCAGAGCCGCTCGCCTGCTGCCTCGCAGACGCTCTTCGCGCTCGTCCACGACATCTTGTTCATCGGGAGCTCGCTCGTCGGCTCACGACGCTCGGTGACGTCGATGCAGAAGCGTTTGTGCACGCGCTTGCCCTTGCACGACGCCGGCTTCGCGTACTTCTCACAGCGAAAATGTTCGTAGCGGCTCCCCGCAGGATCCATCCACTTCAAGCAATGCTGCTCCACGTCGGGGCAATACTCGCCATCGACGAGCGTCATCCCCGCCGGACAGAACTCGGTCTTCGACGCGACCTCGCTGGCGAGCTCCTTCGCTGCAGCGGTGGGTGAAGGTGCGGCACGCGCTGCAAAGACACCGCCGTCGATCGCGGCTCCCGTGAGCATCACGCCTTGATCCGCCTCCGCCCTTCCGCAGGCGAGCAGCGCGAGGCATGAGGCGGTGAGGAGGTGCTTCGTCATGCTTTGCGGCGCCCGTGGCGAAACGAGCGGATTTCGGGGTTAGTCCAGATCCGCACCTTCACCAAGGAAAACCTGGAGAAAGTGGCGCGCGCGCGGTCGAAAGCGCATCCTTCCAGCTGGAGCGGAGGGTCTGTGAGCTTCGGGCGATTTGCGGTTTGCTTAGTGCTGCTGTGTGTTGGTTGCGGAACCGAAGTAGCTTCCGCACCGCGTCGTGAGCTCGCCCCCGCTCCCCTCGTCTGTGTGGCCGCTGCCGCGACGGAGGCCGCCGTCCCCGCGTTCGAAGATGCCGGCGCGTGCCCCGTCGAGATGGTCCTCGTTGAAGGCGCGTATTGCCCGGACGTGCAGCAAGTTTGCAAGCGCTGGACCGACCCGCCGGGCACCTATCACGAGTACCGCTGCGCGGAGTACGCGGACCCCGCGAAGTGCGTCGGCGTACGTGAAAAAAAGCGCTTCTGCATCGATCGCGAAGAGTACGTGAAGCCCGGCGATTCACTCCCGCTCGCGCACCAGTCGTGGACGAGCGCGGACAGCGTGTGCAAAGCGCGCGGCGCGCGTTTATGCCTGGAGAGCGAGTGGCAGTTCGCCTGCGAGGGCGAGGCGATGCACCCATATCCCTACGGCAATGGCTTCAAGCGCGACCCCACCGCCTGCAACGCCGACCGCACGGATCTCGGTCGCCCCAACGCGGGCCTCAAGGACCTGCGCGCGCCGGCCGACGCATTTCCGAAATGCCTGAGCCCCTTCGGCGTCCACGACATGACGGGCAACGTCGAGGAGTGGGCCACGCTCGACCGCGGTCGCCTACCGGATCGTTCTGCAATGAAGGGCGCGTGGTGGCTCCCCGGAAAAAATTATTGCCGCGCCGTCACCACGGGCCACGGCGAAATCTACGAAGGAGCCCAAATGGGCATCCGCTGCTGCAAGGACGCGCCCTAGTCCTCACCGAAGGCGATGCCGTCGGGGTATACGCCGACCACCCAGCGCTTCTTGATCGCGAGCGTCACCGGATCGATCTCGGCGACGGCGCCAGGCTGGGTGTGATCGCCTTCGCAAACCAGGTAAACGCGGCCGTCCTTCGTTTTGCGGACGACATGAGGTGCCTGGCATTCCTCTTTCGTGAACGCGATTCGTTTTTCGATTTCGCCTTTGACGATGTCGATCCGCGCGAGCCCGTCGGGCGATTGCAACGGCGCCACGATGACGGTGGGTGAGACGAATTCGCTCATGAAAACTCGGGCGCCGAGGGTCATCGTGCGATCCGGGAGGAAGTGCTTGGCCCTCAGATCGAAGACACGCACGTCGGCCCCTTCGAGGTCAGCGATGACGACTTCGTCTTCGTTCGGGCTGAGGAGAGCGGAGTACGGACCGTAGCGCGGCGCACCGAGCACTCCTTGCGCCGTTCCGAGTGGAAAGCGTGCGCTCGCGAGGGTGGGGCTCGTCAGATCGACGATGGCGAGCTCATCGGAGCCGTAGCATGCGACGATCGCAGTCTTGTCATCGGCGGTGGTGACGACTCCGTGCGGGGCTACACAAAGCGTCCGCGACCCCTCTTTTTGTAGGCTCTTCGCGTTCCACACCTGGAGTGTCGCGAAGAAGCTCGAAGGAGGGCTTCCAGCGGCGGCAGCGTTCATCGCCCGCCTCATGTCGAAGTGAGTGACGAGGACCCGCGCATGATCGTGGGTCAGGATCACGTCGCCTGGATTGGCGTCCACCTCGCGAAGGTCCTTCACGCCGAGCGTGTCGAGATCGATGCGGGCGAGCTTCCCGAGCGTCTCGGCGTTGCCGTGGCTCGCGTGCGGATCTTTCGAAGGGGCTACCGGCGCGGGAAATGCGAAGGCGACGAACAGACTTCCTGCGCGGGCGTCGATCGCCAGATGGTGAGGTGCTTCGCGCGCGCTCGGATCGACGTCGATGGCCACCGTGGTGACGAGAGTTCCGTTGCGGTCGATGGCCGAGAGGGAATCCGATCCATTGTTGGTGACGAACGCCGCCTGCGCGCGCGGAGTGGCGATCGCCGGCAGGGCACGCTCTTCGGTTTTCCCGCGCTTGCCGCGCTTCGTGGTACCCGACGGGGTGCACGCTGCAATCACGCAGGCGGCAGCGAAAAAGAGATAAAACAAAGCGGTGCTTCTCTTTTTCCGCCGACTTGCGATCGCCCTCACCGTCCTCACAGTCTACGCGCCACGCGCCGCGCATGCGAACGGGCGTTTCCCCGCAGCACAGGCGATCGTCACCACGCCAGGCTCCGCAGACGGAGCGATTTTCCTGCGCACTACGTTCGGCGTTCTCGTCTCTCGTGACGCTGGAAAAACCTGGCAATGGATGTGCGAGCAGGCGCTCGGATTTTCCGGCACGTGGGATCCGCCGTTGGCGGTGACCGGAGACGGAAAGCTCTGGATCGGCCTCAGCGACGGCCTTCGTTCGACCGCTGATGCTTGCGAGAGCGCACCAGCCTTGGGCCTCGACGGAGAATATGTTGCCGACCTCACGACGGATCCGAAGGGGACGCTGCTCGTGGCGCTCACGTCCACGCCTTCGAAAGACGGACACGTGGTGTACCTCGACAGGAACGGCAGAGCGGAGATCGTCCGCGGCGGCGTCGCTCACATGCGCCTGGAGACCGTGGAGATCGCGCCTTCGCGGCCGTCACGCTTTTATGTGACCGGAGAGCCTGAAGGGAAGGGCGCCCGCGCTCGCTTCTTTCGGGGCGAACGTAGCGCAGAGATGGTCGAGCTCCATCCCACGCTTCCATTCGATGCACGCCTCTTCATTGCCGCCGTCGATCCGAAAAATCCGGACCGTGTCTTCGTTCGCGCGCTTCACGCAGGCGGAAGCGACGTGCTCCTCACGGAGGACGGAGGTGCGACGTTCCGCAGCGTGCTTCACATGGGCAGCTCGATGTTCGGATTTGCGAAGAGTGAAGACGGCGCTGTTTATTGGGCGGGTTCGGGAGATCCTGCCGACGGAATCTGGCGCTCGCGCGATCGCGGCCTCACGTGGGCGCAGGTGAATCGCTTTCGTGTGCTCTGCCTCCACGCGCGCGGCGACAAGCTGTTCGCGTGCTCGTCCCCCTATGGCAAGAAGGGCGGCTTCGCCATCGCGGTGTCGAAGGACGAAGGCACGACGTTCGAGACGTTGAACGCCTTTGTCGACGTGCAGGGCCCGGTCTCCTGCGATGGAGGAGCCGGCGCGACGTGCGCTGAAAAGTGGCCAGCGACTCATGCCGCCCTCGTTCCCGCGATCCCGCCAGCGGACGATGCCATCGACGCGGCCCCGGATGCTTCTGTCGGAGACGCAGGGCGACCGTCGGTCAAGCCTCGCGGGGCATGCGGCTGCGGTTTGGTGGCGACCGAAAATTCCTCGAGCGCGATCGCGCTGCTTATCGCGATCGGCCTCGTGATTTCGCGACGCCTGGATCGGACCAAGCTCACATCGGGCTTCCATGGACCCAGGCACCTGCACTGACACCCACACTGTAAGCCTCTTTCGAGGATGCATTGGCAGCCGAATTTCCCTGGAATCCCCGCTGTTACCGAAATGAAACACGGTGGCTTCGACCTTGCACTGCGGGAGGCATGGCCACGAACTCCTCCCCCCGCTTCGTCCGCTTCGTATCCCTCGCCGTTGCGGCGACTGCCGTCGCTCTCGGCGGTTGCGGCGACGCAAGCGGCACGAGCAGCGGAAACTGGCACAACGTCGGCGGAACGGGCGGAACGGGCGCAGACCCGAACGCGGCCACGGACCCCGGCACTCCCGGCGCCCCGGGAACTCCTGGTACTCCCGGCACTCCCGGCACCCCTGGCACCCCTGCCGCGACGGCCTCCTTCACCGTGACCCTCGACAAGGCCACCGCCGACACCGAGCTCCGCTCACTCACCAACGTCAACGTGACCGTCACGCCCGTGAACGGCTTTACCGGCTCCGTTACGCTCGTGACGAGCGGCCTGCCGACGGGAGTCACCGCAAGCTTCATGACACCGACGGTCACGATCAACAGTGCGGCCGCGGCGTCCACCACGCTCTCGTTCGACACGCCGTCTACCGCGTCGATCACCTCCGCAGCCGCCGCAGTCAAGGTGACGGGCAACGCAGGCACCCTGAGCGCCGTTGCTCCGATAGCGTACAGCGTGAAGCCGATCCTCACCATCACCATTCCGAACAACATTGCCGGCCTCCCCGACAACAACGTGTTCGGCGCCGCACCGATCGTGGTCAACGCGGGCGGCACGCCGATCGCCGTGGAGTTCGTGAACGCCGACACCTCCAGCACTCACATCATTCACTCCAACAACGTGACGAACGGTTTCTTCCACGGCGACACCAACCCCGGCAATGAAATCGCTTCGGGCGGCAAAGACAAGGTCCGCATGGTCACCGGCACGGGCAACTACACCTTCTACTTGCACGATGAGTCCTCCGCGGCCCGCCACAACGGCGCCGTCAAGATTCAGTAGCTGACGGCAGTTACCGAAAGCTCCACTTCACCATTCGGGCGGCGTAGCAAGACTACGTCGCCCTTCTGCTTTTTAAGGAGAACGCGCGCCAGCGGTGAACGCCAGCTGATGTCACCGCGCTTCAAGTCGATCTCGTCCTCGCCCACGATGCGGTAGCGCGATCGGCCGCCGTTTTCGTCTTCGAGCTCCACGGTGGCGCCGAAGAAGATGCGTCCTTTGGCGGTGGTGTTAGGCTCGACGATCTCCACGGCCTCGAGTCGCTTCGTCAAAAAGCGGATGCGTCGATCGATCTCGCGGAGCTTTTTCTTCCCGTAGATGTACTCGGCGTTCTCGCTGCGATCGCCCTGCGCCGCCGCGTCTTGCACGTCTTGAACGACTTTTGGGCGCTCCTTCCAGAGAAGGCTCGACAGCTCCTCCTGCAAACGCTTCGCTCCGTCGCGCGTGATGTAATTCGGATCACCCATCTACGTTCGTCCGCGCGCATTCAGCTCTAAGTAGTAGCTGACGAGGTCGCGCTCTTTCGTCCCGACGAAAAGGAAACGAAGGATGCGTCCGAACGGCCAGATGCGGGTCGCGGGGGGGACGATCATCGCCCAGTAACCAAATTCGCTCGGGCTGATGTCGCTCCATTCGGCGCCGAGGTTTCGTGCGATGAGCTCGGACAAGAACGCTCCGTGCTTACGAAGGAAGAGCGCTTCTTCCGATGTACGAATGATGCCGTCCGGGAACGTCTCGCGGAGCTTCGTCTGCACGAGCTCGAGACCTTCGAGATCCGTCCTCAGCACGCTACCAAAGCGCAGACGGTACTCGCGACCAAGCTCGCGTGACAGATGGGTGAACGTAAGGCGCGCCTCGCTCACGCTCCGCGGAAGGCCGTCTTCGACCGGGCTCGCTCCATGTATTCCGGGAGGCCGGCTCAGGGTCTCGACCAGCTCCGTGGGGCGCGGCTCGAAGCGCGGCGAGGCCAGGCCGGCGTTCGCGGGGGGAAAATCGGAGCGAAACGGCGGCATCGACGCGCCCTGCATCCAGGGCTTCACCTGTCCACCTCCGAGGAGCACGGCAGGGACCGGCGAGTGCTCCAGATCGAGACCCGAGAAATAACCGTCGCCCGAATCACGCTGCGTCGAAGGCTGCGGGGCACCCGGCGGAGCCGTTCGCCTCTGTTCGACGGGCAGATCCGGCGTCGAGATCGGGCGAAGAGAGCGAACCGCTGGCGTCGAGCGATCCTGGGAGGCGGCGCCTTTTTCCTCTTCGGCCGAAGCTCGGCCCATGATCAGCTCGGCGCGCGCACGCACTTCTTCGGATGTGTGCGGGCTCGCGAGAATGTTGCGGGCAAACGGGAGCGCGCGTGAAGGCTTTCCCGCCGCCCACCACGCTTGCGCCGTGAGCAGCTCGAGCTCCGGGAAAGAGTGAGAGATCGAGAGTTGCGAGAGCCGCTCGGCGATGACTTCGGGTGCTTCGGAGCCAAGCATCAACGCCGCTCGGCTTCGCAGATAAATCGTGCCGGGTTGCCGACCACGCGTGCGCTCGAGCATGTCGATGTGCTCGATCACCGCTTCGGTCTCCCCTGCGGAGAGATTGGTTTCGATCGTCCAGATTGCGGGATCGGAAAGAGGGCCGCGCCGAGGAGGCTCGGAGACCGATAACGCATCCTGAATTTTTCTGAGCCGCGCTGAGTCGACCGTCCCGCGCTTGCCGAGAATCTCGAGGAGCTCCGATCCGGTGTGGGTCGCATCCGCCTCGAACGCCTTGCGCAAGGCGAGCATGCGTAGCGCATCCGGCAGAAGCTCGGCGTTCTTCATCGAGACCCTCCGATGCGAGCGCTCTCCGACCCGCCGGTCCCTCGTGTAGTCCGCCGTCGAGAGATGAAGCTCGGCTTTGCGTGGCGAGTCCGCGAGAAGGCTCACGAGCGACATCGCCTGCATCACCGCGCTCGCATTGGGAACGTTGAGGTCGGTCGCGAGCGCTTGCAGATCGACCCACAGACCTTGGTAGCTCTTGGTGTGTGCATCATACACATAACCGTCGAACAGCTCCGCAGGACCAAGGAGCTGAACGGCCCGTCGCGCCGCCCCTCGCGCGTACGCAGCTCGGAGGGCAGGGGCGAGAGCTTCCGCTGCCTCGCAGGCGAGGGCGACGGTAATGCCCGCGGCCTCCAAGCGCTCGAGGGCGTTGCCCACAGTCGTTCGGTACCCGGTCTCGCGCACGCTCTGAAGCGCGACCGAGCGCAGCTCGATCTCCGCGCTGTCGAACAACACGTACTCCGCTTCCGGAGGCCCACCCTCGGAACGAAGCACCGTGAAACCGGCGATTTGTAGACTGCAGGTGCTCAAAAGATTGCTCTACCTCTGCGACGCGTGGCGTACGTGCATTGGTTTTCGCCCTATTTTTTTCAATTTGCCAAAAACTAACGAAGCGGGTCGTGCGCACGGGTCCCGAAAGTTCTTGGATTTTTCTGGCCGGATCCGCCTAATGTGCCCCTCAGATTCACCGATCGAGAGAGGCAATCCCATGAAAATCAAGCTTACCGGTGCAGCCATTATTACGATTGCGTCCCTCGCCCTCGTCGCTTGCGGAGGCAAAAAACCGCCGAAGCCGATGGAACCGTCGACGACTGACACCCATGGCGACGCCGGCGTAGAGCCCGCGGACGCCGCACCCCCGGCCCCGAAAACGCTCTTCGAGCGCCTCGGAGGCAAAGAGGCCATCTCGGCCGTAATCGACTCCTTACTCAAGAACGCAGCCGCCGACCCGGACATCAAGAAACTCTTCGCTAAGACCACCGGGCCCAGGCTCGATCACCTGAAGCAGGTCATGATCGAGCAAATCTGCGAAGCTTCGGGAGGGCCGTGCAAGTACTCGGGCAAGGACATGAAAGCGGCGCACAAGGGCATGGGCCTTACGGAAGCGCACTGGGATGCCTTCGTGAAAGACTTCACGCTCGCGCTCGACGAGAACAAGGTCGGCGAAAAAGAGAAGAGCGAAGTCTTCGCCCTCATCGCGCCGATGCACGACGACATCGTCGAGAAAAAAGCTAAGAAGTAGTTTCTGAAGTCAACCGTCGACGCGATTCTCCAGCCGGAGCAGGGACAACCGATCAGCGATCCCGAGGTCGCTGCGTTCCTGGCGGTCACCGCGCACGTAGTCGCGCCTTCCGAGTCGGACTAGGCGGCCGGAGTTTCGGCGACGTGACCCGGAGCATCGTTAGCGGGCTCCGGCGGATCATCGACTGAGCGCTTGTAGCCGCACTCCTTGCTTGCGCAGGCAATCATCGGCTTGTTCTTGGAGCCGGCCATGATGAGAAACCCCGCGTTGCAAAGCGGGCAGGGCTCTTTGATCGGCTTCTGCCAGAGCTTGAAATCGCACTTGAGAGTTTCGTTGTTGTAGTTCGAGCAGCCGTAGAACGTGCGTCCTCCCTTTTTGCGCGGGCGCACCTCGATGAGATCACCTCCGCACTTGGGACACGGGACGCCGAGCGGAATGGGCTTCGCGTTCTTGCACCCCGGGTAGCCGGTGCACGACAGGAATTCTCCGTAGCGCCCACTGCGCTTGATCATCGGTTTGCCGCACTTGTCGCAGTCGATGCCCGTCGGTTCTGGGGGCGCGCTAGAGCCGTTTCCGTCGGGCCCGAGGTCGCGCGTGTTTTTGCATTTTGGATAGTTCGCGCAACCCAAGAACCAACCGTTCTTGGACCAGCGCTTCATCATGACGCCGCCGTCGAGATCGCAGAGCTCGTCGGTGGGCTCGGGATCGGGATTCCAGCGCGAGCCCTTCTTGGAGGCGTCGAGCTGCGTTCTGAATTTTTTGTAGAATCGTGACAGGAGGACGACGCGGTCTTCGTTCCCCGCTTCGACCTCGTCGAGCTCGGCTTCCATGCTGGACGTGAACGCCGGATCCATGAAGTCGAGCGCGCTCTTCACGAGCCCGTCGACCACGTATTTTCCGAGCGTCGTCGGATGGAAACGCCCCTCGAGCTTCTCGACGTAGTCGCGCGCCTGAACTTTGCTGATGATCTCGGCGTACGTGCTCGGCCGTCCGATGCCGCGCTCTTCGAGCTCACGAACGAGCGACCCTTCGTTGTACCGCGGCGGCGGCTGCGTGAATTTCTGCTCGGTGATTACGCCGGGGGGCGTCGCGAGGAGGAGGATCTCGTTGTCGTGGACCTCGGGAAGGAGCGCTTCGTCGTCTTCTGCGGGGACGCCCGTCGTCTCCTCGCCGGCTTGCTCCGTCTTGTTTTCGCCTTCGCCGTACGCTGCGAGCCATCCAGCGAATTTCAGAACGCGTCCGCCCGCGCGAAGGGTGTACGCCGGCGCGTCCTTCGCCTTTGCTTCGATGTCGATCCCGGTCTGGTCGTAGACCGCGTCCTTCATCTGGCTCGCGAGGAAACGCTCCCAGATCATTTTGTAGAGCTTGAATTGTTCGTCCTTCAGGTGCTTGCGCACGCTCTCGGGAGGGAGATCCAGGCTGGTGGGACGGATGGCTTCGTGGGCGTCTTGCGCGCCTTTCTTCGCCTTGAAGGCGTTGGGCTCGGCGGGGACGAACTCTTTTCCGTAGCGCGTCGTGATGTGCTCGCGCGCCTCGGCGACCGCTTCCGGCGACGAGCGCGTGGAGTCGGTACGCATGTACGTGATGAGACCGACGGAGCCGCCGTCTTCCTTCCCGAGATCAACGCCCTCGTAAAGACCCTGCGCGACCTGCATCGAGCGTTTGGCGCCAAATCCAAGGCGATTGACGGCGTCCTGCTGGAGCTTGCTCGTCGTGTACGGGGGCGGCGCGTGGCGCTTGCGCTCGTTCTTCGTGATCTTCGCGACCCTGAACGTTGCCTTCTCGAGATGCGCGCGCACCTCCGCGGCCGTGTCACCGTTTAGGACGGGAAATTTCTTTCCGTCGCGCTGCGTGAGACGGGCAAGGAGCTTCGCTCCCTCTTTCTTGGCGAGCCCGACCGCGCAGTTCCAGTACTCCTCGGGAATGAACGCATCGATCTCGCGCTCGCGGTCCACGATGAGTCGCAGGGCAACGCTCTGGACTCGCCCTGCAGAAAGCCCGAAGGCGAGCTTCGACCAAACGAGGGCCGAGACGTCGTAGCCCACGATGCGATCGAGGACTCGGCGGCAGCGCTGCGCGTCGTAAAGATGCTTGTTGAGCGCGCGCGGATTCGCGACCCCCTTCAAGACGCCGTTCTTGGTGATCTCGTGGAACTCGACGCGCTTGGTGACTTTCTTCTTGCCCCCGAGCTCCTCGGCGAGGTGCCAGGCGATGGCTTCCCCCTCGCGATCAGGGTCGGTTGCGAGCAAGACGACGTCCGCGAGCTTGGCTGCAGCCTTGAGCTCGGTAAGGACTTTTTCCTTGCCGGCGATGACCTCGTACGTCTCCTCGAATCCGTTTTCGACGTCGATCCCCATCTTTTTGGGGAGGTCTTTGACGTGCCCCTTGGACGCGAGGACCTCGTACTTCGCCCCCAAGTACTTCTTGATCGTCTTGGCCTTTGCCGGAGACTCCACGACCACAAGCGTTTTTCCCATCGGGATCGGCTCTCGGTAGCGACCTAAAATCGCCAGTGAATTCGGATGCTTACAACATTATGAACGACGGAAGAAGCCGTCAGGACCCTCTACTAGTACGTGCTCCAACGAGAGCGTCAAGAGGGCTGTCACGGCTGCGCTGGTCGAAAGAGCAGTCAAAACGACGAGCTCGTCGATGTGAATCGGCTTCGTTCCGAGCTTCCCGAGAACCGCCGTTTCGGCTCCTGAGTAGGCTCTTGGCGCCACCCTATTAGAGGAGGGAAGCTCCAGTTGAGCTGTCGACTCCTTGGGTTTCGGGACGAGCCCCGTGTCGTAGAGAAAAGACTCGATGGAGGTGAGATGGCGCGCTCCCTTGTCGAGGAGCGCCCAGCTGCCCCGAAAGCCACTGACCCATGGCGAAGCCGGAACGACCCACAGGGGACGCCCGAGCGACCGTGCCCAGCTCGCCGCGTTGAGCGCGCCCGAAGGGATGTCGGCCTGGGTGACCACGACGACGTCCGCGAGCGCGACGAGAATCCGATTCCTTGGAAAATACGTCCATATCCGTGCGGGCTGCGCGTGCTCAAAGGGCCAGATCACGGCTCCGCCGCCGTCGACAATCGCGCGATAGAGGGGCTTGTGCTGGATCGGTGCGATGTGATCTCGACCGCACGGTGCTACGGCCCAGGTTCGTCCTCCAGCATCGAGTGCCCCACGATGGGCGGCGGCGTCGACGCCGAACGCCGCCCCCGACACGACGACAGCGCCAGCTCTTACGCAAGCTGCGGCGAGCTGGGAAGTGAACTTGAGAACTTCTTCGCTGGGCTCACGCGTGCCGACGATCGCCACGGTCGGTGCGCGATCGTCGAGCGTGCCCGCGACGCTGAGCGCCGTTGGCGCGTCCGCGAGAGCGCGAATGCGTGAGGGATATTCCGCCTGCCCGGGTTCGAGATCGCGCGCGTCTATCACGCAGATCATCTCGGCTCAAAGCCCGAGCAGGTTGCTTCAGGTGCTCACATTCGTCGGTGTCTACTTCGACTTCGAGAAGAGCTGAACTCCGACCGGGCCCGAGCCGCTCTTCGCGTGGAGATCGACCTTGTACTGCAGGGGGAACGGAGTGATCGGGCACGTCGGGTTGTTGCCGCGACCGATGACCGCCGTGTTGTCCTGTGAGTCGTCCTGACCGGCCTGCACGTTGTAGAACGGCGGCGCGAGCAGGTGGAGGTCGAGGTTTTTGATCGCGCCGAGCGGGGAGAAGCCGATGATCGTGTAGCACTTGCCCCCCTGCATGCTGATCATCATTTCCTTGTGACCGTCTTGCTGAAGGTTGTCCTTCGCCATTTGGCCTTCGGGCTGCATTCCCGGGGCGAAGCGCGCCGCGGCAATCTTGATTCCGAGCTCCGTAGGATCGGCCGTGAGGCCGCCAGCAGCTCCGCCCGGGTTCTGCATGATCGCGGCCCCTGCTCCCATGATCTGCGCGAGCAAATCTTGCGGAACGGGCTGCGCGGGTAGTCCGGCGGCGGGCGGTTGCTGACCTTGCTGCTGCGGCGGCTGCCCCTGCTGCTGGGGAAACTGCTGGGGCTGCTGCTGCGGGAATCCCTGACCTTGCTGCTGGGGCTGCTGCTGCGGGAATCCCTGGCCTTGTTGTTGGCCTTGCTGTTGCGGGAACTGTTGTTGCTGCTGCTGGGGGAACTGGCCTTGTTGCTGGCCTTGCTGGTTCATGCCCTGCTGCTGCGGATTGGCGGGCGGCGTCTTGTCGCCACCGCCACAGGCGATGACCGGGACGAGAACAGCAGTGGCCGCGAGGGCGACAACCGAGCGGCTTGTGGTGAAAGAACGGATTCGCAGTGTCATCGAAGGATCTCCCTCATCGGTTTCAACGCGAGCACTTTACTTCTTTCTGCTCGCGCATATTGGAAAGAAAAGGCATGCAAGCAGGAAACGCTCAGGCATGGGGGATCTTACGCTGCGCGCGCCAATCGTTGGCGATGACGCGAAAAGCGTCGCGGCGTGTGCCGGCGTGAGGATGAGTTACGAGGTAGGCAGGAGCGCTCAGATCACCGCGATCCTTCGGAGTGGGAGCGCGTTCGATGGCGTCCAGGAACGAGAGCCACGCGACGTAGCCCTCTTCGCCGTGGCCGCTCTCGAGCAGCGTCGTCGAGGCCTCGCGATCCGCGGAGACGGCGCTTGCCGGCGAATAAAGGGTGCGCGCGCGCGCGAGTGACTGGGCGTGCTCGGCCGCGGTCCACACGTCGTCGGCCTGCTCGCGGGTAGCGGTCGGCGCGCTGCAGGTGAGGTCGCCGCTCGTCATCCGAGCCAGCTCATGGGCGAGAACCGCGGCGATAGCGTCGACGAAGAGAGTGCGCTCGACGTCGAGCTTCGATGCGTCCGAGGCTTCGTCCCGATCGAAAAAGCCGGGCGCGGGCGGGAGGAAACGCTTCCCCCGGCGCTGCTCTGCCGCGACGAACGCAGCGTATTCGTCGAGCTTGTGCGTCCTGAACGTCGCGTCGGTCGCCGCGGCTTGGGCGACGAGGTCGAGCGTCAGCAGGAGCGGATCGCTGAGCACGATCGCGTAGTCACCGTCGTCATCGCACGCGGCAAGCACGTCGACCTCCGGCGTGGCTCGGTTGAACGCAACGTACACCCCGGAGACTCGCCGCTGCGCTGCCATCGGAAGCGCGCGCACGAGCAGCCGGAGCTCGTCTTCGGCAATGCGTCGGGCGATGGGCAGCGCCAGGGCCGCGGACGGTGTCACGGGGGCTCCGTCGGCACGCGCGGTGGACGCTGCTACGAGGATGGCAAGAGCGAAAAGCATCACGCGAAGTGGACCAGAGGACAGGCGTCGAGAAAAAGGGAGCACGGTGAGTGCCCATCGGTTCGACGGACCGCCGGGTTGCGTGATTCAACGCCGATTCGAGCTTTTTCTGAACGAGCTTCGCGCGAGCTATTGGCGGACGAAGTGGAATGGGATGTCGACGTTGGTGGTGCCGCCCGAGGGGGGGAACTGCCACGAACGCACCGAGTTCTCGATGCACTTCGACATCGCGGGATCGGAGCCGCCGGAAGATGACGCGCTCTGCACAGCGCCACTGCTGCCGATGACCACGCGCACGGTCACGTTCTCGCTCGCCTCTTGGTTCGCGCCGCGCTCCCAGCACGTTCGCTTCACGCCGGCAGCGTGTGAGCGGACGACCGATTCGATCGCCGAGCCCGTGAGCGACGATCCGCTGGACCCCGCGGCCCCGCCTCCCGGACCCCCGTTCGGACCACTTCCTGGCCCGCCAAGGAGACCGCCAAGATCGATTTTCGCGCCACCCTGCGGGGGGGCCGCTGGTTTTGGGCCGCCGGTGTTGCGGACGACTGCTCCAGGTTGTTTGTCAGGCGCCGCGCTCGGGACCGAGGCGGGCTCGGCGGACGGCGGAGTTGCGGCGACCGGCGGTGGTGGACCCTGGGGCGCGGCCGACATGGTGATGACGACCGGCGTCGGAGCGACCGGCGCGGGCTTGAAGAAGTAAGCAATTGGGGCGGTGATACCGAGCGACGCCGCGAGCACGACCATCGTGATTGCGATCCAGTTCGGCGGACCCTTCGCAGCAGCAGGGGGCGGCTCGGCGGGCGCGACTGCCGGCGCTGGCGCAGACCCTGCGAATGCATTTGCGACTCCGAGCGGCGAGCTCGTAACCCCCGACTGCATGGCGGCTGCGGGAGCTGGCGGGAGTGCGAAGGGATCGGCGGCAACGAGCGAGGCAGGGTGCGGCGCCGCCCGGTGCTGAGCGTCGGGCGCATCCAATTTTTCGGCAGTGGCGAGCCGCGACGACGCGAAGGGCACGACGTTGTTGCGTGCGCTTGGTGCGACGGGCGGCCGTGGGGCTTCGCCGGCGCTCGTCGGACTGAACGGTTGCGGGGCCGTTGCGCTGAATGCGCGCGGCGCGATGCCAGCGTTGGAGGGCCGTGGCGCCCCGGATCCAGCGCGTGCGCTTGCCGGCGCGCCAGGAGGGGGCGTGCTCTGGCGAACGTCGGAGGGCGGAGGCGTGACGAGCGAAGGTCGTGCGGCCGCCTCGCGTACCAGGCCGGCGAGCTCGGTCACCGCGCGGACCGGGCGCCATTCTTCGAGCCCCTCTTGCCACACGAGAGAGTCCTCGGTGACGACGCCCATCGCCGCTTTTCGCCGTAGCTCGGAGACGCGCACCGGACCAACGGGGACGCCGTTGATGGCGACGTACCACTCGTTGGAGCCGAACGCGTCGAGCGCGGACTCCTCGCTCTTACTTTTTTGAAACGCACCCGCGAGCGCGCTCGGCTGCGTCGCCGGGCGCGTGGAGGGGACCGCCGCTCGCGGAGGCGAGGGTCGCCCGGCAGCCGAGAGACTCGTGGCGAGGCCGCCGGGCTTCGGCTGCCCCGACTTGTGCGGCGCGGTCGGGGCGGCGCCGCCGGGGAGGCTCTTCGAAACGCTCGTCTCCGTGACCTCCGCGCGTACCTCGATCATGTGCCCGCATTTGCGGCACTTCATGCGCACGGTCTTCCCGGCGACCTTCTCGTCGGAGATTTGGTACTTCGCCTTGCACTGTTCGCAGAGGAATTTCATGAAGGTCGAGGAACGAGGCTCAGAATACCCTCTCTCTACGTACCAGCTCCAGCGAGGTCTTCGGCCGCGTGATCATTTTTCACCCGAGAAGACTGATTAGGTGCTCTTTGACTTTGGCGCGTGTGGTCGCATCCGGCGCAAGGTGAACGGAGCGCTCCCACATCTCCACGGCTTTGTGACGAAAGCCCGCCTTCTCGTAGAGGATCGCCAGGTTCTTCAAAGCGGGGAAGTGCTTCGGGTTGAGCTCGATGGCCTTCTCGAGCTCCTGAATTCCCTCGTAGATGGAGCCTTTTTTTCCGTACAAAAGAGCCAGGTGGAAGTGCAGGCGATAGGCGAGCGGGTCGATCGCTACGCCGTGGAGAAGGTGCGAGATCGCCTGGTCGATGTTGCCTGCCTTGTACGCGGCGACGCCGTCTTCGAGCGCCTTCTCTGCCTCGGCGCTCACCTTCTCCGGGTCCCGCGGGGGGTGATCGGACTGGCGCTTTCCAGTCACTGCGAGCGCGCGAGTGACGGCCGCGACGACGTCGGCGATCCGGAACGGCTTCTCGATGTAAGCCTCGATGCCGTAGCTGTTCTTCAAATCTTCCGCGATGCGCCAGCCGCGGTAGACGGCGCTGATCATGATGATCGGGATCTGGCCGTACTTCTCACTCCCCTTGATCCGCCTGGCGATGTCGAAGCCGTGCAGCTCGGGGAGCATTGCGTCGAGCACGATGAGATCGGGCACGTGCTCCTTCACCAAACGAAGCGCGAGCAGGCCGCGATCCGCTTCGACCACTCGATGGCCCTTCTCCGTGAGAACGCGGCGGAGAATTTTTCGGATGTCCTCTTCGTCGTCGACGACGAGGATCAGCTTTGCCTCGCCGGTGAGCGTCGGGGGCTCGGAGCCGGAATCGAGCCCGCGAACTGGTTCGAGACCGAGCTGCGAAATGTCCGATGCGAGGTCTGCGAAATCACTCTCCGAGGGCATCTCAGCCCGCGCGCTCACTGCTTCCATGGCTTCGTCGATCACCACCCGAGGCGCCTCGGATGCGGCGCGCGCCGCAGTCGACGCAGTCGGCGGGCTCGTCCGGGCTCGTGGGGGAACGGCAACGGGAGCGCTGGGGCTGCCCATGGTCAGCGGCGGAGCGGTGCCTCCGGTTCGACCCGCCGCCTGACCCAGTCGTTCGAGTGTTTCTCGGGGAACGTTCGGCCCCAGATAATGGGTTTCACCTTGGGCCTTTGCGTCGTAGGACGCGGCGATCGCCCGCTGCAACGGTCCAGTCAGGGCCACGTAGGCGTACACTTTTTTTCCGGAGACGAACTCGAGCTCGTCGATCACGCGCTTGTCCGCGGGATTCGCCATCGCCAGAAAAAGGCGGTCTCCGCGCACGAGCACGGGGAGCATCATCTTTGCGCTGCTGTGATCGCGGGGGATGGCGTCGAGGTGCTCGAGGAGGATCGCCACCTGGCTCAGATCGATCCCGGGCACGCCGAACTGCTCGGAGAGAGCGCGCAGGGCGTCTTCTTCGCTGACGACGCCTTTTTCGGTCAGGTGGGACGCAAGGGGCTTCGGATCGTTGGACTTCGTCTGCTCGCGAAGCGCGTCGTCGAGGGCCTCCGGCGACACCAGCCTTCGCGAGAGTAGGATCTTTCCGAGCTGCTTTTTTTCTTCTGCCATGCGCCGCGCTTACACACTATCACGCGGCGGCTGAGCCATGCGGGCCAGCGCATCACGCTTGAATCCCCCGTAGCTCTTCGAGTGGATCGCCGCGCGCGCACCGGCCATCAGCTCCCCATAGAAGTGCAGATTGTGCTGGGATAAGAGCTTCAACGCGAGGATCTCACCGCTCATGAAAAGGTGGCGGAGGTAGGCGCGCGAGTAGCCTTCACGGCAGGCGGGACAGGTGCAATCCGGATCGATGGGGAGAGGGTCGCGCTTGTACTTTGCCTGCTTGACGACCACGCGACCGAAGCGCGTGAGGGCTTGACCGTTGCGGGCGTTGCGTGTCGGAAGGACGCAGTCGAACATGTCGATCCCGTGCTCCACCGCCTCGAGTAGATCTCGTGGCGTGCCGACTCCCATCAGGTAACGCGGGCGTTCTCGATCGAGCTCGTGAGCCACCTCTGCGAGCGTCTCGTACATTCGCTCGATCGGTTCGCCGACCGAAAATCCTCCGAGAGCCAGGCCGTCGAAACCAGGATCGAGCGCGGCGAGCTCCTCGGCATGCGCGCGCCGGAGATCCGCAAAACACGATCCCTGAACGATGCCGAAAAGAGCTTGTCCACGCGGCCTCGGGGAAGCGAGGGCGCGTCTTGCCCATCGCGTCGTTCGTCCGACCGCCGCTTCGACGACGCCCCGCGGAGAGGCTCCAGGCGGGCAAACGTCGAGCTGCATCTGGATGTCCGCTCCGATGAGACCTTGCACGCGCACCGCTTCTTCGGGCGAGAGGAAGTGCGCGGCGCCGTCGAGGTGAGAGCGGAACGTGAAGCCCTCCTCGGTGAGCTTCGTGAGCTGGCTCAATGAAAAAGCCTGAAATCCGCCCGAATCGGTGAGCATCGCGTGCGGCCAGCGGGTGAATTCGTGGAGCCCACCGAGCTCGGCGATCACCTCCGGGCCCGGGCGGAGCCACAGGTGGTACGTGTTCCCGAGGACGACGCGCGCGCCCGTTGCCGCTACCTCCATGGGAGTCAGCGTCTTCACGCTCCCCTGCGTACCGACGGGCATGAACGTCGGCAGATCGATGTCGCCATGCGGCGTGGTGAGGACGCTGACGCGGGCGTGGCCGTCCTCTGCCTCCACTCGAAACGCGAAGCCCTGCGTGCGAGGAGTCACGTCTGCACCTGCTTCGTCAGCAGCATCGCGTCCCCGTAGGAGAAAAATCGGTAGTCGCTCGCCACCGCAAAATCATAGGCGCCAAGCACGCGCTGCGTCCCGCCGAACGCGCACACCATGGCGAGGAGAGTGGAGCGGGGGAGGTGGAAGTTCGTGAGGAGAATGTCCACGACGCGAAAACGATAGCCGGGTTGGATGAGGAGACGCGTCTCGCCGGTCGTTGGCAATACGTGGCCTTCGCGTTCCGGATCAGCGGCGCTCTCCAGTGCGCGGACGACCGTCGTTCCGATCGCCACCACGGGTGCGCCCCGGGCACGGGCTGCAGTGATCGCCTTTGCCGCGGTGTTGGAGATCTCGAACACCTCTGCGTGCATGGGGTGCTCATCGAGATCATCGACGGTCACCGGCTGAAACGTTCCCAGCCCGACGTGAAGCGTCACGCTCGTGAGCTCGCAGCCACGCACCGCGAGACGCCCGAGGAGCGCGCGCGAAATATGGAGCCCGGCAGTTGGAGCTGCGACCGCACCATCGGCGCGCGCGAAGACCGTTTGGTAGCGCTCCACATCCGACGGCTCGTCGTCCCGCTTGATGTAAGGGGGGAGGGGGACATGCCCGTGCGCCCGAAGAGCGTCGGCGATGCTTCCCTCGGGGACCCAAAGTCCGACCTCGAGCAGCCCGTCGTCGCTGCGCCCGAGCAGATGGATGACGAGGTTGCCGATGAGCACCTGAGACGGGAAGCGAAGCGGCTTCGACGATTTTCCGAGGGCCTGCCACACCTCGATCTCTCGCTGATCAAGAATGCTCGTGCCCACGCGGCGCACGAGAAAAATTTCGACCTTGCCGCCGGTGTCCGCTTTCTGACCGAGCAGGCGCGCCGGGATGACCCGCGTGTCGTTCACCACGACGAGCGCGTCCTTCGGAAGAAGGCTCGCCAGGTCGCGGATCGTGTGGTGCTCGGATGGAGCGTCGCCGTCCGACAGCACGAGGAGCCGAGAAGCCTCGCGATCGCTCGTGGGGTGCTGGGCGATGCGATCCGGCGGAAGCTCGTAGGAGAAAGTGTCGACCCGCAAGACGCGGTGAGGTTAGCCGACCTTGGGCGCGCCTTCTTCCGAATTCGCGGTGCGACGTTGAGCTCCCGCGCCGACATGGGCCACGCCTTCGTTCATGGCGATGCGGCAACTCTCCGGGCTCGAGGCGAGCTTCGCGCGGAGAAAAGTCGTGAGCTCCGGCAAATCGTAGGGCTTGGGCAAGAACGCAATGACGCCGCAGTCCGATCGAATCAGCTGTCGCTCGCTCAAGTGATACGCGCTCGAGAGGATCACCCGCAGCTCCGGGTGGAGCTCGCGGAGCTGGCGCGAGAGCTCCATTCCGTTCATCCCCGGGAGCATGAGATCGACGATGGCGATCTCCGCCGCGTCGGCAGCGAGGAGGGAAAGCGCCGCCTGCCCATTTATGGCGGTGCGGACCTCGAAGCCCTCGAGGCGCAAGCCGAGGGCAAGGGCACGACCCTGATTGAGGTCATCATCGACGACCAAGACCTTACCCACGCGTGCCTCCTCGTGGCGCCGTAAAGTTCGCCATGGGTGTAGCGAAGCAAGTGAGGGGCCGCCGCTGAATTCGAGAATTTCTCGGGCAATCTGGGAGCGAACGCGCCAGCCGTCATGCAAGGTTGCAACGCCGTGGCAAACTTGAAAGGTTTTCGGGAGGCTGCGGCCGAGCCCGATCGCCGCGGCGCTCAGCCGAAATGTATGCCGAGGCGGGTCATCTTCCGCCATAGGGTGGTCGGTGAGATTGCCAGGAGATCGGCCGCCTTCTCGCGGCTCCCATCGCTTTCGCGGAGAGCGGCCTCGATGGCCGTACGCTCGGCGTGATCAACGGTGTTGGAGAGGGCGCGGCCGCCGCGTTCGCCGCTGCGGGCCGTGAGTGAGGGCGGGGGGATGAGATCGTCGGCGGTGATGACGCCATTTTGGATGAGCGCCACGGCCTGTTCGAGCATGTGCTCGAGCTCGCGGATGTTGCCCGGAAAATCGTAGGCGTTGAGGGCCTCGATGACCCCTTCGTGAAGACGCGCCCGCACGCCCATCTTCCGGTTGTACTTCTCCAGGAAAAAATTCGTCAGATCGTTGAGGTCCTCGCGACGCTCGCGGAGCGGAGGAAGCTGAAACCGCGCGACGTTGAGGCGGTAGTAGAGATCCTGACGAAAGCGCTTCTCCGCGATGGCGTGGAGGAGGTCCTGGTTGGTGGCGGCGATGATCCGCACGTCGACCTGAATGGGCTTGTTTTCCCCCACGCGCCGGATTTCCTTTTCCTGGATCGCGCGCAGAAGCTTCGCCTGGAAGGCCATCGGAGTGTCGGCAATCTCGTCGAAGAAGAAGGTGCCGCCGTCGGCCTCTTCGAAGAGCCCTTTGCGAGCAGAGACAGCGCCGGTGAAGCTCCCGCGCGCGTGTCCGAAGAGCTCGCTCTCGAGAAGCGTCTCGGTGATGGCCGCGCAGTTGATGGGCACGTACATACGATTGGCGCGTTTGCTGTTGGCGTGGATTGCTTTGGCGACGAGCTCTTTGCCGGTGCCGCTCTCGCCGGTGATGAGCACGATCGCGTCGGTAGGGGCGATACGCACTATGCGCCCGAGCACCTCGCGCACGGGACCAGAGCGACCGACGATGTTCTCGAACTTGTAGCGATCCTTGAACTCGGTCGCCAAAAAGGCCACCTCGCCTACCAAACGCCTATTTTGCAAGGCTTTGCTGACTTTGACGACGAGCTCTTGTTCCGTGAACGGCTTCTGGATGTAGTCGAACGCACCGAGCCGCATCGCTTCGACGGCGCTCTCGATCGTCCCGTACGCAGTCATCACGATGACCTCGGTCATCGGCTGCGCCTCTTTGATCGCACGAAGGACGTCCATCCCGCCCTTCGTTCCCATGCGAAGATCGGTGAGGATCAGATCGAACGCGCCGGTGGCTCCGAGCGTCGAGCCTTCGTCTCCGTCAGCTGCCTCTTCGACCTCGTAGCCGATTCCCTTGAGCATCATCGCCAAGGTCGTCCGCATGTTTCGCTGGTCGTCGACGATGAGAATCTTGGGCATTCGTTCAGCCCGGACCGGCGTCTGCTGCGTCTCCGGGGGCGTCGGGCGCTGCATCCGCTCCGGCGTCGTCCACTCCGTCATTCGGTGCGCCCGCTGCGATCCAGTCGCTGAGGCGCTGGTAGTCGTTCTTGTCGAAGCTGCACACCGGCGACTGCGGCATGCTACCGCCGGAGCCATCGGCGTTGCGCAAGATCTGGATGAGGATGGTGTCTCCCGGAGCCCTGCCCGCGGGAACGTTCGAGGGGGCCGTCGTTTTGATGCCCTTGGTCATGCCGATGTAGCAACCGTCGCGCGTTGGCGGACACGTGAAGTTGCTGCCGGCCGAGCCTTTGCTCGTCGGCTCGCCGTGGCAGTTGCCGGGATTCTTCCCGCAGTCACCACCGCTCGAAGGGCCAAAGTAATCTGCGTACAGCTCGGCCCACGTGTGGCCTGTGCCGAGCGCCCTTGCTGCGGGATGGCAAAGAAGCGTGCCTCCCGGAGGCGTGGACGGTGCGGCGTCGAAGCGCGCGTCGCCGCCAGACGGATTGCCCGAAGTGCACGCGCCGACCAACGCCGCAGCCGTCACCCCGAGAAAAAGGAAGGAGGCCTGCGTCATGTCCGCCTCAGTATACGACGCCCAGGAAGAGTCGGATCGTCTGCGCGCTCGACGTATCCCAGTTTGGGAGCGCCTGGGTCTGTTCGCCGGGGAGGTAGTTGAGGCCGCCGAGGGGGAAGAAGACGCCGTACTGGAGCATCGTGTAGAAGCCGCCAATCTTCTCGGGGTCGTCGTTGAGCGAGCCGTCCTTGGCTTGATAATAAATGTTGAGGTCGAGCTCCACTCCGAGATCGCGCTTGTGACCGGGGGTCTGGACGAACTCGCTCGCGCGGCTCCAGATGATTGCCGCGCCTCCGCCAAATTTCTGTCCGTTCGGATTTCGCAAAAAGTCGTACTCGACGGAAGGCCGGAAATAATAGGCCCCTTCGACGCGCGAGAGGATCTTCCGGAAGAAGATCAAGTCGACCGTGTAGGCCGGGTTGAAGCGGAAGGTTCCGATGGGGCCGCGGGTGTTGAGCTCGGGCTGAAGGCCGGTGGAGCCGGGGTTGAGGCTCTGCACCCACGGGTCTCCGCTCGCCCAGCCGAAGCCGAAGTTGAGGCGAAGCTTGTCCTCGATGGCCTTGAACTCGGTCTGGGTGGTGAGTCCCCACTGACGCACCTTGATCGGATTGGCGATGTCGGCGCTCTGCGGGGTTTGCTGGATGCTTCCGTAGATCGTCGCGAGCTCGGCCTCAAAGCGGAATTTCTTCCACAAAGCCTGGACCCAGAGGTCGGGGATGAAGGCGTACGCGCCGCGGCGCTGGAGGCCGTTGTTGTTGCCTGCCGTATTTTGGGTGAGCGGGTTGGGGCTCTGGGTGGTGTCGACGTCGAGGTATTGCGAGCGGTAGACGGCGTAGATGCCGCCGTTCAAGACCACGTCGTTGCGCGAGAGCGACAAGCGCTGAAGCTCGGGATTCATGCGCCGGGCGACGAAGAGGACGTACTCGTTGACGTTCGAGAGGTTATTCGTGTTGTAGGGCTGCCCGCCGTAGACGTCGTAGGGTGACGCGCTGGTCTGCCCCGAGGAGATGAAGTCCCACGCGCCGCCCGCGTAGAGATCGAGGGACTTGATTCCCGTGACGAACATGATGCGGTCGACGTTCGTCTGGTAGTCGGAGTCGAGCCCGTCGCCCGCGTTGGCGAGCATTCCGAGACCCCAGTGGCTCGGCATTCGACCGAAGCGCACTTGCCCGACGGGGGTCATGTACTCGGCCCACGCGCGCTTCACGTCGATCGAGTTGCGGTGGCCGTTGACGCCTGCTGTCGGCGCGCCTTGGGTCGTCGAAAAAGCGCCGAGCGGCGCGTAGCCGTTGTAACCATTGCCGGCAGGCGCGTATCCGTTCGCGGTTTTTCCGCTCGGCTGGATGGCGTACGCGTCGGGCGTCGAGCCGAGAACGAGATTATCGAGCGCGTCGATCTGCGACATGATCCGCAGGTTGTCGGAGATGTGCAGCTCGGGATTGATGCGGAAGCGGAGGTTCGCCGAGGCCTGGGTCTTGTCCTGGCAGGCTGTCGGTTGCGCGTCGGTGTTCGAGCCGCAGAGCAGGACGTTGTGGGCGACGCCGCTCGAGTCGGTGTACGAATGGTCGATCGGCTGCGGCCACAGGTTCTGCGGATCCGAGCCGGGCGCGTTGTGTCGACCGAGGGCGAAGTTGTGAAGGAGCTCGCCGCGCGTGCGGAAATATCCGTGCAGCTCGAGGACCGGGCGCGTGCGACCCCACCAGTCTTCGCTGTACACGTCGCTCGGCTTTGCGCCGACCGATCCATCGTTCGAGGGGCGCTCTTTGCCCTGGGCGGTAAGCGATTGTGCGTCGGTCGTTGGATTGACTGCGGCCGGACCGCTGAGCGAAACGGCCGCACCGGTAGTGGGCGGATTCGCTGGGATGAGCGAGTCGCCCGGTGCCGCAGGCGGCGCTGACCCTTGCGGAGTCGCACCCGACGGCGAGCTGGTCGCAGGCGCGGTGCCAGCGGCTCCGGCTGTTTGCGCGTGCGCTACGAGAGGGAAAGCGAGTGTGCCGGCGAACGCCAGAGCGAGCACGAAGGGGGGCGCGTGGCCAATCATGTCGCCGCCTTGTAACACGTCCTCTTCCGCCGACGCTAAGCCCAATCGTGCATGAAGCGCGACTACGGCGAAGGAGAATGCGGGGCCGTGCCGAGCTCGTCGAGGAACGCTTCGATTTCGGTGCGCAGCTCGGTCAGGCTCGCGCGCATTCGGGTGTGATCCCGTGCGATGGAACCGGTCGCTTCGAGGCTCGACCGGGCTGCGGCAAGCTCCGTCTCTGCTGCCGGCAACTCTGCAGGCGTCTCGACAGGCGTCTCTGCGGGCGTCTCGACAGGCACGATGGCAAAGGGCTCTAGACCCGTCTTTTGAAGCTTCTTTTTCGCGCCGGCGATCGTGAAGCCTTCCGCGTAAAGGAGCTCGCGGACGCGCATGAGATTTTCGACGTCGCGACGCGAATAGACCCGCTGGCCCTTCGCGCTCTTCGTCGGCCGAATGCTCCGGAACTCGCGCTCCCAATAGCGAAGGACGTGCGGCTCGACGCCAACGAGGGAGGAGACCTCGCCAATTCGAAAATAAAGCTTCGCCGGCAGCCCGCCGCCGCCCCGAGTCGGAGCCGAACCGCCTGACATGTCTTCGACTATTCCTTGGAGCCTGCGGAGGAGAGGAGCGCCCCCGTAGCGGCGGGGGAGCTCGGTGCGGGAGCGCCGGTCATGGCGGCGCCGTTGGTCGCGTGTCCGTCGATGGACCGTGCGGCGTTGCGAACGTTGAGGGCCTGCTTGAGGATCTGGCTGGCCTTGAACGTGAGGACGCGGCGCTCGCTGATCTTGATGGGGTCGCCCGTCTGCGGGTTTCGTCCGGGGCGCTGCCGCTTGTCGCGCAAAACAAAGTTGCCGAAACCGCTGATCTTGATCTTCTCACCCTTGCCGAGCGTTTCTTTCATCATCTCGAAAACCAAGTCGACGATGTCTGCCGACTCCTTCTTCGAGAAGCCGCCGACGCGCGTGTACAGAGCTTGGACGATCTCCGCTTTGGTCATGATCGTCTCGTTCCCCCCCGAAAGGCCATGACCCCAATAGTAAACGGCCTATTCGCCGTCGCGCCAGCCGAAACTCGGCTTCTCACCCTGCGACGGACGTGGTTCCAGCGAGGGTGAAAAAAGCTTGCTTCCGGCCCTTACGCAGCGAGCTCTTCGACCTCGTCGGCAGCAGACGCGGGCGGGATGCTCTCGGATGCGACTGGAGAGAGCGAGGCGGCCTTGCGACGCGCGAGCTGCTCGCTCACGACGAGAGAGGCCACGTAGCCGTAGCCGAACATGAAGAGCATCGCGAAAGGCGTCGCAAACCAGTGACCCGTTTCCATCGAGGCCACGACGCTCGCGAAGGAGAAGAGGCAGAGCGCGATCTCGACCATCGGCATCTCCGCGCGCGCATGGTACCGGCCCTGCGCCACGCCCTTTTTCGGCGTGCGAACGAACTCACCGGCCATCGAGTTCAGGCCTTCCCAGACAGCCTTCGACAGGTGGGGCGCGAGGCCCGCTCCAAGCGCGAGGAGGGCGGGAAGCTGACGCATCGCATCGCGTCGCCTTCGCCCCTGAGCCATTTCGGCCATCGCGTAGAACATGGCGAGCGAGCCGGTGGTGCCGACGCAGAGCGGCAGATCCATCAGGAGCATCGTGCGCGTATTCGTGGCCGGCATGAGGATGAGCGCCGGAAGGAGGAGAATGCTGAGGAGCACCATCAGCGGGTAGGCGAAGTGCGGCGTGAGGTGGAAGAAGGCCTCGATGCGCTGCGAGAGCGTGAGATCGGAGGTCATCACGCGCTTCATCAATTTACGTGCAGTCTGCACGGTTCCCTTCGCCCAGCGGTATTGCTGCGCACGAAACGCGCTCAGGTCTTCCGGCAGCTCCGCGGGCGTCACCACGGTGTCGCGGTAAATGAACTTCCAGCCGGCGAGCTGCGCGCGGTAGCTGAGATCGAGGTCCTCGGTGAGGGTGTCGTGCTCCCAGCCGCCGCTCGCGAAGATGGCCTCTTTGCGCCAGATTCCGCCCGTGCCCGAGAAATTGAAGAGCCAGCCGGCTGCCGCGCGGGCCCGGTTTTCGACGAGGTGATGACCGTCGAGCATGAGCGCCTGCACGCGGGTGAGGAGCGAGTGGCCGCGATTGAGGTGGCCCCAACGCGCCTGGACCATCCCGATTTTTGGATCGGTGAAGTGGGGCACGAGGGTGCGCAAAAAATCGGGCTGGGGGAGAAAGTCGGCGTCGAAGATGGCGACGAGATCACCTTTGGCGACCTTGAGCCCTGCGTCGAGTGCGCCGGCCTTGTAGCCCACGCGGTTCGTACGGTGCAGGTAGACGATGTCGAGCCCCGTCTCTTGGAGCGACGCCACGTGCGCCCGGAGAAGCGAGCCCGTCTCGTCGGTGGAGTCGTCGAGGACCTGGATTTCGAGCCGATCGCGGGGGTAGTCGGTGTTCGCTACGTGATCGAGGAGGCGGGCTGCGACGGTTGCCTCGTTGTAGAGCGGCAACTGAATCGTCACGTGCGGGACGTCGGCGGGCGTCTTGAAGACGTCGAACTTTGGGGCGTCCTCGGCCATTGCGCGCAATTTCTTGCGGTAGCGGAGGCACGTGATGACGAGGTGCGACCGGTGAAGACCGTAGCTTGCGAGAAAAAGGAGGACGGCAAAGTACGCCGTGCAAAGCACCGACTGGAGCATGCAGAGGAGCTAAGCACCGGCGCAGGTGAGCTTTGTCACCAAGTTGTAAATCGTTGCATCCCTTTGTCCGACGCGCCGCGCTAAGCCGCGTCAAACAGCAAATTAAAGCTTGGTTTTGGGCATGTCTGTCGGAGGCTCGATGATGGGGTGTTTATCGAGGTCGATATCGAAGTAGCCCCCCATTCCGAGGAAGACGAACACGTGCTGGGCACCTACGTCGCTGGCGGTGGCCACGGTCTTCGAGAAGCCGCCGAAGTCGATTTCGATCTTGGGGACGATGCGCACGTGGCTGCCCGCGCGGATGTGGACGCCGGCGCCGATCATGAACTCCAGGCCGCCCTTCGACACGTCGATGTTCGTGGCGCTGGACGCGCTGGAGGCAATCGTTGCATTATACACGCGATACCCGACGCCCAGCTCCGGCCAGAATCCGACGCCGTCCGGATTCGACAGCCAACCGACGGTGCCCATGAGGAGCCCCGTGGTCGAGGTGGTCTCGTTGGTCGTTCCCGCCAGCGGCTTGGTACCGAACTTCACGCCTTCGAGGAGGAGCCCGAAGGTGAAGGTGCGCGCGAATCGAAAATGACCTTCGATGCCGCCGCCGACGCCGACCCCGGAGATGTCGCTGACCTTCCGGTTTTCGGCGCCCACCACGTCGTCGTTGGGGATGTCGCCGACCGGGACGGAGGCGCCAACGCGGAGCCCAAGGAGGATGCTCGACTGCGAGCGGGTGTCCTTGGGAGTCTTGTAGACAGGGGGTTTGTCGCTCGGGGCCGCCTCGACACCGGGCTGCGCCGTCGGTTGGGCGGTGGCGGTACCTTGCGTCGGGGGGCCTTGGACGGTGACGCCGCCAGCCGGCCCGTAGACCACGCCGCCGGTGCTCTGGAGCGTGAGCGTGATCGTCTGCTTCGCGCGCTCTTTGACGTCGATCGTCTGTTCGGCGCGCGTATAGCCGGGAGCGGACGCGGCCACGCGGTGGCTGCCCGGGTTGATCGGCCGAGCGACACCGACGAGCGCGGAGTTCAGCGGCTGATCGTCGATGGTCACCGTGAGCGTGGGTACGTTGGCTGGGGTCACCTCGATCTTAAGCTCGGGGACGCGCGACTCGACGCCCTTCACTTCCTGCGCCGCTTGCTCTTGGGCGTTCTTCAGCGCGGCGGGCGCGTCGGGCGGGAGATTCATGCGCATGGCCGTGCGGTAATGCTCCCTCGACTCGACCAGCCTGCCGAGCATCGCCTCACACTCGGCCATACGCAGGAGGTTCGTGGGCGCGTTGACGACCTGGTTGGCCCGGGAGAACTTGTCGAGCGCGTCTCCGAACTTTCCGGCGTCTTGGAGGGCGACGCCCGCAAAATAAAGCTCGCGAGCGGCCGCGCGATCGCTGTCGCTCGTGGTCTGCGCGAAGGCTCTGTCGGGAGCGGTGAACACGGCCGCGCCCAGTGCGAGGGCTAGAACGATTGAAGATAAAGACAGACGCATCAGAAGACCCCTAGTCGACCGCGCCGTTCCTTGCACGCCGTCTGAGGAGTGCGACTCTAGCGTTTCCGCGAGGCCCGAAGTTAAAATCCGGGATCACTGGGGGTGCTCTGCTTTCCCTGAGGGGGCACGGCCTGCGTGCCAGGCGCAGGTGAGATCGTTACGCCCTGAGGTGGACGGTTCAGCACCACCGCGGCGCCAACGGGCGGCTGCGGGGACGGAGCCGGAGGCCTTCCGCCACGTGGACGTGTACTTGCGGCGGGAGTGACCTTGGCGGCGCTCGCCGGCGGGGCCACCGCGAGCGCGGGACCTGTGAGATCGACCGGCGGAAGCGGCGGCGTAGCGGGCGGCGAGGAGACCTGGACGGAGACGCTGGGTGCAACGACCGTCATGCCGGAGGGCCCCGCGAGCACGGACGTCGGCGTGTTTTTGCGGTTTCCCACGAGGAGCAGAATCAGCACTCCCCCAAGGAGCGCTGCAGCAATGGCGATCACCGCGACAAGAGCGCCGCTCGATCCACTGCGCATCGGCGGGGACGACGCGGTGAACGGTGCCGCCGTGCCGTTGGGCCCGCGCTGCTGGGGAAATCCTGACTGGGCCGAGTGCCGCGCGCCGTCGGTCGGATACTCCGTGGGCACCGAGTTGCCGCCGACGCCGCCTGATCCGTAGCCCGGCCTCGATTGGGACCGCGACTGGGACGGGGAGAAGCCCGGCGGGGGCGTACTTGCGATCGTTCGTGCGTTCCCGATCTCCTGATTTTGCACGCCCGACGGGGCCGGGCGGCGGACGCTGATGCCGCATGCGTAGGAGAGCGCGTCGGCCAGCTCTTGAGCGTTCGCGAAGCGCTTCGTCGGATCGCGATCGAGTGCACGCGCGAACCACGCGTCGAACATGGGAGGCAGACCGGGCAGCACTTGGGAAGGCACGGGGATGGGCGTCGTGCAAATCTTCACGAGCAGGTCGCCGAGCGATTCTCCCTCGAAGGGGAGGACGCCCGTAACGCACTTGAAGACAATGACCCCGAGCGACCAGAGATCGGTTCGGTGGTCGATGTTGCGCAGACCGCGCGCCTGCTCGGGCGACATGTAATACGGCGTTCCCAGCACCGCGCCCGTCTTCGTGCTGTTCGAGAGCGACTGCCCACCCGGGCCGCGGATCTTCGCGATGCCGAAGTCGAGGACCTTGGCGACGTCTTCGTCGTCGTCCTGCGTGCGCACGAGGAAAATGTTCTCGGGCTTCAAGTCTCGGTGGACGATGCCTCGCTCGTGCGCTCGGTAGAGAGCACGGCACACCTGCGACAGAACGCGCGCCACCTCCTGGAGGGGCATGCGGCCGAGGCGCTCGAGGCGTTTGTCGAGGGGCTCGCCTTCGAGCATTTCCATGACGATGTACGGCTTGCCGTCATCGGTAACGCCGTGGTCGAAAATCTGAATCGCGTGCTTCGATTGAATCGTCGCCGCGGCCCGCGCTTCGTTGTCGAACCGGGAGCGCGCTTCTTCGCTTTGCGCGTACTCCTTCTCGATGAATTTGATCGCGACCTTGGTGCCAAGGGTGATGTGACGCCCTTCCCAGACCGACCCCATGCCGCCACGCCCGATCATCCCGAGCAGCTCGTATTTGCCAGCGACGAGCGACGTTGACGGGGGCTGGATGGGTTCCTCGGACATTTTGAGACGGGTCTCGGGGTTGTAAGACGAACGAAGTGGCCGAAAGAGTTAGCTTTCGCGAAAAATCGCTACCGCTGAAGGGTATCCGCAGGAAGCCTGAGCGTCCACACAACAGCTCCGGCTCCAGCGTGGGAACAGCAATGAGCGCGCCACCCATCGAGGCCGCGCTTCGACCTGGATTCTCGGGCGCCTACCGTTGCCCCCGTGATCGCTGCTTCGCGGACCGCGTGAACGAACGTGCACGGCTTCACGCTCGAAGGTCGTCTTGGCTTGACGTTGAAGCGGGCCGCTCGCACAAGCCCTGATCCAATGGCTCGCACCTCACCCTCCACGTCGGCGTCAACGGGTTCGCAGCTCCCCGCGCCCGGAGCGCCCAACGTCCTCTACCTGATCGATCTCTCCGGGTACGTCTTTCGCGCCTACCACGCCATCGCGCCTCTCTCGTCGTCAAAGGGTGAGCCGACGCATGCGGTGATGGGCACCGTGAACATGCTGCAGAAGGTCGTCAACGATCGCCGGCCCCAGTTCCTTGCGGTGGCGATGGACTCCAAAGGACCGACGTTTCGCAAGGAGCTCGACGCGCGCTACAAATCCAATCGCCCACCGCCGCCGCCAGATCTGTCGCAGCAGATGAAGCGCTGCGAGGAGCTCGTGCGCGCGTACAACATTCCAATCTATCAGCAGGAGGGGATCGAGGCCGATGACCTCATCGCTTCCGTGGTGCGCCGGGCCGTGAAAGAAGGGCTTCGCATCGTCATCGTCAGCGCCGACAAAGATCTGATGCAGCTCGTGGACGACGAGACGGACGACGTCGTGCTGTGGGACTCGATGCGCGACCGGGTCTACGGCCCGGCGGAGGTGCGCGCGAAGTTTGGTGTTGCTCCCAGTCAAGTCCGCGATTTCTTGGCGCTCACCGGAGACACCTCCGACAACGTCCCCGGTGTGCCGAGCGTGGGTCCCAAGACGGCGAGCGATCTTTTGAACGAGTTCGGCACCCTCGAGGGCATCTACGCCGCGCTCGACAAGATCAAGCGGGTGAAGCTGCGCGAGGCCCTCTCCACGCACGAGGCCGACGCGCGCATCAGTCAGGTGTTGGTGACGCTGAAGGAAGACACCGGCGTGCTCTGGGATCACGCGCACCTTGCCTACGGCGGCGCGAACACCGCCGAGCTCCGGCGTCTTTTCTTGGAGCTCGAGTTCTCGCGCATGCTCGATCAGATCGAAGTGACAGCGCCGGTGACGCGAGCGTACGCGCACGTGCCGAACCGCGATCGACTGGAAGAAATAGCCCTGATGGCCCGCGAAAAAAAGCTCCTCGGCTTCCACATCGTCACCGCGGGGACCGATCCGATGACGGCGGCGGTCCTCGGGATCTCCCTCTCGGTCGCGTCCGGCGACGGTCACTACCTTGCGCTTGCCCATCGTTACCTTGGCGCGCCGGTGCAGCTCGATTGGTCAGCGGCGATGGAGGTGCTGGCTCCTCTCTTCCGCGATCCGTCGATCACCAAGGTGTCGCACCAGCTGAAGTTCAACGAGATTATTTTGGCCCGAAGAGGGGTGGCTCTTGCCGGACCGATCTTCGACACGATGCTCGCCACGTACCTTCTCGATCCCGAGACGCCGAGCTCACTGAGAGAGCTCGCCCGACGGACGCTGGGGATCGAGATGCGCGTCTTCGGAGAAGGGCCGCTCAAGGCCGCAAAGGGGAATCAGTCGCAGTTCGAGAATCTGCCAGTGGAAGAAGCTGCACCGCTCGCCGCCGCAGAAGCCGAGATCTGCGTCTCGCTCGCCGCGAAGCTCGAGCCTCAGATCGAGCGGGAAGGGCTAGGATCGCTGATGCGCGACGTGGAGCTTCCGCTCTCACGCATCCTGGCGAAAATGGAGATGACGGGCGTCCTCGTCGACGCCAAAGTGCTCGACGCTCTCGCCAAGCGAGTGTCGATCGAGCTGCGGGATCTGGAGGCCAAGGCGCGCGAGATCGCGGGTCGTGACTTCTCCGTTCGCTCGCGAGATCAGCTGGAGACGATTCTCTTCGACGAGCTCAAGCTGCCGGTCTTGAAGAAGACGCCAAAGGGCGGTCGCTCCACCGACGCCGAGGTGCTCGAGGAGCTGGCCGAGAAGCATCCGCTCCCGAAGGTGATCTGCGAGTATCGCGAGATCGATAAGTTGAAGGGAACGTACATCGACGCGCTTCCCCGCTGCATTCACCCCGAAACGGGACGCATTCACACCCGCTACGACCAGACGGTCGCGGCGACGGGCCGCCTCTCGTCGAGCGATCCGAACCTTCAGAACATTCCGATTCGCACCGAGCTCGGTCGAGAGATCCGCGCCGCGTTCATCCCCGCGCCGAACCACGTCCTCATCAGCGCCGACTACTCGCAGATCGAGCTACGCGTCCTCGCTCACCTCTCCAAGGACCCGGAGCTGATCGAAGCATTCACCTCGCAGGAGGACGTCCACACGCACACCGCGAGCCTCGTCTTCAACGTCCCAAGAAGCGACGTCACCTCCGAGATGCGGCGGCGCGCGAAGACCATCAACTTCGGTGTCATCTACGGGATGGGCGACTCGGCCCTCGCGCGGTCGCTCGACATCACCCGTGCCGAAGCCGCTTCCTTCATCGAGGCTTATTTCCAGCGCTATCACGGGGTCGCGCGCTTCATGGAGCAAACGGTGGAAGCGGCGCGAAAGGGGGAGGCGGTGCGCACCATTCTCGGTCGAAGGCGTTTTCTTCCCAACCTGCACTCGGCCAATCGGGGGCTCCGCTTCGAGGCCGAGCGCGTCGCCAAGAACACGCCGATCCAAGGCACCGCGGCGGACATCTTGAAGCTGGCGATGGTGAGGCTCGGCTCGATGGAAGTCGTGCCGGGCGCGAAGATGATCCTGACCGTTCACGACGAGCTCGTCTTCGAGGTGCCCGAGCAGCACGTCGCCGAGGCCGAGAAACGGATCGCCTCGGAGATGGAGTCGGCGATGAAGCTCGATGTCCCTCTCGTCGTCGACGTCGGCCACGGCATCAACTGGAACCTCGCCCACTAGGCCGACCATCGGGAGGAGGGCTCTCCACGCTATTCGTCATGCTCGCGGGCTGAGCGAGTCGCTCAATACCGCCATCATGGCGCGCGAGATCGTAGTGGAGCAGTTTCTAGTTCGAGCGGCGACGGAAGAAGAGGAGCGCCCCGAAGAGGATACCGACGAGCCCCGCGTTGGGGCGGCTCGAGGGCGGTGCGCTCACGGAGCAGGACCCGGCGTGCGGAGCGGTCGAGTCGGCGGCGTTTGCGGCGGGCTTTTCGGAAGCGGCGGGAGCGTTAGCAGGCTGCGTGGTCCCCTCGACCATAGGTGCCCCGCCAGCCATTGCAAACGCGTCGTTGATGAGATCCTGGAAGCCCGAGGGCTGCGTGTACACATGGCCGAAGCTGTCGCCACATCCGCCGCCGCGGCTGACGACGCCGACGATGGCGCCGGTCACTTCGCTGATGGCGGGGCCTCCGGAGTCGCCTTGGCAAATTGACTTGCCGACTTCGAATTCCAGGGTGCCGAGCGCGGTAGCGGAGGACGAGACGCCCGACCCCACGGCAAGCACGTCGACTCCCTCTTTTCGGAATCGCGTTCCGAGGTTGTAGCCCTCGTCGTTTTTTCCATAACCGACCGAGCGGACAGGCTCTCCTGATTTGACGATCGCGCCGAGGCGAACCGTGAGGGGAGCCATGACGGGGATCGTCGTGTCGAGGACGATGACGGCGATGTCGCTGTTGCAGAGAACTTTGCCTGCGGGATGAAAGATCGCCTTGCCGATCGCGGCAGGAGTGGCGAACGAGGGGTTCGACCCCGTGTAGACCCGCACTGAGGCGGGCGCGACGTCGACGCTGACGTGATCGCCGTTCGTCGAAAGACCTTTCGCGTCACAATAGACGGTGTCGACGATGCTCTTGCTGATGCAGTGGCGAGCCGTGAGGACCACGTTCGGCGCGATGAGCGAGCCCGAGCAGAGCTCGAACGGGGAGGAGTCTCCGATCCGGAGAGCCACGACACCGGTCGTCGCGGACTTGTCATTGTCGACCGCGCCGCCGTAGATGGCCTCGGAGGTTGCGCCGACGTTCTCGGGCGTGGCGCCGGCGCCGCTGCAGCCGACAAGGATTGCGAACCCCAAAGCGAGAAGTGGGCTCTTGGTGATCCATGCGCTGGTGCGAGGATGTCCTACCGTGTAGGCAGCGTTCGGCGCGTTTCCGGTGGTGGCTCGCGAATCCCGAATCATGAGACTCGGCTTTACACTTTGTGTGCCGCAGGTAGGACCATGGGGGCGTCGGTACGAGCGGGGATGACGCCGGGTCTCTGGAAGAGATTGGAGCGCCGAAATCCGCGACCCGATTGTCAGGGTTTCGGTCGCGAATCGCCGCCCGGTAGACAGCTTTTCCGGCGCGAGTTACGGTGCTCCGCCAAGCTTTTGTCGACGATTGGCCCTGCCCTCGGAGCGGCCTGGCCGGTAGGCCCCCGAATTGCTTTTATGCCTCGTCGTCACACTGCAGGAACCCTTTTGCCCCGATGCCCAAGTTCGATGCAATCGCTCCGGAATTCACCGCCGACCCACCGCTCGTCGCTGCCGGCCGTGGAATCAGCGCGGCGAGCGAGGCTGAGCTAAGCATTTTCGGACGGGCACGTGCAGCGGTTTCGCGGGCGACCGACGCGCAGCTGGCCACCGGCATCGGTGTCGTCCTCTTCGCGTTGGCCGCGTGGCCGCTCGCGCTGACAGACGTGCCGCCATATCAGGACCTGCCCAATCACCTCGCGGCGGTCACCGTCATTACTCACCCGGAGCGCTACCCGGAGTTCGTCTCCAACGGCTTCCTGAAGACGAACTCGGCGCTCTTCACGTGGCTCTATTTCGTGGCCAAGGTCGTCGGAGCCGCGGGAGCGGCGCGCCTGTTCGCCCTCATGGTGCTGGCCGCAAACGCTCTCATCCTTCCGCGCTTCGTCCTTCATTTCACGAACCGGAAGACGCTCCTCGTCGCGAGCTTTTTCATCTTCCCGATGGTCCACAACTGGTTCGTGTCGATGGGGATGCTCGATTTTGCGCTCGGGGTTCCGCTGTCCCTCCTACTCATGGTGCTCATCGATCGACAGCGAAAGACCCCGAGCGTCGCGCGCGGTCTGGTGATCGCGGTGACGGCACTCTCCGTTTGGTTTGCGCATGTCTTCGCGCTCATGGTGGTGCTGCTCCTCGCCGCCGTCCACGTGGTTACGCACGTCATCGAAGGGTCGCGCTGGCGCCTTCAGGCTCGTGAGCGGGCGGGTGAAACGGTCCGCTTGTTCCTGCCGCTCGCTCCGGCGACCGTGCTCATGCTCGTCTCGCTCTACCAGCACATGACGGAGCCCGTCGGGCGGATGACGGGGTACATGTCGACGGGGCAGCTCCTGCCGCCGTGGGAGCTTTGTTACAACCTGTGGGCCGAGTGGTTTTATGGCTTCACGTGGCTCTCGATCTCGACCTTCGTCATCGCCGTGACGCTCTTCATCGTGGCAATGATTCGTCGCCACGAGCAGCCGACGTTTTTTTCCACGAAGGCCCTGGCGCTCCTGGCAACGATCTACTTCTTCTCGCCGTACATCGCGACGAACTGGTTTCACGTCAACTCGCGGTTCATTCCGTTCCTGTGGATGGCGGCGCTCCTGCGCCTTCCCGAGCGCCTGCCCCGTGCGCTGCTAGGGCTCCTCGCGTTGTGCGGAGTGCTGCACAGCGTGGGAATGGGCATAGACTTCGTCCGGCTCGATCACGACCGCGCGAAATTCACGGCAGGCATTCCTGTCGTGCGCGAGGGGGCGAAGCTATTGCCGCTCATTTTTCACAGCAAAGGAACGAGTCAGAACACCCGCAGCCTCCTTCACGCGTGGGGGTTCTACGTCACCGAAAAAGAGACGAGCGCGCCGTTGCTCTTCGCTCACTCGCGGAGCTTTCCCGTGATGTACAAAGAGCCTCCTCCCATTCGCTTCAACCACCTCGTGCTCGAGGGGTTCGCGCCCGCTATGGATCGTCCCGAGTGGATGTGCGACGGCCTTCGGTCGGGCGGTGTCGTCCTCGCCGATTGCAATCTCGCGTGGCGTCAGGAGTGGCGCGATTTCTGGAACGAGGCGACACCCTACTTCGATCACGTGCTCATGTGGGACGCGCGCGAGGAGACGCTCGCTCTCGTGCCCTCCGAGTACCATCTGATTTTCGATCAAGACAAGCTCAAGATCTACGCTCGTCAAGGCCGCACGATCGAGTACCAAACGGCCAGCGTAGAGCGCACTCCGGGCATCCATGGCGCGGACTCGACGGACGCGCGCGATACGAGCTACGGAACTATGTACCACCCCTGATCGGAGTCGCGCGATCGCCGTCATGGACGACGATGTCGATGCGGCGACCCGCGTCGGGGAGCGCGAAGAAGGCGTTTCCCCGATGACCGGTGAAGCTCCCACCAATAGCGAAGAAGTCGCCGTGGAGTCCGTCGTGGACGTCGTCGGGTGACACCGTTGCGCTGAGGTAGAGGCGCGTGATCCGCCCGCGTGCCGTGAACGTGCGACCGCGAATGAGAGCGACGCTGCGCTCGATCGCCCGGCGCAATGCCGGGACCGCGTGCTCGATGTTGGCGTGCACGAACGCTCCACTTCCGTCGATCTCCAAGGAGACTTGGGCGCTCCCCGCATTCCCGAACGGAACGGCCAACCACACCAGATCGGCGCTCGCTGCCTGAGGAAAAGCCCGTGTGAACGTGTCCGAAATATCGTTCACCCCCCGTTCGCCCGCCGCACCGTATGTGCCCGGCTCGGAGGAAGCGGCCGAGCCCGCGTGCGCAGACGAAGGGTTCGAGGCGTGCGCGGTCGCTGCTGGTCCCGGCGCCGGCAGAGTCGGGATCGGCGCATGGGGCGTACGCGGCTCGACCTCATCGGTCACCAGATCCTCGGGCAAGCTCAGGGACTCGCCCGTGAGCGCGGCAGAGGTTGGCGTCTCCGCTCGCACAGGCGGCGCCGCACGAACGAAGAGCGCGCCGACCGCGAGGTGCGCGGCGACGGACGCGGTGAAAAAAGCAGACGTGCGAAGCGATTTCATCTTTGTCGTTGGACTTGCGCGCGGTCCCGAAGTTCCCCGTGCTTGCCGGAGCCTTCAACGTATGCGACAGGGGGGCCACTCATTTCATGACATCTTCTCGCAAGGTTGGCGTCACGATCCCGCTTTTTTCCCTGCGAACACGCGCAAGCTGGGGGATCGGCGAGATCCCCGATCTTCCCGTCTGCGCAGCTTGGATCAAGACCGCGGGGATGGGGCTCCTTCAGATCTTACCGCCTCACGAGCTCGCGCGCGGCGAGGCGAGCCCTTATGGAGCCCGAACGGCCTTCGGGTTGGATCCGATCTTCATGGGCATCGACGCGATGGAAGACCTCGACGCGAACGCCATAGCAGACGCCCTCGGTGTCGCCGGCAGAGCCGAGCTCGAGAGCCTGCGCGATGCGCCAACGGTCGTCTACGAGCGGGTGCGCGCCGTCAAGTCGAAGGTGATTCGCCGCGCGTTCGATCTCTTCGTAGCAAACGACTGGACGAAAAACACCGCGCGCGCCGACGCTCTTCGCGCCTTCATCGCCCGCGAGGCGTCGTGGGAAGACGACCTCGCGCTTTACGTGGCGCTCCGCGATTCCCACGAAGGTTACGGCTGGGGGACCTGGCCGGACGCAGAGCGCCTACGCGATCCGCACGCGATGCGCGCCGCACGGGAAACGCACGCCGATAAAATTCTGGAGCACCAGTACACGCAGTGGAACCTCGGCTTGCAGTGGGAGAAAGCGCGCGGGGAGATGCGCGTTCTCGGCGTCGAGCTGATGGGCGATTTGCCCTTCATCGTCTGCGGCGAGAGCGCCGACGCCTGGGCGCGCCCTGAGCAATTTCGCACCGACGGCTCGCTGGGAGCACCTCCAGACGGCTTCGCACCCGACGGACAAGATTGGGGACTTCCGATTTACGATTGGGACGCCATGGAGCGCGACGACCTCGCCTGGGTGCGTGCGCGCACGCGGCGCTCGGCACAGCTCTACGATCGCTTTCGCTTGGATCACGTCGTCGGGTACTTCCGAATGTTCGTGCGGAGAAAGCTGGCGGCGGGTGGCGTCGAGGCGAAGGGGAGCTTCTTGCCCAAGGACGAGCCATCGCAGCTCGCCCGCGGACAGCGGGTCCTCGGCACGATCGCTCACGAAGCACGCGACACGCGGGTCATCGCCGAAGACCTCGGTGTAGTGCCGCCTTTCGTGCGCGAGACGATGCGAGACCTCGGCATCCCCGGATACAAGATCATTCCTTGGGAGAAGAACTGGGAAGGGGATCGTACGTTCCAAAATCCCGCGGCGTATCCGGAGCTCAGTGTAGCCTCCTGGAGCACGCACGACACCGCCCCCATCGGCGCGTGGTGGCCCGAGTTCTCTGCCGAAGATCGCGCAGAGCTCGAAGCCCTGATGCACGTTGACGCGGACGCGAGCGAGGACGAGCGCTGGCGCGGACTGATGAGCCTTCTTCTTTCGGCGCGGTCGAGCCTTGCGCTGATCCTCGCGCCGGAGATCCTCGGCGAGTCGCGAAGGATCAATACGCCCGGCACGGTCGACGACAAGAACTGGACGTACCGCCTTCCGATGGCGATCGAAGATCTTCACGACGACCCACACGCGAAATACCGAATGCACGTTCTCCGTGAGCTTGCGACTGCGAGCGGCAGGTAGGGCGTGGCGAAGTACGGAGCGCCTCTTCAGGGCGCGCACATCGTTCACGGGGGCGCGGAGTTCGCCCTGTACTCGGAGAACGCGACGGGCGTCGAGCTCTGTCTCTTCGACGCGCGCGGCGTGGAGACGAAGCACCGCATCACCGAGCAGAGCCACCACGTGTGGCACGCCTTCATTCCCGGGATCACGGAGGGCCAGCGCTACGGCTTTCGCGTACACGGCAGCTACGATCCAGCTTTTGGCGATCGATTCAATCCCAACAAGCTGGTCATCGACCCTTATGCGCGTGCGTTCGAAGGCAAGCTCTCACACCGTCCTGCCGTCTTCGGATACGGACGCGACGACAGCGAGATGGATCTCCGGGACAGCGCGCCGTTCGTGCCGAAATCCGTGCTCGTCGGCGAGGCGTTCGACTGGGGAAGCGATGCTCCGCCGCGCGTTCCCTGGGAAGATACCGTCATCTACGAGGCGCATCTCAAAGGGTTCACGCGGCTTCATCCGCGCGTCGCTCCCGAGCTTCGCGGGACGTACGGCGGGCTGGGATCGGAAGCTGCGATTGCGCATCTCGTCTCGCTCGGAGTGACGACCGTCGAGCTCCTTCCCGTACACGAGTGCCTCGACGAAGCCTCGGTCGCTCAGCGAGGTCAGGCGAACTATTGGGGTTACAACACGCTCGGTTATTTCGCCCCTGATCAGCGCTTTGCCTCACGCCCGGGCGCGCAGGTGACCGAGTTTAAGGAAATGGTGAAGGCCCTCCACGAGGCGGGAATAGAAGTCATCCTCGACGTGGTCTTCAACCACACCGCGGAGAGCGATCACCTCGGCCCAACGGTGAGCTTTCGGGGGATCGACAACCGCGTTTATTACCAGCTCAAGAGTCCGCCGGACCGCTACGTCGACTTCACGGGTTGCGGCAACACCATCAACGTCGATCACCCCCAAGTGCTGAAGCTCATCGTGGACAGCCTCCGCTACTGGGTCGAGACCATGCACGTCGACGGCTTTCGCTTCGACCTTGCGCCCGTTCTCGGACGCGAGAAAGCGTCGTTCAATCCGGGCGCGGCGTTCTTCGACATCGTCCACACCGATCCCGTGCTGTCTCGCGTGAAGCTCATCGCCGAGCCATGGGATCTCGCACCCGACAACATGCAGCTCGGACATTTCCCGGTCGGATGGACCGAATGGAACGCTCGCTTTCGCGACGGAATGCGGCGGTTCTGGAACGGCTTCGATCGTTCGCTCTCGGAGGTCGGCTACCGCCTCACCGGCTCCAGCGATCTTTTCTCGCCTACCCGTGGGCCGCTCGCGAGCATCAACTTCATCACGGCGCACGATGGCTTCACGATGCGAGATCTCGTGAGCTACGGCGTCAAGCACAACCTGCCCAACGGAGAGCACAACAGCGATGGCACCAACGACAACCTGAGCACGAACTTCGGCGTCGAGGGGGACACGGATGACGCGGAGGTCATCGCGGCGCGTGCACGGCAAGTCCGAAATTTCTTCGCCACGCTCCTGCTCTTGCCTGGGGTGCCGATGATGACCAGTGGGGACGAGCTCGGCAAATCCCAGCGCGGCAACAACAACCCGTACAGCCTCGACGACGAGGCAGCTTGGCTCGACTGGCGTCTCGATGACACCCGGCGTGAGCTCCTGGCTTTCACGCAGCAACTGATCGCGCTCCGGGGCGAGCTTCCAGGCCTGCGACGTAAGGCGTTCTTCGAGGGCGCGGAGCTGAGCTGGCGGCGACCGGACGGTGAGCCGATGACCGGCGCGGATTGGCAGAGCCCGCAGGCGATGGCGCTCGCGATGCTCGTTCGGACCGCGGAGCCTCCGCTGATCGTGCTCATGAGCGCCGAGGCTGCTGAGGTGCGATTTCGGCTACCCGAGGGATCGTGGGAAGTGCTGCTCGATACGAGGGCAACGCGCATTCCGTTCGCCGTGACCGCCGCGTCGAGCTACGCGATCGAAGGGCGCTCCTTCGCTCTTCTTCGTGCTATCTACGCAACGTGATCGACCGGGCAGAGATTCTGGAGCTCATCGAAGTCGCCATCGTCGAGCTGAAAGGCGTCGCGCAGCCGCACGAGCTCACCCAATTTCGCGAGCTTGCTCTCGAGGCACAAGACGCCGAGACGCCCGACGCCCTCGCGACGATCTTTCGACAGGTCACGAGCCTGCGAGCGTTCTGTGAGAGCCGCGCGAAGAGCGGTGCCGCGTACCCAGCGACGCTTCCGCGTGGGCGTCGCCGCTAATGGTGGGCTAGGTTTCGAAACGTGTATCATGCACGCGACGAAGAGCTCGACGAGATTGTGGCTTTGAAGGTGCTGTGCTGCGAGCTGGTAACATTCTGCTCGCGCCGCGGGCTGCCTAGGTTCTTTTGGCGTCGTCGCTCTGGTGCGTGCCTCTCCGGGTGGCAGTCGGCCGGAACGACACAGCGAACACCAGGGCCTCATGGGTCATCTTCACTTCGCCCCACGCCACGTCGAGGTGAAGCTTCTCGAGCGGGTCGAGGATGGCCGGAAGCTCGAAGGCAAACGCGCTGCTCAACATGCTCGCAAAATCCCATTCGAGCGGTTTGGACGCGAGCGCCGTGTTGATGGCTTGACGGATCTGGCGATCGGCAAAAGCGGGAACGTGCTTGAAATCAGCCTCTTCCAGCTCCAAGTGGAAAGCGAGTGTTCCTCGCTCCACGGTCGGGCCCGCGACTATGGTCGGCCGTAGCAAGACCTGGAGAGAATCCAGCGTGATGGGCACGTTGATGACCGACACCGACCACTGGATCTCCGCCTGGGTCACCACGCGAACGGCGCATTTTTCGGGGACCAGCGTTATCGCGCTCGGTCGCCCGAGGTGAAGAAAGCGCTCCTCCGAGTCGGTCCCGAGGTTGATCGTGACTGGCGTGAGCTGCTTGATCAGGCCGCCGATGTCACTTTCGGTGAGGATCGCTTCAAGCCACACGCGAGGTTGGATGCCGGAGACGGATCGAGCGTTGTCGGGCGCGCGGCGTACCTAGTAGGTCGAGGTCATCATGCCGGCGTCGACGACCGGCGCAGGACAGCTCTTCGCCGCGGAGAGGTAGCAACGGCCGGACTCGTCGCAGCAGTTCACGTCCCCCGAGATGGACGGACAGCGGCTCTGGCAATCGGAGTTGTTCGCACAATGGTCGGCGCACGTGGGCGTCGCGTCTGCAACCGGCCCGCCGTCGCCGCCCACACTGGGCCCTCCGAGGCCGCCGTCCCCGTCCGAGATCGTGGCGTTGGTCGCGCACGCGAGCACGCTGTTGCTGAGGAGCAACGCAAGGAGCGCAAGGCTGGCAATTCGCACGTTGGTATGCTTTGCCTACCACCGTGGCGGGCTCCGGACAACCTCCCGTCGTAAGGGTCCTTCTCGCGGTCCTTCTCGCGGGCGTGCTTACCCACCTGCCTGCCCTGGGAACCCCGTTCCTTCTCGACGACTACCTCCATATTTCTATGTTGGAGGGAACTTTCCCGGCCGCGCGGGGGCCGTTCGACCTGTACGATTTCGTCAACGACACGGACCGCCCGGTACTTCTCGAGCGCGGGATCCTTCCTTGGTGGTCTAGCCCGAAGTTGAAAATCCGCTTCTTCCGCCCACTCTCGAGCGCGCTCATGTGGGCCGAACATGGCGTCTTCGGAAATCGATCGCTTCCTCTTCATCTGCATTCGCTGCTGTGGTGGGCGTCGGCCGTCGTTGCGGCGCGGTCCCTCTTTCGGCGGACGTTCTCGCCGCGTGTGACGGGCATCGCTACGCTGATCTTCGCCGTCGCGCCGTGTCACGCCATTCCGCTGGCCTGGCTCGCCAACCGTGACGCGCTCATCTCGCTCGCCTTCGGGACCTTCGCGCTCGCCGCCTACGTGCACTGGCGTGAGGAGCGGAGCGTTCGCCACGCCGCGCTTGCCACGATTCTTTTCGCGCTCTCGATGCTCGGGGGCGAATACGCGCTGTGCTTCATCGGGTACGTTCTCGCGATCGAGCTCGTTTCTCGCGGCGAGGCCTTCGCCAGGCGCGTGAGCGGCGTGCTCCCATTTGCGGCGCCGACGGCGCTGTACCTCGCGGCGCGCGGAGCGCTTGGCTACGGAACCGCGGGCTCGGGATTCTACTCGGATCCGCTGCGTGATCCGCTCGCCTTCGTGGCGCATGCCCCGGTGCGCCTCGTCGCTCTGCTCGGCGGAGGGTGGCTGACCATCGACACCATAAGCTGGGGGGTTACACCGGCGGGGTGGGTCGCGTTGATCGTGATCATCGCCTTCAGCCTCGCCTTCGTGCCGCTTCGTCGCATGTTCGCGCTCCTCGGCACAGAGCAGCACAGAGCGGCTTCGTGGTTGCTCGTCGGCTCGGTGATCTCCTTGGTGCCGGTGCTCGCCGTCGTCCCTTCGAGCCGTCTTCTCGGCGTGAGCTACCTCGGGGTGTCCGCCGTGATCGCTCTCTTTCTCGACTACGCCTGGTTCCCCGCCGTCCCACGGATGCGCACCCGAGTGGCGGAGCTCACCGGTCTCGTCGCGCTGATGTTCGGCTACGCGCAGCTCGTGCAAGGTCCGGTAACGGCGTGGCTCACGGGCGCACAGCTTCGCCGTGGCTCGATCGATTTCGCTTCGCGTACCGCGTGGGTAGCGTCTCAGCTCCCTGATCGGGAAACGGCGAGCGTGATCGTGATCCGAGGCATGGCGGACATGTTCTTCGGGCCCTTCGCGCTCGATCCACGAGGGGCTCAGCCTGCGCGCTGGAGAACGCTTGCCCACACCGGTCACACACTCGTGCTTCGGAAGGACCTCCGGACGATCGAGCTCGTGCTCCGGCCCGACCGCGGGCTCTATCCGTTCCAGAACAACTTGTTCCGCGCGAACGACGCGCAGCTCTCGGCGGGCTCCGAGGTGATCTTGCCCGGGATGCGCGCGAAGGTGATCGCGGTGGGCGCGGAGGGCCCATTCGACGTGAGCTTCGAGTTCGATCGCGATCTCGACGCGGCCACATTCGTCTGGCTCGTCGAAAATTTCGACGGGTTCCGCGCGGCGGATCTCCCGAAGCCCGGCTTCGGCCTTCCTTTCGATCCGTAGCGTAGCGTGGCTAGGCCGCGAGGCGCTGGCGGAGGCGGAGGGACGGTTTCTCGATGAGGACGTGCATCACGTAGGCGAGCGCAAGGGAGCCAAGCATGAGCGCGAGGACGGACGCGGGCCACACGACAGCCATCGGTACGCGACGCGCTTCGAGCTCGTGGGCGACGGGAACGAGGACGCGATCGCAGAGCGGAATATGCACCAGGTACACGCCGTAGCCGAGCGTAGCCATGCAGCGAAATAAGGGGATCGAGAGCGCGCGATGGATCCATCCGTCGCCGTGCAGGAGGAGGAGCACCCAACCGAAATACATCAAGGTGGTGACCGTCCCCCAGGCGAACATGTGGACGAGCTGCAGATTCGCAAGCCCGAACAACCACGGGCGGAGGAGGAGCCACAGGCATCCGAGCGAAGGCAGCGCAATGAGCGCGCGATGGAACGGTTGCCCGAGCCAGCGAGCAATCTCGTCGTGCCACCTGTGATTGACGAAGGCGAGGAGGATGCCCGCGATCAGGGTGTCGAAGCGCGTGTGCGTGCGAAAGTAGATCGCGCTGTAGAGACCGATGTCGGACCACGGCGCGTGCCGATAGAAAATAAATAGCCTTACGGCGAGCCCGGAGCACCACAAGAGAAAGAGAAGCAGCACGCGCGCGCGGTCGCTTCCCAACCGATGCAAGACGAAGAAGAGGAGCGGCACCGTAAGGTAAAATTGTTCCTCGAGCGCGAGCGACCAACCCCAAAACATGACGACGCTGGGCCGCGCCAGATTGAGGAAATTCGTTCCGTACACGTACTCGTACGGGAGGTGCTGGCGCTGCGCCGCGGTGAGAGCGGTGGTGAGCGCGAGGTAGGTGAGCACCACGTAGTAGGAAGGGAACGTGCGAAAAATACGGCGCAGGTAGAAGCGCCCAAGCTGCTGGGTTCCGGCCTGAGCAAGCGAGCGGAGGAGAATGGATCCGATGAGGAATCCGCTCAACATGAAGAAGAGGTCCATCCCGAAAAAGACGCTCAGGGACGACGCGACGAACCCGCCATCGAGCGCGATCCCTTGCTCGCCGCGGAACACCCAGGTCACGTGGTACTGAACGACGCTCACGATCGCGAGGAAGCGCAGCCCGTGCAGCGCCGGGTAGCGATTGTCGAGCAGATCGAGCTGCAGAAACCGGGAAGGCGCGGCCATCGAGCGCCGTGAGCATACTACCCTTGGTTGGGATCACCGATCAGGGCGACGTAGCGGGCGACCGACGCGCGTACTTCGGGAGCGAGGTCCACGAACTCGAGGCCGATGGCCCGCGGGCTCTCGGCGTCATCCGGCCTCGCCGCGCGCAACCATCGAACGACCGCCGAGCACGTAACGACGTTACCCTCCATCGGGAGGGCGAAGCGTACCTGCACGGTCTCTCCTTCGGCGCAGACCTCGCGTGACAGAAGGAGCATTCCGCCTTCCGAGATGTCCTCGTTCCGTCCGTCCAAGGTACCGCCGTTCGGGAGGAGAATGCGCACCGGTGTCGCGTAGGGAGCCCGCGGCCAACGGCGCCTCTGGCCCGCGGCGACAGGTTTCGGTGAAGGAACGAGGGAAGGAGCCTTTGCGAGCGCCGGCCGTGGTCCGAGCAGGGTCGTTCGTGCAACGGCGTTGGGAACGGCGTCTTCGATCGCATGCCACAGGTCGACGATCGACTGAAAGCGATCGTCGCGCTTCTTGGCGAACGCTCGATGGACCACCGCGGCCAGGGCCTCTCCGACTTCGGGACAGATCTCGACGAGCGGCTTGGGGGGCTTCGGCGTTACGGACTCGAGCAGGAGCTGCTGGTAGGTTCCGACGTAGGGGCATTGACCCGTCAGGCACTCGTACATCGTGATGCCGAGCGCGTAGACGTCGGCGCGCTCGTCGATGTCGTCGAAGGCGAGGAGCTGCTCGGGCGCCATGTACTCCGGCGTTCCTATGACGGCGCCGATCCCAGTGAGCTTGCCTTGGCCGCTTTGACGGACCTGGGCGATCCCGAAGTCGACGAGCTTGATGCGCTCCGCGTCGTACTCGCGGACGGCAAAAATGTTCTCGGGCTTGAGATCGCGATGAACGATTCCCGCCTTGTGGGCCGCCGCAAGCGCGTCGCAAATCTGCAGACCAACACCAACGGAGTCTTCCACGGAGAGTTTTCCTCGCGCCGCGAGGAGCCCGCCCAACGTCCGGCCGCGCAGCATTTCGAGGACAATGTACGGGATGCCGTCCTCGGTCGTTCCGCCGTCGAGGATGTCGACGATGCCGGGGTGCCGGGTGGCGGCGAGAGCTCGGGCCTCGCGAATCAGCCGCGCGCGGAGCTCGTCGACGACCGCGTACGAGGCGTCGGGTGCAACGATCTTGATCGCGACGTCGCGATGGGTGAAGCAGTGAACGGCCTCGAAGACGAGCCCTGCGGCACCACGGCCGAGCTCTCTGCGAAGCTCATAGCGACCGTCGATGACGGCTCCCACATCGTACCCAACACGCTTCGACACCGGTGCTTGCTGCGGCGTGGTCTTCGTCATCACTGGCCCTCACCACCTGGAACGGCCCGTTCAGGGGAAAGATAAGGCGCCCGGTCGTCTTTGTGCGCGTTCGCTGAGGCGTGGAGCGACACCGATGTAGTCGATCGCGTCGTCGGGCAGGCACCGGAGAACCGCGGGCGCCTGGGCCGCGCCTTCGACCGCGTTGGCGACGAACGTTGGTAGAAGTAGGAGGTGACCCATCGCGGGAACCTGGCGCACGTCAAATCCCAAGTCGAGAAGCATCGCGGCCGTCCCGATGACGATGTTTGGGCCAATGTTTCGGGTTCGAGTAACCATCTCGGACAAGCGCTCCTGTAGGCGCCAAAAAGTCATCCCCGTGCGTCCTCGTTGCTCGAGACACTCGCGGAGCGCGTCGAGTCGTTCGTCACGGGCACGGAACGGGACCCCGTAGCCGATCAGTCGCTTCTTCGTGGCGAGGAACGCCGCAAGCTCGTCCTCCGACGACTCTGGAGCCGTGAGTGCTGCCTGCAAATCGAGCAGAGTTTGTGCGGCCTGCTGTGCTCCAGACCACATCCCGATCACATCGCTGTCGACGCAAATTTGCGCCGAGCAGAAGGCGGCGGACGTTCTGCCGTAGGCTCCGATGAGCCGGGTGATTTTGAGTGGCCAGATCCTTGGGTCGGCGACACTAAGGACGACGGAGAGGCAGTCAAGAAGCTCTTTCTCTTCGTGGGAAAGTCGGCGGCCAGTTACCGAGAGCGCCAGGAGGCCCGTTACGGTCTCTCTTCCGAGAAGATCCCCGAAAACGTCGTGCCCGAAAAAACGGTGTGCGCCGTGACCCGCGTGGGCCACGCGGGTGACGAGAGGATCCACCTTCACGACTCTTCCTCGTATCGAATCTGCGGAAGCCTTACGGGATAGTCCTTGAAGCTTCCGGACGGCGTGGCCAGGGCCTCGGCCATGACCAGCGGAAAACGGGCGAGAGCGATTGCGACCTCTAGGTGATCGTCATTGACGAGGCCGCAACGGAAAAAGCATGCGAGGACGCCCGCGGTTCGGTTGATCTCACGTTCGAGGCCAGTCACGGCGAGCCCGGTCGGCAAAATCGCCTTGCGGAGTCGGTCGATCGCCGTTTGCCCGTGGTCAGTGTCCGCGCGCGCAATGTCCGGAATTTCGTCGGCTGGGCTGCGGAGCCACTCGAGCCAAGGTCGATACTCGCCAACGAGAAAACGCGCCTGCTCCCCGAGTCCGAGCATTGCCACACTGGACATGCCGGCCGTCGACGCATCACAGATGCGCGCGAGCACCGCGGCATGCGATGGAGCCTCTGCCACGCTGATGACGCTCGCGAATTGCATGGTCACGTCGAAGACTCGCGAGGTCGCATCGTCGGGGAGCTCACCGACGATCGACAGAAATAGCGTTGCGTGCCACGGGTAGTGCAGAGCGAGATCGCCCTCGATGTCGTAGCCGTGCAGCCGCGGCTGCGCGCCAGGAGTTACGACGCGCGCCGTGAGTTTCTCGGGCCAGGTGTGATCGTCGAAGGGGCCAGAGCGCGGCTCGGGATCGGAGGCGCTCACTTTTCGATGAAGCCGGCGAGCGATTGCGTGCGCTCACCAATGGGTGGACAGATTGAGCCGTCGACTCTCACCTCGATGAGAGCCGGTCTGCCTAGACGAAGCGCCTCGCGAACCGCAGCCTGAATCTTGTTGGGTGCGTCGACGACGAACGCATGTAAGCCCATGGCGCGGGCGATCGAAGCCACCTCGAGCGGCCTGCGGTAGCGCGCAGATTCCAGGCCCTGACCATTGCCGAGGAGCTTGCTGCAGTGCCACGTGATGCCGTGCATGTTGTTGTTCTCGACGATCCAGATCACTGGCACGTCGTGCTCGGCAGCAGTGATGAGGTCCATCCCGTTCATCGTAAAACAGGCGTCCCCGACGATCGCGAAGACTGGCCTGCCTGGGTCTGCGAGAGCCGCTCCGATCGGTGCGTTCGTGCCGTGGCCCATCGATCCGAAACCCAAGTTGATGAAGAACTGTTGGTTCTTGCGAATGCAAAGGTGATGGATGTTGAAGAGCATGTGCCCGCCGATATCCGAGAAGATGATCGCGTTGTCTGGCAGAACCTCCTCGAGATCGCTTCGCCAGCGTTGGGGGCTCACAGGAATGGCGTCCGACTTGCGCAGGGCACCACCGTCGTAGCGGTCGTCGGATCGGACGAGGGGAGGGCTCCGATCCCAGAGGGAAGCGGGAAACGCTCCCTCGCGAATGCGGCGATGGAGGTGATAGACGAGCTCGACGAGAATGCTCTGCGCGTCTCCGACGAGCGCGATGTCCACCGGGTAGTTCCGGCCGATGCGGTCGGATTCGATGTCGAGCTGGATGAAAGATTTCGAAGGCAGGAGCCGCGGGTCCCAGTTGAGGGTGCTCGTCTCGTTCAGAGATGCGCCCACGCTGAAGAGGACGTCGACCGTTTTGCCCAAGATGATTTCCCGCGCCTCGCGGTGACCGGCTACGCCCAGCACGCCGAGAGAGTAGGGGTCGTCTTCGGGGTAGAGGCCTTTTGCGCGCGGTGTGGTGGCGACCCGCGCTTGAAGAAGATCGGCCAGTGTCTTCAGGTGCTCTCGCGCGCCCGCGATGCCGACGCCGGATCCAGCCAAAATTACGGGGTATTGTGCCTCGAGAAGGACGTCCCCGGCGCGCTGCACGGCGAGCCGATCGAAGCCCCGCGACTCGGGACGGTAGGTTCGCGGATCGAACCAGTCTTCGGTCAGCGGCTTCTCCCACAGCTCCACGGGAACGTTGAGGTGCACGGGGCCGGGCCTGCCGCTGAGCGCGTTGCGCAGAGCGCGCCGAAGGTGGTGGGCCATGCTTCCGGGCGAGGTCACCATCGCGGAGTACTTCGTCACCGGGCGGAACATGTCGACGATGTCGATGTCCTCGCGCGTCGTCTCCTGGGCCGCGCCTTTTCCGAGGGCATGCGTCGCGGCCTGTCCGGTGATGACGAGGAGCGGGACGCCGTCGGAGAACGCGCAGGCGACCGCGGTGAGAAGGTTGGTAGAGCCGGGTCCCGACGTTCCTGCGCACACGGAGAGGCAGCGGTTCACGCGAGAGTAGCCGTCCGCCATGAAAGCGGCGCCCTGCTCGTGCTTGGTCGCGATCAGTCGAAGGTCGGGATCGTTCTCGACGGCCGCGAAGAACGGGTAGAGGAGACCGCCGGGAATGCCGAAGACGATCCGGACGCCCTCGGCCTTCAGGTAGCGCAGGAAGACGTCGACGACGCGAGGGGCCCGATCGACGCCTATAACGTCGGACGGCGGAGGTGTGCTTGGAAATTTCGAGATGGCTGCGTTCACGCGGTTTTCCTCCGGATGGTTACGACGCGGTTCAAGATGTCGCGGTACGGTTCGACATTTGGAGTTGTTGCGGTCTCTCTAGGCGGCACGAGGCTCAATCGCCCAGTATTCACGGGGAAATAGACCCAAAACGTGGTGCCGCTCCCCGGCTTCGACATCACGTCCAAGCGACCGCCAACTTGCCCGAGAAGCTGCACGACGACCGAAAGGCCGACGCCGTAACTGTCGTGCGCTCGCTTGGCGGCGTCTGATCCGCCCGGCGAGAATGTCTTCTCCAACGCTTCGGGCTCGATGCCCCTCCCCGTGTCGGAGATCTTGATGACGAGGAATCCGGGCAGCCCGTCGATCTCGAGGACGATGCTTCCGCGTGCGGTATATTTTGCGGCGTTGCCGAGCAGGTTGTCGATGACGCGGTCGAAGAGGAGCGGGTCGGTTTGAATGTACTCGGGCGCCTCGCGCGTACCGAAGACGCTGGCTCGGATGTCGCGGCCGTGGACGAGCGCGCGGATGCGCCGACGAAGTGTCTCGGTCAGCGGCGCGACCTCGATCCGCTGGGGCGCGAGCTGCATGATGCTCGATTGTGCGGAGGCCAGCTGCATGAGGTCCTGGGTCATCCGCTTCATGCGCGCGACAGCATCGGTGAGGTCGTCGACCAGTGCCACGCCGTCCGGAATTCGACCCGCGTTCTCCTTCAACCAGTCCGTCGCTACCGAGATGACCGTCAGCGGACTCCGCAGATCGTGGGTGACGCCAAGCAGCTTATTTTCCCGCACGGTCTGCAACTCGTCGAGGCGCGCGATCGTCTTCTGGACGGCCGCCGCTCTCTCTGCGGCGACGTCTTCGAGCATGCGCGACCAATCACGCTGGCGCTGATTGATCGCCATGATCTCACGCCGAGCCTCTCCTCCCTCCTCCGCCAAGATTCGCAGCGCAGCAGTGACCTCGTCTCGCGTCACGAGATTCGTTCGCTCCGTCCGACGGAGCTCGTGAATGAAGCCCATCGCGGCGCCGAGAGCCGGTAGCGCGAAGCGCGCGAGATCCGGGGGCAGCGCCATCATCGCGCCCACGCCCGCGCCTAGGCCCGCCAGGATCGGCAACCACCGCTTGGTGTCGTACCAACGTAAATGAAAGTTGCAGGCTGCGTCGCCCGCGGCAACGCAACCATCTTCGCGCAGCGTCGCCGCCGGCAAACCCCACAGCGTGGGAAGGGCAACGGCTTGGGCTTGACGAACCAGACAAACCAGTCGCCCGAATGACCGCTCACTCGTTACGCGCATCTGCAGGGCGGTCCGGCTCTGGCTGACGACGGTGTACTGGCTGACCGTGGTAACGACCTTCAGGTGCTTCGCGCTCAGCGCGTAGATCGTCGCCGGAGAAGTCGCCAAAAGGACGAAGCGCACCGGGCCGTAGCCTTCGGCGAGGCGGTGAACGCAACCCTCCTTGAAATGATCGTCGTCTCTGAAGTTTTCGCGCGCGGCCGACAAGAAACTCTCGAACTCCTCGCACGAGAGCCAGCGATACTTTCCCGTGAAGTCAGAGGCCGACAGTCCGGCTGCGGCGGCCGCGCTCTGCAGCGCCTCGGGACCCCACGTATCCTCTAGGTACCGGGCGAGAGACCAGATGATGCGCGTGTTGTAGGCGGCGCTCGGGGCCGTCGCGCTTGCGGGCGGACTCGATCGTCGGACGAGATTCGCCCGCGCGGATGGAGGTGATGAAGCATTACTGTCGTGAGTCATCAAGTGACGCGCGCTCCCTTGCCTCGGCCGTTTCAGTTGGCCGTGGCGTATAACGGATCGATCCCGAGGAAATGAAGGGCCAAACGCCCCTCGTCGAAACCCCCCCCCCCTCAATCGCATCAGCACTGTAAGACGGTCCTGGCGCCGACGCTAAGGCCTACGGCGCGCGCGGCACTTAACTCATGATGTGTGGCGGGCGTTAAGCAAGGACCGATGAACAGCACGCAAATCCCGCCAAGAGACGGCCTGCCCGCGGAAGGCCCAAAACGCATCCTCGTCGCCGATGACGACGCCGCCGTCGCACGCGGTATCGGCCGGGTTCTGACCGCCGCCGGCTACGACGTCACGATCGTCGTCGATGGAGCCGCCGCCGTGGAGGCGCTCACCCACGACAGTTTCTGCGTCATTCTTTCGGACATACATATGCCGGGGATGTCGGGGGTGGAGCTGCTCAGTGTGGTCCGCGCCTACGACCTTGACGTACCGGTCGTCTTGATGACGGGCGACCCCGAGGTGGAGACGGCGATGAAGGCCGTCGAGCTCGGAGCGCTCAATTATCTCCTCAAGCCAATGTCGCCAGACGAATTACGTGACGCCGTCGGGCGCGCCGCCAAGCTCCACAAGCTCGCTTGCATCAAGCGCGAAGCGCTCCAGCACCTGGGGGCCGTGGAGAAAAACGCGGGAGAGATCGCCGCGCTAAAGGCGAACTTCGAGCGCGCGATGGCGACGCTCTGGGTCGCGTTCCAGCCGATCGTCCTCAATCGAGAGCAAAAAATTCTCGGCTACGAGGCGCTTCTTCGCAGCACGGAGCCTTCGCTTCCGCATCCCGGAGCCGTCCTCGACGCGGCCGAGCGTCTCAATCGGCTGCCCGAGCTCGGCCAGCGAATTCGCGCTCTGTCTGCGGCCGCCTTCGAAGCAGCTCCCCCCGACGCGCTCCTCTTCGTGAATCTTCATAGCCGCGATCTCCTCGATCCGCTCCTGTACAAAGACAGCGAGCCGCTCTCGAAGATCGCGAAGAGGGTAGTCTTGGAAGTGACCGAACGGGCCAGTCTCGACGAGGTCAAGGACACCCAAGCTCGGATCGCCCTCCTCCGCTACATGGGATACCGCATCGCGGTCGACGACCTCGGTGCCGGCTACGCGGGGCTCACGAGCTTTGCGAAGCTCGAGCCGGAGTTCGTGAAGCTCGACATGTCACTCATCCGCGACGTCCACGAATCTCCCGTGAAGCAGAAGCTCGTCCGCTCCCTCGCGGCCCTCTGCAGCGAGATGGGCCTCCTCGTGGTAGCCGAGGGGATCGAGGTGGAGGCGGAGCGCGAGTTCCTCGCTCGACTCGGTTGCGACTTGATGCAGGGCTACCTGTTTGCAAAGCCGAGCAAGCCGTTTCCGACCGTGGCCTGGAGCGCGTGACCCTGCTACGTGGTTGTAGGACATGCTCGGAGCCAAGCTTCTCACCGTCTTTTTCGCGGCCGCTCTGCTCGATCCTTGTGGCTCGAGCGCGACCACCGACGGCGGCGCCGCCAGGCCACCCGCGATCGACGCAGCGACGGCTCCCGTAGTCGATGACGTGACCGTACCCGCATCGGCGACCATCGATTCGCTGACGGGCGTCGCGCACATCAACGGCTCAATCAGCTTCCACGACGACTTCGGCACGGTGACTGGCGTCAACATTCTGGGTCACGGCGGAAACGGCTCGATCTACCGCGGCGCTATCGGTGGGCCCTCTCCGCAGACGCTCACCTTCGATCTCTCGACCCCCGGCCAGCACGACCTCGATTTCAACGTCTTCGCGGAGCCCGGAAACAACAGCGCACGCGTGACGCGCACCATCATCGTCAGCCAGTAACGCGTCTTCAAAACGTGCTGTACGTCGCCACGGTGACGCCGAGGCAGGCGACCGCGACTGAGAGCACGAAGGCGATGACGTACGCACGATGGGCCATCAACGCGGCGGCGCACTTCGATGTGTCGTCGGTAAAGGTGGGGACGGCGAGGTGCGCGATGCAGCCGATCCACGCGAAGGCGAGCGCTCCCACAGCGAGGTGCTCTTTGCGCTCGAAGAGCCAGCCGATTTTTGGAGCGTGAATGAAAATCGCTTGCTTCAAGCGGGCTCGGTATTCGGGGTAGATCCACGCGCCAAGAAGACCAGTAGTCGTGACGAACGCGGTGGTGAGAAAGACCGCGAAGCGCGCGCGCCGCCGAGGATCGCGAAGCAAGATCGCGGGATGCATAAGCGCTGCCGCCGAGAGCCATCCCATGTGGCCGTGAATGTGCTCCGCGACGCGCAAGGCCAGCTGGGAGATCATGGAAAAAACGCACCTTGGATCGCGATCAACGCTCCGATCGCGGGCACGAGGACGGCCGTTACGCGGACCGTCGCGACGATGTCTCGCTGGCCCGCGAACGCGGCGACCATAGCCACGAATCCTCCAACGTAGAGCCCGACCCCCAGTCGCCAGAACATAGCGACGTGCGCGGACCACACGATGGTCGCGGGGTTCGTCTCCGACGTGAAGCACACGTCGTAGCCCCGAAGGAGCGCGTACGTGGCGACCATGGCGAGGAGCGCATTGACCGCGGCGACGGCGGCGAGAGAAAAGTGTTTTCGCACGCGGGCCCGAATGTAGGCCCCCGAAGGCGGCTCTGACCGGAAAATTCGTCCGCCGCGCAATTCCGGGCCCGGCTTGTGGGCCGTGCTACGCATGGGCGCATGAAGCATAGCCACGGACTGGTCGCGCTCTTTGTTGGATCCGTTTTCTTCGCGTGCTCCCCTTCGAGCAGCACCTCAGGTGCGGGCGCGGGTGACGGCGCGGCCCCCGGCGACGCCGACGGCGGCTTCTCTTCGGACGGCGGTTCTCTCGGCGAGGACGGGGGCGTGTCCACGGGCGACGGCGCGCGATCCGATGGAACGGTCTCTCCGACGGGACGCGACTGGGCGAAGAACCCCGCCATCTTGGAGCTCGGATCGTTCACGACCCTCTACGCCATGAGCGATATGCACGGCAGCTACTCCGCTCTTCTGAAGCTCCTGTCGACGTGGTCGCTCATTGCCGGGAATCCTGCGACGCCGGGCGCGGCGACGTGGACCGGCGGGGATGCGACGTTGGTCATGGCTGGCGACATGATCGACAAGGGGCCGCAGGCTCCGGAGATCGTCGACTTCATGCGTGCCCTCGAGGTCTCGGCAGCCGCCGCCGGAGGGAAGGTCATCGTCACGCTCGGCAACCACGAGGCGGAGTTTCTCGTGGATCCGATGAACAGCAAGGCGACCGCAGCGGGCGGGATCGACCCGGAGCTCATGGCGATGAGCATCAGCCCCGCGACGTACGCGAGCGGAATGGACGTCCACGGTAAGTGGCTTCGCGAGCGGCCGTTCGCGGTGCGTGTCGAGAAGTGGTTCATCTCCCATGCGGGTGACACGGGCAACCAAACGGTCGCGCAGCTCGAAGCCGCGCTGCGCGATGCCGTCGACAATCACGGATTCAACGCGCCCGCGGTCATCGGGACGAGCTCGATCCTCGAGTCGAAGGGCTGGTACACCGCCGACGCGACGCTCGCAGGGCAATACGCGACGACAGTCGGTGCGGCTCACATCGTCATCGGCCACACGCCGGGCGCGTTGGGATTCGTCGGCAGCATCGGAGCCGACAGCGCGAAGACGCTCTTCAAGATCGACTGCGGGATCGCGAACGGCGACAGCCAGGGTGCCATCCTCCGCGTCACGCACTCGGCCGCAAACGAGGTCGCCGAGGAGCTGAAGCCCGACGGGACAGTCACCTCGCCCCCGATCTACTCAGGCCCGTAGCGACGACGTTCGCGGGCGACGTAGCGCTTCGCGTACCACGAGTTTCTAAATTCGTACTCGTCGTATGCTGAGCTCGGGCGATCTACTTTCGCCATCCGCAGGTGCATCGAGGAGTCGCGAAATGGCGCCGTGGCCGCATGCCGATTGCGCTGTCCGCGCGCTCCGCAGGAAGGCAGATGTCGGGCGCGATCCTTTTTGCCGATCTACGCGTATGTGTAATTCGTGACACTTATTTTCAAGATCGTGATACGAGCGTGCCACGTTTCTTAATAATCGTGATTTCTTTCGAGGGATCTCATGCGTGCTTATTTCAGAGCGTCGCTTTTCGGAGCGGTCATCGTTTCGGTCATCGGTCCTGCGTCAATCGCGCACGCCCAACAAGACCCGACGGGCGGCTCGATGCCAGCGTCGGAAGGCAATCCAGAGGTCGTCACCCCGCCGTCGCTCAAGTCTCACCCCGACCCGGCGTATCCCGCAGAAGCTCTGCGCGATCGCCTCGAAGGGAACGTGGGGCTCGAGCTGAGCGTCGATGCAGACGGGCGCGTTGCCGAAGCGCGCGTCACCCAAGCGGCCGGGCACGGGTTCGATGAGGCGGCGCTTGCAGCCGTAAAGACGTGGACGTTCGAGCCGGCGAAGCGCGCGGGCACCGCGATCCGCGCAACGATCCAGCTCGCGTTGCCGTTCCAGCCTCCGCCCGTCTCCGTCCAGGCGACGCCTCCCGTGCCGCCCCCCGCTTCCGTTCCCGTCATCGTGCCGCCGCTGCAGGCGGGCCCCGCGCAGTCGACGCTCGTCCTCGCGCAGCGTCCGATGAGCGCCGCGTCGTCGTTCGCCGTGCAGGAGCGAGAGTTCAACCTCCGTCCGATCGGGTCGGTGCAGGACATCCTGCGCGTGACGCCGGGTCTCACGATGGTGCAGCACTCCGGGGGGGGAAAAGCGAACCAGTACTTCTTGCGCGGGTTCGACGCCGATCACGGAACCGACGTCGCTCTGTCGATCGACGGAATTCCAATCAACATGGTGTCGCACGCGCACGGGCAGGGATTTGCGGACACGAACTTCATCATCCCCGAGACCATTCAGCGCGTCGAAATTACGAAAGGCCCCTACTTCGCCAACCAGGGGGACTTCGCCACCGCGGGCGCCGTCAATCTCGTGACACGTGACGATTTTGACCACAGCTCGGTAGGCTTCGGCTTCGGCGGCTCACCTGGGTATGGATCGCCTTCATACCGTGGACTTCTCATCGCGAGCCCGAAATTCGAGAACATCAAATCGACGTTCGCCGCCGAGGTCGGTCGGCAAGACGGCCCGTTCGACAACCCCGAGGGCTGGAACAAATACAAGCTCTTCAACAAAATCACCTACGCCATCAGCCCTACGTCGTCGATCTCCCTTGGCGAGTCGAGCTACTCGGGTAACTGGCATGGCTCAGGGCAGATCCCGTCACGCGCGGTCGAGCAGGGGTTCATCTCGCGCTTCGGTTCAATCGATCCGACGGAAGGCGGCAACACCGCGCGCCACCAGCTTTTCGTGAGCTACAAGCTGCGTCCAAGCGACAACAGCGAGATCAACGCGATGGCGTTCGTCGGCGAGTACCGCTTCAACCTCTACTCGAACTTCACGCTCTACCATGACGATCCCGACCGCGGTGACGAGATCCATCAGACCGATCGACGCACGTTCTACGGCGGAAAGGTCAGCTACCGCATCGTGCACGAGGTGGAGCATCTGCGCTTCGACACCACGATCGGCGCCAACCTTCGGAGCGACGACATCCACCAGGAGCTGTGGCGCGCCCAGCAGCGCGTCGAGCTCAGTCAGCTCCGCGGAAATGAGACGCACGAGACGCTCATCGGAGCCTTCGTGAACGAAGAGATCACGCCCGTGAAGTGGTTCCGCGTGATCGCCGGCGGCCGCGCTGACTTCATCGGTTTCGCCGTCGACAACCGCCTCGCGTCGACCGATCCGCTGAGCACGCGCTCGGGGGTCGACGGCGCGCAGCAGTTCAGCCCCAAGGCGAGCGCCGTCGTCACGCCCATCGACAAGAAGAATGCGCAAGTCGACGTCTACGTGAACTACGGCAATGGCTATCACTCGAACGACGTGCGCGGAGCGTTCTCCACGCCGTCGGTCACCCCGCTCACCCGGGCCATTGGCGAAGAAGCCGGAACGCGCGCGCGCCTGTTCGACCGGCTCGATCTTGCAGCCGCCTTTTGGCGACTGAACTTGAACCAGGAAACGACGTGGGGCGGTGACAGCGGGACTACGAACGTCGGCCCGGCGACGCTGCGTTACGGCGTCGAGCTCGAAGGGCGCTACGAGATCACCAAGTGGCTGGCGGCGGACGGAAACATCACGTTCACCCACTCGAAGTTCACGACCGACCATGAAAACGGCGGTGGGCTGGCCCTCGCGCCCAAGCGGACGTGGGCCGGCGGGCTCTCTGCGCGCCGTGATCTCGGACCCGGAGTGGCTCGAGCGGGATTTCGATTTTACGGAATTGGAGATCGTCCGGCTTCCGACGACGGGGTGATCATTGCGACGGGCTTCACCCAAGCCGACGTGCACATCGGCTATCGCCTGCGGCGGTTCGACGTGGCGTTCGACATCGAGAACCTCTTCAACGGCGCATTCCGCGCTGCGCAGTTCGATACGACGAGCCGCCTGCGGACCGATCCGGGGATCGGAACACCGCTCAACCGACTGCCGAAAAATTTCTCGTGCGGTAGCAACGGTCGCCTCTCCGCGGATCCCGCTTCGGGCGGATTCGGCGGATGCGAGAACGTGGACTTCACACCGGCATACCCGATCACCGCGCGTCTGATGACGACGATCTACTTGGACTGAGGAAGCGTCATGAAGCTCAAATTTCGATTCGCGACATTGATCCTTAGCGCATTCTGGGGAGCCTTCTGCGCTTGCAACACCTCCGATCCGACCCAAGCCGTCGTCGACAATGGGTATCCGGCGACGCCCGACGGAGGGGATCCCGCTACACAGACCGTCGTCTACGCGAGCTGGTGGTCCGTGACACTTTTCTCGACGCCCGTACCTGCGGGTGCTGAGTCCGATCCCGCGCGCGCCATCACCTCGACCGATGTTGCCTATGCCGTGTTGGCGCCAGGCTGGGACCCGAGCTCGACGACGGCACCGACGACGCTGATCCCGGTCAAGACAGCTACGCCGCTTCATGCTGAGCGGGGCGACACTCTGCACATCGTCGTGTCGGATGCGACGGTCGTTGGAAATTGCGCGGCTGGAAAACCGCTCTCTCAAGACGACGCGGATTTCATCACGCAGCGCATCTTTCCCGGGCTCTTTGCGGGTGTCACCTACGACGCTTCGACCTGTGTGGCGACGCCGATCCCCGCAGACGCAGGCGGCGAAGCTGGGTCCGACGCCGCGCCCGATGCCGCGCCCGATGCCGCGCATCGCGATGTGGTTACCGACTAAGCCGGCCGTCGTCGCCCGTCGCCGCACCGACGAGGAAGACGCTCACGCTCACCAGGACGAGGCCGAGCGGAACGTAAACGAGCAAGGATTCGTTGCGCCACAGAGCGCTTCCCAGATGCGTGATGAACACCGACCAGATTCCGACCACACAAATCATGACGCAGAACTCGACGAGCTTGTTCCTTGGAGACGGCGGGGCCGGGGGCTCTTCGGGCTGGCGGTAGGGGGACAGCATCACACTTGCTTCTCGAGATCGGGAACGGCACCGGCATCGAGCCTGGCCATTCGTCGCTCGCGCCACTGGTGGGCTAAGACGAGGAGCGGGGGCTGCAGAACGCGGGTCAGAATCGCGAGGATGAGCGAGCCTCCGATGACGACGATCGCGAGCGGCTTCTGGGTCTGCGAGCCGATCCCGTTGGAAATCGCGGCCGGCAGCAGCCCGAGCGTAGCCACGAGCGTCGTCATCAAGACGGGTCGGAAGCGCTTTTCCGCCGCCTCGCGCGCTGCGACTTCAATCGATGCGCCTTCGAGGTGACGCAGTCGCTGGAAATACGTGACGACGAGAATGGCGTCCTGAATGGCGATTCCAAAAATTGAAATGAAGCCCATCGCCGCCGAGACCGAGAAGTTTTGACGTGTGAGTAGGAGCGCGAGAACCCCGCCCGTACAGGCGACGGGAATGGACACGATGACGATCAGCGTGTCGATCCAGGTCCTTACGGCGCTGTACACGAGGAACCCGATGAGGAGCAGCGTGAGAGGAATGATGACCGAGAGCCGACCCATCGCGTCGTTGAGCTCGTTGATCTCTCCCCCCCAGGAGAGATGCGTGTCGTACGGAAGGTGAACCTTCGCGGCGATCCGCTGCTCCGCTTCCGCAATTGTGGACTTCAGGTCACGCCCCCGAACGGAGAACTTCACCGGCGCGTAACGGCGACCGTCCTCGCGATAGATCATTGAGGGACCATCCTCGATGTCGATCTTGGCTATCTGCCCGAGCGGAATCTGCGTTCCATCCGGCGCGCCGATCGTGATCTCGCGAATCGCTTCGAGCGAGCTCCGGTAGGGCTCGAGCCAGCGGATGGTGAGGTCGAAGTGCTTCTCGCCCTCGTAGACTTGGGTGACTACCTGCCCGCCGATCGCGGCCTGGATCACGCTCTCGACGTCTCCGATGTTGAGGCCGTACCGCGCGCAGGCAAAGCGGTCAGGAGTTATTTTTACGCTCGGCTGACCGAGCGAGTGGAAGACCCCGAGGTCCTTCACTCCCGCGACGGTCGACATGACGTCGACGATCGCGGCCGCGTTTTGCTCGTTGGCCTTGAGGTCTGCGCCGATGACCTTGACGGAGTTCTCACCCTTTACACCCGACAAAGCCTCTTCGACGTTGTCGCTGATCATTTGCGAGAAGTTGAAGACCACTCCGGGGAACGCCTCCTGGAGCTCCTTCGAGAGCTGATCTGTGAGCTGGGCTTTCGTGGTGCCGTTCTTCCATTCGTCGAAGGATTTGAGCGGCGCGAAGAGCTCGATGTTGTGAAATCCGGAGACGTCGGTTCCGTCGTCGGGTCGACCGAGCTGCGAGATGACCGTTTTGACTTCGGGATGCGCGCGATTTTCGTCCGTGCAAGCGACCGCAGGATCTCTTGGGCAACCGCGCAGAATAGAACGCATCTTCCCGACGTACTGGCTCGATTCCTGGAGCGAGATGGACTGCGGGAGGCTTGCTCGGATCCAAAAATTTCCCTCCTCGAGCTTCGGCATGAACTCTCCGCCGAGGAGCGGGAAGAGCGCTGCGCAGAGCCCGATCGGGATGAGCGCAAACACAAGGGCGGCCTTTGGTCGCTTGAGCGCCGCATCGAAAAACGGAGCGTAGACGCGATGGAGAAACTTCATGATGAAGTTCTCTTTCTCTTCCGTGTTTGCCGGAATGAACTTGGCCGCTAGTACGGGCGTCAACGTGAGCGCCATCACGATCGCGCCCCCGATTGCGAAGGCGTACGTGTGGGCCATGGGCGAGAAGATGACGCCGGAAACGCCGGTCATCGTGAAGAGCGGAAGGAACGCGACGCCAATGATTACGGTCGAGAACATCATGGGTCCGGCCACTTCGGACGCCGCCGCCCGGACGCGCTCCTGGATGCTGCCTTTTCCGTGAGGACCAAGATGACGAAAAATGTTCTCCATCATGATGACGGTGGAGTCGACGACGATCCCGAAGTCGACCGCGCCGAGCGAGATGAGATTGGCGGAGGTGCGGGTCATCACCAAGCCCGAGAAGGCGATCAAGAGCGCGAGCGGAATGTTGATGGCGGTGATGATGGCCGCGCGCGTGTGTCCCAGGAAAAGAAAGAGGACGACACTCACGAGTCCCATGCCCACGAGGAGATTCTCGAGCACGGTGTGGGTGGTGACCTCGACGAGCTTCCCGCGATCGTAGTAAGGGACGATGTCCATTCCCGGCGGGAGCAAATGATTCTCTCGGATGTAATTAATACGATCGTAGATCCCAGCTAGGGTGTGCGGCGTCTCGGCGCCGTAGCGCATGAGCACGATGCCCTGCACGACGTCCGGCTCGTCGTCGTGACCTACGAGTCCGAGGCGGGGCGCACTCCCGACCCCCGCGTTGGCGACGTCACCCACGTGGACGGGCACGCCTTTTTGCTCCGCGAGGACGATGCTGTTGATGTCTCGGATGTCGTGAAGAAGACCGAGTCCACGGACGGTATATGCCTGCGGGCCCATCACGAGCCGCTGGCCACCGACGTTCTGATTCGAGTTCTGGACGGCGGTGATCAGCTGACTGAGGCCGATGCCCTGGCCGCGCAGCCGGTAGGGGTCGACCCCGATTTGGTACTGCTTCGTCTCGCCCCCGTAGCTGGTGACGTCGATCACTCCGTCGACTTGCTTGAACTGCCGCTCGAGCACCCAATCCTCGGCGGTCTTCAGCTCCTTGAGCGAATAGCCTTTACCCTTCACCGTGTAACGGAAGACCTCGCCAATCGCGTTCCACGGTGAGAGCTGCGCTTGCACGCCGGCGGGAAGTGCGACGAACTGAAGTCGGTTGATGACCTCTTGGCGTGCGGCGTCGTAGTCCGTTCCCCATTTGAAATAGCACTTCACATCGCTCAAGCCGAAGAGCGATGACGAGCGAATGTGGTCAAGGCCTTTCATTCCGGCGAGGCCTATTTCGAGGGGAACGGTGACGTACCGCTCGACCTCCTCGGAACTTGATCCGTCGGGCTGCGTGATCACCTCGACGAGTGGCGGAACGGGATTTGGGTAGGCTTCGATGTCGAGGCTTCGGTACGAGAAGAAGCCTCCGACGATGATGAGCGCCACGACGGCGAGCACGATCACCGGCATGCGAAGTGCGGCCGCGACGAGTCTTTCAATCATGGGATTGCTTCACGATCGTTACGCGCCGAGCAACATGCGTGCCGCGTTGCGTACGAGCGAAGGCGAGCGTTTCTACGCGTCCGCGGCACTCGATTGCGCAGCGGTTTTCGTAAATCATTAAGGCGCGTCAATATCGATTCTGTACGCGTCGCTGGGGCAGGCGGAACCAGTTGCGGCCAAGCAGCGCGACGTATCGTCTCGCTGAGCGTCGCGTGTCTCGAGCAATTCGGCGTGGCGCGTGACTGGCGGCGCTTGGTTCAACTTTTGTATGGCGCGCGCGTGCGCTTGTTGCTTGTGGAGACCGAATCGAGGGCGCTCCCTTTCGTCCCGAATTGTTTTGGAAGCGTTGCACATAGCCTCGCCGTCGCGAGCGTCGCCGACGAGATGTCCGTGGTGGCGCTTTCGACCGCCGGAGACGCGCACCTCGTCGTCATCGCTCGCGACGTCTGGAACGACGACGACACGGAGCTCTGCGGGCGCCTTCAAAACGAGGGCTTAGCGCTCCCGGTCCTCGCGGTGAGCGGCCCCTGCGATACGGGTCTCCGCTCGGCTGCTCTTCGTTTGGGCGCCGCAGGTCGTAACGCGGCAAGACCTTGTCCGAAAGACGACGGCGACTGCGGCGGCTCGGGATTCGAACGCAGTGGACGTGCATATAAGTCGAAAGCGCGAGAAACTAGGCGCTCACGCCGCTGCCATTGAGACCGTGCGTGGGCTTGGTTACCGCCTTAGGCGCGAATGAAAACGATGAAACGGAGCGTCCGCTCACGGGCGAGCGCGGTCAAGGAGAAGGGAATGTCCCGTGGCCGAGATCCTCGAAGATCACGTGCGGTTCCACGTCATGGATCCCGAGGCGAGATCGAACTCGAAGCACGCTCGCGCCGGCGAAGGGCTGATCGACGTCATTCGCGCGTTCTTGAAATGAACCGGAGCGACCGATGACGATGACCACGGCAGCCACGCGCCCTGCGCGCATGACCGGCTCGCCATCGGCTGCCGAGCGCTGGGAGAAACACGGGGAAGCGCTCACCACCGCGCTGTGTGCCGTCTTCGTCACGGTGGGATGGTTCGCGTCCCGTGCTGGGATCGGCGTAGCCGCGACGAACGCGCTCTTCGCTGTCGGCTACGTCCTCGGCGGCTATCGGCAAGCGATCGAAGGAACGACGACGCTCATCAAGGACCGCGAGCTCGATGTCGACTTGCTTATGGTGGTCGCAGCAGTAGGCGCAGCGCTCATTGGCTATTGGTTCGACGGCGCGCTCCTGATCTTCATCTTCGCGTTGAGTGGAACGCTCGAGGGCTACGCCAGCGCGCGCACGAAACGCGACATCGAAGCGCTGATGGCGCTGCATCCCGAAGACGCTCTGGTCGTCCGAAATGGTCGCGAAGAGCGGGTTCCGGCCGACACCGTCGCCGTGCACGAGGTCCTCATCGTCAAGCCGGGCGAACGTATCGCCGCGGACGGCAGGGTCGTCGATGGAGCCTCGGCCGTGAACCAGGCCTCAATCACGGGCGAGTCGATGCCCGTCGACAAACGCCCGGGCGACGAAGTTTTCGCGGGTACGATCAACGGACACGGCGCGCTTCGTCTCACGGTTATTCGTCCGGCTGGAGACACGATCCTCGCTCGCATGATCGAGCTCGTCCAGGTCGCCCAAGAGCGCCGCCCGCCCGCGCAGCTCTTCATCGAGCGTTTCGAACGAGGATACGCGAAGGTCGTCGTCATCGGCGCAGTAGTAGTCGTCGCGCTGCCAAGCCTCGCGCACTGGTGGACGTTTCGTGAAGCGCTCTACCGAGCCATGATCTTTCTCGTGGTCGCGTCTCCGTGCGCCCTCGTGGCTGCGATGATGCCGACGCTTCTTTCAGCGCTCTCCAACGGGGCGCGCAATGGGATCCTCTTCAAGGGAAGTACGTTCATCGAGAGCCTCGGTCGCGTCCGCGCGATAGCGTTCGACAAGACCGGCACACTCACGTCCGGGCATCCCGTGGTCACCGACGTGATCTCGCTTTCAGACGCGTCTCCCGACGACCTCCTCGCCGCGGCCGCTGCCGTCGAGACTCACTCCGAGCATCCCCTGGCGAGAGCCATCGTTCTCGAGGCGCAGCGGAAGGACTTGTCGGTCATCCCCGGCTCCAACCTTCAGGCGATCCCGGGGGCAGGCGCGCACGCCAGCGTGGGCGGCGAGCGGTGGTCCATCGGCAAAGCCTCGCTCTTTGCCGAGATTTCGGACGAAGTCCGCCATCGTCAGCATGCGCTCGAATCGGTGGGGAAGACCGTCGTTCTGGTGGGCAATGACGCTGTCCGAGGGCTCGTCGCCCTTCGCGACACCATCCGCCCGCGAGCGCGCCACGCGATAGAGGCGCTGCGAAGCCTTGGCCTCGAACATATCGTGCTCATTACCGGCGATACCCGCGAGACCGCTGAAGCGATCGGGCGCGAGGTTGGAATTACAGAGATACACGCCGGCCTTCTTCCCGTGGACAAGGTCCACGTCGTCGAGCAGATGGTGGGTCGCTATGGGCACGTGGCGATGGTGGGAGACGGCGTCAACGATGCGCCGGCGCTGGCCGCGTCGACGGTCGGCATTGCGATGGGGATCAGCGGCACGGACGTTGCGCTCGAAACGGCCGACGTGGTCCTGACCGCCGACGACCTCGAAAAGATCCCGTATGCCGTTGCGGTCGGTCGACACGCACTTCGCGTGGTGAAGCAAAACCTCGTCCTCGCTCTCGGGATGATGATCCTGCTCGTCGCCTCCGACTTGCTGGGTTGGATCACCTTGCCTTGGGGCGTCGTCGGGCACGAAGGGAGCACGCTGCTCGTGACGCTGAACGGGCTGCGCCTTTTGCGTCGTGTACGCCTCGGTACTGAACGGTGAGAGCACGGCCTCATTCCCCGGCGGATCCAGCCGTACCCTCTTGTCGTTCTTGGCGCCGCGTGGCCTGAAGCTGAAAAACGCGGTGCGCATCTGCGGCGTAACTCGTACGCCGATTCGTTGAACAGCGACGAGACTCGTGGAGCCTGACGGCCGGATGATCCCCGAGGTCCGCCTGGACGAAGGTCGCATACGCATCGCGCTGCCGAGGGCTGCCGCGAGAGCCAAGCCGAACCTGCACATCGTGACGAGAGCGACGACGCCCAAGCTCCGCGGTCTTTATCTCGTCTCGCTCCTCCCGAACCTCACGATGGAGAAAGAAGTTCAGTGGCGTTCGGATGCCGCTACGGCAGATCTCGTCGACGCCGACGCGGGACCAATCATCTTCGAAGCGATGGACGTGGCGTCGTTGATGGCGAGGGAGTTTACCGCTACGATTTGATGCGAGTGAGTCCCGACCCGAAGAGCGAGCCACCCGGGTTGGTGAGTGGATTCGTCCGTGCCGCACGGCGGGAGGCCGCGCTCTCGCCCGAGATCGAAGCAGAGTTTCAGCGCTACCGTTTCGATAAAGCGCTCCCCGTCACTCGCCTCACCCTCGTGATGGGCACCGCGCTCTACTCGGCGTTCGCCTTCCTCGACAAGTGGATCGTCCCAGGAGCGGTCTGGCCGGTTTGGGCGATTCGCGCGGGCTTCTGCACGATGTCGATGCTCGTTTTCGGCCTAACCTTTTCCAGGTTTTTCAGGCACTACGCGCAGCCGATCCTCGCGGCTATCACGCTGCTCGCGGGTCTCGGCATCGTCGCGATCATCGCCCTCGCCGATCAAGCCGGCGGCGCCCTCTATTACGCGGGACTCATCCTCGTACTCTTCATGGCCTACACGCTGTTACAGCTTCGGTCGGCGTACGTGACGGTGACGTGCATTCTCATAATGGCGGCTTATGAGTGGTTGGCAGTTATTAAGGCGACGCCGGCGCTCATCTTGCTGAGCAACAACTTCTTCTTCTTTTCGGCCAACGCGATCGGCATGCTCGCGGGATACACCCTTGAGCGCAGCGTGCGGACGGATTTTCTACAGCGGCGCGTGATCGAGACTCAGAGGCAAGAAGCGGACAAGCTGCTTCGTAACGTCCTGCCCGAGGACATCGCGCGCAGACTGAAGGCCGATGCCGGAGCGATTGCCGACTACGTCCCCGACGTAACCGTTCTCTTCGCCGACTTCGTCGGGTTCACGACGCTCTGCGAGCGGCTCGCACCGGCCGCCTTGCTTCACCTCCTGAACGAGATGTTCACGGCGTTCGATCTACTGGCGGATAAACATGGGCTAGAGAAGATCAAGACCATCGGCGACGCGTACATGATCGCGGGAGGGGTGCCCCGGCAGCTCGAAGGGCACTGCGAAGCGGTCGCCGAGATGGCGCTCGAGATGCTCGACGCCACGGCTCGGCTCGAGAAGAAGCTCGGCCTGCCGCTTCGGATTCGTATCGGTATTCACTGCGGCCCAGTCATCGCCGGGGTGATCGGCCTGAAGAAGCTCTCCTATGATTTGTGGGGTGACACCGTCAATACGGCGAGCCGGCTTGAGACTCACGGCCTGCCGGGGAGTATTCAGGTGAGCCACACGCTGCGCGAGCGCCTACGCGGGAAATTCGAGTTCGAGGATCGCGGAGTGATCGAGCTGAAAGGTAAGGGGCCCGTCGGTGTTTTCCTGCTCACAGGCGTCGCCGTGTCGCCACACCTCGACGCTCCGTCGCCTGTCGGCTCGGCACGCAAGTCACCGCGCTTCCACGTGCGCATGCCCGTTTCCGTCCTTGTCGAAGGAAGGACTCTACCGGGCACGCTCGCGGACGTGAGCGCTGGCGGGCTCTTCGTCTGGGTGGGAGAAGAGGTGTCTGCCACGCGCGTCCTCGTGCAGCTTGCATCCTCACCAACGCCGGGGATGGAATCGCTCGACGTCGAGGGCCGCGTCCTTCACACGCGCCTCGCCTCCGATGGGAGGTGGGGTCTCGGAATCGCAATCGATCGCGCCGAAAGCCGCGGCCAGATTCCGCTCCGCGATTTCTTGCTTCTCTTTTTCGGTACGCATGCCGAGCGCGCAGAGGGGACAGTGACCGGGAGCGACGGAACGGCCTTCCACTACGAGCTTGCCAGCCCTCACTCGCGCCTGACGCGAGCTGGAGACTCGCGGTAGAGGCTCATCTCGCCGACTACGGGACGCAGGAGACCGGGTGGGCGACGGCTGGCCTCGTCCTCCCGTGGAACCTCGGGTATTTGCGTTCTCGGCCCTCCCGCGCAGAATCAATCTTGTTGGGGGACTCTCGACGCGAGGATCGTTGCGCTGCGCGCGCTTTTGGAACGCGCATTCATCGAGCGGCGTGCGTAGCCCTCGCCGCCTCGTCCGCGCTGATGAGCGTCGGTGCGATTGCGTGCGGCGGCAAGATTGCAGACGAACCCACCGCGACGAACAACGCCCTCCTGCTCCACTACGAGCAAGGGAGATGCGGGCTGCCAGGGCGCTCCTGCACGGAAGGGCCGCAGCGGCTCAAGGTCACCTACGTCATGGAGTTTTTCGGAGACTGCACGAGGCGCGATTTCTTCGGAGGCCGACAGATCTTCGAGGGCGTCGCGGATCCCGCGGTCTGCCAGAGCGCGATCGCGTGGCTCGAGAGCGACGCGATGCGAAGCGGCCTCGCAGATGCGGAGTTATGCAGCACACCAAGCAAGCCAGCTCTTGGCCTACTCGAATCGATCCAACTTCATCTGTCTTCGGGCGAGCTCGCTCGGCAGCTTTGGCCGTGTGACGCCGATCCGTTCATGACCTTCCATCGGATCTTCTGGAACGACATGAAAAACCCCTACTAGTCATGCGCCAGCGCCATGCAGCAACGCGCGTGATTCGCGTGTCAGGGCGCGCCGGCGCGGGCTGGCGCCGATGCCTGGTAACATCAGTGGCAGCTCTTTTGGGGATGTCCGCGTGCAGTACGCCAAGGCGAATCTGTCCCGGACTCGTGACCACGGCAATGGTCGTCACGGTTACCGACGCCATCTCCGGCCTCAACGTCTGTGATGCGTCCCTCGTCGCCTCCGACGGCATGTCGACGTTCGGCCCCGAAGGCCTTCCCATGCCGGAAGCCGGGGTGACCGATGCGTCCTGTGCTTACGCGATCAACATCAATGGCGCCGGCACGAAGGCCTATACGGTGTCGGTGACGGCACCGCGCTACAAGCCGGGACTCGTGCCCGACGTCAACGTCGCCTTCGACGATTGCGGTGCCGCCGAAAACATTCAGGCCGTTTCGATCCAGCTCCTGCCGTCGCCGTGAATCGACGGACGTCTCTCATCTGCCGTACCTCGGATCGCGCGGGCTGCCCTTTCTTGGGGCTTCGGCGTGCAGTTGCGGAGCGCCGACGGGGCTGTTGACCGAGACAACTGGATCCACGCATGCTCCAACGCACGACCCAGACGCGGCCTCATCACACGTCGTACTGCTCCGTGCGGATCGCACTCGGTGCCACGTGCGCTTCCTCGAGCGCGCGCGACACTGCGTCTATCATGGGAGACAGCCCGCAAACGAACACTCGTCCCGGGTTCCGAGCGGCGACACAATCGGCGATGTGGCGCTGCACGTAGCCGGTGCCGCCGCCCCACGTCGGATCGGGGCGCGACAGCGTGATGACGAGCGAGAATCGTGGATGCTCGCGCTGCCATCGCCCGAGTTCGTCGGCCCACAGTACATCCGCGACCGTCCTGCACCCAAAGAGCAGCGACAGCGGCGGCCCCTCCATCCGCGCGAGCTCTGCCTGCAACATCGCCCGGAGCGGCGCGAGGCCCGAGCCGGTCGCCACGAAGAGCGTCGGCGCGTCGCGATCCGCAAGCCGGCGAACGAAGCCTCCGCGTGGTCCCTCCGCCTGAAGAACGGCGCCTTCGGCGAGTGAGTGGAGCGCCGTCGAAGTAGGCCCGTTCGGAACGCGAGTCACGGCGAGCTCGATCCGCCGTTCGCCCGCGTACCCGGGGGCCGAAGCGATGGAGTACGCCCGCTTGTTGACGAGCCCGCTCGCCGTCGGAACGAAGAGATCGATCGCCTGACCGGCTTCGTATGCAAATCCGGACGGTGGTAGCTCGAAAACGAGGCGGCGCACTGCGGGCGACAGCGTCTCGCCGAGCACGAATCGCAGCCGCGTACGCATGATGAAGCTCCCTCGGTCGCGCGAGTAGTGTAAAATTGCTTTGCCGCCGATGTCGGTCGCGGGACGTGACCGGCCGGTGGAACCCGATGTCCGACCTGCTTCGCATGGTAAAGCGTCTGCCGACGATTGGTTGGAAGTTCGGCGTGAGGCTGCCGCGAGTGGAACGATCTTGTTCTTCCCCTCGTCGCGCTTCCGGATCGACGGCATCCCATCGCGCATCCAGCGAGCCATCTCGTTACGCCAGGCGATGAGATGCGCGGGTCGGATCTCGTCGACGTAAAGGTGTCCGAGGACCGGAATCAGACGCGCGAGCGTCGTCGCCCAATTCTCGCGCCCCTTCGCCGACTTGATCTTTCCCTCATTGACCTTTGCCTCGAAGAGCGACGCGGCGTACGAGCTCGAAAGCGTCGGCGCTTGCTTCCGCCCGCTCACGAGGTGGACGCACCTCCTTCGCGTCGAGCCCATGCTATGAACGCATATGACGACACGGGGCCAGGATCACGCCAAGAATGAGAGCCTCGCGGGCGCGCTACTTGCTCGCCTGTCCACCAATGAAGGCAATGAAGCGTTGATTCTCCCCCGCTTGGAACCTCAAATACCGGAGGTCACCACCAAATCACACGCCCGTCGCGACGCCGCGCCAGCTCCATCGCTCGTCATGACGGCTCGCACCCCTCTACTGCTTTCTGCAATGTTGACGTCGGTCTGCTTCACGATGGGAGCACTGCAGGGATGCTCGACGTCTGCCTCCGCCGTGACAGCGGCCGACGCTTCCCCTGCTGACGCTGCCGACCAAGACGCTGCCGAATCGGGAAAGGACTCGGGCGACGCCGGTGTCGAATGCAACACGGGCGTCGATTGCGTACAGCCTAGAACTTCGCAAACTGCGGGGTGCTGGTCATGTGTCAAACATGCTTGCGTACCCATTGCGCCTGCGACGGATCCGAATGGCGTATGCCCGGGCACGGCTTGCACGGTTTCGACGTGCAACGGGATCGGGGGGTGTTCCGCTTTAGCGAGCCGACCCGCGCAAACTCCATGTGGGCTCGTGTGCAGTTACATCGCCGGCACGCCCGACCTCGGCCTCCGCCGCGCGTTCTGCGTGGGGGCGAGCTGCGTGGCGGACAGCAGCGATGGAGGGCTGCTCATGGATTGCGGCTATTGCACTGGCCCAGACGGCACATGTGACAAATGCGGGTCTACGGGATGTAACGCCAAGTGTTCGGCAGACACCACCAACCACCTCAGTTGTCCGTGAGTGCGCCGCGCCTCTGGGTTGGCATCCCTCCTTCGCGTCCAAGAGCGCGCGCTTTCGACGTGCTCGAGCCTCGCGCAATTCGCGGCGGGAGATCCCCGAGCTTCGCGCGGGCTTGTTTCGCTCATCACGCTGCACGGAAGCCTGGTTTGTCGCGCGCATGATCTCGTCCGGGTCCATCCCGACATCATACGTTGCGCATTTCGCCGATCGTGACCACCTGTTCCGCGGCATCATGACCCCGCGTTCCGCGTCATCGTGACCGGAGCGAATCGGCGCTCGGGCAGTTCAGGGTTGCGGGTTGGTCGGCTTTACTTTTCTGCTCGATGGGCCCCTTAACACGACGCGGTGAGCAGCCGAAAGCTTCGCGTGCTCGCGTTCGCACGCACCTCGTAGATATCGCCGCGCAGGTCTTCTCGGCCGAAGGCAAGTACAGCCAGGTGCTGCTCTCCCTTTCTGCCTTTACCAAGAAAACGCAGAAGACGCCGCACCGCGAGCTCGATCTTGCCGAGGACCGACTCCGAGACTGGCGACATCGCGGCGCCCTCTAGGGAAAAACCGCGCAGGAGCCGAGCTAAATCGCAACCGGGAGTTTCCTGCCAATCGCCGCGCAATACCGCTGCAACGTCGACATCTTCACGTCTCCTCCCGCCTCGAGCTTGCTCACGACCGAGGCTGACGTGCCCATCCGCGCCGCAACGAGCGTCTGTGAGAGGTCGCTCTTCTGCCGGATGGCAGCGAGCTTGTGCGCCAGCCTTCTTCGCTCCGCGGCCTCAGCCACGAGCTTCGGAAACTCCGGATTCCGCGCAGTCCGCTCCTTCGTCATCTCGGCGAGAAAATCCTTCTTCATGTCCTAAGCATGTATCGCAGACGCGATATCGTCAATGCCATAGCTTTGAAGCTAAGTGGCGAGGCCGAAAATCGGGGAGCCCGCAGCGCCTCGGCGCGCGCCCCCTGTTATCATCGGGAGCAATGAGACACCGACCGCGACGAGTGATCCACGCGGACTGGAGCATGGCCCCAAACAAGCGCTGGGCTGCCCGTGCGGATCTTGATGCCGATCGACGATACGTCGTCGGCGCTCCCGAGATCATCACGCCAGCTGCCCTCCTCGAAGTAGCAGCCGAGCCTTCGACGCTCCTCGGCTTCGACTTTCCGATTGGAATCCCGTCGGCATATGCAACCCGCGCCGGCGTGACTTCCTTCGCCGATCTCCTTCCGACGCTTGGCGTCGGCGTGTGGTCAACGTTCTTCAACGTCGCTCGCACGGAGTCGGAGATTTCTTTGTGGCGCCCCTTCTATCCGAACGGTGTGGGTGGGACGAAACGCGAGCACCTCGTTGCCCGTCTTGGGCTCCACTCAGCCGACCAGCTTTTTCGCCGATGCGATGTTGCTCAGGGGCGGCGATCGTGCCCGATTTTCTGGACCCTCGGAGGGAATCAAGTCGGAAAAGGCGCAATCACGGGCTGGAGAGAGGTTCTCCTCCCTGCGCGCGCGATGGGGCTCGTCGACCTCTGGCCTTTCGATGGCGCGTTCGATGATCTTCTCGCTAGAGATCGAACCGTTATCGTCGAGACATACCCGGGGGACGTGTATCCCTACGTTGGAGCGGAGCTGCCAAAGACCTCCGGCGGGCGCGGAAAACGATCTCAAAGCTCTCGGGCCGCGAGCGCGAGCGGCATCCTCGAATGGTCTCGCACGGCCAGCATAGGGATCTCCCCGGCGCTGGGACTCGAACTACGCGACGGATTTGGCGCCCGCGGTGACGGGGAGGATCGATTCGACGCGGTCGTCGGTCTTCTCGGCATGCTTTCCGTTGTGCAGGGCTCGCGCGATGTCGGTATCCCGAAGAGCAATGAAGTGCATCGGGTTGAGGGGTGGATTCTCGGTCGCGCCTCCAACTAAAGGCATCTCGCGGATCGCGACGGTCAAAGGGCGACCAGGAGGGGCGGGGCGCTGAAAAGGGGATTCCCTTCGCATCGAACCCAGCGCTCTGTCCTGTACGCGCGCTTGCGGCGTGGCTCGCGGCCAGCGAAATCAAGGAGGGAGCGCTCTTCCGCCCCATTGACCAACACCGCCACCTCGGATCCGCTGCTCTCAGCGACAGGAGCGTCTCCGCGCGGGCTTCGCGACGACAGCCGCGAAGAAGGGGAAGAGCCTCGACGCGATCATGAGGCAAACGCTTCATAAGAGCGAGAAGGTCGCCCGCGGGTACATCCGGCACTCGAAGCTCTTTGACTACAATGCCGCCGTCGGCATCGCCTGACCGATGTTGTGGCACCTCTCGTGTTGCGAGCCCTCGATCGAACCCGGAGACGCGTCACACTATTGAGATCATGACGGTACGCGGTTGGTTGGACTGGGGCTTCCGTGACCGAGCGACGGGCAAGATCGTCGTCGTTCAGTGGCCCAACGTAGCGCTCGCTGTTCTCGCGCGGGCGTAACCGCGCGCAGGCAAGAGGTGCCGCGGAGCAGGCTAGCCCCGCGGCAACTCACGACGGTTACGCTTTCAGCGCCGGCGTCTTGTCCGACCACTCGCGCATCGCCTGATCGCCTGGACGATCGATGTGCACCTTGTCGTCGACGGACGTGACCCACTTCATGGGGATGTAGTGATGCTTCCCCTTGTCGTCCTTCGCGAGCTTGATGGTATCGGTCCCTTCGACGTGGTCGACGACGGCAAACTGACCGTTGTTTGAACAAACAACAGGCGCGTGCGGCTTGATCTGGCTGGCATTGATCATGGGTGAGACTCCTTCGGTTAGGCCAGCGAACTGAGCATGAACCATACCGGCACACGCGCAGCCGTCACGGCACGTCTTGCGGCGCATTCGCGGTAGCGAGCCACCCAGGAATGCCACACGGGGCGCCGCGCGATCCCACCGGCGCGGTCAGATATCCAAAGCGAGCCGCAAGGTTCGGCGATCGGGTTCGCGTAGGACTCGCGGGGATCGTGAGCGTGTCAGTGGACCATCGGGACGAACAGAATGCGCCCGAGGTCATCTTCGACGAGTTGCCCCTCACGCTTTCTCCATCGAACGAGCCGCTGCGTTGCTCCCTCTCCAACCGGTGCCAGGAGGATCCCTCCTTCGGCGAGCTGCTCGAACAGCGCGCCCGGAACCTCCGATGGCGCAGCCGTCAGCAGAATCCGATCGTACGGCGCTCGCTCGGGGCAGCCCGTGTACCCATCGCCTGTGCTGACCTCGACGTTCGCGTAGCCGAGCGTGGCAAGTCGCGTTCGCGCGGCGTCGGCCAGCGCGCTGACGATCTCAATCGTGTCGACGTGCGCAACGAGCTTCGAGAGCACGGCCGCCTGGTACCCCGAGCCGGTCCCGATCTCGAGGACACGGTGATGCGATTCGAGCTCGAGGGCTTGCGTCATCACGGCGACGACAGACGGCTGAGAGATGGTCTGACCCCACCCGATGGGCAGCGGCCGATCGCGGTAGGCGCGTTCGATCGGCGCACCGACGAACCAGTGGCGCGGCACCGCGCGGATCGCGTCGAGCACGCGCACCGAGATTCCGGGGCGCTTCGCGGCGATATGCGCCCACAAGCCTCCCCGGTGACTCGTTACGTAGATGCGGTCTCCGACGAGCGTTGGAGAGCCGCTGACCCTGCCCCCAAGGTGAACGCTCCAGAGCTTCTCGCCCGAATCGGTGCGGACCGCGTAGATGTCGCCGTCGCCCGCCCCGAACACGACCGCGCGTCCGTCGCCGCTGACGGCTGGGGAGCTCATGATTCTCGTGCCAACGTGGAAGGTCCACTTCGTCGCGCCGGTCGCGTCGTCGATGGCGAAGAGATCGCCCGCCGGTGATCCCACGAAGATGCTCCCGTCGCGTGGCAGCCGCGCCGTCGACCCCATGATGCGGCCGCCCGTCGCGTGCTCCCAGACGATCTCGCCGGTTTCTTCGCGGAGCGCGACGACTTTGCCGGACCACGCGCCGAAGACGACGAGACCTCGATCCGCCATAACCATGGGCGTCGTCTTGATGTCTGCTTTCCCGTCTTCGCGGTCGAGCTCACGCTTCCAACGCAGCCCTCCGCGCCGGGCGTCGAGCGCGTACATGATTCCGCGGTTGTCACCGACGAACACCGTCTCGCGCGCGACATCCACGGCGACGCTCGAGTGGGGATGCGCTTCGGTGCGGCTCTCCCAGAGCTTCGCGCCCGTGCGCGCGTCGAGCGCCAGGATGACTCCGCCACCGTTTGGCGATTCCTCGTGCGCGCTATATACGATGCCCCACTCGGGCACGACGGCGGGCGACGATCCGACTTGATAGCCGCGCTTGTGGCGCCAGAGGAGGAGGCCCGTTCGCCGCTCGAACGCGGAGAGGGGTCCGTCGTACGCGCCGATGTACACGACGTCCCCCGCGATGGCCGGCGACCCGTGGATGCCGTGTGAGGTCGGCGTGAGCTGCACCTGCCAGACGATGCTTCCATCGTCGATGCGCGCCGCGATGAAGCGCCCGGTATCCGTACCGCAATAGAGCATGTCCCCTACCACGGACGGCGATCCTTTCGCGGCGCCGTAGCGCGTCACGTTGAAGCGGGGGATCTCCCAGGCGATGCTCACGTCGGCGCCGACGGTGGACCCCTCGGCGAATCCCGAGCGCTCGAGATCGTCCCGGAACATCGGCCAATCCTCGTCTCGTCCAGAGGCGAGTGGCGCCGGCGAAAACGAGGCCGGCGGACGCTCAGTTGGCCACGCCACATCGGTAACCACCGACTGCTCAGGCGACACCGGCTTGAAGGTTCGACGCCGAATGCTTACTCGCCTCCCGCGGGCAAACGCAACTGGACCGCTGACCGGGGCATCTACATCGCATGCTGACGATTATCCTCATCGTGGTCCTGCTGCTGGCGCTCGGCGCAGGCGGCTGGGGGCACTCGCGCTACGGGGCAAGGGGCTGGTCGCCGGCGGGCATCATCGTGCTGGTGCTCGTGGTGCTCTGGCTGACCGGGAACTTGCACTGACCCCTCCCTAAAAAGGAATACCCATGTCCCACGCAGTGAGCTGGTTCCAGATCCAAGGCCCCAACGGGCACGCGCTTCAACAGTTCTACAAGAGCACTTTCGGTTGGAAGATGAAGCCGCAGCCCGGAGACGGCGACGCGATGATGGTCGACGCTGAGCCCGGGGGCATGCCTGGCGGCGTCGGCACCTCGCACAATCATCAGCCGAGCGTCGCCGTCTACATCAGCGTCGGCGACATCGATGCGGTGTTCGGCAAGATTGAGCGCGGCGGCGGCCGAATGGTGATGCCGAAGATGGATCTGCCGGGCGGAATGGGATCGATCGCCGGGTTCACGGACCCCGCGGGCAACTGGATCGGGCTGTGGATGCGGGATAGAGCGGCTACGGCGCCCAAGCGCACCTCGTCCGCGAAAAAGGCCCGCGTCCCGAAGCGGAAGGCAGCATCCAGCGGCGCCAAATCATCGACCAAGAAGGCCCCTGCGAAGTCCTCCCCGAAGAAACGGTCTGGCGCGAAGAAGTCCGGCGCGAAGAAGAAGTAGCGCACGTAGAGCTTGCGGGTGTCGCATCGGCGATGACCCTCACTTGATAGCGACCGCGCATCTTCCGACCAGCGCGAACGACGGCCGGCGCATGCAGGGGTTGACCGCCGAGAGAGGGCACGCGGAGTCTGTGAAGCAGACGGCTCCGTCCCGGGTTGCGAGTGAAATCGCCGCCGGGACGACGCACAGCGCGATCAGCGCGGCGACGATCATGGCCGCAAGGGCTACTCGGGGCCGGGGGTTCGTCATGGACCGCTGCGCTTTCGTCCGAGAGCCAGCACGTTCAGCCAAGTCATCGTGAGGTAGGGCTGGCGAAGCATGTGGTCAGGAGAGCTTGGATCGATGAGCTGACGTAGCTCACGGAGCAGTGCGGGATCGAGGTGGGGGGCGACGCGACGGGCCACCTCCTCGAGGTAACTCTGCAAGAGCCCCTGCTCGGCTTCGCCGAACGGGGCTTGCCGATCGATCGCCCGCGTCGCGATTTTCAATGGCTCGAGACCCGCCGCGGCAAAGACGGCAGGGAGCCTCCGGCCGACATAGTACTTGCTCGGGTTGTGCGTCGCCTCCGAGAGCGCCCGCAGCTCCGCCACGCGCAAAGGGAGCTCCAGTCGGACGGGCCACGGCAAGAACACCTGATGCATCGTATCGTTCTCGAGCACCGCGACGATACCCCCTGGCCGAAGCACCCGAGCCAAATGTCCGAGCACAACAACGGGCTCAGGAAGGCTGTAGAGGCTCTGGGCACACCACACGAAGTCGAACGTGTCGTCCGCGAATGGCAGCCGATCGAAAGAGGCGGCGACGAAGTCGATAGTCGCTCGCCCGGTTCGTCGTGCCGCCTCTTCGCGCGCCTCGGAGAGGTAAGCGAGGTTGAGATCCACTCCGGTAACCGACCCGCCGGCTCCCAATCGTTCAGCAATGCGGCGGGTATAGAAGCCGTCCCCGCAGGCGAGATCGAGCACCTTCATCGAGGGCGCGAGTGGCAAGGCGTCCAGAATTTGCAGAAGCTCTGGCTCGAAGGCGCTGTGGAAGCTGGCGAGTTGTTTCTCGTAGCGGGGGAGGACGCGCTCTTTGGCCGGGACGGAACCCCGACAACTCTCCACCAGTGGCGAAAGCATTTCTGACATTTCTCTCATGCGGGTCCGATTGTGCTGCGTCTGCCTTTGGGGGCAGCGGGGCAGTAAGCAACGAGGAGCAACTTTCCGGCCATGGGTTTTCGTCGTCGTATCGCGAGCTCATGCGGTGTCGTGCCGTGGCGAAAACGCGTTACGGAAGGACATTCCGCACGCCGTGCTAGCGTCACGGGCATGAGTGATAAGAAGAAGTCCGGCGACGGGGATGACGCAAGGGTCGCAAGGACCCGCTGAGCGGTGGCCTGCGGCGCCTCTGCTGACAGATCGTGACCCGCACCTGGGACCACGTCGTAGCTCGAAGCACTCCGCGAGGAGGTTTCTCATGGAGTCGATCTGGCTGGGCCTGTGGCCGAACACCCGCACGACGCAGATCGTCGTGATGCGCGGAGCG